>JAZPYS010000088.1:0-7348 GCA_045544275.1 Acetatifactor sp. | reverse complement strand
ACATCACAGTGCCATTGCTGTGGTTACTGGGCTTCAAACTTTCTTCCACCCATATATCCAGCCATTCGCCTACCGTCATGTTGTCAGATTTGGCTACGTACTTTTTAGAATCGTAGTCATCCATCGCCTTACGGAGCATGGCTTCCGTTTCAGCCTTGCTTTCGGTGCCGGGGAACTCCTTTTGAATTCTGTTGCCGCTTTCGTCTTCGATGTAGAAGCGGTAGTACCACTTCTTGCCCTTTTTCCTTACAGATCCTTTTGCCATAGATAATACTTAGTCTCCTTTCTTATCCGTGGCAATCGGAACTTATGACTATGCTGTGCGTGAAATAATGTCACTGGTCGATTGTATTGCTGCAATCGGCCTTTTCGCATTTTTGCAATGCTCTTATTTAGCTGTCAAAGTGCCACGGTTAGTCGTTACTTTCTTCTAAGCGAGTACGCACCAAGAAAGAAATCACCGGAGAGGATGGGAAAATCAGACCGGGATGCACGGTCATCAAGAAAGGCGAAGTCTACGAACAGCATATGTTCACCCCCAAGGATGAACGGTTCAAGGACAAAGGCTTTCTACACAACCTAAAAGAAATCTATACCGATTTGATCAACCGGCATATCTCCGATCCGGCCCAGCATCTCCGAGTGTTCGATCCCAACGGTGTGTATCTTGCCACTAAGAAGATCGGCAAGAACAATCCCAAGGCGGCGGAGATTGAAGCGGACAATGCCGCAAGACAGGAATGGAACCGCACGGCGGACATGGCATTGCTGTCCGGTATAGCGGAAGAAACCATCATTGAACTGAAAAATGAGGAGATCCACAACAAGGCCGCAGACTCCGTGACCAAACATGGCTGGTTGCCGGAACTGTTCCGAAAGATCGTCCGAACAGCAAAGGAACTGCTGCAAGGCATGATCCGCAGTACGCAGCTCCCGCCCAAGCCGGTGCTGAATATGGACATAGCGGAGTTCCGTAAAATGCAGAAGCTCATGATCAAGGTACAGAACAAGGCAAAGCACATCCGGCAGATGCAGGATACTGACCTGCCCAGGCTGAAAGAGCAGCTTGCCGATGTAAAGGGCATATTCAAAGGTAAGGAGCGTAAAGCACTGGAACAGGAAATTCAGAAACTGGAACAGACCATACGGGAAGAACTGGACGCACTGCCCACCGTTCTGGAAGAGGACGGATATCCCAATGTGCAGGCGTTCATGGCAACCTACCGCAAGGCGGAATCTGTTGTCAGCCAGTACAACAGTGACCTTGCCCGGTGGGAGCAGGAGGTTCAGGCAAAGAAGAATTCCCCGAAGCCGCCGGAAAAGCAAAGTGTCCGGGATCAGCTTCGCAGGCTCCAAGAGGAAGGCCGGAAGAAACCCAGGAGCAGAAACCGAGACTACGAACGGTAACTTTGACAACAAAAAAACACACCGCTTAGCAGAAGAATTTCCGCTGGCGGTGCTTACATAGTGAAATTAGCTCAAGACCCGAAAAAACGCAAATTATCCGATGGGAACGATCTGAACGATGCGGATATCATCCAAGGCAATCCCATCGGAAAATACGGTCATTTTCCCGGTTCAAGAGCCGAGAAAAATCTACAATTTAGGAGGATTTTTATGAGAACAGGACTTACCAAGAAGCAGAAAGTCACGGAAGTTTATTACAATGCAAAAGACCCCACAGCCGAGGTCTACACCCACGACACCAAGCTGAAGAAGCGCCTTCTTGAATACGCAGCCAAATTCCCGGAGCTGTGCCAGCAGACCGATGATGACGAGCACGGCGGTCTGCGCTTCGAGATTGACAAAGAAAGAATATGCATCCGCTTGACGGCGCCTTATACCAAAGAGCGTATTTCTATTTCACGCTTAACAGGAAAAAAGAACCAATCCAACCTTATCCGTTAAAAATTGCCCTGCTTCTGAACGGAAGCAGGGCAATTTTTATTGCTATTTCTTTTCTGAATAACACAGTTTCATAAACCCCAGAGCGAGTACAAGCATCAGCACAATAAAGCCGTATGCATAAAATGACAGCTTTTCTGGAGAAACCTTTTCGATATAGTCGCAGGCAAGCACCATAAAGATCAACTGCGCATTGCAAAGAAGAATGCCAAGCATAAGGCGCTGCAACGGCTTCAAATCATGGTAAATGGGAATCAGGGTGAAAATAAACACCACATTGGCACATACAGCAATCAGCAGCATGTCCATATAGTGTGGATTTGCCGCATAGCTAGGAATAACAGCCTGTCCAACAATGGTAAGCAGTGTAAAGTAGACCAGATAAGTAATCATGAGAACCAGATTACTTAGTACGCTGCTGAGAACCTCCTGAAACACACTGACACCTTCTGTAATATGGGAAGTGGTTTTGATTTGACCAAAAAACGGAACAGCACTTGCACAAATGCCGACCAACTGAATAGAATAACCAGATGTCAGTGCCCGATAGGAAGCCAGAGCAAGCAGAATCAATGAGGGAACTGGCATACGGAATACTTTGAGTTTTTTCCCAATTAAACCAATCATATTCATAGTATTTAAGCCTTTCCTGAAATGGGCATGGAGATTATATTCTCACTTGATATGCATCATAGCAAATATTCTGCTCCGGTGTTGGAGATATGATGGCAACGCAAATTTCACCATTCAACCACGAATACCGCTGATCACCGGTACTGAATTTCAAATGCTGTTTGAAGTAGGTTTTTAGTGGGTCTGGCTGCTTTTTCAGCATAGCCAGCATACCGGGAATGCCCATATTCATATGGCCATCGGTAAACAGGGAAATGTACGCCCCATCATCCGTTTTCAAAAGGTATCTTGTAGATACATGGGAAAGCATTGGGACACCTACGATCATATCATTCCAGTCAGCGCCTGCATTGGCCACATTACCCTGTATCCGTTCACCCTCAAACCGTCCACTCTGGATTGGAATCACCATATGCCGTCCTTCCGGCCGGCTTCCTGCCATTAGGATGGGACCAACCTTGACATGGATGTAGTAAAGATGCTCCAGCGCAGGCTTTTCAAAAAATGCATTATGATTGGACTGTGCCGCTTTATCCACCAGCATATACAGATCCATCCGATAAATATCGCCTGTTACCATGCCTACAGCAATCACTACATTCCTATTTAAATGACGATACTCTTTGTGACCGCAGTGGAAGATTACCCGCAGCTTCATTTTTCCGTCCTGTGTAAGGATACCGTTTACATCCAGAGGTACGATTAGCTTATCTTCCGTTTCGATGGTATATTTTCCGTCCAGCCAAACATTGCCTTCTACATCTGTTTCCAGCCAATTTCCGCTGCCTTCCCGAACAGAGCCGTTGATCGTGCCCTTTACCGTTCCGTCGAAAATGGTTTGGATTTGCTTTCGGTTTCCTAAATCAATAGTTTCCCGAACCTCATATTCCAGGGACATCAGATATTGCAGTTCCGGCTTGGGGAATAAGATAGGCTTTTCCATAGACTGTCCTCCTGTACAGATGGATCAAATATTGCGATTCACGAAATCCACCATCATCTGCCATGCTTCCAGAGATTGTGCATATACAGCGGGGTGTTTTTTCGCCTGACTTTCCGTGATGATGGTAAAACCGTGAATGGCTCCTTCAAAGCGCTTAAAGGTCACATCTACACCGGCACGGATTAAAGTATCCTTGAACCGTTCGGTTTCCGCAGCCAGGGAGTCCTGTCCTGCTGTAATGACCATGGTGGGTGGGAAATGATTGACCATATCTTCTGTGGAAAGTGCAGGTGAAACCAGAGGATTGCTACGCTGCTCCGGCAGGCAGTAGGCAGAATCGAAGATCCGGCTCAACCAGACAGGCAATGCACCCTTTGGACGGGGCTTGTCTGCGGCATCTGTAGCAATATCCGTGGGTGGATAATCCAGAATAATACCCTTCAATCCCAGTGCCTTGCGTTCCTTTTCCAGTAGCCCAATGGCGGCACAGAAATTACCGCCCGCACTGTGGCCCATAATCATAATTCGGTCAGAATCGATAAGCAGGGCTTCGGCATTCTCTTTTGCGTATTTGATCACAGCATAGCACTGCTCCAATGCGTAAGGGAACATGGCATCGGGTGCAAGGGTATAGTCGATGTTGATGACCTTCACACCGCACTTTTCCACAAACTGCATCATGAACGGATCGTCCATGACTGCGCTGCCCAGCGTGAAGCCGCTTCCGTGGATGTTCACCAGAAGTGGCTCTACTGCTTGATTTTCAAAACCATAGGTCAACGCTCTGACCTTACCCACCTCCGTTTCAAACCATGTATCCTTGCCAACAGCCTTGGTCATGTCCACCATCTGGGGAGCAAACAGCTTCATGGCACCACGAACCATATTGACGAGCATCTGGGTTCGTTTTTTTGAGATGGGTTTGGGTGCTGTCTTTTTCTTCATAAAAAGAATTCTCCTTTATTTTCGCTTTATTATGTGTTGATAGGATTTTTGGGGGTCACTTAGCTTTTTGCTTTAGCAGAAGTAACGTTTCTTCAGCAAGCACACACATTTCCTGTGTGACCCTCAGCTCTTTGCAATGCACGGTGCAGGCGTGGTACTGTGCGATCTTTCGGATCGTATGGATCAGGTCATCTTCCAGCATTTCTTCTGAATGAAGCATATTCAGCACAAATTCGATCCGTGGTTCGCTATTAGCGCTTGACCAGTTAGAAAAGCAGGTGAGATATAACTGATGGCAGAATTCTTCAATTTGATGATAATGGTCCATAAAGAGACTGACACTGCCCCTGGGGGCCTTTGAACTGCAAATATGTTCCCTTAGTGCTGCTGCTTCCTTGGAGATAAAGTCGGGCGTGATGATATGCACAGAATAAAACAAAATCAGAACAATAGAGAATATCATACAGGCCACAAGTTCATTAAAAAAGAGCCGATAAAAGTAGTTCAAATACACATTTTCTGGAATCGGTATATAGTTAAGAATGATGTAGGAAATCAATACAATGAAAACATTGAAGGTCAAAGCAGAAATCAGCCACTTGAAGCGTTCCTTGATCGTTTCAACAATATAATCCAAAGTTGTATCAGATGCAGAGAGTGTATCGATATGAGAAACAAAGAAAGTATAGCTTGCCAGAATAATGCCATACATACCCGCAATGATTTCTGCAAAGGTACTGCATACATCCAGCATTACCTCTTCTTTAGGAAATATCGACATAACCGCAGATATACCTACCACAAAACATTGGTTTGCAAGGCAGGTCAAAATGATCAGCGGTACGAACAGTGCATTCCTTCGCTTCCTGATACGAGCTGGCTGTTGACTCTTATTTACCACTGGCTTCTTCACATATTACCCCCCTAATTACAAACAACTGTTGTTATTTTTGCTTGTTTATATTATAATAGAATAAAATAATGTATGCAACCATCAGAGATTTTGCAGTTTGGCCAATATTGTACAGAACACAAAATTGTGTTGGAAATTGAAAGAAGGAAATTTTATGGCAAAAGCAGAATACCGTAATGCGATCCGATCCCGGCAACTGATCAATGCCGCACTGGCAGAATTGCTCCACGAAAATCCGTTGGACAAGATCACCGTGTCCGATGTGGTTCGGAAAGCGAACATCAACAGAAGTACCTTTTATGCACATTACCAAAGTATTCCTGATGTGATCAACTCCCTGATCGACCAGACCTTTGATCGAATTCGTGATGTCTTTCAGAAAAAGCATCCCGCAGAGCAGACCCCGGCTATCATTTTGAAGGAAATACAATGCTTGCTGGAGCGGGATATGGAATTTTACAAGGTCATCATGACATCCAGTGCTGCTTCCATGGTACAAGAACGCATTGCTGCGATCGTATTGGAATATCTTCGGCAATTCGGGGGAACCGTTTTATCAGATACACAAAAGAATTCGGAAATTTCTCTGACCTTCTGCGCTGGTGGCCTGATTCGCCTCTATCAGAGCTGGTTTTCAGGAAAACTGCCTGTTTCATTGGATGAACTGACTGAACATGCTATGGATTTGATTGTCAGAACAATAAAACCGTATTAAATATGGTCAGTTGAAGAGGGCAAGTTTCCTTAGCGATAAAAGTCAATATGTATTTCATATATAATGGATAAGGGTGCCCCAAAACAGGGCACCCATTCGCTTATGTGATTTCTGAGGCTAAATGAATACCGACTTTGATACCTTCGATGAATCCAGCCTTTTCGTGATCCCGGCAGAGCTTGCAGACAGGATAGATAATCTTGTCCATTTCCCGGAGTGACATGCCGTTCATCTTCTGATAGAGTTCGTTGAAATCGGCTTTGATTTCATCGTTGTCATAGGGGCAATTCTCATTATGGCACTCGTAGAGTATCCCTAAGATTGATTCCCCATCGGCGCAACTGGAATCGTGGGATAGGGCATATTCTCTCAATGCCTGGATATACTTCTCAATCACGGAATATCACCTCCGCATTGACGATTTCTTCAGCCCGGTTGCGGATATTGTTCATAGCTCCTACCCAGGCCATTTGATCCTGTGCTTTCAACTGCTCGGTGATACCTTCCTTTTCGGACAGTTGTTTCACAAGGCGATCAAACATTTCTGTTGTCCGGTTGTCGATCTCTGCAAGATGGCTGTTCAGCTTGCCGCTGAGAAGCAGAGTAGTGTGTAGCACCGGGCGATGCTCCTTGATGTACCGCAGATGCTTTCTGCCCCACATACCAATAGGCTGGGTTTCTTCATCGTCCAGCACTAAGCAGGGGATGTAATAATCGCCCTGTAATTCATACCAAAGACCGTTCTGCTCGTTATAAATGTACTTTTCCATTATGTAATCCTCCAAGATTTTTATATTCGCACATATGTCACAAGTTCCCGATTGCCACACTTTGTTATATCGTTTTATCAGATTTTCCTTCCCTTGTTTTTGCCCTTATGGGGTGGCATAGACAAGGTAAAACAGTGTGTAACCGTATAATGGGATAAGGTGAGCAAACTGCGAAAAACCATTGCGCTGCAACGGTTTTGGAGGATTTTGTTAATGCCCTATGGAGGGTAATAACAGCATTAGATTTTTACAAATTCAAATTGGAATTTAGTGAGTTATATTACACAAGGGTACTCTGTAAGTCTCTTAAAAACATTTCAAAATCTCTGTTATCATCGTTAAATAAGATTGTAGACATCCCCATTCGTTTTGGGATAATCAAATTTTTCTCTGTATTATCAATAAATACACATTCATTCGCACTCACATTTAACGTGTTCAGAACATAATCAAATATGCTATGGCTATCTTTACCTGAATGTACACATGCCGAAATCGCAACGACATCAAAATATTGGTTTAAT
>JAZPYS010000087.1:0-4904 GCA_045544275.1 Acetatifactor sp. | reverse complement strand
GCGAAGAAGATTGCCGACAGCAGAAAGCCAAGGACAGCTTTTGTAAATGCCAGGTTGCAGATCAGTGCCGCAAGCAGACCGCCCACTGGGTTTCCCAAACTTAAAGATACCACACCAAAACCCACGCTTACATTACTTCCAAACAATACAATTTTGGAGGTAAAACCCTATGAAACGCCTTATATCCTGTGAATATAACTTCGATAACTGCTGTGTGGAACTGAAATTCACCGATGGCAGCATGATTGCGATTGATACTATCGCCGTTGAGAACGAGGTTGCTGACAATATGTATCAGCGGTCAGAGCTTGACTATCTGATCTACAACGCTCCTTTGGAGTATGCAGACCTTATTTTGAACGGTGATCCCGAAACATATCTTAAAGCGGTTACTGAATATAAGCCGCTGGACTAAAAATTTACCCCTCTACCTATCGGCAGAGGGGTGTGTTTTTATATTGACCGGATAAAGCTGAGATAGATTCGTATTCTATCTTTCATCACTTATTGTTTATATTTTATTTTCATTCTCCGATTGTTGTTTTCAACGTTACAGAGCCTGCGCTCATATAGGTATCAGGCTCATAGCTCATAATCTTCAATATGATCCCTGTGCCTGCAGAAGGAATTACGTTTAATTCCACATCCTTCACATACTCGCCCGGCTTGAGAAGTCCCGTCTCGCCGAGAGTTTTGCCATTAACGTCAAGCAAACGGAGTTTGAGATATACGTCGTTTTCCACTGCGTTGGTGAAGTATACAACCGCCTTATTGCTGTCCATCGTCATATATCCGCACACAGAGAAACGGTACACCATTCCATCCTGATACGGTGAGGAATAATCCAGCTCATCAGGTACATCCGGAATCCCTTGTACAGCCATACTTTCAAATGCAGGAGGTACGAAATCTCCCATTCGCGGATTTCGGGCGGTGACAAGAACAAGTATCATCACAACCAATGCAATGATCGTAAGCACACAGAGAATATACACAGGCATTATATTCACTTTTTCAACTGATGATTGTTTTCTTTTTTTGCTCATAGACACACCACCTCCGCAAAACCGTACCTATATGGTTTATACAGAGGGGCTGATGTTTCACAGCCCCTCTGTAACGTCATTTAATCATAGTTTGCTACCCATCCGTATGTCACCGAGTAACAATTATCGTTAGCACCAAAACTATACCACGTTACGCCACCATCATTGGAGTAGACCAACTCATGAGGTCTATTAAAATTGCATATGAATTCCAGCTTATCAGATATCAACGTCTGAGTTTCAGCGTCATAGGTAAAGTTTTCTGCATTCACATGATAGGCATTCTTGTCTTCAACGAACTTTTTTCCTACCTCTCTGAAACCAATCATATACTCTTCCTGGAAATATTCATTCTGGCTGACAATCCATTCCAGATTTTTACCCCTTACGATGACAGTCGGTGTTAATACTTCCTTTTCACCTGATATAAAATTGAACTTATATTCATGTTCATATCCCGAATATATTGATTCACCGTTTGCGCCGCCTGTCCATTCTACATCTGTGCCATCAGCTACAATTTTAAAACTGGAGATTCTAGGCACCTCAGGTTCTACATAACCTGGAGCTTCAATAAATACCGTGATTGTTCCGAGGTCTGTATCCTTTCTGATCGCCGCGCCGCTGATACCGAATTCGCAGGAAGCCTTTGGTGCATTGTTATATGTTAAGCCGACTGCAGTGTCAAGCTCAAGAATATTGTCATCTTCTGCTCCACTGTTTTCAGTAAAAGTACCGTAAACGCCATCCACTTCACTTTCAAATTCAAGTGTTGCGTTTACGCCTATTTCAGAATGGTTGGTGATTGTGATCGTGCTGGTGTCTGTGCTCCATGAGCCTTCAGATCCTCCTGTGTAGGAATGAGTAGCAGGATCCCATTCACCATCGGCAGACTTAGTGTATGTAAAAGTCATATCTTCCCATTCAATATCAACGGAAAAGGTCTTCACCGCAGCACCTTTAGCCTGGAAGATAACGCCAACCGGGATTGAAGCGGTGTTTCCATGGGAATCAACGCTGGATTCTGCTGCATAGGCAGGAGCCGACATAGCTACCAGCATTATAATTGCAAGTGCAAAAGCAATAAATTTTTTCATGGTATGCAATTCCTTTCTGTAAATTTAAAGTGGGAGCTTAGCTGCCAATTTCACTAAAGTAAACGTATGCTTCTTCTGTCCAGGTCTCTCCCCAGTCATTGGAATAAGCCAGTGTGAGCTGAAGCTCGGACTTATCAAGTTCCCAACTATCACTTCTCCACCAACCGTTTTCAAGATCAACAGTGAAGTTGCCAGGATGTACGGCATACTGACAAAGGACGGTTCCATTAGGCTCCAGCAAAGCAACAAGATGACGTTCCAAACCTTCTTCTATATTGCCCAGGTTGTTACCCTTGACAATAACAATAGGCGCAGGAGAAATAACTATATCACGTTCCCTAGTAAGATATTTGATTGTGTAAGAAGCACCGAGGACATCTGATTCATCCAATGCGACACTATTATTTGGATAGAAGCCAGCGAATGTGATTTCAGGCGGTACAACGTAATCAACAGCCTCGATGAGCACAGTGATTACACCGATTGCTTCGTTACTTGCAGTAACACTGCCGCTCAAGCCAAAGCTTGCAGATGCAGAAGGAGCATTTTCAACTGTCAGACCATCTGCGGAATCAAGATTAAGAATATTGTCGCCTTCTGTTCCGCTTGTTTCTGTGAATACACCCGTAACAGTGTCTTCATTGGAATCAAAGGAGAGTGTTGCAGTGATATCTGTATTGGAGTGGTTTGTTACGGTGATTGTAGCATCATCACTCCAAGAGCCACCCTTTGCTCCTACATACGTATGTGTAGAAGGATCCCATGTACCCTGACTGCCTTCCGTGTAGGTAAAGAGCATATCTGTCCATGCTATGTCTACAGAAACCTTCGTAGCGACAGTACCTGTGGACTCATAAACACCGGCAACATTGATTCCGGTACTACCTCCGTTTTCGCCGACTGTTGTTGCAGCAAATACGATAGGAGTCATCATTAAAACCATAATGATGACGAGAAATATAGTGCAAATTTTCTTCATGGTATGTATTTCCTTTCTGTAATTTTAGTTATTGCTTGGAAATGGATACAGTAACCGTACCGACTTTACCGGCAGTTTCAGCAGTCAGAGTACCGCCAAGTGTCAGTTTAACCGATGCCGTTGGTGCTGCATCCCTTGCTGTACCAACAGCGGTTGCAAGAGTCAGTTCTCCGCCGTCTGAAAAAGTTCCTGTAACAGTCTCTATCGCCTTGGTATACACAAATGTGGCTTTAATATCTACGTTGGAATGATTGGTCAGCGTGATCTCATTCCCACTTACAGACCAGAATCCTTCACTTTTTGTACCGGTAGTATGGGTTGCAGGATCCCACACACCTTCTGCACCATCTGTGTATTCAAAGGTCATAGAGCCCCAGGAAATGTCAACTGAGATCACGTCGTCAGCAGCTGCACCCACTTTGTAAGAAGCAGAAATATCGATGGTTGCAGTACTGTCTGTCGTGACATTCCCTTCCGCAAAAGCAGTGACAGAGAAACTCATCATCATAACAAAGACGAGCACAAGCGAAAAAAATTTTTTCATACCAATTCCTCCTTTCATAGTCTTGTTAATATAAACAGCCTTTCGGCTGAATAACATGGTTATTCGACCACGGTTATCTCAACCTTGCCTTTAGCATCAACCATAGCTTTTTCGTTTGTTTCGGGATTATAGGCTCTGATGACAAGCTCTCCGTCATAGCCGCCTTCCGCAAGCCGTTCCTTTGCATATTTCTCCAGCGTCAGAGTATCAACACCATGCCCCGGAGTAATAAGGTCAGATTTGGCAACGACAAGATCGTCTATCATAATGAGAATAGCAACATTCTGGTTGGAAGCCTGCGGATTAGCATACAGGAGTGTCACTTTGTTTTCGGAAAGGTCAACCGTCACATTTGTCGTATACGTTACATTGATTGCTCCTCCGCCTTTGGGGCTTTCCATCTTCTCGCCATCATCTCCTTCCAGAGGCTTTTGGTTTGGCTCTGTACTTTGCGGAGGATAATCCGGTGTTATGGGTGCTCCTACATTGTCTCGGGAAAAGAGTACCCACACGGTAACAGCGATGGAGGCTGTCAAAGCCAATGCAAGCACCGCGACAATAATCGCAAGTTGTTTTTTTGTTATATTCATATTAATTCTTTACCTCCTTGAGATATTGATCTGTATTTTATATTTGGGGCTTCACTTATAGCGACACAAGAGTTGACATCAAATAGCTTGCCGTAACGGAGGTGTAGAGAAAACCGTCGATCAGGCGATCTTTTTTTAACTGTGTGACTTTATGGGTAAGCTCAGGAGCAGCAGTGTCATCACAAAATGCCACAATCTTACATCTCGGTTCTTTTTTGCGAAGCTGGTTGATCTCTTTCAGCCTGCCTTCCATTGTTGCCCCCGGAAGGTAGGAGATCTCCATCAATAAAATGTCGGCATCCAGCAGCGCAGACTTGTCGAAAGTATTTGTGCTGACTTCAGGAGTCACCTGATACGGTAAAAACTCTCCGCAATCCTTCAAGGTCTTGATAACCGCTGTTGACAGCAGCTCGTTTTTGATACTGACAAGAACTTTCTTCACATGCACTCCTCCTTTCTGAAGAAGCTCATCTCTAATTCTTATATATATTTTATCATTCCGGCAGGTTATCCACATCGTACTTTCGTGCATAAATAAAAGAAGTACCGTCGATTTGACAGTACTTCTTGAAATATCGCGGATTATTCTGTTTCCTTATCAACAATGATTAGTCCGCAGTCTCTGGCACGAACGGCAAGTTCCGTTCG
>JAZPYS010000086.1:0-3849 GCA_045544275.1 Acetatifactor sp. | reverse complement strand
TGAAAATCATGCGGCATCCGGGTCGTGCGGTTGCGGATTTTGTATTGATGGACGGTGCCGGAAGTACTTTTACCAACATGGGTGTGGTAGGTATGATCGGGATGATTTATATCTGGGTGATCGGCGGTCAGTTATCCGGTCCCGTGATCGGAGCTATGTTGACAGCGTTTGGTTTTGCGGCATTTGGTGCCCATCCCAAAAACTATCTGCCGGTGTTGGCAGGTGTGTACTTGTCTACATTTGTCAATAAATTCGAAGCCACAACACCTGCGGTACAACTGGCAGCAATGTTTGGCGTAGGATTGGCACCCATTGCCGGTCAGTTCGGTGTAATTCCGGGGATTTTTGCAGGAGCGCTTCATGTGGCCATCGTGACCTGTACATCGGCTATGTATGGAGGCCTGAATCTCTACAACAATGGATTCAGCTGTGGTTGGGTGGCAATATTTATGGTGCCGCTTTTAGAAAGCTTTATTAAGCGGTATGAGATCAGGCGAATCAGGAAGGCGGAAAGCAAAAAATAGTGAAATGAGGGGAAGGATGAGATTGTCATGACACATGAAGAGAAAAAAATAGGTAAAATTGTAGAAGAGCTGACCATGTATTTTTTTGGCATGGGAGCAGATGATATAAAAACGGAGATTAAGAGAAGCGGGATGCAGGTAGAAATTATGCTTGAAAGTAACTATAAGCATGAATATGCTTACGACATGCACCGTCTGAAAGAATATTTGAATGAGCCCAAAAATGAGGGCCTGGAGGATATTTACTGGGAGTTGGCGGGTGCGGGAGATCCGGGAGAAACATCGCAGCTTTTGCTTCTGGGTATGATGCTTGATCGGGCAGAGGTGGAAATTACGGATGATAGAGTGCGGCTGCATTTATATAAGGAATTAATGGAAGTATGAAAAAAGTAATTACATTTATCAAAAATGAAGTTGTATTGACGGCGGCAATTGTATTGGCCATTATTTCCATGTTTTTTGTGCATCCGGATGCAGGGTATGCAGAATATATTGATTTTAGGACACTTAGCATTCTGTTCTGCCTGATGGCTGTCATGGCCGGGTTTCAGGAAGCAGGGGTGTTCCGGCTGATTGCAGAAAAGATGCTGAAAAAGGTATCCGGAGTATTCGGACTGGTCTATATTTTAGTTATGTTGTGCTTTTTCTTCAGTATGCTGATTACCAATGATGTGGCATTGATTACCTTTGTTCCATTTACATTTATTGTATTGCAGCTGCTGGGAGATGATGTGGAGAGACGCTTGCTCATTCCGGTGGTGGTCATGCAGACCATAGCTGCCAACTTGGGCAGCATGCTGACACCTATCGGCAATCCTCAGAACCTGTATCTTTATGGAAAATCAGGATATTCCTTCGGGGGATTTATGTTGCTGATGCTGCCTTATGCGGCTGCGGCGTTTGTTTTGCTGACGCTATACTGTGGTTCACTGGGCAGGCGAGGCACCGGTGGCATTATGGGACAATCCGGATCCATCAATGTTTCCTTTACCACAGAGACCAGCCTTGCAGGAAAGGAAAAGAGGATTGTCAGATATATCATTTTATTTGTGATCAGTCTGCTGGTGGTGGTCAGAATCGTGCCATATCCCGTGGCTTTGGTAGTTGTAGTATTGGTTCTTTTGCTTTTTGACAGGCAGTTGCTTGCTAAGATTGATTATGCACTTCTGCTCACCTTTGTAGGATTTTTTATATTTATCGGCAATATGGGCCGCATGCCGGCGTTCAATCAATTTTTGGCAGGTGTCATTGAAGGAAATGAAGTCATTACAGCTGTGGTAGCCAGCCAGGTTATCAGTAATGTGCCGGCGGCACTTCTTTTGTCCGGCTTTACTGAAAATGTGAGGGATCTGATTATCGGTACAAATTTGGGCGGACTGGGAACATTGATCGCGTCCATGGCAAGCCTGATCTCCTATAAATTTATTGCCAAAAACGGGAAATGTAATAAGGGTGCGTATTTCAGGAGATTTTCCGTGTGGAATGTGATTTTTCTTGCGGTGCTCATGGGCGTGTGGGTGATGACAAAATTTTGTATAATAAAATAAAAATGCAATTTTGTGATTGTATTATAGATATAGGGGCTGTCTGGACAGCCCCTATATGTTTATGCTTCTTCAATCAACTGCATAATAGTCTTAATAGAATCCATTTGGCCGCTGCTTGCCATATTTTCCATATAAACATGTCTGGAAGCATATAGCTCATTTATTTTTTTAGTCAGCACCTCGGTAGTGATATCTTCTTCGTTTATTACCAGGGAGAATCCCTGGTCTTCAAAAGATTTAGCGTTTAGAATCTGGTCACCCCGGCTGCTTGCGGCAGGCAGGGGAATCAGAATGTTAGGCTTACGCAGCGCCAGCAATTCGCAGATGGCATTGGCTCCGGCTCTGGAGATTACGATATCTGTCATGGCGAATAGATCCTTCAATTCAGTCTTGATGTATTCAAACTGCTTATACCCGGGGGTATCCTGCAGGGATTCATCCAGCTTGCCCTTACCGCACAAATGGACGATCTGGTATTTAGGAAGCAGCAATGGAAGTGCATCCCGGACAGCTTTGTTTACGTTAGCAGCCCCCAGACTTCCTCCCATGACCATGATTACCGGTTTGTTGGCGGTAAAACCGCACATGTCCAGTCCGGCAATCTTGTTGCCTTGTGCCAGTTCGACTCTGATCGGAGATCCGGTCAGGACTGCTTTTTCCTGAGGAAGCATGTTGTAAGTTTCAGGGAAGTTGCAGCATACCTTTTGGGCAACCGGAATGCAGAGCTTGTTGGCAAGTCCCGGAGTCATATCGGATTCGTGGATAATGCAGGGAATACCTAATGTAGCAGCCGCTCTGACAACGGGAACGCTTACGAATCCCCCCTTGGAAAATACCACGTCCGGCTTATATTCTTTTAAGAATTTCCGGGCTTCGCTGAAGCCCTTGATTACCCGGAAGGGATCTGTCAGATTCTTCATGTCCAGGTAGCGTCTGAATTTGCCGGTGGAAATTCCCACGTAAGGGAGATTGAAGTCTTCAATCAGCTTTTTTTCAATGCCGTCATAGGATCCCATGTAGGTGATTTCATAACCGGCTTCCTGCAAAGTGGGCAGGAGAGCGATATTTGGTGTTACATGACCGGCAGTTCCGCCGCCGGTAAGCACAATTTTTTTCATAATTACCTCTTTCATACATTTCGCGGGCAGTCCGCGAAACTACGGATTAAACCAGAGTTTTCAGTGCCTGTGCCAGCTGATCAGGACAGGATGTAGTCTTGAAACCACAGCGAATTCCTTCCAATCTGGTGATTGCCTCTTCTACCTTCATGCCTTTTACCAATGCACTGATGCCCTTTAAGTTCCCATTACAGCCGCCGGTAAAAGACACAGATTCGATCACACCGTCATTTACTTCAATGTCAATTGCTGAAGAGCAGGTTCCTTTTGTCTGATATCTCATATGTTTATTCCTCCGTTCAATGTAAAATACATACTGTTTGATAAATCATTATAGCAGATTCCGGAATGTAATACAACTTTCTCTTGAATACCTGTCATGAATTTGATAAAATAGGGGCGAAAATTGATTTTTGGTCAGTGCGCTGCCTGACGTGTCAGGAACAAAGGATTGCAGCGCAGAAAGAGGATAATTATGAGCAAAGTAACATTTGATTATTCAAAGGCAAGTTCTTTTATTTCTGCTGATGAAGTGGAATTAATGAAGAAGCTGACGTTAGATGCAAAAGAAGTTTTAGTATCCAAGACAGGAGCCGGCAATGATTTCCTGGGTTGGATCGATCTTCCGGTAGATTATGATAAGGAAGAGTTTGCAAGAAT
>JAZPYS010000085.1:0-18622 GCA_045544275.1 Acetatifactor sp. | reverse complement strand
TCTTAATTATCTAAATTTCTAATGTCAAATGGCTGTTCTGCCGTTTTACCTGAAATTTATTTACAATCAAAGGCAGAAGCTAAAGAACCATGTGTGATGAATATATTATAGCTTTTTGCCGGAAAAGGAGGATATACATGGGGAAATTTGACACATTATTAAAAAATGCAACAGGAGAGGTGCAGTTTACACTTACAAATGATTATTTGTTTCGTGCAACCTGGCAGCAAAGCGAGAAAGCTTTGCGGGGATTGGTTTGTTCCATTTTGGATTTACAGTATGAGGACATTAAATCTGTGGAGATAATGAATCCCATTGAACTTGGAAAAAGTATAGATGCAAAGGACTTTATATTGGATTCCAAAGTGCTATTGAATAATCACACAATTATTAATTTGGAGATGCAGGTGTTGAATCTTGGAAACTGGCCGGAACGTTCGTTGGCCTATATGTGCCGTTCGTTTGACCGGTTGAATCATGGAGATAATTATGTTGAAGTAAAACCGGTTGTTCAGGTATGTTTTTTGGACTTTACATTATTTAAGGAATATCCTGAGTTTTTCAGTACATATATGTTTACAAATGTCAAAAATCATATAATCTATAGTGACAAACTAAAGTTATATGTGGTAGACTTAACATGCGTGAATAGAGCAACAGAGGAAGATAAATTAAGGGGAATTTATCACTGGACAAAGCTTTTTAAGGCAAAGACATGGGAGGAAATAAAGATGTTGGCAGGGAATAGTACTTTCTTGGAAGAAGCAGCAGAAACGGTATTTCGATTGAGTGAAGAGGAAAAAATACGGATGCAGTGTGAAGCGAGGGAGGATTATTATAGACAGCAGAGGTATATTCAAAGGCAATTGGATAAATTGAAAGAATTAGAGTCCCGTGAGCAGGATATGCTTGCGAATACAGCAATGCTGGAAGAGAGAGCTGCCACCTTGCAGGAGGATAATGCCGCATTGCAGGAGAATAACGCTGCATTGCAGGAAGATAACGCTGCACTGCAGGAGAATAATGCCTCGTTGAAAGTAGAAAACGAGACGTTATTAAAGAGCAATGAAGAGAAAGATGCAGAAATTGCAAGACTTAAATTAGAACTTTCTAAAATGCAGTGAAAGGGGTAAAACTTCGATACGATATGTCGAGGGAGAAAAAACAATCAAGGGAACATTTTTAGAAAGTTGCCCGAAAGGGTCACAAAAAGTGTAAGCGACGGCGTTGATAAATGACGAAAACATGCAGAGAAAAGATGTTATATATAAAACATATTTAAATACAATAAATTCCGGAGATAAAAATGTATATTTTGTGGCAGGGAACGAGATGTTTAATGGTTTATTTGAAGATGCGGGGACGGTTGACGGAGTGCATCCTAATGATCTTGGTTTTTATTGCATGGCAGAGAGTTTTTCGAGAATTTTTAATTCTCTGCTCTCTCCCTATGCAAACAATATCCACCAACTACTGGATAAAAGGGTCAGAATCTCAGTACCAATAGTTCTACCGTAAAATCTCCTCCGGCACGATTTTAGCCATTTTCTGATAACCGAATTCACTGGGATGTAAATGGTCGCCACTGTCATAGTAGTTGGCAAAGGCACTTGGCACTTCTTTGTGGCACAGTGCTTTGTCAAAATCAATGCAGCCATCGATCAGATTGGTGTTGCGGATCCAGTCGTTGTAGGCATTGCGCATTTCATCCCGGAAAGGTTCATAGGTACGCCAGCCCTTGATAGGCAGGAGAGTACCTACATATACCTTATAGCCGTAAGAACGGGCCTGAAGAATATAGGTTTTCAGGCCTTCTATCATTTCATCCACAGTGGGAAGGTCGCTCATGGGGCGAAATGGATTGACATCTATGCCGACCGGGTGAATGATGTCATTGATGCCCTGCTGGATGATAACAGTGTCCGCGCCGTCTGTAGGTACTTCATGGGCAAAGCGTTTATCGCCTTTCAATCCATAGGATTCATAAGTGATGCAGTCATATTCCCGTAAAATGCGGGAGCCGCTGGTGGCCCGGCGGATGACGGCAGTATGAGGGAAATGCTCCTTGCAGCGAAGCTTCAGATAATCGGGCCAGTGCTGGGCAGTGATGGAGTCGCCGTAGCAGACGATGGTACGGTTCCCAATGTCAGTGTGCACGGAAACATTGCTCAAAAAGTAAAACATATGGATCTTACGGGAGATATTGATATCAATATTCCTGCATGAAGTCTGATCCCCTACAGCGTACATGCCCTCCGATAAAGGACCACAGGTAAAAACGGCAGAACGCATCTGAGTATAATCTGCCAGATAAAAGCTGACCTGAAGGGTACTCCGGGCAGGAATATAACAGGGTAGTTCATCGGTTACAATGTTTTTACCGGCTTCGATAGTAGCGGAGAGATTGCCGCTAAAGGTCACCGTATAGAAGACATCTTCCACCAGCACAGTGGCTTTGTGAATGGTGATGGCTTCTGTACCGCAATAATTATCAAAGGTCAGTCGGAGAGCATCGCCGCCAAACTGAGAGTATATGGGGTAACGGAGCGTTATATTTTTACTGTAGCCTTCCGGACGGTGTTCTGCGATGGATACCGCATTGCCCCAGACAGAGGCCCAGTGCATGGTATTTTGAGTCATAAAGGGGTTCCTTTCGTAAAAAGTTTCGATACATGTCTTAATATACGACATAATTTGAAAAAATACCAGAGTATTGACTGAAATTGTTTGTAATAGTATAATAAAAACGTAATAAAAACTCTTACAAATCAGGAGGAACAACATATGAACAAGTATGCAGGAACTAAAACTGAAAAAAATTTATGGGAGGCTTTTGCCGGTGAGTCCCAGGCAAGAAATAAATATACTTATTTTGCATCAGTTGCAAAAAAAGCTGGTTATGAGCAGATCGCAGAGCTGTTCTTAAAGACCGCAGAAAATGAAAAGGAACATGCAAAGCTGTGGTTTAAGGAATTGGGCGAATTGGGTAATACCGCTGAAAATCTGTTACATGCGGCAGAAGGTGAAAATGCTGAATGGACTGATATGTATGCAAGAATGGCCATCGAAGCAGAAGAAGAAGGCTTCCCGGAACTGGCTGCGAAATTCCGCGGCGTAGCTGCAATTGAAAAATCCCATGAAGAAAGATATCGCGCATTGTTAAATAACGTTGAGACAAAGACGGTATTTGAAAAGAGCGGTGTAGCGGTTTGGGAATGCCGCAACTGCGGACATATCGTTGTAGGCGTCGCAGCTCCTTCAGTATGCCCTGTTTGTGCACATCCACAGGCTTATTTTGAAGTAAGAAAAGAAAATTATTAAAAACATCTTGCGACTTCCAAAGTTTTGGTGTATAGTGGGTGACACTAACCCAAAGTTTTTGGAAGGAAATAGTAATCTCAATGGCAAAATATTTAGTAATAGTAGAATCACCTGCAAAAGTAAAAACAATTAAGAAGTTTCTGGGAGCAAATTATGAAGTCATGGCCAGCAATGGACATGTGAGGGATCTGCCCAAGAGTACATTAGGCATCGATGTAGAGCATGATTACGAGCCGAAGTATATTACCATCAGAGGAAAGGGCGATATTTTGGCAGCCTTACGCAAGGCGGTTAAGAAGGCCGAAAAGATTTATCTGGCAACTGACCCGGACCGAGAAGGAGAGGCTATTTCCTGGCATCTGTTGTATGCACTGAAGCTGACAGAGTGTGAGGATAAAAAGATTTACCGGATTACTTTTAATGAAATTACAAAACAGGCAGTAAAGGAATCCCTAAAAAATGCTCGCGAGATCGACATGAATCTTGTGGACGCACAGCAGGCGAGACGTGCTCTTGACAGAATGGTAGGGTATCGGATTTCACCGGTTCTCTGGGCGAAGGTTAAGAGAGGATTAAGTGCCGGGCGTGTGCAGTCTGTGGCACTTCGCATCATATGTGACAGGGAGGCTGAGATAGATGCGTTCATTCCGGAAGAATACTGGACTCTGGATGCAGATTTTAAGTCAGACGGAAGTACCAAACCTTTAAAGGCAAAGTATTACGGAACAGAAAAACACAAAGCCAATATTCATAATAAAGAAGAGATGGATGCGGTTCTGAAATCACTGGAAGGTGCTGCATTCAGGATTTCTGAAGTGAAGAAGAGTGAAAGGCTGAAAAAAGCACCTCTTCCCTTTACCACTTCCACATTGCAGCAGGAAGCCAGCAAGGTGTTAAATTTCTCTACATTGAAGACTATGCGTCTTGCACAGCAGCTTTATGAAGGTGTGGAAATCAAGGGAGAAGGAACCGTAGGTTTAATTACTTACTTACGTACAGACTCTACCCGAGTTTCGGAAGAAGCGGAGAATATGGCTGAAAGCTATATCAAAGAAGCTTATGGAGCTGAATATGCTGCATCTGCAGCAGTTCAGAAAAAGAATGGGCAGAAGATTCAGGATGCCCATGAAGCCATCCGTCCTACCGACATCAGAAGACTTCCTGTAGAGGTGAAGGACCAACTTCCGAGAGATTTGTTCAGGCTATATCAATTGATCTGGAAACGTTTTACAGCAAGCCGCATGGAGGCTGCAAAATATGCTACCACCACTATTAAAATTGAAGGAAATGGGCATATTTTTACTGTTTCTGGTTCCCAGCTGATTTTTGATGGTTTTATGAGTGTTTACATTCAGGAGGATGAAAAGGAAGCGGAGAGCAGGATTTCAGCGGGTATTACAACGCAGACAGCTGTCAGCTTAAAGGAAGTGGAGCCTAAGCAGCATTATACACAACCACCGGCACATTACACAGAAGCTTCCCTGGTACGTGCTTTAGAGGAACTGGGCATTGGACGACCCAGTACTTATGCACCTACTATTTCCACAATTCTGGCAAGGAGATATATTATCAAAGAAAATAAGAATCTTTATGTAACCGAGTTGGGAGATGTGGTTAACCAGATGATGTTGGAGGCATTCCCCACCATTGTGGATGTGAATTTTACCGCCAATATGGAGGCATTGCTGGATGCAGTAGAAGAGGGAGTGGTAAAATGGAAGACCATCATCTCCAACTTCTATCCGGATCTGGATGAAGCAGTAAAGATTGCTGAGAAATCTTTGAATGAAGTGGAAATTGCAGATGAAGTCTCAGAGGAGGTTTGTGATTCCTGCGGAAGGAATATGGTCATTAAATATGGACCTCACGGAAGATTTTTAGCATGCCCCGGATTTCCGGAGTGCCGCAGTACCAAACCATATTTTGAAAAGATTGGTGTGGAATGTCCGAAATGTGGTCAGGACATTGTGCTGAAAAAAACCAAGAAAGGCAGAAGATATTATGGATGTATCGGGCATCCGGAATGTGATTTCATGAGCTGGCAGAAACCAGTAAAAGAAGAAAAGAGTGCTATTAATTAGCGCTCTTTTTTCTTTATAGCAGCAAATGTTCAGAATTTTTGGAGAAATAACAAAAAATATAATTGTAATCTGAATTTAACTGTGATAGAATAACATTTGTAGATATCATTACCATTTTTGCATGGAGGAACTTAAAATGAGCAGCGTACAACTGTTGGACAAGACCAGAAAAATCGGCAAACTATTACACAATAACAATTCCAGTAAAGTAGTCTTTAATGACATTTGTAAGGTTTTGAGAGAAATTTTAGGTTCCAATGTTCTGGTGATCAGCAGGAAAGGCAAAGTCCTTGGAATCGGTAAGTGTGATGGTGTGGATGCGATTACGGAATTGATATCTGACAGTGTAGGTGGTTTTATTGATCCCATGCTGAATGAACGTCTGTTAGGCATTCTTTCCACGAAAGAAAATGTGAATCTGTCCACCCTTGGTTTCGAGAGTACGGATATCAAGAAGTTTCAGGCAATCATTACACCGATTTATATCGCAGGTGAGAGATTAGGAACACTGTTTATCTATAAATGTAACGATCAGTATGATATTGACGATATTATTCTCTGCGAGTATGGTACGACTGTAGTCGGTCTGGAAATGCTTCGTGCAGTGAATGAGGAAAGCGCAGAGGAGAGCCGTAAGGTGGCTGTTGTGAAGTCGGCGATCAGCACATTGTCGTTCTCTGAAATGGAAGCAATTACGCATATCTTTGATGAACTGAACGGTATGGAAGGTATTCTTGTGGCAAGTAAGATTGCAGACAGGGTGGGGATAACCCGATCTGTGATTGTCAATGCTCTCCGCAAGTTCGAAAGTGCCGGTGTCATCGAGTCCAGATCCTCCGGTATGAAGGGGACGTACATCAAGGTGCTGAATGATGTGGTGTTTGAGGAAATTGAAGAGTTGAAGCGCCAGAATGGTGTTTAAAAAATTAGGTTTAAAAAATTTAAAAAATTATTTGGGAAAACTTGTAACTAAATATTGCAAGTTTTCTTTTTATATGTTATAATGCGTCCGTTGTAACTATAATACACGTATTCTGATTTGATGCAGGTGTCCTGAACTGACAGATTGAACAGTTCTGAGGATGATTCATCAGAGTTAACCTTTTCTATAACGCAGGAGAAGGCAGAAAAGGAATACGGAAGACGGCAACCGCACAGAGCGGGCCGAATAACCAAAGTGGAGGTAATATCATGAGCGTTATTTCAATGAAGCAGTTATTAGAAGCAGGTGTTCATTTCGGACATCAGACCAGAAGATGGAACCCTAAGATGGCTCCATACATCTTTACCGAGAGAAACGGTATCCACATCATCGACTTACAGAAGTCTGTAGGTAAAGTTGATGAAGCTTACAAGGCAATCTCTGAGATCGCAGCACAGGGCGGTACAATCCTTTTTGTTGGTACCAAGAAGCAGGCTCAGGATGCAGTTAAGACTGAAGCTGAAAGATGTGGTATGTACTATGTAAACGAAAGATGGTTAGGTGGTATGCTCACCAACTTCAAGACCATCCAGTCTCGTATCGCAAGATTAAATGCTATCGAAACTATGTCTCAGGACGGTACTTTCGATGTCCTTCCTAAGAAAGAAGTTATCGAACTTAAGAAAGAATGGGAAAAGCTGGAAAAGAACCTTGGCGGTATCAAGAACATGACCAGAATTCCTGACGCTATCTTCGTAGTAGATCCTAAGAAGGAAAGAATCTGTGTACAGGAAGCACATACTCTGGGAATTACATTGATCGGTATCGGTGATACTAACTGTGATCCTGAAGAACTGGATTACATCATTCCTGGTAATGATGATGCTATCAGAGCTGTAAAACTGATCGTTGCTAAGATGGCAGATGCTGTTATCGAAGCAAATCAGGGTGAAGCTGTTTATACAGCAGAAGATGTAGCTGTAGAAGCAACTGATATCGAAGAAGTAGCAGAAGAACAGTAATTAACGCAAATTATGGAGAAGCATCCGATTTGGGATGTTTCTCCAACGATATTGAACTTATTAATTTGGTTTTTATAAATGGAGGAATAGGTTATGGCAGCAATTACAGCAGCTATGGTAAAAGAACTGCGTGAAATGACAGGCGCGGGTATGATGGATTGTAAGAAAGCACTTAATGAGTGTAATGGAAATATGGAAGAAGCTATCGATTTCTTAAAGAAGAGTGGTGCAGCTAAGATGGAGAAGAAGGCTTCCAGAATTGCGGCAGAAGGTATAGCTCGTGTTGCAGTAAAGGATAATGTAGCAGTAGTGGTTGAGGTTAACTCTGAGACTGACTTCGTTGCTAAGAATGAAACCTTCCAGGAGTTCGTACAGTTAGTAGCTGATAATGCTCTTGTTTCCGGATTAAACGGTGGTAAGAACGGTGAGGATATTGAAGCTCTTCTTGAAATGAACGGTCTTAAGGAAGAATTAATCCAGAAGACTGCTACTATCGGTGAGAAATTATCTGTACGTAGATTTGAGAAGGTTACCGGTGATTGTGTAGCAAGCTACCTTCATGCGGGTGGTAAGATTGGTGTAATCGTAGCAGCAGACGGTGCAGCAGATGTTAAGGATGCTCTTACCAATGTTGCTATGCAGATTGCAGCAATGAATCCTCAGTACATCAGCAGAGATGATATTTCACAGGCTGAAATCGACAAGATGAGAGAAATCACTGTAGATGCTTCTATTAGTGATCCTGCATCTCTTCCTAAGCCTATCTTAAATGCATTGCTTGAAAAGGCTTGCACAGAGAAAGTATGGAGCGATGAAGATATCGCTATCTACGAAGAGAAGAAGAGCAATATGAACTACTTGTTCAACTTCCTTTCAGATGCTGCCAAGACCGCTCTTACAGGTTTGGCTATGGCTGATAAGGCAAACATCGTTGCTAATAAGATGTTTGGCGGTATGATTGAGGGTCGTGTTTCTAAGCAGTTAAAGGAAATCTGCTTATTAGACCAGACCTACGTTAAGGCAGAAGATGGAAAGCAGACTGTTGCTGCATATCTGAAGTCTGTAAACGGTGCTATTGTTATCAAGAAGGCTGTCCGTTTTGAAGTTGGAGAAGGTATGGAGAAGAAGAGCGAAGACTTTGCAGCAGAAGTTGCAGCACAGATGGCAGGTAAATAAGTTTATCGTTTCATAAATTGTTTATCAGAGGTTTTTAGATTTTTCTAAAAACCTCTTTTATACAAAGGGAGAATTATTATGAATGCTATATTAACAGCAATAAAGCTTCTGGGTGGACTTGCTATGTTCCTCTACGGTATGGAGATAATGGGGGATGGATTGAAGCAGGGATCCGGCACTGCTTTAAAGAATGTCTTGGGTAAGCTTACTCAGAATGCACTTTTAGGTGTTCTGACAGGTACTTTGGTAACGGCAGTAATCCAGAGTTCGACAGCAACCATTGTTTTAACAGTAGGTCTTATTGGCGCAGGAATCTTAAATCTTCGACAGGCGGTCAGTATTGTTCTGGGTGCGAATATCGGTACTACAGTGACTGCACAGATCATTCGATTGATGGATATTGATTCTTCAGGTGATTCCATCCTGACTTTTTTTAAGCCGGATACTCTGGCACCGGTGGCATTGATTCTTGGTATTATATTGATCATGTTTATTAAGAAAGAGTCCGGTAAGCCAGTAGGTATGATCGCACTTGGCTTTGGTATATTGTTTACCGGTCTTATGTCCATGACGGCTGCAGTAGAGCCTTTATCAGAATCAGAGTCATTTATCAATACATTGTCTTATTTCAGTGATATGCCACTTTTAGGAATTGTAACGGGTCTTGTTTTGACAGTTATCGTGCAGAGCTCTTCAGCAATGGTAGGTATTCTTCAGGCGTTGTCATCAACCGGTGTTATGACATTTGAATTGGTATATCCAATTGTTATGGGTATCAATCTCGGCACCTGTGTAACCACAGCAATGGTATGTTCTATCGGATCCTCAAAGGATGCAAAGCGTACAGGTATTGTACATATTGTATTTAACACGATTGGTACCATATTATTTATGCTTGCCATGTCTTTGATCCGGCATTTGGGTGGCTTTAATAGATTGTGGGAAAGTATTGTAGACAGTGGGGTGATTGCAAACTTTCAGACCATATTTAATCTGATCACAGCAATCGTACTGCTTCCGTTTACCGGCGCATTGGTAACGATTGCATGTAAGCTGGTAAAAGATGATGAAGCAGAAAAGACTGTTTATCCTGAATTGGCAGCATTAGATAAAAAGCTGATGATCTCTCCGGCAGTTGCACTTGCGGAAGTTACCAAAGTAGCAGTGACTATGGCCGGTATGGCGAAAGATAATTTGGCGCTGGGTATGAAACAGTTTAAAAAGTACGATACAAAGCGCTGCGAGAAATTAAATCAGATGGAAGACCGACTGGATACCTTTACCGACAGTGCGGACAATTATCTGATTGAGTTGTCCAGACATATTGAAAAAGAAGTGGACAAGCGTCATCTGAATATGTTGATGCAATGTATTCGTGATATTGAGAGAATTGGTGATTATGCTACGAATTTTGAAGAACTGGCAAAGAAGATGAGTGATAGTGATGTTCAATTTTCGGAAAGTGCCTGTAAAGAACTGGAGGTTTTGAATGATGCTGTTCAAGAAATCCTCAGACTCACTTTGGAAGCATTGGGAGATGATAGTGAATATGTTGCCCGCCGCATTGAACCTTTGGAAGAAGTGATTGACGATATGGTTCTTCTCCTAAAGGATCGTCATACAGCAAGACTTTGTCAGGGCATTTGTTCCATCGATTCCGGTCTGATCTTTATGGACATGCTTACCTATTTTGAACGTACTGCTGATCAGTGTTCCAGCATTGCAATGTTGATGTTAGGCAAAAAGAATGATGCTATTATGAAGAATCATCATCTGTATCTGCAGGAGCTTCATGCATCCGGTGATCAGTCTTATGTGGCAGAGCAGAATATGCGAAAAGAGCAGTTTATGACAAAATTGGAGCAGATCACATTTTAGGAAATTCTAAGAAAAATTTAATTGTAATAGTATATAGAAGTGCTGTATAATTGCAAATGGTAATTATACGGCACTTTATATTTTCTAAGGAGATTAAAATATTATGAGGAAGAAGAAAACATTTTTAGGAAGGTTTATTAGATTTGTAATTGTACTGTCTATTATTGTGGGTGTTGGCGGATATCTATTGACTGATTATATTCATGGCAAAATGAATTACAGCGGAGTTACATCTGTAACAACGGAACCTCTAAAAGAAGACGGTGTGACCAATATTCTGTTAATAGGAAATGATTCCAGAGATGCCGGGGAGGATGGCAGGTCTGATGCAATGATTTTGTTGTCCATCAGCAATGAGACCAAAACCATACATCTGACTTCACTGTTGAGAGATATGTATGTTGATATTCCGGGACATGATGGAAATCGGTTGAATGCAGCATATGCATATGGTGGACCGAAGCTGCTCATGGAGACGATTGAAGCGAATTTTGATATTGAAGTCAATCGTTATATGCTGGTGAATTTTCAGGCATTTGCCAATCTCGTGGATGCCGTTGGTGGCGTAGCATTGGATGTGACCAATGAAGAGGTGAAATATATCAATGCATATTTGGTAGAGTATAACATGCTGCAAGGCAATGAGGTTGGAACAGATTATCTGGATGAGACTTTAAGCGGGACAATTCACTTAAATGGCCCCCAGGCACTTGCTTATTGCCGTAACCGTTATCTGGGAACAGATTTCGGAAGAACGGAGAGGCAGCGGAAAGTACTTTCGGCTGCAATCAAGAATGCTCCAAAGGCATTGATGAAAAATCCGCTTGAGTTGATGGATAGCATTTTGCCGATGTTGACAACCAATCTGACGCAGAAGGAAATCGGTACTTTATTCCTACAGGCACCGAATTTATTAGTATATGATATCATTCAGGGAAGCATTCCAATTGAGGGTTCATATTCTAATACTTCTATACGGGGAATGTCAGTGCTAAAAGTAGATTTTGAAAAGAATAATGAATATATACAGCAGCATATCTATGGTAAGTAATAAGCTGGAGAGATAAAAAAGACAGGTGCAGTGCCTTGGTATTATGAGGGCACGCATCTGTTTTTGTGAAATTCGTTATGCAATTTTAAATTCTAATGTATCCAGTCGCCTTTCAGAATGTTCGATTCGATGTTCGGATTGGTCAATGCGATTGTCAAGAATGTAAAAATATTTTTCAAGGTTGTCAAGTCTCATTGAGACGGTGCTGAGTTCCAGCTTGCAGGCATTGACCTCGTGTTGCATACTATCCAGCCGGTTTTCAATTCTTTCAAAACGTTTTTCAAATTTGTCGGTGAGCGTATCAAAACGATTGTTAATCCGATGTTCCATACGCCCCATTTCTTCAAGAATTGTGTTGAACATTTGTTTTGTTTCGTGATCCATAAAGTTTCCTCCTGATTGTTGAAAAAAATAAAGATGTAATGATAGAAATTGAATGATATATACAGATAAAAGATAGGATATAGAAGTATATAAGACAAAAATTTCTATGTGATGCTAATAATACACCATGTGGAAGCTGAAGTCAAGATGTTCTTTAGCTTTTCTTAAGAAATCTTAAGTTGTTGCATACTTGAATTATGAAGGGCAGGGGATTAAAATATATCCATAATGTAAAGGAGAGAAATGCAATGAAGAACTTGAAATTATGGAAACGCATTATGGCAATTGCATGTGTGACTGCGCTGAGTATATCAATGGTCGGCTGCGGTTCTGACGAGACAACAAAAGATTCTAAGAATCCTTCACAGAGCGAAGCAGAAGAACTGGATGGATTTGTATATGTACCGGAGATCATTGAGCTTGAGTTGGAAGAAGGCACCTATTTAGGGGATGCTAAAATTGTGGGTGATTTTCTGTATTATGATTCGCATGAATGGGACGAGACCACAGGTGTGAGCACGACCTATCTTTGCAAACATAATATGACTACAGGTGAAATCATAAAAACACCTTTGTTATTTGATGCAGGCGAAGGTATGGATGCCTATATGGGACGTTATACCGTAGATGCAGAGGGGAATGTATATACTGTGTGGAATGCATATCCTGTTTATGTAGAAGGACAGACATACAATGAAAATGGTCAGAAATATTATCTGACAAAAACGGATGCAGAGGGCAATCAAATTTATATGCAGGACATTTCAGAGACCATGAAGGCGGACGAGATGAATGCGTATATACAGTATATGGAAGTGGGAGCAGATGGAAAAGTTTATGCTTCTGCTGATACTATCGTGCGTATTTTTGGTGAAGACGGAACGTATCTTGGACAAGTTGAAGGAAGCGGTAACTGGATCATGGGGCTGACCGTGAACAAAGCGGGAAGAGTATTCTTAAGTCAGTACAGTTCACAAGGCAACGGTGTGGAAATGGTGGAGATTTTAGCAGATACCAGGTCTTTAGGTGAGTCTTATCAGAATGTACCCGATGCCGGAAACGGAAAGGCAGTTGCCGGTGTGAATGAAGATGTGATCATTGGCGGTTATAATGAATTGTATGCCTATAATTTTGCAGACCAGATAAGTACGCCGATTCTTACCTGGGCAAGCTGTAATGTAATCGGTTCTAATGTGCGCTGTATTTCTGCGGCTGAGGATGGTTCCTATTTGGCAATCTGTGAAGATTATTCTACCAATACCACCGAAGTGGTGCGTTTGGTGGAGAAGCCTCGTTCGGAAGTGCCTCAGAAGACAACGCTGACATTGGGAACCTTTAACAGCAGTCAGGACCTGCAGACGGCAGTGGTGCATTTCAATAAGAGAAATGCAGAGTATCAGATTGAGATTGAGGAATATACAATTGAATATCAGGATAACTGGAAACCGGAGGATTATGAGACGGCAGTTGCACAGTTCAACACCAGTTTAGTGGGGGATAATGCACCGGATATCATCGATATCAGCTATAATGTAGATGTAGGAAATTTGGTTGCCAAAGGTGCGTTGGAGGATCTGTCAGTTTATTTAGATAACAGTGAATCTGTCAGTAGAGAGGACTTTGTGGAAGGAATTCTCAATGCCCATACCCTGAATGGTAAGCTGATCACCATACCGGAGACAGTTACCATCAATACTCTGCTTGGACGTACAGAACAGGTAGGGGAAGAACCCGGCTGGACGATACAGGAAATTATGGAATTTGCAAAACAGTATCCGGATAAAGAATTGTTAGAGTATGCTACTAAGACGAGTATTCTGCAGACGATTCTTCGTTACAGTTTCAACAGCTTTGTAGACTATGAAAATGCAGCGTGCTCATTCAATAGTCAGGAATTTAAGGATGTACTTGCATTTGCAAATACCTTTCCGGCAGAGAATAATTATAATGAAAATGAACCTTCCATGCCCCGACGTATTCAGTCCGGAGACCTGCTGCTTTCTGATGCCAATGTGCACAATACACAGGCATATCAGATGTATAGTCAGATGTTCGAAGTGGATGTGACAAATATCGGGTATCCAACCTTTGATGGAAGCCTGGGAGCTTATATGCATGGTGATGGTATGTATGCGATCTTTTCAAACAGCGAAAATAAGGAAGGGGCATGGCAGTTCTTTGAGTCCGTATTGGCTTACGATGAGCCGGATGAGTGGGGCATGCATGGTTTTCCGTCCCGTAAGGACGAGCTGCAAGAGGTCTTTGAAGCAGATATGACTCCGGAATATCGGTTGGATGAAAATGGTGAAAAGATGCTGGATGAGAACGGAGAGCCTCTGCAGCATCCAAAGACTTCCTGGGGATATGATGACTGGGATACAGATATCTTTGCGGCAAGCCAGGAACAGGTGGACGACATCATGGAAATGCTGCATTCTGCAAAAAGTAATCTGACCTCGGATGCAACATTGTTCTCCATGATTGCGGAAGAAGCAGAGAGTTATTTCTCCGGGCAGAAGAGTGTGGATGAGGTTGCGGATATCATCCAGAGCCGTGCAGGCATGTATGTAAGCGAGAACTATTAAAGTTATGTAGACAAAACAAAACATATGTGCTATACTTTTAATCAATACAGCACATTAGAAATATATTAAAAAGCTGACATGGTTGTGTCTGTGAAGTTTTCTTTCACAGAAGCAGCCATGTTTTATGCTATACATAATTTTGTATCCTAATCAGGTAAATCAACAGTTCTGAACGGACCCACTACCGAACTGCTACAAACAGAACTGTCTATTGATCAGCGGGATTTTCTGATTTATGGATAGGTGCAGCTATTAACTGTGTGTCCGTTCCGCCCATGGCCGAACTGGTGACACACATTTTCGAAAGGGACAGGTAAAAGTATAAAATGACTGACCAGAAAACAAAACAAAAGAAATATACTAAAATCTCCCTGATATTGGATTTCTTAAAAGGAAGCAAGCATTTTTTTGTGATAAGTATATTGTCTGCTATGACGGTAACTGCTCTGGATATGCTAAGTCCCCAGTTGATCCGTACCACAGTAGACAGCATCATCGGCAATGAAGAATTGAAGCTGCCGGGGTTTGTAATTGACTGGGTCGAAAGAATCGGCGGTGTAGAGTTTCTTCGCAGCCATATCTGGGTGATTGGCTGTATGATCGCAGGCATAGCGCTGGTGGCAGCAATATTCAAGTATCTGAATATGCTCTTCAACACAAAAGGTGCAGAGAGTTTGGTGGAGAATATGCGTAACAAATTGTTTTCCCATATTCAGAGACTGCCTTTTTCCTGGCATATGAAGAATCAGACCGGTGATATTATCCAGAGATGTACTTCGGATGTAGATATGATCAAGAACTTTATTTCTGAACAGATGACATCCATTTTCAGAGTTGTAATTCTCATCACCATGTCATTAATTTTCATGTTTTCCATGAATGTGAAACTTGCCACGGTAGCAGTATGCTCCATTCCGATCATTATTGCATATTCTACTTATTTTCATTCTCATATCAGAGATCGTTTTACGGAGTGTGATGAGAATGAAGGCGTACTTTCTACGATTGCACAGGAAAACCTGACCGGTGTCCGTGTGGTAAGAGCCTTTGGTCGTGAGAAGTTTGAGAAGGATCGGTTTGAAAAGCAGAATAATATTTACACAGATGCGTGGATGAAGCTTTGCAAGGTACTGGCATTGTTCTGGGGAGCTGGTGACTTAATGTCCGGTCTGCAGATCATGCTGGTGGTAATCTTAGGTGCCGTTTTTGCTGTAAACGGAGAGATGACTGCAGGGGATTATATTGCCTTTATTTCTTACAATGGTATGCTTACATGGCCGGTACGATCCTTAGGAAGAATGATTTCTGAGATGAGTAAGGCAGGGGTATCCATTGAACGTATCCGTTATATTATGAACTCTGAAGCTGAGGAAGATAAGCCGGATGCTGTAACGCCGGATATGCATGGAGATATTGAATTTAAAAATGTATCCTTTTCTTACGGGGAAGCACCTATTTTACAGAACATCAGCTTTAAAATTCCCCAGGGAACTACTTTTGGTATTTTAGGTAGCACTGGATCCGGTAAATCCACTCTGATGTATCTTCTGAACAGACTATATGATCTGCCGGCTGAAAATGGTCAGATTACCATAGGTGGTGTGGATGTTGCAGACATGAAAGGAGAATGGGTCCGTTCCAATATTGGAATGGTACTGCAGGAGCCATTCCTGTTTTCAAGAACCATTGCAGAAAATATTGGTATCACTAAAAAAGACATGAATCTTTCTGAGATCAGAAGAGCAGCAGCCATTGCATGTGTGGATGAATCTATTTCAGAGTTTTCCAAAGGGTATGACACCATCGTAGGGGAACGTGGTGTAACGTTGTCCGGCGGACAAAAGCAGCGGACTGCCATTGCCAGAATGCTGACCCAGGAAACACCGATTATGGTATTTGATGATTCCTTGTCAGCTGTGGATGCAGATACAGACGCAAGAATCCGTCAGGAGCTTCGCAAGAATCTGGGTACATCTACAGTAATTTTGATTGCTCACAGAGTGACCACGTTGATGCAGGCTGACTGTATCATGGTCATGGATAGGGGGAAAATCGTTGAGATTGGTACCCATGAAGAATTAATGAACAACAATGGTACATATCGAAAGATTTATGATATGCAGATGAGTCTGCCTGAGGAGGTGAGTGCAGATGCATCATAATGAAGAAAAGCAGGAGTATGTCTCCCTGCCTTATTTTGGTTTAAATAAACTGATACCTTATTTGAAGCCATATAAATGGACCATATTAAGTATGGTCGTGTTATCCTTATTAGGAGCTTTGGTGGATATCGTACTGCCTTTGTTCCAGAGATATGCATTGAATCACTATATTACCGGCAATACATTGGATACACTAATGTATTTTATTTTTACATACGTGGCCATACTGGCGTTTCAGGTTATTGTCAATACCATATCAGCCTATCAGGCCTGTCAGACAGAAATGTATGTGGGCCGTGATATGAAACGTGAGAGTTTTAATCATTTACAGACCTTGGCATTCTCCTATTTTAATCAGAACAGTGTGGGATATATCCATGCAAGAGTCATGAGTGATACCAACCGTATCGGATCTTTGGTTTCATGGGGACTGATGGATGGTGTATGGCAGTGCAGTTATATTATTGGTGCTGTAGTGGTTATGCTGACCACAAATTTTAAACTGGCATTGTGGGTGTTGATCATTGTGCCCATTGCGGCAGCTGCGGCTGCATTTTTCCAGAAGAAACTGGTAAAGTTGAATCGTCAGATCAGAGAAGTAAATTCCCGTATTACCGGCAATTTTAATGAAGGTATTACCGGCGCAAAGACTACAAAGACTCTTGTTATTGAGAAAAAGATGGAAGATAATTTCAACGAAACCACAGCAGAAATGAAGAAGGTTTCTGTACATGGTACCCATTATAGAGCTATGTTTTCCTCCATGATTTCTTTCTCGGCATCTATTGCATTGGCATTGGTATTGTGGAGAGGCGGTATTATTTCCATGGAAGGTGTGCTGGAAATCGGTACATTATCTGTTTTTATGTCCTATGCATTGGGTCTGATGGATCCGGTACAGTGGCTGGTAAGAATTGTGTCAGACCTGATTACGGTACAGGTAAATGTGGAGCGTTTTACCAGACTTATGGAGACAGAGTCGGATGTAAGTGATTCTAAGGAAGTTATCGAGAAGTATGGTGATTCCTTTGATCCGAAAAAAGAGAACTGGGAACCATTGCATGGTGATATTACCTTTGAAGATGTATCCTTTAAATATCCCGATGGCGATGAATATGTATTGGAACATTTTAATCTGCATGTGCCTCAGGGAACCAATGTGGCCATTGTAGGAGAAACAGGTGCTGGCAAATCTACACTGGTAAATCTGGTATGCCGTTTCTTTGAACCTACATCCGGGCGTGTGCTAATTGATGGCCGGGATGCAAGAGAGCGTTCTCAGCTTTGGCTGCACAGCAATATCGGTTATGTACTTCAGACACCGCATCTGTTCTCGGGAACAGTGCTGGAGAATCTGCGCTACGGCAATCCAAATGCCACCATGGAGCAGATAGAGGCTGCGATCAAGAGTGTGTCTGCGGAAGGTGTTATTGAACGCATGGATAAAGGCTATGACAGCGACGTAGGAGAGGGCGGAGACCTGCTTTCTACAGGTGAAAAGCAGCTGATCTCTTTTGCAAGGGCCATATTAGCAGATCCAAGAATCTTTGTCTTGGATGAAGCAACGTCATCCATTGACACTGTAACCGAAAAGAAGATTCAGGATGCCATCGAACATTTGATGAAAGGCAGAACCTCTTTTGTGATCGCACATCGTCTTTCCACGATCCGACAGGCAGATGTGATTCTGGTGGTAAGTGACGGCAAGATCGTGGAACAGGGAAATCATGCAGAATTAATTGCACAAAAAGGTCATTACTATCATTTATACACCAGACAATTTATGGAAGAGGCAATGAACAATTCTATGAATTCATTTGAAGGGTAAAAAGTTTAGGATAAAGGCAGATTAGAGAAGAGGACACGGTGCATTCCGTGTCCTTTTTACAAGGTGTTATCCTGTTATTTGTAACTTTACCCACTTCTAATTCCCCGAAAATTATTCAAATTAAAAGAAGGTGCAGCATAATTCATTCTGATGAATATTACGTCAGATTGTATTATCCTGTACCTTCTGTTATCATAACAAAGTCACTGATA
>JAZPYS010000084.1:0-74186 GCA_045544275.1 Acetatifactor sp. | reverse complement strand
AAAGATTTATTCTTTGAGGTCAGTGATGAGATCAAGAAAGATCGAGATCTATTCACCCGGTATGCAAACCATGTGCTGGAAATGCTGTCGGATAAATACTGATTTTGAAAGAGCTGCCGGAATTCACTTCGATTCCAGCGGCTCTTTGCAGTATTTTTTAAATAAACGGTCTTCTTCTTATCAAATGGAAATACATAGTCATCCGCACTGGCAACTGAACATCCACTAATTGCCCTGCTCAATGAGCAATTTACCGAACCGACATTTTTAGCCTCAGAGCAATTACTTTCACTTGCCGAAAAAATTGATGAACTATACCACTTAGGTTCTCCCCTTGCAGCTGCACAGATGTGGAATCGATTGGAAACACTGATCCTGCACTGTATCGAAACCGCTGCTTCCTCCTTGCAAAATCATTGGTGCGACGAACTCTTTTCTTATATAAATGATAATCTGCATCTTCCGTTGAAACTTCCGGACATTGCAGCACACTTTTTTATCAGTGTCCCTCAATTGGAACGGCGATGCCGAAGTTTCTTCCACTGCGGAGTCTTTTCCTTACTGCAGCAGCAGCGTTTGCGTAAAGCCCAGCAGCTGCTACTCGGTACAGAACTGTCAATCCAGGAGATTGGTACTGCTGTAGGATACCCGGATGCTGCCCATTTCTCGGATTTTTTTAAGAAACATGCAGGTGTGTCGCCTAGGATGTATCGGAATCAGAGCCGGTTGTATGCGTAAAAATATCCCCCATCATTCCGATGGGGGATATTTTTATTCTTATTCAATTTATTGAATTATTCAGCATCTTCAGCTGCGATCACAGCATCGATATCTACAGAAGCAACTTCTGCATCATCTTCTTTTGCCTTTGGTTCCGGAGCAAGCATAGCCTTTACGCTTAAAGAAATCTTCTTATCTGCCTCATTGAAATCAACAACCTTTGCAGTGATTTCATCGCCAGCCTTGAGAACATCTGCCGGCTTCTCGATATGCTCCTTAGAAATCTGAGATACATGAAGCAGTGCATCTACTCCTGGTTCAAGTTCGATGAATGCACCAAAATCAGTCATTCTTGCAACTTTACCGGTTACAACAGTGCCTACAGCATACTTCTCAGCTGCATCTTTCCAAGGGTTAGCATCGTCAAATTTTAAGGAAAGAGCAATCTTTGATCCATTGATCTCTTTGATAAGAACGTTAACGCTATCGCCAACCTTGAATACTTTCTTAGGATGTTCTACTCTTCCCCAAGACATTTCTGAAATGTGGAGTAATCCGTCAGCTCCGCCTAAATCAATGAATGCACCGAAATCGGTTACGTTCTTAACAATACCCTCTACTACATCGCCCTCTTTGATCTTTTCAAACAATGCTGCCTGAAGTTCAGCCTTCTGAGCAACGATGAGCTGCTTGCGATCGCCGATATATCTTCTTCTCTTAGGATTGTATTCGCTGATCACAAATTCAATTTCCTGACCTGCATACTTGCTCAAGTCTTTTTCATAGCTGTCAGATACAAGACTTGCAGGAATGAAGATTCTTACTTCTTCAACAACTACGCTTAATCCGCCGTCTAATACCTGTGCTACAGGTGCCTTCAATACTTCTTTGTTATTGAAAGCTTCTTCAATTCTCTTGTTGCCTCTGTCAGCAGCAAGTCTCTTGTAAGTTAAAGAAACCTGACCTTCACCATCGTTTACCTTCAGGATTTTAACTTCCATTTTTTCTCCTACATTCACGAGAGTTCTAAGGTCTACGTTAGCTTCGTTGGTATATTCACTTCTGGTAAGGATACCGTCAGATTTATATCCGATGTTCAGCACGATTTCATCCGGCTTAACGTCGATAACTGTGCCTTCAACTACCTCTCCTGCATGTATTGTCTTTAATGATTCTTCCAACATTTGTTCAAAAGTTAATTCTGACATAATTTTGAACCTCCTCGATTAATTTATTTGGGGTGGAAGCCCCTGCAGTAATACCCACTAGGCCAACAGATTTAGGTAGTTCTAAATGCAAGTCATCCAGTGTCTGTATAAAATAGGTATTGTCGCACTCCGAACTGCAGATCTCGTACAATTTCCGCGTGTTCGAACTGTGCTTACCTCCTATTACGATCATAACATCTGCCTGGGATGCTATTTCCCTCGCTTCAGTCTGTCTTTCCTCTGTAGCGTTACAGATAGTATTCACAACACTATCATTGTAACCTTTTTTTTGAAAAATTTCAACTATATGTTGAAATTTATTGTAATTAAATGTCGTTTGTGACACAGTACAGATATCAGTTCCCCCGGGAAGTGTTAAATTTTCAGCTTCTTCAATGGTTTCCAATACATTTAAAGGGCCGCTGCACCATCCCATGATACCTTCCACCTCCGGATGGCCGGCATTTCCCACAATAATAATATGTTTCCCGGCAGAGCTTTCTTTACTTACAATATTGTGAATCCTCTTTACAAAAGGACAAGTAGCATCCACACATTCCAGACCGTTAGCTTCTAAAATATCATAAATCTCTTTTGCCACACCATGGGAACGAATGATGACAGTCCCTTCTTTCAGCTTCTGCAGTGCCTCCTTATCAGGTATAACCTGCACACCTTTCTGTTCCAGATCTTTAACCACTTCCTCGTTGTGGATAATGGGCCCGTAGGTATAAATTTTCTTGCCGGTAGCAATCTGCTCATAAACCTTATCTACGGCACGCTTTACACCAAAGCAGAAACCGGCACTTTTTGCCAATCTAACTTCCATATTCACCTCTTATTCTCACAAATGGAGATGATTTTTGCAATTACTTCCTCAATTGTCATATCGGAAGTATCCACCAACACCGCATCTTCAGCCTGCTTTAATGGCGATGCTTCACGGTTCATGTCACGGTAGTCGCGCTCTTCTATGATTCGCTTGATTTCCACAATGTCACATTCCTGCCCCTTTGCAGTCAGTTCATCGAATCTTCTCTTTGCCCGCACTGCGCTGCTGGCTGTCAGATAAATCTTTACATCCGCATTTGGAAGCACGCAAGTTCCAATATCTCTGCCGTCCATGATGCAGTCACTTTCTGCTGCAAGCTTCTGCTGCAACTCCACAAGTCTGATTCGCACCGGCATGAGTACACTGGTTTTCGACGCAGCATTTCCCACTTCTTCTGTCCGAAGGAATGCATTTACATTTTCTCCATTCAAATATACCACCTGGACTCCATCTTCATATTTAATGGTTATGTCCGGATGCACACATTCTGCGATAACTGCCTCATCGTCCTCAATATTAATTCCTCTTTTCAGCATATGTAATGCCATGGCACGATACATTGCACCGGTATCCACATAAATCAATCCCATCTTTTTTGCCACCGCCTTGGCAATGGTACTTTTGCCGGCACCTGCCGGACCATCAATTGCGATATTGTAGCTCATGTTTCTTCTCCCTTCTGTTTTCTATAGAATTACAAATACATGCCGTGGGGGCTTATGGGCAAATTATTTTATATAGACCCCTCTCAAGTATCTGCGTATTTAAACTAAAAGATATTTTACCCTTTTTGTTACATTTATATTCAAAATTACTTCATACCATCTTCTTCACCCTGCTCATGACTTGTCTTTTCACAATGTGTCATCAGTCTCACTCCGCGCCTGCATTTGTCCCAGCAAGATAACCAGTTGACCAGGCTATTTGCAAATTATATCCACCCGTTAAAGCATCTAAATCCAGCACCTCGCCCGCAAAATACAGTCCACTCACTATCTTGGATTCCATAGTGGACGGATTGACTTGTTTCACAGACACACCGCCTTTGGTGATGATGGCCTCTTTAAAACCTCTCACACCGTCTATTGTCATGGGCACATTTTTGATCAGCTCCACAAAGGCCTTTCGTTCTTCCTTGGTGATCTCATTGACCTTTTTCTCCGGATCGATGCCGGACAATTTAATCATCACCGGAATCAGCTTCTGCGGGAATAAATGATTCAGTGCATTGCTAAACTGCTTGTTCTTGCTTTCCTCAAAATCCCGAAGCACCCGCTTGTCCAATTGTTCTGCCGTAAGGGCCGGTTTCAGATCTAAATACAAACTCGTCTCCCCTTTGGCCTTACTCACATAGAAACTGCTGGCACTCAACACCAGCGGTCCACTGATGCCAAAATGGGTAATCAACATCTCGCCAAACCCCTTGTAAATTTCCTTCTTTCCGCAAACCATGCGCAGAGAGACATTTTTCAAGGATACCCCCATAGCATCCCTGCACCAGTCATCTTTCAAATTAAAAGGAACAAGCGACGGCTTTCTTTCGGTTACCTTGTGACCGGTATTCTCTGCGAAGCGATAACCGTCACCAGTGGACCCGGTGGATGCGTAGGAAATACCACCGGTAGCTACGATAATCCGATCTGCCATATCTCGCTTGCCGTTCGTGAGAATCACACCCTTGGCGCAACTCATCTGTTTACCCTTTGATGTTCCTGCAGATTCTACACCACTGCCGAATCCACCATCCCCTACCGGATCCTCCTCCACCAGCAAATCTTTCACACCGGTATTCAGTATGATCCGGACATCCCTCTTCTTCAGTTCTCTCTGAAAAGCCCCAATAATATCTGAAGAATGATCACTGACCGGGAATACCCTGTCCCCTCTCTCCACCTTCAGCGGACAGCCTGCTTTTTCAATAAAATCCATCACTGCCTGATTGTCATAGGAGTAAAATGCGCTGTATAAAAATTTGTCATTTGTCATTACATTTGCGAAAAGGTTCTCCATGTCACCTGCATTAGTCACATTGCATCTGCCCTTTCCGGTAATGAAAAGCTTCTTTCCTAACTTTTCATTGTGTTCATATATGGTGACTTTTGCGCCCGCATCCGCCGCCGCAACCGCTGCCATCATCCCGGCAGCACCACCGCCGATTACAATTACTTTCTTCATGCCTGTTCCTCATCTTCCTAAACCGCCTATTATGAATTATATCGTGAATTGGCTGTTGCTTCAATATTTTTTTCTATAACACAGTGCAGAAAGAATCACCCTATACACGATTACGACATCAAACCATACTCTGCCAACAACTTGTCTTGATATTCATTATCCATTGCCGCTTTTAAGATGTCATCCACTCGACCGGCTTCAGCTAACTTTATATTAAGCACATTTAAAACACTACGTCCTTCCTTATGTCCTTCCTTATGTCCTTCTTCACGTTCTTCCAACAGCCACTCCTTCAATCCTGTACACATATTAACTTCTTCTCCTTCCGCTTCAATGATCTTCTCCATCGCCATCTCTACTCCCAATAATGTCCCCGCTACCCGGGCAGTATCCTTGTCCACCTTGCAAAATTCCGGATTCTCTGCTATCAGCTTCTTCATCTTTTTCTTACTGCTACGATTCGCCAACAACATCAGCAGAAGCTTAAGTGACGTGTGATAATTCGAGAAGTCCGTCATTTCATTTACACATATCAGATTCATCTGATAATCCGCAAACAGCTTCTCCCACTGTTCATCACCTTTCTTAAAGTGCATCATATCCTTCAGGCTTCTGGGACCGTTCCATGGCTCTTCCCCCAAATACAGGCATGCAGTAAATACTGGAACCAGTCTGTCTTCCTCTGTCAGCTTACAATTCTGATACTTCTGTTCCGGCTTTAACAGACCATATTTCTCGTTATATTCCCCACACTCTTTTATCTGCTTCTTGTACTCTAATGCGTCATAGTACATATGCCTCCAGGCCATGCTCATGTCCACACTTGCCTGATGCTCTATGGCAAGCACTCGAAGACTGTTACCACTTTTCAGCTTCTTCTTGAGATCTCTCCTTCGCTCCGAATGCACCGTCCGTTGTTGCTGACTGCTCCTCATCGTCTCCCCGAGCACCTCAAGCACTGCTGCCTCTTCCTGAAAATTATCCCAGTATACCGAAGAACTGTCCTCCAGCCCCTGTGCATCCACAGCTCGCTCTCCATTAAAATAAGTTCCGTTAAACAGATCCGCGAAATGTTCCTTCACATCCAAATACTCCAGTATCACATCGTTTTCCTTGCCCATGCACATCATCCTCCTTCATACTGCAGAGGTAATATACACACTAAAATATATACGTACTGGGATCATCGCCTCTGCCATTTTGTTTTGCTTCAAATTCCGGATAAAACGGCAGATTTGCCATTTGAATGTAGAATATGAATCATAGATAGTTGTTAATAGATTTACAAATGTATACTATCACATTTTTTTCATAAAAACAACTATTTATTGACATTTTTAAGAAAACTGAAACCGGAACCCGCTTACCTTAGCAGATTCCGGCGAAAATACTGTATAATACTTTTTATGCCTGCTCCTCATCTTCCCTGCGAAGGGAATACTTCAGCATGGGATCGTCATCTATAAAATTAATCTCATCATTCAAATACACCTGATAATTGTTCCAGGTATCCTCTAACATCTCCAGATTTCTGCGCACTTCATCCGGCCGATTCATGCACAACTGAACCACAAGGGCATTAATCACACTTAAGGGTGCTACCAGTGAATCCACTATAGAGACCATATCACTTCTTGCAAGCAGATTGCAGGAAGAGTACAGGTTCATAGGAGAATGTACGCTGTCAGTGATGGCAATGACCTTGGCATTACGATCATTGGCAAATTCCATAGCCTTCAAGGTTCTCATAGAATATCTTGGGAAACTGATACCGATAAAACAATCCTCTTCCCCGATGCGGATCATCTGCTCAAAAGTTTCACTGATACTGCTGGTACTTAACAAAACCACATTCTCGTGAATCATATTTAAATAGAAATGTAAGAACGCTGCCAGCGGTTCGTTACTGCGAAGCCCCATAATATAAACCTTTTTGGCATTCAAAATCGTCTCAACTGCCGCATCAAAAGCCTGCACATCCAAATGTTCTATGGTATGCTGGATCTTCTCAATATCTGCATTTAATACGGTATTGATAACTTCCGACTGTGATTTCCTGCCATACAGCTCATTCATTTTCTGCACCGTATTCAGCTTGTCCTTGACACACTCAGCCAACGCCTTCTGAAATTCCGGATACCCTTCAAAACCAATGCCCGCTGCAAAACGCACCACCGTGGATTCACTGATCTGAAGCTGCTCTCCTAACTTCGCCGCTGTCATAAAGACTGCCTGATCATAATGCTCCTGTATGTAGGATGCAATCCGCTTGTGGCTCTTGCTCATTTTCGCATAACGTTCTTCTAACAATTTAAAAACATCTGAATGGTTTTCCATGGGGGGTACCGTACCTTTCTTGTCTGCCGCCGGATACGACGAACCAATATCATTTTTATTTTATATTGTTGTGCTTTTGTTGTCAAGGAATCTGATTTTTTAGTTTTCTCAACTTCCGATAGAACGTAGACCTGGAATTAATCTTCATTCTCTTCATTGCCTCTTCAATGGTTATTATACCATCATCAAGCTCCTTCGCAATTTGACCAAGCATATTTTCATCCACTTCAATAGGCTTTCTGCCAGTATACTTACCATCCTTTTTCGCCCGTTCAATGCCCACCTGGCGGTTAATTATCCTCTCACGATATGCTATAAGTCTTTGTGTCATCATGTAGGGAACCATGGCAGATCTTGTCATCATATCTACCAGCACTTTACCATCTTGTGTAACAACATCGATTCCACTCACAAGGATATGAAACATTCCATCCGTCAGCCCTGCTGTTGTACCGGCGATTGTTTCCATGGATTCCAAGATCACTTTATCCCCATATTGCATATCGGACAGTATACCCGGTGCAAATTGTCGTACCACTTTTTCATTTCGTCTGCGTTCGACGATCAGGTTATCATTAGCAGCTTTCATATTTGTACGAAGAAGCCACTCAAATCTATCGTAATAGTTAAGCCCAACAGAATCCAGTAATTCCCAAAGATCTTCTCTGCTTTCAGAAGGAGTTCTTTCTGAAATGAACGTGGGAATATAATTTACTCTATAATAATTCTTTAGTCTGAGTTCCATATCGATGCCGGGAATTCCCTGAAACACACTTGCAGGAAGTCCATCAACGATCTCCCAATAAGGGCTGAATACATACTGAAAATTTTCTTCATCAAATTCCTGATAATCTATTTGTGCAATACTTACTTTCTCTCCACTTTTCATTACTGCCTTTATGATGCCGGAGCTGACATAGGAAGGAATTCCTTCAAGCGGTGTTGTAATTCTGTTCATTGGCTGAAAATCTGTTCTTATGGCCTGCATATTTGTCACTCCTTACTTATGCTGCAATTTGTTGTAAGATTCCATTAAAATCTTTTCATATCTTTGCTTCAATATGGTTTTATAAAATTCTCGGCGAATATCACTGATCCCTTCCACTGTATCGATCAACTTATTGATCTTTTTCAGATCTGCTTTTTCTGTCATTCTGACAAGTGCCTTATTACATTCTTCAAAGGCAAGGCTTGAAATGATTTCATAGTAGGAACTTTTCTTGCCTTGATATTTAATCTGCGATGTAGGAAACCTATATATTCTTTGGTCAATTTTGGTTTGATCATGCAAAATCGCTGTTATTTTCTCATCGGTATTTAATTGCGGAAACAAACTGGAACCATTATCGAAGATAGGCGAAAGACGGTATTGATGATTCTTCTTGATAAATCCCCAATTGCTTCCATGCCGGTCAAAATTTGCAATGAGTGCATCAACAATGAACATATCCCAGAATTGATGCATGGTTTGCTCCACATCCGTCAGCTTCACATTTTCTTTTAACATTCTAATGATATCTTCATAAGAATATTGGTACTTTTCTTTATCTTGCTCAAGAGAACTGTCCCCAACTCCATTAAAGGGAACAAACACCTCATCCTCACCCAGAAAATCCTTTATCACAACCACATTTTCTCCATGATACAATCCAAGCTGTGTTTCCTGTGCTTCCATTCCAAGCAAAGAAAATATGTGGCTGCCTAAAAATTCGGAAACATGATTAAACCGCAGACCTTCTCTGGAATTTTTTTGAAATTTGACAAGATAAGCATTTCCATTTATTATAATTGACTTTTTTCGTTCCGCCCCCGAATAGAATCTTCCGCCATCGGGATACTTTGAATAATCCAGCATCGTTACCACCTCAATGATATTATAACTTATCTTTTGTTTTTGTGTCAATAGGATATATTTTTATTTTGGCACATTTTATATTTCATTTCTCCTATGGCGGATGAAGTGGAATAGGACTTTCTGCTGCAAAATTTATGCCAAAAACGTTTTTCGCAGAAAAGGAGCTGGGCACTAATTACTTAGTGCGACAGCCCCCAAATCTTAATCATAAATTTGTGCAATTGTCTGAATTACTTTTTTACCATATTTACCAGTGGGAATATCTGTACTCTCGCCACGTATTAATGCACAAAAACCCTCTAACTGCCTCTTCATAAATTCACCATCTTCTATGTTGTGAATTTCCTTCCACCCGTCTTTTCCATCATTTTGATATAAATGCATTCCATCAACAACTTTTAATGTTCCTTCTGTAAAATAATATCTTGCTTCATATCCACTTCCCACATATCCACAAAAAGTTATTGCTGCACTGACATCATTTTCAAATTTTGCCAAAATCTGTGCATGTCCTTCTATCGTCTCGCTATTTTTTATATTATCTACATTTGCCCATATCTCTTTTGGATCACAATCTAAGATATAAAAAAGTTTGTCAAATGCATGTGCACCATAATTCATAACAATACCGCCACCTGAAAGTTTTTTGTCCAAAAACCATTTTGGTCGCCGCTCATCAAAATAGTTAACACTACGATATTCCTCATAAAGGCATAATTTCCCTAGCTGACCGGATTGGCAAATCTCCTTAACCAAGCGGTTGGCCATGAAATATCTTTGTACATGTCCAACTGCTAGTTTTTTTCCATTTTTTTCCGAAGCAGCTATCATTCTGTCGCATTCTTCCACTGTATTGGCCATGGGTTTTTCTACAAGTACATGCTTCCCCGAATTCAAGAAAAATTCTGTCACTTCACAATGAAGCCAATGAGGTAGATTTAAGATTACTGCATCCACATCCGACATTAAAGCAATTTCTTTGTAATCAGTGCAATATGATACCTTATACTGTTCTCCAAATTCCTTTGCAATCTTCTCATTAATATCACAAACCACTCTCAATTCACATACTTCAGACTGATCGATCGCTATCAAGTGACTTATTCCGATGCTCCCAGTTCCCACAACCGCAATCTTAATTTTATCCATTGCTATTCACTCCAGCTTTTTAAATTTTCCTTCACAAAATCATCATCATTTAAGTGTGAGTACATACGATATACTCTCGCAATTTCTTCTTGTTGCCCTGCTGACAAAGTTTCCTGTGGATTTAAACAATAAATATTTCTCATCAACCCTTGTCCGACTAATACATGATGAAGCCCTGCAATACACCCTGCAAAACCATTTGCAGTATCAAAGAATGCACTATTTGCATCTGTAACTTCTGCCGCTAATGTAAGAAATCCTTCCGGAATCACATCCTTCTTTTTTGCTTCCTGTATACGTTCAAAAATTTCCACAGCTTTTCTTGTCCATACTGAGTAATGCCCCAATAATCCGCCCTGAAATGATTTTTCTACCAGCTTTCCGTTTTTATCAAATTTATATTTGGTTAAAAGGTCTATTACGATATTATCATCATTTCCTGTGTAAAGAGTAATATCATCGCATCTGTCAGACATTGCTACAGCACGTACCACATCAAGTGTCTGGTAACGATTGAAAGATGCACATTTAATAGCAACCACATTATTGATCGCAGCCAAACGTTCCCAATAGTTATAACTAAACGCTCTGCCTCCCACTGCGGTCTGCAGATAAAATCCAATAACCGGCATAATTTTTGCAACAGCTTCTGTACGTTCTATCAGCTCATCTTCCGATAAATCATTTAATCCGCCTGGGCTTAAAAGTACTGCATCGTAACCATATGCCTTTGCAAGTTTTGCTTCTTTCACAGCTTGTTCTTTTGGACCACAAACACCGGATACTTTTACAATGACTTTTCCTGTTTTCATTTCGTACGATTCAATTTCTTCAGAAACCACCTTTAAGACGGGTTCTAATAGATTTACTTCCGGTTCGCGAATCTCAAATTGAGTCGTATGTACAGCAGTTGCTATTCCTCCCACACCACAGTCTAAGTAGTACCGCATTAAAATACGCTGCTGTGCTTCATCAAATTTTCTATTTTCATCAAGTGCCAACGGGGTTGCCGGAATCACTGTCCCTTTCTGCAAAATCTCCATTGCTTTCTGACTTCTACCCATTAGTAACTTCCTCCTCGTTCTTCAAAATGTGTGGGTTTATCCAAAGTACGTCCTCCATCCAAAAGATATTGTGCCTGCCATTTTATCAAAGTTTTTGCACTAACTTCCGGGTAACCAAAAATTTCCATTGCTTTGGATGCATCATTCAAATATGCATCAGTACCTTCCTCGCCTTCAAACATTGGCTCTTTTCCCAGATACTGTCCCAGCTCAATAGCTGCTTTCTTAATAGAAACAGTTTCCGGACCCGTTACATTCATAACACATGCCGGCGAAGTTGCATGAAGTAACCCTCTGATTGCAATTTCATTTGCATGTCCCTGCCAAATAAAATTAAAGCATGGTGTTGAAAGCCGGATCTTCTCTTCATTTAAAATATTCTTTGCCACATCAAATAAAACTCCATACCGTAAATCAACCGCAAAATTCAGACGATACATAAGAACTTTTGTACCATATTCATGAGAGGCATGTTCAAAGATACGTTCTCTTGCCAGAGTACTCATTCCATACTCTCCATTTGGAATAGGTTTATCTGTCTCCGTACATCCACCGCTGTTTATAGGGACAATGGGATAAATATTACCAGATGAAAAAACCACAATATTTTTCCCGCGAAAACGATCTGCAACAAATGCCGGTACAACGGAATTCATCGCCCATGTCTGCCATTCATTCCCATTTGTGCCAAACTTCTTGCCCGCCATGTAAATAATATTTTCCACATCAGGAAGCTCATCTAATTTCTTTCTATCAAGCAAATCCATGGCAATGACTTCTACGCCATTATCCACCATCAATTTCGTTGCAATTTTGTCACTTCCTCGTGATACTGCAATGATTCGCTTCTCAATTCCGGCTTTTTTGACTGCATTTTTTGCAAGTACACAAAGAGTTGGTCCCATCTTGCCACCTGCACCAAGCACCATTATATCCCCTTTTATCTTTTGAATATCTTCCACCAAATTATCACTCGGTGTTGTCAAAAGGCTATTTAACTTTTCTTCTGTCCAATTTTCCTGCATCATCTTATCATCTCCTCCATCCTGCTTCCATCTCTTTTGCACTGTCAATCGCAAAACTTGTCATCCATGCCACACATGGACACAGTACATCTTCATCTACCGCAAATCTTCCGTTATGATGTGCAAAATCTGTCCGCTTCTCTTTATTTGCAATTCCCACCTGCACATAACAGTATGGCGCAATTGAACCATAATTGGCAAAATTATCCCCCAACATCATTGTCTTTTGTTCCCTGATCAAATCCGATACTACCAGCTCTTTCGCACATTTCAAAGCGATTTCCGTCACTGTTTTATTATTAGTAACGGCATCACTTACACGTATATCCGTCACCTCTGCTTCGCATCCGTACATCATTGCCGTGTGTTCTGCAAAAGAGCAAAGTAATTCCGAAGCTTTCTGTCGCGTTTCTTCATTTAATGTCCGTAGTGTGCCCTGAAGCACAGCCTCCTGTGCAATGATATTCCCTGCCGATCCGGCATGGAAGCTTCCAATTGTCAGCACTGCGGATTCCATTGGGGATATTGCTCTGGAAACTACTGTCTGCAAAGAAGAAACTAACGCCGCACCTGCCACAATCGCATCGCCGCATTTTTCCGGAGTCGCACCATGCCCACCTTTTCCTGTAATGCGAATCGTAAACATATTTACTGCGGCACTGACAGTTATGGGGGATACATGAAACTCCCCACTCGGATAAGGACTCCACACATGAATTGCGAAAAAAACATCCACATCATCAACTAATCCTGTTCCAATCACTTGATCTGAACCATTTTCCCCTTCTTCCGCTGGTTGAAAAATGATTTTCACTTTGCCGGACCATTGTTCTATATTCTCTATTAAAATTTTTGCAGTCCCCATTCCGATTGCCATATGTGCATCATGTCCACAAGCATGCATCACACCATCATAAACAGAAGCATATGGTAATCCTGTTTCTTCCTGTACGGGAAGTGCATCGGTATCACATCTCAATCCCACAGTACATCCCGTTTTGCCACTATCAATCACTGCAATGGTAATATTATCCTTTGGCATATCATACGGAACACCTAATTCATCTAACCGCTCCCGTAGATATTGATTTGTGCCCTGTTCTTTATGTGCCACTTCCGGATGCTGATGCAGCCATCGAAAGATTTCTTTTACATACGTTTCATTCTTTTCTGCCAATTCTAAAATACTTTTTTCAGTTAACATATTTCCCTCATCCCCTGAAAAAGCAAATTTTTACATGCCTGTCAAATTTTCTATAACCTTATGGGTATCTGCGGATTCCCTTGTACAAAGTGCTACCCTTGTAATCTCAAAAATTTCTTCAGGTGAAATTTCTTCTTTTCTTAACAAATAATCATAAGCCAGTTTGGGTGCTTCCGTAGGGCGGTACTCTTGTATTCCCTCTTCATTAATCAGTACATATTTATCACTGAACACCTCAATTACACCTTTACTCCCCACTACTCTCAAACGATCATCCCCATGTGTCATAGCGGTTTGCGGTCTCATATAATCAATATTAATAGAAGCAATGACATCTTCTTCTAACTCAAACTGACAAAGGGCTACCATTTCCGGATTACCGCAATGTAAAGCTCTTACAGACCTAAACTTTTTTTTTGCAATAAAGGAAATCCAATCAATCGCATGAATTCCAACCCAGGGAATCGTCCCGGTGTATAATTCACGTTCTTTATACCATTCCGGGCGAATACCATATTTATAGCTTTTTTGAGCAGTTATCATTCTCACTTCACCAATTGCACCACCATCCACTTGTTTTTGAGCATGATAAAAAGATGGGTGAAAACGCAAAAAGTGCATAGCCGAGAAATGTACATTATTCTCCCTTATTGCTTTCTCAACGGATACTAGTTCAGTAAGATTTGACGCAATTGGCTTTTCTGCAAAAATATCTAATTTCCGCTTTGCACAATATTGTATTATTCTTCCAGTCAAACCAAACACCGGCGAAATCACTGCAATATCCGGTAAAGCATCTTTTATCATTTTCTCATATGAATCAAAAATCGGTATTTCATATTTCTTTAACGCTTCTATATCATCATGTTCACTTGCAGGAGCAACTCCTACAAACTCAGCCTCTTCACACATTTTCATTTCATTGTAAGTTTGAAATGCATGTCCGCAGTCTCCTATGAAACAAATTTTCATATTTATCGCTTCCTTTCATCTCTGCTTCAAAACATCATCTTCAACATACATAATTACAAAAACGCAGCTCCAATAATTCCTGCATCATTTCCCAGTACTGCTTTACATATCCGGGTTTGCCTGTTTCTCTGAAAACAATCACTGTTTTTAGCCAGATATTGCTTCAATGGTTCCCACAACAAATCAGCTTGGCTTAAGCCGCCTCCAATAACAAGTACATCCGGTCGAAAAATATATAAAATATTAATAAGACCATCACCCAATCGATGTATATATTCTTCAAAAACAGTTACTGCAGTCTCATCTTTTTGCTCCAACGCTTGAAAAAACAGCTTACCATCTGCCTTACCTTCATTCTGCTTTATTAACACATTCAACAGAGAATCCTGACATTTTGCTGCTGCTTCCTCTGCAGCTCTTACCAACGCTGATGCAGAGGCATAATTCTCCCAGTATTGCTTCGGTCCTAATGATGCTTCCGAGCTACTGGTTTCCATAATCATGCATCCCCATTCACCTGCAGATCCATCACAACCGGTATATAACCGTTTGTTCAGAATGATACCTCCGCCGATCCCTGTTCCCAATGTTACCATGACCAGACTGTTGATACTATCATCGGAAAGAGCCAGATACTCTCCCCATGCTGCACAGTTGGCATCATTATTGACCGTCACCGGCATCATAAGCGCTCTCTCCAACCGCGCCTTTAAAGGTATATATACTAATTCCAGATTATCGGCATCCACTACGGTCCCCGTCTCTGAATCAACAATCCCGGGGCATCCTACTCCAATCCTATGGATATCCTGTAACTTGAGCTGTGCACCCGCCAATAGCTCATTCAGTAGATCAATAATACTTTTTACAAAACTATCCACATCTCCTCTTACCGTAGGTGCATTTGCTTTATGTACAATTTTTCTTTCTTCCGAAACCACTCCTGCTTTCACAGTGGTTCCTCCGATATCAATTCCTATGCAATACACTATTTTTTCCCTTTACCTTTATATTCTGTAACAATATGCCGCTGACAATTAACACCAAAGCTGCGATTGCCTGTATCCCGATCTCTTCTTTCAAAAAGACAGCTGATATCACGATAGAAATAAAAGGTGTTAAAAAAGCTAAATTCGCGATCACTGCTGTATTACCTGCGTCTTTTAAAGCCAACGCCCAAAGCAAATAAGCCAATGCATTGATCCCTACTCCGATCCAAGCAATACCCATCCATTGTACACCTTGAATGGTTACCCATTTTTCAAACAGACATCCGGACACAAATGCACATACAGCAGTCATAGACCAGGCAACCATCATTGTTATATTTTGGTTCATATTTCGCTTTTTGTTCAACACAGAAAATATGCCATAACAAACAGCACCTAAAATACAGCTGATGATGCCCAAAAGTCTGTTGCCATTTACTGCATCTTTACTTCCCATGGTTAATACAACAACTCCCAAAAAAGATAATGCCATAGCAACAATCTTTTTTGTCGTTAACTTCTCCTTCAATATCACATAAGAAAATAACACCAGCATAATGGGCCAAAGGTAATTTAAAATGCAAGCCTCCTGAGATGACAGTTGAGACAAACCATAATAATAAAAGCCATAATACAGAAAGAGTCCTAAAAATCCCAATAAAGCCATGGAAAAGTAATCCTTATATGTACATCTTTTTAATTCTCGGATATCTCCGCTAAACATGTTTATGATCAGCAAGAAAACAGAAGCACATAGGCTGCTTATAGCTAACACCTGAAAATTCGGAATACTGTTTAAAAGACTTTTTATCAAAGCTGCCGATGTGGACCAAATACATATTGCAGTAATTGCATACATATTCTGTAAAGAATTTCTCTTATATAGTACATTCATATATATTGTCTCCCAAAATTACATTCTCCGGCTGGTATTTATCCGACCATCCCTGTAAGAATGCTCTCTTGCCTGTTTCCGGCATGCAATCCAATCCAAGCCACCTTGCTGGATTTGTACTGGCTGCCATAACAGCATCTTTAAAATCAATACCGATCTCTACCAGCTTTTTTACAGACTTTGCGCTGTAACATCCACCACCGCAGAGGCATCCCATCTCCTTATCTCTGGAGACCCCCTCTCTGACCTCTACCAGCTCCGATCCATTTTTATAAATGCCATCCGGGCAATTTGTTGTCTTTACAGCATCAGAAATTAACATAAGCTTTTTATTCCCTTTACAATGCATCATAACCTGAATCGTTCCCGGATGCAGATGCTCAAGATCACCAATCATCTCACAGTAAATTTGGGGAGTACTGAGTGCTGCCGCAACAATCCCCGGCTCCCGATGATGGATTGGTCTCGCACCATTAAAGGTATGGCAGATAGCTCCCACTCCCCAGGAAAATGCCTGAAGAGCCTTATCATATGTACAGTCAGTATGGCCGGCAAGTACCTTAACATTGTGTTTACGAAGGTATTGGATCAACTCTTCTGCCCCCTCCCTCTCCGGAGCAATAGACATCTCTTTAACAATATCCTCATATCCCTGCACCAACAGATTATACTCTGCTACAGACGGATTTAATATGGTGTTTTCCTCGATTGCTCCTTTGCGAGAAACATTAAAAAAAGGCCCCTCTAAATGAACTCCTAAAAGCAGTGCACCTCCACACTCTCCCGCTATCTGACGCTCCATAACTGCTTTGGTAATCGCAAGTCCATGTCTGATTTGCTCGTAGCTTCCATAAGGCGTTGACATAACCGCCGCCACCCCTGCCTTTGTCAAATGTACCAACCACTCCTCCATAGACGCTACGCTTGCTTCATGAATATGAAACAAATTGCCTCCATGAATATGATTATCTATGATTCCCGGCGTAAGATATGCAACATGATAGTCTGTATCCATCCTTTGTCCAACTGCTATATTTTGAATCTTGCCATCGCAAATATCCACAACTACATCCTTCTGCCATTCATCATTTAGCAGCATTTTTTCTGCATAAATTGTATATTTCATTATAATTCCTTTCCCTTATTCAAAGTCGGAACACATCTTCTTTATATTCCCGGGGTGTCATTCCGGTATAGCGTTTGAAAAGCTGATAAAAATACTGCACATTATTTCCAAGACCTACTGTTTCCGCAATCTCATACATTTTGTAGTTATTTGGAGAACCCAGCATGTGAATGGCCTGTTCAATTCTTACTTTCAAAAGATAGTCATTAAATTTAACTCCTACTTCTTGACGAAATTTCCTGCCAACATGCTTTGCGTCCATATTTACCACATTATCGGCAACATATTGTAACGAAAGATTGCTTTGTCCGTAATTGCTGTCCACATAGCTCTTCACCTTGACTACAAAAGACTCCTTCTCTCCGACAAGTATCTCGCTTTCCGTAAGAATCTTTGCCACATAAGCATAAATATCCTCCCGGTCATTAAATAGCTTGCTCATCAGACTCATGGCCTTCTCACCCTGTGCCTCTGGCCAATATCTTACAATCAATGCCACTGCCGCCTCTCGAAGCAGACTTTTATCTTCGCCATAGTGGAGCATCAGTTGTCTGATCTGTTCTTCTGCATCATTCTCCAGTGACAGATTCTTAAAATCCCACACCAGCTTATCCAAGATGGCATTTCTTGCATCTCCATGCACCAAAGAGTCTTTCTTTAATTTGCTAATTTCCTCAATACACTTCTTAAGAACCTCAACCACATCATCTTTCATACAAGGCTTTAACAAGTAATGCTTTACACCTTCCATCATGGCAGCCTGAGCCAATGGGAACTCATCATATCCGGATATAATCACACATTGAAGTAATGGATACATAGCTTTCGCTTTACCGATCAATTCAATACCATTTATAATGGGCATTTTGATATCTGTTATTAATATATCCGGCATTTCTTCGGTCATCTCATGCAACGCTTCCACTGCATTGGCACAATTCCCGATCAAGCTAAGCCCCAGTTCTTCCCAGGGCACCAATCGCCGTATGGCCTGCCTGCCAATTGCCTCGTCATCCACTAACATTACTTTAATCATTATCCTATCTCCTGCCTACAACAATCAACTTTATTTCTCCTTTGTAACAGACCAGATGCGTTCAGCTATCGTACGCATTCCCTTATCTCCCAGGTGGTGGCACACAACCTGCCAGATACTATTTTCGTACAATTTTCGGAATCGCTCATTTACTATATTTATAATGGAATTTCCATGCCATTAATCGTCACTTCATAATCACCAGATATAACTTCTTTGTATTTAAATTTCGTTTGCGAAAAGTTGCATATTTACATATCTGCCAATCCCATCAGGAATAATTATCCTTCCTGCATGAAACTAAAGTAAAAATCATAATAATGGGATCCACACTCTATACCCATCTGCAGAAGCATAGTCTGTAAATTCGATATTGATTTTTGCTCCATTTTTTATCCCCTTGCCACCAAAACGGATATATGCCAAGTCACTATTATCTAATTGCTCAATAGCTATATTATCCTTGCTAATACAAATATCCCCGTTTTCGTCCTTTATCGCGAGTAAAACCTGACCATAACTGATTGCTGCAACTTCCTTTTGATCGATCGTTCCCTTCTCAACTATAATTTTAGCTTTAAAACACAATCTAACATCATAATGCTGCCCTTCATTTAAATTGAATACCACATATCCGCCTTCTGCATCAGGAAGAACGGCAGCTCCATTCACTATAAATTCTGTAAGTTCATAACCTTCAGGAAGTCTTAACTTTAACTTTTTGTTTATCAATTTGTCAGAATCAATGGTAAACTCTAAATCATTGCCAAAAGGATATCCCGTCTTTTCTACAATTTTAACTCCATTAGAAAATATTTCAGCATTCGTATATAACAAAGGGATTATATACTCATCATCCTCGTAGCAAAGCATCTCTGGCATATACGTGAATAAAGTAAATCCTCTATAACGGCAACATTTGTACTGCTCTGTGTACGTTGCTCTTTCCTTGCTTCCGTAATTTGGCTGATAATATGCAAAATCATCACCACTCTCAGAGATTGAAGCAAGAATATGGTTATATATGGTTTTATCAATTACATTCAAATATTTGGCTTCCCGCGTCAATTTGAACAGATATAAAGAGATTTCAATCCACCCCACAGCAACGCAGGTTTCATTTGGCTTTTGATCCTTGCCCAGCATTGCTGCGGTATTTCCATTTTTTGTCCATACCTCATTCATGGTCGCATTTCCAGTATTACGAATCTGCGTATCATGGACTTGCTGCCAGTATTTTTTTACACTCTCAATTGCTTTTTTATCATCAAATAATTCGGCATATTTCAAGATTGCGATAAGGATAATCAAAATTTCGATTCCCTTTTGGCTTCTAAGTTCAAAAATATCATTGAATTCCAAAAAATTCAGATCTGAATTCTTGAATCTTTCAATTATATAAAGCATATAATCTTTATATTTTTCCTTGCCTGTTATTTGATATAAGTCGCTTAGTACAAACAAGATGCAGCTATGCTGTGTTCCATTATTGAGGCAATCAAAAATATCGACTCCTTTTTCGACAAAATGATCCATGATATAACAAACACATTTTTCACTTGCTTTAATACTTTCTTCATAACCAGTGACTCTATAATAAGAGAGAAGCCCCATGACCGTGAACATTTGATTCCAGACAGAAAATGCTTTAAATTCCTGCTCCTTAATATAACATCCGATATATCCGTCCTGATCCATATTTTCAAGAATGCTCTCTACAACTTTTGTAGCATTTGCCAATGCTTTTTGATCCTTATATCTACCATATATCTTAGAACATAAATCGAGATATTTTCCAGAAAATTCTGGTTCTGCGAAATAATATATATTTTCATCATATTTCCCCATATAAGATCTGACATGTTCATTTGTATCTATTGTATCTACTAAGGTATGGATTACTTTTTCATAACATTCTGCCAAAATTCCATCTGTAAGCTTACCTTGTAAAAAAGTTCCCATGTACTCAATCCCCTTTCTCGTATCGGTCATAATTATTTGCCCAGTTGATATAATTCAAATGCAGAAGAATACTTCCCTTTTGCTCCCGGAATATTCAGATTTCTAATCTGAATTACTTCATCCATTCCTTTGACAGCTTCCGGCGAAATTGGATTCATATTTCCAAGGAGCTGTGCAACAAAAGCCGATTCTGCCATGCATTCTGACATATGAAGTAGTTCAACTGCATCTTCAATTCCATTCTGGCTTACAAAAAGAGCTCCATGATTCTCCATCAAAAAACCATTAGATAAGTCAATCATTTCCTTAAAATTATCTGACAGCTCCTGGGACAATGGTGTCGCATATTTTACAGTTAGAAGCGGACCAACCTCAATAATCGGCTCAGGCAAGATAGGGAGCTCCATCTGTCCTGTTTTTGCAATTGCATATCCGGTAAGAATTGGTGGATGTGCATGGACAATTGCGTTGATATCCGTTCTTTTTCTCATGATAGCTGTGTGAAACGGCCATTCTCCAGTAGGTTTTTTACCTTCCGGTGCGAACAAGATATTTCCGTCTAAATCAATAATACAGATATCCTCAAAGCGCATTTTTCTTTTTAAAGTCTTTGTAGGCGTGATGAGCATAGTATTATCATCTACACAAACAGATAGATTTCCACCTGAGGATGTAACATAATTTAATTCTGCCACACGATGGCACGCTTCTACTAATTGCTCTATCTGCTCCTTGTACTTTTCTTGTAATTTGTCCATAATATCCTCCATTCCTGATAACATGATGATGTCATATCAGCCGTTTTACACTCCCAACAATATTTTTCGCATCAGTCTGCTTGCTTCGATGGCATCATTTTTGCTGATAACCGCACCAATCTCTTCCATATCAGCATGATCGATGACAGTCTCAAGGGCATCCAGCCACTTGGCACTCTCTTCTACGGCCTCGCGACCATCTTCACGATAAGGGAACTGGTCCAGCGTCATGTAACCAGCGTAACCTGTTCTTCTTAACCAATAAATGAATTCCAGATATTCAAGTGTATGAACACTTCCGACAATCATATCATCATCCCAAAGGCGGTAGTTATCGTTGATGTGGATATGTTTCAGCCGGTCTCCATACATCTTGCACATAGAAACCGCTTCTGCTGGAGTCTCATACCCCAGTGCAGCATGACCATAATCAAGGGCAATTCCGGCATTTTCACATCCGATATGATTTAACATAAGTAAGGCAGAACCCACCGTGTTTATGTAGGAATGTGTTCTTGGCTCTTTCAGCTTGTATTCTAATGTAATGGTAATATCTTGGTTGTATTCACAAATTTCCTTTAAGGCGTCTGAAAAGAGTGTGCGCTCCTTGATATAATCAGCCTGAAATAAATAATCATATCCATCCTGTCCAGGCCACAACGTTACAATGTTGCAGTTCATTTCTGCTGCAAAGTCAACCGCGAATTTAGCATCACTGATTGCCTGTCTGCGAACATCAGGATGAACGGAAGACAAGCTCCCTTTCTGGTAGATTGGGTTTGCAAATGTATCTACAGCCACGGAAGCAAGCTTTAAACCTGTCTTTTCCAGACACTTTCTTACGGTATCAAGATTGTTTTTAAAATCCTGTGTAAGCACAATGTCAACTGCGGATAAAAGCGGTATGCTTTTTACCCGGTCAAACATCTCCTCAATAGAGAACTCCCTGCCATACGCAGCACAATAGCGATCCATACAGGATGCTACATTAGAAATAAATACAGAATAGTTTCTTTTCATATCAATATTCCTCATTTCTTTTTGGTAGTGTCAAGTTTGACACCCCGTTTTTTATTAAAAACCTTTTTCAAGGAATTCTCTGCTCTTTGAAAATAAAAAAGCAATGCCCCCCTTTGCAACATCATCCTTTGGAAGATGAATGGTCACTCTGCTGAATTGCCTTTGGGTAGAAACAGATAGTCCATACTCTTTGGAAAACGCAAGTTGGATTCGTTTATTTACATTACTCAGACCCACCCCATTTCCCTTAGGGCAAATCTCACCATCTTCCAGCTTTTTCAAAATCTCTTCGTCCAGATTGCCACCATTATCCTCCACAACAATCTGTACTTCATCCTCCAAAACATGTCCGGTAATTCTGATTTTGCAAGTTTCCAGGCTATTTTCTACCACATGTACAATCACATTTTCAACAATCGGCTGTATCGTAAAGGAAGGAATCACTACTTCCATAACCTCTTCATCTATTTCCTCTTCCATCTGTAACCGTTCCTGATAGCGAAGCTTCTGAATATACATATAGTCCCTTACTACCTTTATTTCTTCCCGAACGGTAACCAGTTTATCCACATTTCGGAAAGAACTTCTTAAAATCCGCCCCAATGCGTCTGCAATTTTGGCAGTTTCCACATCGTCATTTTCCGATGCCGTCCATACAATTGTAGATAAAGTATTAAATAGAAAATGAGGTCGAATCTGCTGTTGAAGCTGTTGAAACTGTGCCTCCTTTAGTAGAAGCATATTGTCATACGACTCCTGAGTCAGGCGTTGATACTCCTGGGACATCCGATCAAACTGATTATGCAGCCGGCCAAACTCATCCGTACGTCCTTCATAGGATGGATAATCCTCTGCTTTAGGCATGATGCCGCTGCCAAACAATTCAAACTTCTTCATCAGATAATTAATATGTGGCATCAATGAATATACAAAACTACTGCTTAATATACAAACCAAGACAGCAACTAAAACACAGGATATGGTAGCTCTCATATTTGCCTGTTTAATGGACTGGTTGATCTCACTGTAAGGAATGCTTAACACAAATGTCCATCCCAACTTTGATGAGGTGTGGGAAATCACAAAGTGGTCCCCCATCAATCTTGCATTCTCTGCAACAAGCGTCTGTACCACCTCTTTGGAAGAGGAATAAATACACTCTTCCCCATCAAATATAGTCATATCCGGAACCACATTATTCTTAGCATAGCTGTATTCTATATCACGCAACAACTCCTGTAGATTTACCTCTATGAAAAGAATGCCCAGATGCTTCATGGTAAGACCACTGATTTGACGTATTTCACGAAAGATGCCCATCTTATTATTCTGCGAATAAATGGTTATCTTACCTTTTTTCTCCAAGGCGGTTTCCACATATTCTTCCAGGTTTTCACGCTCTATCGTCGTTCCGATCCACTCCCTGTCTGCGGATAAAATCCCTGCAATAACATTGTTTTCCATTACACTGCAGTAACCATATAAAGTATCACTTATCTCTGACATCTCATCGAAATAATATGGCTTCGCATCCTTTTTTATAATGGTCAGTTTCTCCTGTATTCCCTTATCTCCTACAATCGAAAAAGAAAGATTTTCTATCTTGTCAATCTCGGTCTCCAATTGATTGGCATAAGAAATACACACCTGTGCCGTCTTTAAGTACAGTTGTTCATCATAGGCATCATAAACATTCTGCCTGCTCAAAAGTTCCATAATTAAAAGAACGAAGCAGGTAAAAATGATCATGCACGTTAATTTTATTGATAATTTTAAATTTTGTATTTTTAGCCTTAACTTTTTCATACTTTACATTTTACCATACCTAATTTCAAATGTCAGTATTCCAGCTTCTTTGTAGAATTTTCCTAACGCACCCTGCTTTATCCTTTTACGCCGGTAGTGCTGATACCTTCTACCAGCTGCTTCTGGAAAAATGCAAACAAAATAATAATTGGAACCAAAGACAATACACTCATCGCCAAAGGTGGTCCCACAACATTTCCGGAGTCATCAGTAAACAATTTCAAAGCATAAGCCACAGGATACATATCTGGCTTGTTCAGATAGATCAATGCACTATAGAAATCTCCCCAAGAACCGATAAAGGTATTTACCGCTGTCATTACCACACAAGGACGAATTAATGGCAGCATAATATTGTAAAACATTCTGAAACGTCCGCAACCGTCGATCATTGCTGCTTCATCCATTTCTCTGGGTACCGTCTTCATAAATTGCATTAGCAGAAAGATACCGTGAGACTCTGTAAAGAAGGCCGGAACCAGTAACGGTAAGAATGTGCCTACCCATCCGAATTTGTTGAACATCAGGTAAGTAGGGATCTGCAATACCATCCCCGGCAAACACATGCATGAAATCATAATAGCAAACCAAAACTTACGCAATTTGAAGCTTATTCTGGAAAAACCATATGCTGCCAATGTACAGGACAAAGTATTACCAATAGTTCTCACAATTCCTATATAAAAAGAATTTTTAAAGAAAACCGCAAAACTGTACCGATTAGAACCACCCCACCCTCTTATGTAATGATCCAATGTCCATTCCTTAGGGATTAATGAACCCTTGGACAACATAATCTGCTGCTCCGGCTTAAAAGATGAAAATATCATCCAAAGCAACGGATAAAGCATTACAAGGCTAATCAAAATCATACATATATGATAAATGTATCTTTTAATTGTTCTTTTCATTCAATTTACCTCCTGCTTACTCACCCTGATAATATACCCAGGCAGATGAAGACTTAAATACCAATGCAGTCATTGCCAAAATGATCAACATCATAACCCAGGCCATCGCAGAAGCATATCCCATGTTCATATATTCAAAGCCCTGTTTATATTGATACAATCCATAATACATAGTTGAATTCATAGGTGCTCCACTAGAAATCAAATATGCGGAATTAAATGCCTGCAGACTTCCGATTATTGAGTTGACCAAATTATAAAACAAAACAGGCGTCAGCATAGGCAACTTTACTTTGAAAAAACAAGCTATGGGGCCAGCACCATCGATAATTGCAGCTTCTACTAAGGAAGAAGGAATATCATTCAATCCCGCAAGGAAAATTAACATAGTACTGCCAAACTGCCACACTCCCAACAAAATCAATACATATAATGCCGTATGCACATCATTGAGCCAGTTATGCGTTGGCAATCCTATTCTTTCTAAAATAGCATTGATCACACCATGGTTGTCCCACAACTTTTTCCATGTAATCGCTACCGCCACTGTTCCACCTAACAAGGATGGAATATAAAAGGCCACACGATAAACACCTGTCAATTTAGTCTTTTTTGCCATTAACACAGCCACAAAAAGAGCCACTGATAACCTTAATGGAACCTGTACCAGTGCAAAATTAAAAGTTACTTTTAAAGATATCCTTACTGTTTCGTCCATCGTAAACATTTTAATATAATTTTTGATACCAATCCATTTGGCCGGACTTAAAACATTATAATCTGTAAAAGAAAGATATAAGGAATAGCCAATTGGAAATATGGTAAAAACAAATAATCCTATCAGAAATGGTGCAATGAATAAATATCCATGGATTAAATCTCTTCTCTTTTTCTTTTTCATGTCAAAAGCACTCCTTTCCCAAAAAGGATGCCATGCCATTGGCATGACATCCTTTTTTTGATTTTATTCTGCAGAACTTAAAATTGCATTTGCTTTTTCATATGCTTCATGTACCAATGCAGGAAGTTCTTCCTGTGTTACCGCTGCATAAGTAACCTTTTCATACAATTCAAAGATAACTGCTGCCGCCTCTGCACTCTTTGCCGGCGCATAAATATTCATAGGTGTACTGTGTTCACCCAAATACTCTAAGTATGCTATAGCCTTTTTATCTGCTTCTGTCAAGCTTGGAGCCAAATACTCATGAATCGCTGAACTGATAGGTAACCCTCTGTCCATACCACATACATCATATACATAAGTATTGTTTGTATAATAATCAATGAAAGCAGCTGCCACCTCTGCCAATTCTGTATCAGCAGCCACACTCCAAAGCATAGAAGGCTGTAAGAATGTAGGATACTCTACGGTTGCGTTATCTGCATGAGGTTGTGAAACAATTTCAAGTTCAATTCCTGCAGCAGTTTCATGGCTAGTAATAGCATTACAGGTTTCTAAAATGCACCACATTTCTCCTGTCGCCAATGCACTTGCATTATTGTCTTCTACCATGTTATTAGGAACACGAAGAATATCCTCTTCTACACCTTTCAGGTTAGCAGAAAGCCATTCTAACAGCATCTCTTCTGTATAACCTAAAACATCCTCTCCGTCTGTCCAGGTATCTCCACCCAGACTTCTGTAGAAAATCTGACCATTCTCCGCACCCAGAAGGTGAATTCTTGAACCAGTCTTTTCGTATACCGTTCTGCCTACTTCCATAAACTCACTGAGAGATGGTTCCATGCTCAGTGTACAACCAGCCTCTTCAAGTATAGCCGGATTGTACATAAGTGACAGACCATTCATACCACATGCTACACCGTAATTACCGCCGCATACTTCACCCATTTTCACAGCGTTTTCAGATACATTTGTCATATCGATGCTTCCATCTGCAATATATGGTGTCAGGTCAAGCAACTGATCATTTTCAGCAAAATTATAAATCTTAGCATACGACATCTGCATAACGTCAGGAAGCTCACCTCCTGCCGCCTGTGTATTCAGTCTTGTAAAATAATCACCAAATCCGGCAAATTCAACCTCTACAGTTAATCCGGGATACTGCTTTTCAAATTCTTCGATAATAGTCATGGTACTCTCATGTCTGGCATCACCGCCCCACCAGCCGATACGAAGGGTCTTACCAGTGTAATCTACCACTTCTTCCTTTGACTCTTCAATCGTTGATTCCTCAGTTTTGGACTCCTCCACTTTGGATTCTTCCACCTTGGAAGATTCGGAAGTCTTAGTTGCTTCCTCTTTGCCACATCCTGCAAGTGCTGCTACAACCATAGTTCCTGCAAGCAATACGGCTAACATTTTCTTCTTCATCGTTTCCTACCTCCATGATTTTAATTTGTTTTTATTAAAACTCTCCAGCTTTGGTTGGGGAGAATTAATCTTTTGTTGTTAAGATTTTTTCTAATTCGCTCCAAATTCTATCTGCAATATTTTTCATTCCCAAATCTCCCGGATGAATTGCAACACCTTCATGTTTAAACAATCCAATTGCTTTCATTTCATCTTTTTCACCCAAATCGCCAAGTGAAACTATCGGAAAATTGTATCTTTCAGCAAGGTCTGCAATAGCCACATCCCCGGGATGATGCCAGAAGCTTGTTGTCAATATTATTTTTGCTGAGTTAGAATTGTTTAAATACTGCAAAAGGGTTATTGCTTCTTTTTTAAAAATTTCCTCATCAAAATCTTCCTGAGAACAATTTTCTATAAAACGCATGATGATAATATCAGCATCAAATTCCTGCGCATTTTTAAATAAATAATGCAAATTCTCTCCGTCTTTATACTGTCTCTCCCATGCAGCTACCTGACAGATACAAAAAGCTGCATTTTTGTATCTTTTCTTTGTTTCTGTCATCAAAAGATGAACATAATCTTTGTCTGCAGAGGATGCAGCCATTCCGCATTCGTTATACCATCCAATCTCAGGTCTCACCCCATGAAGCGTGATGGAATTACCTACAAACATAATTCTTGGTCCTCTTTCATCTGCATTAAAAAATCGTACGAACTCATCTTCCTTTAGTTGATTTTGTGCGTCTACGGTGTTCTTCTTAACTTGTGCATACTCCGAAGATGTCAAAAAAATATCCGCATACACCGGGGAATGATCTGTTGCGTCCAATGCCTCCTGATCCTCCACAACACGATATTGCATTACTTTGAATCCCTCTCCCAGACCAATCATATGATCAATTGAGGTATAGTAACCTTCCTGGTCTTTTCTTTCAGGCAGGCCCAGCACTTGTCTGAAAGAATTAATATACGCATCCGTAGATTTTACTCCATGAAATACACCATCTGATCCACGCACGGGATTGCCATGTGTAGTACAAATCCTATCCCTCTGCTTTGCCACTTCAAAAAGTTTTTGTATACCATTAGCTTTATAAACATCAAAGACGCTTTCTGTAATGGTTGAATTCATATCGCCAAAGGCAAATACCGGACAGGCATATTTCTCCTGAAGAAATTTCATCAATTGAGTCAACTGTGCTGCATTCTGTGCTCTCAGATCATCATGTTTATCTTGATTCCAATAAATCATCTGCCCGATCACCGGCTCCAACAGTTTCCTATCCGCCTCCGATTCGCTGCCTCGCATCCACCAGAAGTGGGTGTTGCAGACAGCAAATCTATTCTGCCCATCGTCCATAACAGCCCAGGTAATCGCCTTTGACTCATCCGGTGTATTTTCGAAATATTCAAATCCTTTTGCAATTAATCGAAAACTCTTTTTTACTGCAATGGGCACAAAATTACATTTATCAAAAAGCTCTGTGCCAATTAATTTGTAGTTTTCGGAGAGTCTTGTAAAAAGGCTGCTTTCATACCATCCGGAGGTTACCTCCTGAAATCCGATTATATCGGGATCATACTTTTTATAAACATTAAATAATTGTTCCTCTCGTATCTGTACTTCATTATCAAAATAATCGCCCCAGATATTGCTTGTCATTATTCTCATACAAAATACCTCAACCCGATTGTCTTCGGCCTCCCTACGTAATTCAGACCATACTTTTTCACAAGTGCCTCTGCCATCTTAAGGCTTCTGCTATCAAAAGCACTCTCCACATCATGGGCATCAAAACCGAAGGTTACAGGGGAACCTTCCTCTCCGGCAATTTTCCAGAACACTTCATTGGGATAGATTCTTCCTTCCCGAATACCTAAAAAATTAATCTCAAGAGGTACATCGTATGTTTTAGAGGCTCTGCAAATCTTTCTCATCTCCGTTCGGTACATATCCTCCGAACCTGTGAAATAAAACATATCAGGATGTGCAATATATGTAAAAACACCGCTTTTTATTGCACTGACCACGCAGTCTACATACTCGCGTAATACATTCACACCGTCCGTTCCTGTAATATTGTGAATCCCGACCGGATGTTCTTCCCTGTTAAAATGTTGTCCCAAGATCAAATACTCTGCTCCAAAAGAAATGGCACTTTTTAGCATCTTCTGAAAATGACGGGGATAATATTCCATTTCAAAACCAATCTTAATATCGATCTGTAATTGGTATTTTTCCCGCAAGGCGGACAGCTCTTGAAAATATGCCTCCGCCTCCGCAACCGGTACTCTGAAACCGGATTCATATCCGTCAGAACAGATATAAGGCATATGATCTGAAAAACCCATATATTTTATGTCACATTCAATGGCTCGCTCTATGTAAGCTTCCGAACTTCCGCTTGCATGCCCGCATCTGCAGGTATGGGTATGATAGTTATAATCCATTCTCCACACCCTCCTTTAATCCTGCACCTTTTGCGGATAGTTTACGATCTGAGTACCGATAAAGCCAATCTCCTTAAATTCATCCATACGGCTACGGATGATATAATCTATATATGCAGCAATCATATCTGCTGTAAACACATATCCTGCCGGATTCATATGCCCTTCCAAGAAGAACATTTTCCTAAACTCTTTATCATAAGCCGGTGCATAAGTATGAAGATCAATCAGATAGGTGTTTTCAAACCGCTCAGCCATCTCTGCAATTAGCTCATTCACTCTTTCTTCTACATCATATTTCCCCAAATCATCATCCCTGGGAATGGTCACTAAAAAAAATTTTGCCCGGGGCTGAATCTCCTTTAGCCGCTGGATAATCTTCCCATAATATCCCACAAAGGTAGGTTTATTATTGTGATAATTCTCAAAATCAATATCCTCAATGGAGCCTATCTCTTCCGGAAATCTTATGTCGTTGCAACCCAAGGCAATGATATATGCCTGACAGGCCTTGTCCGGGTTCCAGTAGCCATAATGCTCCGCAAACTCTTCACAATACTCCTTTGCAGTCATACCGCCTCTGGAAAAATTGTATACGATACTACCTGTCATACGGGCCATATGCTGTCCCCACGAATACTCATACATATCGAAAAAGTCAGGTGTTCCGTCCTCTAAAAAGATCTGAAACTCACCGGAAGACAGACTATCTCCGATACATCCTATCTTTCGAAATATCCGGCAAAAACCTCCGTTTGCAGGAATTTTATCCAACGGCTTTTCTGTCTTATCCGCATAATAATGATACATATCCATGACTTATTCCTCCGACATCTATTATTTATACCTGATAACGGCCCAGTCGAAGAGTATACGGCCCCACATGATCAGGCACTTCCTTACTCATTATCTTTGAAACCTTTCCATCCTTATCGCTCTCGTAAACTATGTGATACATGGTTTCTTCCTCAAACGAACCAATAAGCCCACCAGTCAGAATAGTCGTACCATCCTTGGTCTCAATCAGTGCATTGCTAGCCTCTGCATTCCCAATGCCTGCTGAAAATACATTAATCACCGTATGTCCCCCATTTATGGTCTTCATGGCCGTTCCCGGCCCCTCTACCTTAAATCCATCCAGATAAACTGTGGATCCATTATTAAGGATCTCCACATCTGCTCTTTCCGGATTAACCTGTCTGCCGTAAACACACTGTCCATGGAATTCAAAGGGGATCACATAGGTATACTCCGGATCTTCCCCTTCCTTTTCCAGGATAATATTCTGACTGTAGGAACCTGTAGTACAGGCACAATTGTCTATGTACACCTTACTTCCGGATACTGTATTAAAATACATAGCGGCAGTCTGAGTATGCAGATCACTCAAGCAAAGATCCCTTACGGCACCATGCTTTATCAGACGGAAATGTCCATGAAACTGTTCAAATGTGTACAAATTCTCCATAAAGAGCAGATCCGATGAATCCTCATTGATATGGAACAATGCACCACCTCTGGTAAATTTTAACTTCTTCCCTGCAAACAGATCGCAAAACATAAAATCAATGGTTTTTACCGTAGCCGGTATGGTGATTTCTCCATCCACTAAATAATGTCCTTCTCCAAAAAGAATGATTGGCTTTCCGCTGTCAAATGCCGCCTGAATAGCTGCGGTCGAATCTGTTAAGCCATCTCCAACAGCCCCGAAATCGTCCACGCAGACATAGTCCAAAGGATTTTTGCTTCTTGGATTCCAAGGAATTTCCAATCTGCCTGTGGTGTCCACTCCTTCCTCTGCCACATATACTTTATTGCCTTTCGCATCCTCTGTAGGTACACTATCACAATCACTACAGTAATATGCTCCTTTGCCTTTTCCCAGAGGACCATCGTAAAACTCAAACAGTGGAAGTGGTTCACTTTTTATTCTGTGAAATAAAACTTTTCCATCTCCCAATTTTATAGCACTTCGTCTATTACCTGCCAACTGCATATCCTCAAATACGCACAATGAACTAACAAAAGTATCTACTCCGTAATCAAAGCCATCTGCTTTAATGTTTACAAAGCTTCCCTCTGCTCCATAGGCCATATGGATGCCGCAATATCCTTCCTGTGCACGCAAGGTAACATTCTCGATCCTTCCGCTGTTGCTGGCACTGAATCGAATACCCACTGCTCCCGGATTTCCACTGCCACAGTCAATAGTCAAATCTTCAATGGTATTCATCTGTGCCACATTTGTTTTCTCCTCAAGGCAACAGTTAGGTGCATTATTGAAGCTTATTACCGGCTTTTTTGCTTCCTTCTCAAAGCCCCGGGCATGATCCGCCAAACGAATTACCACACTGTCCTTGCTCTCTCCAAGGATATGTATCCCTCGGCAAAGCTCTGAAAAGGGCTTTGATAAGAAGATATTCTGTAGATTTTTCAAACGGTAGCTAATCGTATCACTTACCCAATAGATACCTGCCGGAAAATAAATGATCTTCGATGAAGGAACATATTCCGGGAATATTACATTTAATTCATCCGTAATACGGGACTCGAAACCGATGTAGGCCGGTACCTTTCCCATTCTTAACAGCTTCTTTTTGATTTCTTCCACCCCTTTCACTTCTCGGATCAGGATATCATCAAATATCTGACATAAACTTTCCGTACAATCTACTTTTCCGGTATTGTCTACGTGATAGGGTGGTTTTGTTACGTCAATTATATTTTTACAATTTACAGGATATTTCATGGAGCATCCTCCTTGATATTTCTCTCTAACACATATATATTTTTACATTTCCACTCAAAAACCTCAATCCAAAAAAGTGTGTCGATTCTCTAAAAAAGTGCACAAAAATAACCGCTGATAAAAATCAGCGATTACTTTCATTCATTTCTATAAAACCATCTTCACAGCTACCTTCGCAATCTCATATTCCTCATCCGTAACAGCCTCATCCAGATCCCTAAATCCGATGAAATCAATACTATTTCCTGTCAGTTGTCTTCATTTGATCAACCTCCTGCTTCTATTTGTAGACTTCTTTATTACTTTAAACTTCTGATAGAACATCGTCAAGTGAAGATACCTTTTTTCTTATTGGATGTTTTTATATGCTTATAGTTGATGGACTATATCATTTTATTTTTAAAGTGAACCAGTATCAATTTATTTAATTATCAGGGCCTATAGGTAAAAAAAACTTACTCAGACCCCGCAGCAACCATTTTCCGGGGTCTACAATAATATTTTATTTATAGAGACCCTGAAACAACTAATAAATGACTATATATGCTTCATTTTGGGGTCTGGCAACAATATTTTTTTGCATAGACCCTTCCATGACTAATTCTTAAGCCAACACCACGCACCACAAGCATGCACCTTGCATACGCCACAAACCATGCACCTCTTGCGAAGCAAAGCTTCGTGGGGCTCGTGCCGACGCCATATACATGAATAAATAAAAGGAAGCCGAAAAGAACATAAATGCTCTTTCGGCTTCCTTTTATTTATTCATGTGCATGGCTTGTGGCTTACACCGGGTATGCACCATTCTTGGTATCAGCTTCGGTCATATCAACCTTTTCCTGCTGAGCCTGACGATACTTGAAGAAGTCCTTAGCAACCTGAGGGAATAAAGCGTAAGACAATACGTCTTCATCCTGCTGCTTCCACTCAGCCATTTCGCTTTCAAGCTTCTCTAATTCGTTAGGAATCAGGTCTGCGTAACGGCAGGTGATTCTTTCTTCACCAGGAATAACTTTGTCGATAACTTCCTGGCTCATAGGCTTAACGGTCTGACCGTATTCACCACGAAGAACTGCCTTGGTTTCCTTAGTAGCCATCTTGTATCTTTCACCCATAAGTACGTTAAATACAGCCTGAGTACCAACGATCTGGGATGAAGGAGTAACCAGAGGTGGTTCACCAAGATCTTTACGAACTCTTGGAATTTCATTTAATACATCATAGTACTTATCTTCTGCGTTCTGTTCTTTCAACTGGCTAACCATGTTAGAAAGCATACCGCCCGGTACCTGATATAATAAGGTCTTGATATCAACACCCATTACCTTAGGATTTAAGAGACCGCTTGCAAGAGCTTCATCTCTGTAAGGTCTGAAGTAATCAGCGATTTCTGCCAGTAAGTTCTGATCGAATCCGGTATCATATTCAGTACCACGGAAGGTTTCAACCATAACTTCTGTTGCAGGCTGTGAGGTACCTAATGCGAAAGGAGACATAGCAGTATCGATTACGTCAACACCTGCTTCTACAGCCTTAAGGTAGGTCATACTTGCAACACCTGAGGTGTAGTGAGTATGTAACTGGATAGGAAGCTTGGTCTGGCTCTTCATAGCAGTAACTAATTCAGTTGCCTTGTAAGGAACTAACAAACCAGCCATATCCTTGATACAGATAGAGTCTGCACCCATTTCCTCGATCTTCTTAGCCATATCTGCCCAGTACTCAAGGGTATAAGCATCACCTAATGTATAAGAAAGAGCGATCTGTGCATGACCTCTACCTTCCTGTGCCTTGAACTTGTTGGTAGCATCTACTGTTGCCTGCAAGTTACGAAGGTCATTTAAACAGTCGAAAATACGGATGATATCGATACCGTTAGAAATAGACTTCTGTACGAAGTATTCTACTACGTCATCTGCATATGGTCTGTAACCCAAAATGTTCTGACCACGGAATAACATCTGTAATTTTGTATTTTTGAAACCATCACGGATCTTTCTTAATCTATCCCATGGATCTTCCTTTAAGAAACGAAGAGATGCATCGAATGTAGCACCGCCCCAGCACTCTACTGAATGATATCCAACCTTATCCATTTTTTCCAGGATAGGAAGCATCAGATCGGTAGGCATTCTGGTAGCAATCAGAGACTGATGAGCATCACGTAAAATGGTTTCCGTAATTTTAATCGGTTTTTTAACTTGTTCTGACATTTACGAATTTCCTCCAAAATTATTATTTAAAATACTCCAAATATAGCCATAAAGGTACCTGCAGCTACTGCAGTACCGATAACACCTGCTACGTTAGGGCCCATTGCATGCATGAGAAGGAAGTTGGTAGGATCATATTCTGCACCAACCTTCTGGGATACACGTGCTGCCATAGGAACCGCAGATACACCTGCCGAACCGATCAGCGGGTTGATCTTGCCGCCGGAGAACTTGCACATGATCTTACCGAATACAACACCTGCTGCAGTACCGAATGCAAATGCGATCAGACCAAGAACTACAATCTTAATAGTAGTCATGTTCAGGAATGCTTCTGCACTTGTAGTAGCACCTACTGAAGTACCAAGTAAGATAACTACGATGTACATCATTGCGTTAGAAGCAGTATCGGTTAACTGTCTTACCACACCAGATTCTTTGAACAGGTTACCAAGCATGAGCATACCAACCAGCGGAGCAGTACTTGGAAGGATCATACATACCACGATGGTAACAACGATAGGGAAGAGAATCTTCTCCAATTTGGATACAGGACGAAGCATGCCCATTTTGATTTTTCTTTCTTCTTCCGTTGTTAAAAGCTTCATAATAGGCGGCTGGATGATCGGAACCAGTGACATATAAGAATATGCTGCCACTGCAATCGGTCCCAGTAATGCAGTCTGACCTAATTTACTTGCAAGGAAGATAGAGGTCGGACCGTCTGCACCACCGATGATGGAAATCGCTGCTGCTGCCTGATCGTTGAAGCCAAGGAAGATTGCTCCAAAGTAAGCTGCATAAATACCAAACTGCGCTGCTGCACCCAGCAGGAAACTCTTAGGATTTGCAATCAAAGGACCGAAGTCAGTCTGTGCACCTACACCCATGAAGATCAGGGAAGGTAAGATTGCCCATTCATCCAAGAGATAGAAATAATACAGTAAACCGCCCACACCATTGGATGCATCTTCTGCATGGAGCATGATGTCCGGATAGATGTTAACCAGCAGCATACCGAATGCTATCGGGGTTAAAAGCAGAGGCTCAAACCCTTTAGCAATAGCTAAATAAAGGAAAACGCACGCAACCGCAATCATAATGAAGTTTCCCCAGGTCAGGTTTAAAAACGCTGTCTGATGGAGAAGGTTACTAAGCGTATTAGTTATGTAATCCATTTGTTGACCTCCTGTTGTTATCGATTGACACGAAAAATTCGTATTAGTTCAAAGTTGCAAGTACAGCACCTGCTTCAACAGAATCACCAACAGCTACGTCGATGCTTGCTACAGTACCATCCTGAGGAGCTACTACAGGGATTTCCATCTTCATAGCTTCAAGGATCACTACAGGATCGCCAGCCTTAACAGCCTGTCCAACATTTGCTTCGATCTTAAAAATCTTACCAGCTGCACCTGCTTCTACCTTTACAGAACCAGCTGCACCAGCTGCTTTAGGTGCTGCTGCTGGTGCAGGAGCTGCCTTGGGTGCTGCTGCAGGTGCTGCCTTAGGTGCAGGAGCTGCAGGTCTTGCTACAGGAGCACCGGTAGATGCGCCTTCTTCTACTACTACATCATATACGTTGCCGTTAACGGTAATGGTATAATTTTTCATTTTTATATCCTCCATACTTATCTTCTTTTATTTACTTTACGGATGCTTCTTACAACAAAACCGTCAGTAGAGGTTTCGCCTTCGTATGCAGCAATCGCAGCTGCAATAACAGCAACCAGTTCTAAATCATCTGAATAGTCAACCACTTCTTCCACCATAGGAGCAGGCGCTGCAGCTGGTGCAGGTGCTGCCTTTGGTGCAGGTGTGCTGGCTTTCTTCTTACTAAATGCCGCCTGAATCTTAGGAATATAACCAAACAGGGAAATAATAAAGCTGATCAAAATCAATACAGCGAATACAACACCCATACCGATCAAAGTGTTCAGACCAGCTTTCTTCATAGAATCGCCAAAGCTTGATTCTTCGTTTAATGCAGCTGACTTCAATACCATGAACATATCATTGGAGAAGATCACTTCTGCATTTGCATTCTTAGTTTCACCTGTTACAGGTATAGTTACGATAATGGTTTTATCGTCGATCACAGCACTGGCTTCACCGATGCCGGTGATTGCACCGATGTTTTCAATAGCAGTATCAAAAGAAGTAATTGCACTGATAACGGCATTGCCATCAACATTTAAGCTGTAAGACTGACCTACAACATATGCCACTTCTTCTGCTGTATATACGCTGAAATCATCCATATTTGCTTCTGCAAGGAAAGGAACTACAGCTTGGGCAGCCATCTGCTTGGCATATTCAACCTTCTGCTGTTCATACTCGTTCAATGCTTCTTCGCTTCCGCATGCTGTCAATCCAAAGATACAGGTAATCATACAAATTAAAGCTAAAAATTTCTTCATTTTAATAATCACCCTTTCTTTTATACGGTTCCGTGTTTTTTAACAGGTCTGTCTTCACTTTTAGTGAACAACATTTCAAATGCACCGATAACATATTTTCTGGTATCAGCTGCATCCACAACCTGATCTACATAACCTCTCTTAGCTGCGCTTACTACGCTTGTCTGAAGAGCTGCATATTCTGCTGCCTTTTCATTAATCATTTCAGCGCCCTTGCCATCATACATAATCTTAGCTGCTAATTTCGCATCCATGGTTCCGATCTCAGCGGTAGGCCATGCCATGGTAATGTCAGCACCGATTGCCTTAGAGTTCATTACTGTATAAGCAGTACCGTAAGCCTTACCGATCACTACATTTACCTTAGGAACGGTAGCGTTAGCGAACGCATATGTAAGCTTAGCTGCTGCCTTTGCGATGCCTTTTTCTGAGCACATGGTAGCTTCATAACCCTTAACGTTTGTCAGAGTCAGTACAGGAATACCGAATGCGTCACAGAAGTTAACAAAATCTGCTGCCTTGTCACAGCCCTTCTTCGTGAGAACTGCGTCAAACTTTTCAGCAACTTTACCTTCTTCATCAACAACTTCTGTACGATTAGCTACACAGCCAACGGTTGTACCGTTTAATCTGATAAATCCGGTTACCATGCTCTTTGCATAGTTTGCTTTTACTTCGAAAAATCTGTTGTCATCTGCAAGGATGGACAAAGCAATAGATGTATCACCTACACAATTAGCAATTTCAGGATTTACTCTGTTCAGATCATCTGTGCATTCATCAAAACTGCCTTCATCTTCACAGTTAGCAGGAAGAAAACCTACCAATTCTCTGATCTGAGCAAGGATACCTGCTTCGTCAGCAACAACATCTACGATACCGCTTTCTTCTGACTGGAATTTAGCAGATGCAGAATCACACTTTGCTACAGTGTTGCCGTCTAATGCATTAGGAGCATTTACGAACAGTTTTGCATTCTTTTCTTCCATGAAAGTGAAGTCAGTAAGGGTAGGGAACAGACCAAGTCCACCGCCGCAAGTACCAAAGATTGCAGTAATCTGAGGAATCACGCCGGAAGCTAATGTCTGCTTCATATAAATTTCTCCAAATGCATTTAATGCATCTGTTGCTTCCTGTAATCTAAGACCTGCCGAATCAATCAGTCCGATTACCGGAGCTCCTGTTTTCATTGCAAGGTCATACAGCTTAGCAATTTTCTTAGCATGCATTTCACCTACGGAACCGTTTAATACGGAAGCGTCCTGGCTGTATACATACACAAGGTTGTTGTCGATCACTCCGTAACCGGTGATAACACCGTCTGAAGGAGTTTCGGTTTGTTTCAAATCAAAATCAGTTGCTCTTGCAGTCACAAGTGCGCCGATTTCAACGAAACTGTTTGCATCGAGTAAAGCTTCGATTCTTTGACTCGCTTTTGAAGTAGTACTCATTTTCAGCCCTCCATTTATAATAAATATGTACTAACAAAGGTTCATAAGAGGCCTATCATCCCATAGACCCCCATTTTCATTGTCCTCAATAGTATAGCACAAAATTGTCAACAAGCAAAGCTGAAAATTTATTTTTTGAAATATTTCTACAATATTTTTGTTTCATCTTAGTCATATCTGAAATATCGACCAAAAATCTGTTCCAGACACCACTGCCAGTCGATTGCCTCTACACACCCTGCTGTTACAATTTCCTCTGTACGATATATGATATCATCCACTATGTATCGTACCTCTCCCACCGGTGTGTCAGCTTCCACAGGTGCAGTCAGAATATCCTTCTGAGAATATTCCACCACAATTTCTTCGCCCGCTTTCATGAGAAGCCCGGACATTTCTTCGCAATCATCGGCATCCGGTTCCGCTACTTTCAATTGTATATATGCCTGCTCTCCAAGCACGTCCGTCTGTCCATTTATCACCTTTACGGGTTCCAGCCATTTCCTGTCAAATACTGTTCCTTCATCCAAAAAACTTCTGTAATAATAATTATCCATACCATATTCCATCAGTTTCCGAGTATCTGACCATTTATAGTTCTTATTGTTAGGCCAGCCACAGGCAAGCAGTGCTACAATAAATGTCCTGCCGTCGTTTTCCAGTGCTCCCACATAACAATATCCGGCACGGTTGGTAAAACCGGTCTTACCACTGATGGTATCCGGCATCATATTTAAAAACGCATTGTGATTATAGCAGGCAAAGGACCTGCCGTTTTCACTGGAAAATGTATGGGTAGGTGTCTGTGTAATTTCTAAAAATACATCCGATTTCGGGGAATCCAGCACACAGTAAGACATGATCAAGGCCAACTCCTTCGCTGTTGTGGAATGAAACTTCTCCTGAGTCTCTCCGCCCTCTGTCTGCACCGCTTCCTCCGCATCCAGACCATTGGGGGTGATGAACCAGGTATTTTCGCAGCCCAACTCTTTTGCCTTTTGATTCATCAGCTCCGCAAAGGCGGCAACAGCCTGTTTACTTTCTTCGGCAGTATAATCTGCTGCACATTTGCTCAACATTTCTTCGGATACACTCCACTTTTTCGGTTCATCCAAAATAAGCTGTTTTCCCACATGCTCCGCAATGGCAACTGCCACATCATTGTGGGACTCTAACATCAGTGAATACAGCAGGTCCTGCAGCTGATACTGCTCTCCTTTTCGTACACCAAGCTTCACCGCCGGCATACCGGCTGCATAGGAAGAGATATCCACCATTTCCTCCGGTTGTGCATTTTCTAATGCAATGATACAGGTCATGATCTTGGTGGTGCTGGCCATGGCAAGCACCTCATCTTCATTTTTGCCGTACAGCACCCTTCCTGAATCTGCATCCATCAGAACTGCCGCCTGCGCGTACAACTGCGTTTCGTCCATTTCTTCCGCATCTGCATGCCCGATCACCACCAGAAATGCCCATATCATCAGTAAAAATGCCCATACTAATTTACTTTTTATTTTCTTCATGATTTATTCCGGACTTTTTTACATATATATTCACACCGGAAAATTTCATTCCTGATGTTTATACTACTTTAGGCATGGTAATGCCTTCTCATCTTCCCATGCCTAAAACACCGGGACAACTTGCATAAAAATGCTTCTTTAAGGCCTGTGTCTCTCTATAGAAAATAACAAATTTATGTAAACCCAAATCGCATGTTTCCCAAATTTTTTCATCGGCTTTAGGCATCACACTTATCCGAAAGGTTCTGATGCCTAAAACCACTACCAGCGACTCCAGCTCCCCACATCAGTGAATTCTCAGCTACAGCCCTGCATCTACAGCACGAGGCACTGCCGCAGCCTGCATACTATATATCCAGCTTCAGCTGCTGCACTTCCGCCTCCGCCTGTGCCTTAAATTCTTCCAACTGCACAGTACTCATTTCCGGAAGCTCTTCCAGACTCTTCACTCCAAAGCTGCGCAGGAACTGTTCTGTGGTCCCGAACAGAATCGGTCGGCCCGGTGCATCCAGACGTCCCAGCTCCGTGATCAGATCATATTCCAGCAATTTATTTATGGCAAAATCACAGCTCACTCCTCTGACCTTTTCAATCTCCAGACGGGTAACCGGCTGCTTATATGCAACGATGGACAAGGTCTCCAGCACTGCATCAGACAACACCATCTTTCTCGGAGATTTGGCAAGCTTGATCAAATATTCATAATATTCCGCCTTGGTGCAAAGCTGCACGGAAGTTTCAAACTGTGCCAGCTCGATTCCTCTGTCCTCTGCCACATACTCTTCTGCCATCTCTGCCAATATTTTCTTTGTAGTCCTTACGTCTTCCTCAATCAGTTCTGCTAATTTACTGATTTCCACAGTCTCACCCATGGCAAACAGTACAGATTCAATGACTGCCTTTGCTTTCGTCCATTCCATCACTTGTATTCTCCCTCAAATACTTGAGATTCGATGATAATATCATCAAAAATCTCTTCCTGATATATTGTGATCTTGCCTACCTTCATCAATTCCAACATCACTAAAAATGTAACAATCACATTCAGCTTGCCCGTCTGTCTTTCCAACAATTCCCTAAAACTAAAATGCTTGTGACATTTTAAATAATTTTCCACATAAAGCATCCTTTCGTCCATATCGACTTCATCCTTTTCGATATTTCCATAAGTGCTTCGAATAGGGTCTATCTTGTCTTCCTGCTTTCTTACCACAGATTTAAAAACATCATGAAGCTTGTTCAAGGTCATGTCTCCCAACAATTCTTCATAATTCAGGGGCGGTCTGTATCCGACCACCTCTTCCGGAAGATTTTGATCCCTGTAAAAGAATTTCTGGGCATTAGAATGCTTATCCCTAAGCTCAAAAGACATATATTTATACATCTTGTACTCCAACAATTTCTGCACCAATTCTGCCCTAGGGTCCTCCTCCTCACCATTCTCATCTATTTCCTTCGGAAGAAGCATCTGACACTTAATATCCAGAAGCGTTGCCGCCATCAGCAAAAATTCACTCATGACGTTCATATCTTCCGTTTCCATCTGTCTGATATAATCCAGATATTGTTCCGTGATTTCCACAATTGGTATATCATATATATCTATTTTATTTTTATCGATCAAATGCAGAAGCAGGTCCAAAGGCCCCTCAAATGCTTCCAGCTTAACCTGTATTGCCATCACATTTCTCCTTCCAGATCCACTACCACAATCTCTGCCGGATTGAACAGCCTGATGGGTATGGTGTGCATCCCCAGCCCTCTGCTCAAGATCATGGTACTGTTTCCTGTTGTAAATATACCGCCGTCATACTTGGGAAACAACCTTACACGTGGAGATACGATACCTTTCCATCCCGGAATTCTAACCATCCCCCCATGCACATGCCCAGAAAGCACCAGATCAGCTCCCCACTCTGCATAAGTCTTAAAATAATCCGGATTATGAGCTAGAAGAACAATAAAGTCCTCCTGTCCTGCTTTTCCCAGCAATTCATTCAGATATTCCGCATCCATATCCGGCGTCTTAAATCTTTTATAATATTCTCTTCCGATTTCCACACCACAGACGGTAATATTGGATTCCGCAATTCTTCTTCTGGCATTCACCAACGGAGTCACACCTGCTTGTTCAAGCCCTTCCGCATACTTCAATGCCATATCCCCATACTTTTCCGGATATAACTTCATTCTCTGCTCATGATTCCCGTTTCCATAAAAAATCGGATATCTCGCCGCAAGTTCTTCTATAAAGCGTATTGCTGTATCCAGTTTCTTTCCCGGTACCGCCGTAGGAATATCCCCGGCGATCCAAATACCATCCGGCCTACATTGCTCAATTTCAGCCAGCAACAGCCTGTTATCCTTACCGTACTGTCTATTATGCAGATCAGCCAAAACCACTGCCCTGAATCTTTTTTTAATTTTATTGTTCTTTATCTGATAGTGTACCACCACAAATCGATTGCTGTCATAAATACAGAACCATAACAGAATCAAAGCAATGGCAACTATACAGGTCAATATCACATTCCAGACCATTTTATTCCTCCGAAGGGTCCTAAACCACTATTGCTTATTGTATCACACTTTCTCCTAAAAGAAAATGCTGAAAAGCTTTGAAAAGATAATCCGGATACTTCGCTTCCTCTACGTCTTCTGCACATAGAATATCCACAGAGCCAATCTCCCGGCCATCCAGGGTATAGACAGCCATTCCCACAATCTGACCTTCTGAAAGCGGTGCCTGCAGGGGTTCCTCTATATGAATTGACTTCTCCACATTCTCCAGTCTTTTCCCGGTCACATCCAGATATCGGAACTCCTTCTCATATACCAATTGTACTGTATCTGAAATACCGCCTTCTACATCATACGGAGGCAGCACATCCTTATTCTCATCTATATAAATATCACTGACACCAAACCCATAAGCCAGCAATGTCTGGGCGTCCTGAAATCGCTTTTTGGGATCCTCTGCCCCCATGACTACTGCGATCATATTTAAATCATCCTTTGATGCGGTGGCTGAAATACAGTACTTTGCTTTGGAAGTAGAACCCGTTTTAAGGCCCGTTGTATAGGGATACCACTTCAGGAGTTTATTGGTACTGGACAAGGTAAAAATTGAACTGCCCTGCCTTGTAACATGGGTAATATCCTCCATCCAGATCATAGTATATTTATGTATTTCCGGAAAATGATTAATCAATTCCCGGCTCATAACTGCCACATCCCGGGCAGATGTATAATGCTCATCCGAATCACTCAAACCACAACAATCCATAAAATGGGTATTCTGCATACCGAGCTGTTCAGCTCTCTTATTCATCAGTGCAACAAACGCTTCTTCTGTTCCGGAAATATGCTCTGCAACTGCCACCGATGCATCATTACCGGATGCTACTGCAATACACTTCAACAACGTATCCAATGTCTGTATTTCCCCAGCTGCCAAATATACCTGACTGCCGCCCATAGAACTTGCATACTCACTGGTCACAATCTCGTCTTCCAAAGAAATCTCCCCCTCTGCCAACGCTTCCATTGTAAGAAGCATGGTCATTATCTTAGTAATACTGGCCGGACTTCTCCTCTCATCAGCATTCTTTTCATAAATCACCTGACCGGTGGATGCTTCCAGCAAAATAGCTGCCGGTGCCGATACCTGCACCGTTTCTTCTGCAAATGCATACATGCTGCCCCATTCTGTACACAGCAATATGGTCATGAGAAGGAGACCAATCACTCTCTGCAATCTCTTGAACATAATATTCCCCCAATTCATATCCTTATGACTATAAATATGGAGATGAAGACAAATTTATTCATACAACGTAAGAAAGCTCTCAGTCCATGGACCAAGAGCTTTTCGCACATTCACTAAATTCGAAAAATTAGTTATATTTACGTTTTCTAGCTGCTTCAGATTTTTTCTTACGTCTTACGCTTGGCTTTTCGTAATGTTCTCTCTTACGAATTTCCTGCTGAATACCAGCTTTTGCGCAACTTCTCTTAAAACGACGTAAAGCACTATCTAAAGTTTCGTTTTCTTTTACGATTACGTTTGACATTTACACCCGACCTCCCTTCAGTCCCTTTCTCGTATCTCGACTGATATGGGTTATTATATGTTTTCAAGCTTACCGCCTGATACACATCTGATATTATATCACATTTTTTTCTCTCGTCAACTATTTTTTTGGAAAATTAGTGTAATATTGCAGTAATTACTTTATCTGTCCTTCCAGCACCTTAGCAGCTTCTGCAATTGCAGCCGATATGCCAGCCGGATTCTTGCCGCCAGCCTGTGCCATGTTAGGACGACCGCCGCCACCGCCGCCAACCAATGCAGCGATGCCTTTGATCAAATTGCCTGCATGAGCACCTGCCTTCAAAGCAGCATCTGTAGCCATAGCAATGATATTTACCTTGCCGTCCATATTAGAGAGCAGAACCACAACACCTTCGCCAAGTTTTTCCTTCAACTGGTCTCCCAGATCTCGAAGTCCGTTCATATCTACGCCATCTACACTTGCAGCCAAAAGCTTCACACCCTTCACTTCTACCACCTGATTCATTACATCACCAAGTGCATCCTTAGCAGCCTTGCTCTTTAAGGACTCGTTCTCTGATGCAAGAGCCTTCATCTCAGCCATCACATGTTCGCAGCGTTCCACAAGGTTTGCAGGTGTTGTCTTCAGTGCCTTAGCAGCTGCTTCCACACGCGCTTCCATATCCTTGTAATAGTTAAATACACCCTTACCTGTCAGTGCTTCGATTCTTCTGACACCGGCAGCAACACCATTTTCGGAAAGAATCTTAAACGCATTGATCACACCGGTATTTGACACATGAGTACCGCCGCAAAGTTCAGTAGAGAAATCCCCCATCTGTACCACACGAACAGTTTCACCATACTTCTCTCCGAACAGTGCCATAGCACCGGTCTTCTTCGCTTCTTCGATGGTCATCACTTTGGTAACAACGCTCATATTCTCTTCAATCTTGCTGTTAACGATTTCTTCCACTTTCTTCAATTCTTCTGCAGTCATTGCAGCAAAGTGAGAGAAGTCAAAACGAAGTCTTTCGCCATCCACATAGGAACCAGCCTGTTCCACATGTGTGCCCAGTACTTCACGGAGTGCTTTCTGGAGCAGGTGAGTTGCTGAATGGTTCTTGCAGGTATCTGTTCTTCTGGACACATCCACTTTCAAAGTAGCCACGTCACCGACTTTAATCATACCCTTAGTAACGACACCAATATGTCCAACCTTGCCGCCCAAAAGCTTCACAGTATCTTTCACTTCGAAGCTGCCGTCTGCTGTCTCAATCACACCGATATCACCACACTGGCCACCCATGGTAGCATAAAAGCAAGTTTCCTCCACGATCACAGTACCAACTTGTCCATCAGTCAGAGCTTCCACTAACTCTGTTTCCGTTGTCAACACAGTCACTTTGGAATCGTGTACCAGTCTGTCATAACCTACAAATTCAGTTGTAATACTTGGATCAATAGACTCGTATACAGTAACATCAGCACCCATATAGTTGGTTACTTTTCTTGCCTTACGAGCCTTTTCCTTCTGTTCCTGCATACATACTGCAAAACCGGCATGATCAATGGTAAATCCTTTTTCTGCAAGAATCTCTTCTGTCAGATCTGTAGGGAATCCGTAAGTATCGTACAGCTTAAATGCATCTTCGCCGGACAGCTCAGTAACTCCCTTCGCTGCCATAGCTTCTTCCATTTCACCCAAAATGGATAAGCCCTGATCGATAGTCTTGTCAAATTTATCCTCTTCCTGAGTGAGAACATTCAGGATAAATGCCTTCTTATCTTCCAGTTCCGGGTAACCGTCCTTGCATTCTGCGATAACTGTCTGAGACAAGTTTGCAAGGAACTTGCCGTCAATGCCCAGTAATCTGCCATGTCTTGCAGCACGACGGATCAATCTTCTGAGCACATAACCACGACCTTCATTGGAAGGCATGATGCCATCACTGATCATAAAGGTTGAAGAACGGATATGATCTGTAATCAGACGAATAGAAACATCCTTTGCTTCATCAGTCTGATAGGTTACGCCTGCAATCTCGCAGATACGGTCACGTATTGCCTTCATGGTATCAATATCAAATACACTGGTTACATCCTGCACCACTGCTGCCAGACGTTCCAGACCCATACCGGTATCGATGTTCTTCTGAACAAGCTCTGTATAATTACCTGCACCATCGCTTTCGAACTGGGTAAATACATTGTTCCATACTTCCATGAAACGATCACATTCACAGCCCACCTTACAATCTGGATTACCGCACCCGTACTTCTCGCCTCTGTCATAATAAATTTCTGAACAAGGACCGCAGGGACCTGCACCGTGTTCCCAGAAGTTGTCACACTTACCATTCTCATCCCGGTAGAAACGGGTAATCTTTTCCGGTGCCACACCAATTTCATTTACCCAAATATCAAAAGCTTCATCATCTTCGCAATAGATAGATGGATACAGACGTTCCGGCTCCATACCGATCACCTGCGTTAAAAACTCCCAGCTCCAGGCAATCGCTTCGTGCTTAAAATAATCTCCAAAAGAGAAGTTACCCAGCATTTCAAAGAAAGTAAGATGTCTTGCTGTTTTACCTACATTTTCAATATCACCGGTTCTTACACACTTCTGGCATGTAGTCACTCTGCGACGAGGGGGAATTTCCTGTCCGGTGAAGTAAGGCTTCAAAGGAGCCATACCGGAGTTAATAATCAACAAAGAATTATCATTATGAGGTACCAGTGAGAAACTGTTCATTCTCAGATGTTCTTTGCTTTCAAAGAACTCAAGGTACATTCTACGCAATTCGTTTACACCATATGCTTTCATGGTTTTTCCTCCTAATATAAGAGTGCAAGACACTCACACGAGTGTCTTACACTAATTTTTTGCATGGCTGAACTAAAATACAAACTTGTCAGCGAAATAAGCATCCAGATCAGCAATTGCCACTCTTTCCTGTTCCATAGAATCACGGAAACGAACAGTTACACAACCATCATTCTCAGATTCAAAGTCATAAGTTACACAGAAAGGAGTACCGATTTCGTCCTGACGACGATATCTCTTACCGATATTGCCTCTGTCATCAAATTCACAATTATATTTCTTGCAGAGCTGTGCATAGACCTTTTCAGCACCTTCATTCAACTTCTTACTTAAAGGAAGCACACCGATCTTAACAGGTGCCAGTGCAGGATGGAAACGAAGCACGGTACGCATATCGCCGCCTTCCAGCTCTTCTTCATCATAAGCAGCACAAAGGAATGCCAGAACCACACGGTCAGCTCCCAATGAAGGCTCTACTACATAAGGAACATACTTCTGTTTCTTCTCATCATCAAAATATGACATATCCTCGCCGGAAACATTCTGATGCTGTGTCAGGTCATAATCAGTTCTGTCAGCGATACCCCAAAGCTCACCCCAACCGAATGGGAATAAGAATTCGAAATCGGTAGTAGCCTTGCTGTAGAAGCTGAGTTCTTCAGGGCTGTGGTCACGCAGACGCAATTCTTCATCTTTCATACCAAGAGAAAGCAGCCAGTTATGGCAGAAGCTTCTCCAGTACTGGAACCATTCAAGATCTGTACCCGGTTCGCAGAAGAATTCCAATTCCATCTGTTCAAACTCTCTGGTACGGAAAGTAAAGTTGCCGGGAGTGATCTCGTTACGGAAAGACTTACCGATCTGTGCGATACCGAAAGGAACCTTCTTACGGGAAGTTCTCTGTACGTTCTTGAAGTTAACAAAAATACCCTGCGCTGTTTCAGGTCTTAAGTATACAGTATTCTTAGCATCTTCTGTTACACCCTGAAATGTTTTGAACATCAAGTTGAACTGACGGATGTCTGTAAAATTATGTTTGCCGCAGGTAGGACATGGAATATTCTTTTCTTCCACAAAGGCCTTCATCTGCTCCTGACTCCATGCGTCAACACTTTCCTCTAAAGTGATGCCGTTTTCTTCACAATAATCTTCGATCAGCTTATCTGCACGGAAACGTTCATGACATTCCTTACAGTCCATCAAAGGGTCTGAGAAACCACCAAGATGTCCGCTGGCTACCCATGTCTGAGGGTTCATAAGGATGGCACAGTCTACACCTACGTTGTAAGGATTTTCCTGTACAAACTTCTGCCACCATGCTTTTTTCACATTGTTCTTCAGTTCTACACCCAGGTTACCATAGTCCCATGTATTCGCCAAACCACCATAGATTTCAGAACCGGGATATACAAATCCTCTCGCCTTCGCCAATGCTACGATTTTTTCCATTGTTTTTTCCATAATGTCCTCTTTCTGCCGTTTTCCGGCGTTTATGTTATTTCATAATTATCAAATTCAAACCTTCGCCCTGGGTACAATCTACAAATCCTTCCTCAGTAAGACTTGCATTCGTTCCCACATAAAGAACTTCTTTCGGGCATCTTACGATGACAGCCTCCTGGATTACAAGAATCTTCTTCTTGCTGTGTTTTTTTGCCTGTTCATCTGTGAAAATCTCGCCGTCTTTCACACTAATAAGTGCTGCACTGAGACCATAACCAGCTGCCTCTGCTTCTGCCACTGTACCATAGAAAGCTTCCACATCAAAATACTCCCCATAGATCTCGCTATTTGCAAATTTCAATGCTACGACTGCCTTTTTGCTGCCGTCTGCGGCCATGGACACAGATTCCACTGTAAGACCTTCCTTGCCGGTCTCAGTTACCAGTGCCTGCTCTTTTACATACTCGGCAACCTCTTCTCTTACCATAGCATCCAATTCCGAAAGGTCATAATATTCCTTGTCGAAATCTTCCACCAGATATGCGATCATCTCTCCATCCGCCGTAATCTCCACCGTAGGCTCAGTCACAGGAATCACTTCCTTCTCACCACATCCGGTAAGACCTAAGATCATGAATAACGTAAGTATTAAAATTGTTGTCATTAATTTAGCGTATCTTCTCATTTTAATCCTTTCAAAAAACATACTAACCCATGATTTATCTATTATATATGAGAGTGGAGGTTTTTTCAATATGAAGTTTTTATATTTTCATTCAAATTCCCTCCAACACTTCCAGACTCTTGAACTGCCGGTCGAAGACCTTGCTGCAATAATAATGAGCCAACTGCTCCAGCTCTGTCAGCACAGTCTCACTGACTGCAAATGTAAAAAGTTTTTCTATAGGACTTTCCAGGATAAAATTCACAGCATAAGCTGTAGACTCATCCAGCACCCAGTCCACAGGGACTCCCGGAAACTCCCCATTTACTACAATGCTCTTGATTTCAAAAATACACCTGACAAGTGGATTGGGAATGGACTCCACACACAATGCCCGCAGGGACTGGTACAGTAATTTCATCATCTCCCGCTCATCATTGTTCTCCCGGGTATAGTAATCTGCAATCTCCGCAAAATACATGCCGTAATAAGCCGCCATATAATCCTTGCGAAGCTCTTCAAAATAATTCTTAATGTCCGCTTCTGCAACGGTATAAGAATTTTTCCCTTCATACAATTTGAATACACCAAAAGAAAAGGGATTGGCAGCACCAGCAAGTCTGTTGCCGCTGCGCCGGCATCCCTTTACAAAAGCTGATATTTTTCCACGATCCGTGGTCAGAAGGCAGATAAGTCTGTCATACTCCCCCACAGGCGTCTGCTTCAAAATAATTCCCGTTACATAAATAAAATCCTGCATTATTTTATATCCTGTGGATTATACCCGAAGTTCTTCAAAAGGAAATCACTGTCTCTCCAGTCTTTCTTGACCTTCACCCAAAGCTGAAGATTTACCTGCATCTCCAACAAATCCTCAATATCCGGTCTGGCTGTAGATCCAATTTTCTTTAGCATACTGCCGCCCCGACCAATAATGATGCCCTTGTGAGAATCCCTCTCACATACAATGGTAGCATCAATATCACAGATATTCTTACGATACTTCATACTGTCAATACTGACTGCCACACCATGAGGAATCTCCTCGTCCAGACATCTCAGTGCTTTTTCCCGAATCAACTCAGCTACAATCTGCCGCATAGGCTGATCAGTAATCGTATCCTCATCATAAAATGCTGGTCCATAAGGCAGATACTTCATGATGCATTTGATCAATGTCTCACAATTATCACCCTTCAATGCCGAAACCGGTACGATCTCCGCAAACTCCAACTCTTTGCGATAAGTATCAATATACTCTAAAATCTCTTCCTTCTTCACCTTATCCACTTTGTTGATGACCAGAATCACCGGTGTCTTCGTCTTTTTCAACTGCGAGAGTATGTGCTGTTCACCGGCACCGATGTAGTTGGTGGGTTCCACTAACCAGAGGATTACATCTACCTCTGACAATGTGCGTTCCGCTATACCCACCATATAATTGCCCAGCTTATTCTTTGCCTTGTGAATTCCCGGAGTATCCAGAAATACAATTTGTCCCTCTTCAGAAGTATACACCGTCTGAATACGATTTCTGGTAGTCTGGGGTTTATTGCTGGTGATAGCAATCTTCTGTCCGATCAATTTATTCATTAATGTTGACTTGCCCACATTTGGTCGTCCGATCAAGGTCGCAAAACCAGCTTTATAGGATGAATTTTCGTTCATGTTGTTCCTCTTCTTTATATCCATTAGTTTTATTTTTTATAGTTTAACATACCCTAAGGCTTTTGTCAAAAAACACTAAAAAACGATAGCTACTCACCGTTTCGGCAAATATCTATCGTTTATTCCACTATCTTGGGAAATCCTCTTCATCCCGCACAGCTGCATCTGCATTCATCTCCTGCTGCAGTGCAATGGCAGGCAGGAGATTGATTCCGAAGGTATCTACTCCGCCGATACCGGACATTTCTGCTGCATTGTTCATGGCTACCATCTCCGGCACACCAATATCCGGCGTCTCCGCACTTCCCGCATAAAGCAGATAATCATCAATCCGCCCGCTTCCCCAAAATCTGTCCCAGGGTTCTTTTTCTTTCATCCGCATACTCCTCGCTTTCTTCATCTGTCACATACTAAAGTATGTCTGACATTAGGTTGAGCATTTTCCCCTGTGAGTATGCGGAAATTTAACTGGGGATTATTTCCTGTTTTTTTCTTCCTCTTCACGCTTTCCCCGGCTGATCTCCTTATCTTTCCACCGGTCATTCCTCCCCTGCAGCACCTTTATAAATACCTTGCAAACCAGGATCACTACGATAAGCACAAGGATCCACAGGATGAAATAGGGGATATTCACTACGAACCAGACTGCAAACTCAGTCAAACCATCACGGATTTCCTCTACACTGTCTATAAAGCCGTTTCCGATACGCTCCAACACAGTTTCTTCTACGATAGGAGTCAGTTCCTTCACTTCTTCCACATAAAGGTACACCGTACTATAATTTACCTTGTTGTCGAAAGTCCGCAGTTGAGATTCCATGCTCTCAATCTGGTATCTGACCTCAGAAAGTCTGCTTTCAATGGTGATGATATCCTCGATAGCTTCCGCTTTCTTCATTAGTTCGATAAGGGTTTCCTGCTCTGCCTGAAGCACTTTTTTATGGCTTTCCAAATCCACATATGTAAGGGTTACATCCTCCACACTTTCACTGCGTCTGACTACATTACTGATACCTGCCACAGTATCTAAAAATGTCTCCAGATGCTGTCTTGGAATGCGAACGGTCATGTTCACATTCCGTGAGGAGCGGTAGCCGGAATAACTGCTGCCGTTGTAGGTCTCCATATTCTCAATATAACCGCCCAGTTCAGTAACCTTTTCCTCCACAGCTGCCATGGCAGCATCGAACTCTTTGGTCTCCACATTCATGTCCACTGTCTTGATCAGTTTCCTCTCCTGCATTGCAGCCGCAGATTCATTCACCTTCTCCGCTTCCACTGCAGGTTCTTCGTTGGCTTTTTCCTCATACATGACATTGTCATAGAAGATTTCTGCACCGGCCTCAATCTGAGGTGCACTTTGCGCACTCATGGATTCTGTCATAGCCATATCACTTTTGGCCATATTGCTTCCACAACCGGACAATACAAGCATCATTGACAACGCCATCAACCACACAGTTAATTTCTTGCTTCTCATACTGCTCCTCCCTTCGTAATTACGTGTTTACTATACCAAATTCTCTACCTTCCCGAAAATCTCCTTCACTTCCTTGATCTTCTCTGCATTTCCTACAACGCAAAGGAAGTCTTCACTCATAAATGCGCGGATATACTCTGCCAATCCTCTGATATCCTCTGCAGTAGCCGCAATCAGCTCGTCTCTTTCTTTCTGCAGCATTTCCTGGGTCAACCCGGTCATATATGCACTCAATGAGAACAAACCTGCTGCCGAAGGATTCATGGGGTTGTCCAGATCACTGATGGCACCGATCAGGTATTGGGTCAAGGTTCTTTCATCCGCATCAAATGCTGCGATGGTATCTGCTGCCTTCTCATAGACATCGATGGTTTTCGTCAGATTCGGATCTCTGTAAGATACAAAATAACTTTCACCGGACTTGCCGAAATTGCACATACAACCGTAAGCACCACCCTTCACTCGGATATTGTTCCACAGATAATCATAGCCCATCATAACTTTCAACATACGCAGAGCACCTGTATACGGCAGCCCGGCTCTGCGGAAATTGCCGGCACGACACACATACTGTACCTGACCCGAGGTCATGAATGCCTCATTTTTCCTGCTGATTTCCAGATTTAAAGTTCCTTTTTCTACAGGACAATCATATAAGCCGGCAGCAAAGTCTGCTGTCGCAGTTTCCACCTTCCCAAGACCTTCCTCGGTTCCGATAAAATCTACCATCAGATTTTCTTTGCGGAAGATCATCTTTGCCAATGTCTGCAGTGCAGTTACCAACTCCTCCTTCTTCCCTTCAAAATTCTCGATCAACTCTGTGCTGAAGCGATAGAACGGAATGCCGGAAATGAGTTCGCTGACTTCTCCCGACGCACTTCCGTAGGACAACGCTCTGTTTACTGCCACATTATGCCCTGCTGATATCATCTGTCCCTGCATTCTGGACTTGCCCTCTGCAATAATCTCACTCAGTCGCTTGGTATCTGCAAAGTCGGATGTCATCAGAATTTCCTGCATCAGTCGGGTTGCCTTGCCAATATTCTGATAAAGCACCTTAGTCTTTACTTCCATAGTCAGCTGATACTGATTCAAATCGTCTACGTTAGCATAGGCATTGTTCACAACTGACATACCACCAGTCATGATATTGACCTCATTGAAAAGATCTCCATATTGATAATTCTTTGTATTCAGCAGTCCCAACACACCTTTCAGGATACCAACATACTGGAACAGCTCCTGTGGGATATCCTGTACCTTAAATATCATGCGCAAATATCCGATACCGTTGGTAAAAATCGGATGATAGAGCACCGGAATATCTCCGAACCTTCTTTCCTCATAAATAAGTTTCCGGGCATCTCTGCCAATGTCTTCTCTTGACAGAAGCGGAATCTTCTCCAGATCTTCTTTGCTGTCTTCAGACTCCTGATATGCCTGCAGTTCTTTCGTATCTGTCACGATTTTTTCCAGTTCTTCTGCCGTCATGGAAGCTCTTTTTTCTGCCAGCTTTACTTTTAATGCGTTGTCTCTTTCTTCTGTCAGACCTTTCTTAGGCTTTAGAATAACGATGGACTTATGGGTATTTCCAAGCAGATATCTTCTTACCAGTTCCTCAAAATATCCTTCTTCCACCTTTTCACGGAGCTTCTTAAAAGTCTCATTTGCCTCAATATGCACAAAAGGCTTGGTATCATCATACAGCCAACTGTCCAAAATCTGCAGACCATACATCAACCCCTTGGGTGCAGAGCCAAAGTCTGCTTCTCTGTATTTGAATTCATAATAATTAATACCTGCCAGCAGTGCCTTGTGGTCAAAACCATTTTGGCAGATATCGGTCAGAACATCCTGGATCGTTGTTAAGAAGGCTTCTTCTTTATCCATGCTAGTATCCTTCGCTACAATACTAAAGGATGGCTGCTTGATGCCATTGTCATAAGTACTGTATACATCCCTGCCGATATTTTTGTCCAGAAGCGCCTGCTTTAGCGGTGCACCCGGTGCGGTACACAGGGCGTAATCAACGATCTGGAAGCCCACATACAACTCCTTGTCCAGACTATCGCCCACTGCCATATTCAAACTCAAGTATGCCGTCTCTTCTTCCTTTTCATTGTCGCTGATGGGGTACTCCTTTACCACACGGTTAACTGCTTCAAACGGCTGCTGTGTCTGAATCCGGCTGTCCACCTGAATCGCCTCAAAATTGGAAAGATACTTTTCGTCGATAAACTGTAACTTTTCTGCCATGTCCATATTACCATACAGGTAAATATAGGAATTGGAGGGATGATAATATCTACTGTGGAAATTCATAAAGTCTTCATAGGTCAGGTCCGGAATACAATCCGGATCCCCGCCGGATTCAAAACCGTAAGTAGTGTCCGGATACAGAGAGTTCATCATCTCACGCATCATCACATCATCTGCGGAAGAAAATGCTCCCTTCATTTCATTGTAAACAACACCATTGATCTTCAGTTCATCATCCAGATTCTCCATTTCATAATGCCAGCCTTCCTGACGGAAGATCTTTTCATTTTTATAGATATTTGGATAAAATACCGCATCCAGATAAACATGCATCAGATTCTGAAAATCCTTGTCGTTGCAGCTTGCCACCGGATATACAGTCTTGTCCGGATAAGTCATAGCATTCAAAAATGTGTTCAGTGACCCCTTTACCAACTCCACAAAAGGATCCTTGATAGGAAATTCCCGTGAACCACAAAGCACAGAATGCTCAAGAATATGGGCAACACCGGTGGAATCTGCAGGAGTGGTCCTGAAACCGATGTAAAATACTTTGTTCTCGTCATCATTGGAAATCAGGGCAATTCTTGCGCCTGATTTTTTATGCTTCAGCAAGAAGCCGGTTGAATTTAAATCTGCAATCTCTCTTTTTTCCAGCACCTGATATGCTGCTAAGTCTTCTATTCTCATGTTCGTCATCTCCTTAAACGTTCCTGTCTGTCTATTTACACAATAAATGTCATCAGTCCCATCTTGCTGATTATCAACTCCTGAATGAAAATGCCTTCCCGTTCCTTTTCATCCGGCGTCATCTTCACAAAATCCTGCAGCGGCAACACTTCTGTCTTATAAACTCTTTCCTGTTTACCGAACAGACTCTTTTTGACGGTCAGGCGATTGATCTTGACCTTTGCTTTCAGCTGCAGCAATGTCCTACAAGTAAAATCTTCAGCCTTCATATAATACAAGTGTCCTTCTACCGAAGTATCTGATCCCATATCCGGCAAAATATACCGTTCAATCACTGTCATGAATTTAAAAGGCACCGTATCCAGCTCCATCAGCTCCCCGTAACTGTACTTCGAACCGATATACAAATAGCTAGTGTCCATCATGACATATTTATAATCTTCATAAACCTGCTTCATCATATGTTACTCTTCCACCTCAATGTACTCTATATTATTTCCGCTGAAACGGATGGCTTCCATGATCTTGCTTCGGGACATGCCGGTTTCCTGCATCAATTCTTCTACCGTCACCTTGCGCTTCAGTTCATCGGACAATTCCTTCGCTACATCCAACACCTTATTGACCTTGTCCACGATCTTCTGGTCGGCTTTCTCATTAGATGCAGTTTCTTCAATATAATTCTCCATAGCATCCATGATCATCTTGCCCAGCATCCCCTGCGCTTCAGATGCATTTTCCAAACATCCCAGCATAGTCACACCGATGGCCACTGCTACATTGCCTTCTCCGATCAAGTCCTCCAACAGCACACCTTGTCCTGTGTAGAGCTTCGCAATCTCAATCACATCCGGCAGATAGATTTCCGTAAGTCTCCCCTGTGCATCCGGATCTCCCGCCATGGCAGAAAGGGTAATAGCTTCCTTCTCTCCTTCGCTTACCTGGGGCAGACCGGCAATCTCATCTAAATAGGTCTGCAGATAATCCTTTTCCTCATCCGAAAGATAATCGTCTATGTTCACTGGCTGGCCGATACCGATCTTGTGCTTTATCAGATAATCATAGACCATCTGCAGCTGATCATTGTTCAGCCCCAGCACCTCAAACTCCTTCTGCACCTGCTCTTCGCTGATACAATTTCCCTGATCCTTGGCAATTTCCTTTACTCTTTCCAGAGTTTTGGCAAATAAAAGTTCTTTATTCATGTATCCTACACTTTCCCCTTCATAAATATAGTAATATTTTCCAATCCAACCGTTACACTATTTTTTCACATGTTCATGGGTAAACAGATGATACTGGCAATATTCATAATTCCCCTCACATTTAGAGCAGAATCTAAACTCTAATGTCTCATCATCCTCATCTGTGCGTCCGCAGATGGCACATTTATGCTGGGTAATGCGAGTATTGCGCTTTACTTCCTGTTTGAACTGCTGTCTGCGCTTCATCTGCTTTGGTGTCATGTGGATCTTGTTCTTGCTCATCAGGAAGAATATAGCAAAATTAAGCAATGACACCACAATGGCAGATCTGTAGAACAAATCTCCCATAGGGAAACCGGTCCCACTTACAAGCTGGAGTATCAACATCACACCATAAACAACACCCAGCCATTTCATTTTTACCGGGATCACGAACATCAGCAGCACCTGTACATCCGGAAAGGTTGCAGCAAACGCCAGCAGAATGGACATATTGATATAATATGTGCTGAACAGGGAGCTGCACATGGCAAAAACAGCCTCTGCCACCTCCGGTGTGGCCAGCATTTCACCATAGAAAAGATAGCTTGCACCCATAACCAGAAAACTTGTCAGCACTGTTAAAACCATGCCTCGCAGCAGATAAACATTGTACTGGTATGTGCCCCAATATCTTTCCAGGGATGTTCCCACCGAATAGTAAAAATACAACATTAATAATGTGAAAATATCCAGAGAATCCGGCGGAACCAATATCCAGGTGAACAATCGCCAAATCTGTCCATGGAGGATTGCGTAGGGATCCAGTGTCAGAAAATTCAAAAATGCCGGACTGACCAGCTGCAGCACATATCCCACCCCATAGCAAAGGATCAACATCAACGAAATATTCGAAATCGCATATTTTCCAAATTTTTTCTCAAACCAACTCATAAAGCCTCCAGCGTAATATAATTTAGTATTGCCCAATTATTTTACCATTTTGTACCGCATAAGTAAATAAAGCAAAAATTTTTTCATGACTTTCATAATAATTTAATATTTTTTTTGCGGTAAATTTACAGCTAAGATTTTTTATTTGATTTGATTTTAAATATATAAAGTCGTATAATTTCATGTATTGTTTTTTATTTATATACATAATCTATATCAGTTATGCTTTTTTCGCTAAGCACCTAATGCTTTTTATGGCGATGTGCATGGAGGTTTTACACATGAATATAGAGAATCATAAAGCTGCTTGTAAACCGCAATACTCTCTGGGTATCGACATCGGTTCCACAACAGTCAAAATTGCAATTTTAGACGACGTACAAACAATCCTTTTTTCAGACTATGAAAGGCATTTTGCCAATATCAAAGAGACTCTTGCCGCTTTACTCAACAGAGCCAAGGATGCTTTGGGCAATGTGACCCTGTCCCCTATGATCACCGGTTCCGGTGGGCTGGCCCTTGCAAACCACCTGCAAGTTCCTTTTACCCAGGAAGTGATCGCTGTTGCTGTTTCCTTAAAAGAAATGGCACCTGAAACTGACGTTGCCATCGAACTGGGCGGGGAGGATGCCAAGATCATTTATTTCGAGAATGGCAGCGTAGAACAACGAATGAACGGTATTTGTGCCGGCGGTACCGGTTCTTTTATCGATCAGATGGCATCTTTGCTTCAGACAGATGCCTGCGGATTAAATGAGTATGCCAAAAAGTATTCTTCTTTATACAGCATCGCTGCACGTTGCGGTGTTTTTGCCAAAACAGACATCCAGCCCCTGATCAATGACGGTGCAACCAAGGAGGATTTGTCCGCTTCCATTTTTCAGGCAGTGGTAAACCAAACCATCAGCGGACTTGCCTGCGGTAAGCCAATCCGTGGCCATGTAGCATTTTTAGGCGGCCCTCTGCACTTTTTATCTGAATTAAAAGCAGCCTTTATACGGACACTGAAACTGGACCCTGAACATGTCATCTCCCCGGCTTATCCACACCTGTTTGCAGCCATCGGTTCTGCAATGAGTGCCAAAAATGAAGCAGTCATTTCATTAGAGGATCTCCTGGCAAAATTAACTGCAGATTTTAAATTAGAATTCGAAGTGGAACGTATGGAACCGCTTTTTGATTCTGAAGCTGCATATGATGCTTTCGTAAAGCGTCATATGGCCCATCAGGTAGTAAAAAAACCTTTGTCCACATACAAGGGCAATGCCTATTTAGGTATCGATGCCGGTTCCACCACCACCAAAATTGCACTGGTAGGTGAGGACGGCTCCCTGCTTTATTCCTTCTACAGTAACAACGACGGCAGTCCGCTGCAGACCGCCATCCGATCCATCAAGGAAATCTACGAAAATCTGCCTGCAGATGTGAAAATTGTCCGCTCCTGCTCCACCGGTTATGGAGAGGCACTGATGAAGGCTGCATTTATGCTGGATGATGGAGAAGTAGAGACTGTTGCTCATTATTATGCAGCAGAATTTTTCAACCCTGAGGTAGACTGCATCCTGGACATCGGCGGCCAGGACATGAAATGTATCAAGATCAAAAAGCATACCGTGGACAGTGTACAGCTAAACGAAGCCTGCTCTTCCGGCTGTGGTTCCTTCATCGAAACTTTTGCCAAATCCTTAAACTACAGTGTGCAGGACTTTGCCAAAGAGGCACTTTTTGCCAAACACCCTATCGACCTGGGTACCCGTTGTACTGTATTCATGAATTCCAAAGTAAAGCAGGCCCAGAAGGAAGGCGCCTCTGTTGCAGACATTTCTGCCGGACTGGCTTACTCCGTTATTAAAAATGCACTCTTTAAAGTCATTAAGGTGTCAGATGCTTCTGAACTGGGACGTCAGATAGTGGTTCAGGGCGGTACCTTCTACAACGATGCGGTTCTTCGAAGCTTTGAAAAGATCGCCGGCTGTGAAGCTATCCGTCCGGATATCGCAGGCATTATGGGAGCTTTCGGTGCTGCGCTGATCGCCAGAGATCGTTTTGAGGGCAAGCCATCCACCATGCTTTCCTATGAAGACGTCTGCAATTTCAAATACAAGACCAGCATGGCAAAATGTCGTGGCTGCACCAATAACTGCCGCCTGACCATCAACCGTTTTTCCGATGGCAGACAGTACATATCCGGCAACCGATGCGAAAAGGGCCTCGGCGGCAAAAAGAATGCAAACAATGTACCGAACCTTTTTGAATATAAGCTGAATCGTATTTTCGGTTATGAATCCCTGGCAGAAGAAAGTGCAACAAGAGGTGTTGTAGGTATTCCCAGAGTCCTAAACATGTATGAAAACTATCCATTCTGGCATACCTTCTTCACGGAATTAGGATATCGGGTGGTAGTCTCTCCCAACTCCAACCGGAAAATTTACGAACTGGGCATTGAATCCATTCCCAGCGAGTCCGAATGTTATCCGGCCAAGCTGGTACATGGTCACGTAAAATGGCTCATCAACAATGGTGTGAAATTCATCTTCTATCCGGCATTGTTCTACGAACGTAACGAATTTGAAGATGCCAACAACCATTATAATTGTCCTATCGTGACTTCATATTCTGAAAATATCAAGAACAATATGGAAGAAATAAGCAGTGGACAGATCATTTTCCGCAATCCTTTCATGTCCTTTCGGGATGTGGATACAATTACGGATGCTCTGTTGAAAGAATTCACTGAGATTCCCGGAAATGAAGTGCGTCAGGCTGTACAGAAGGCATGGGCCGAACAGGCATCTGCCCGCAAAGACATGCAGTTGAAAGGAGAAGAAACCCTCCGTTACCTGAAAGAAACCGGCAAAAGGGGCATTGTACTGGCAGGCCGCCCTTACCATATAGATCCCGAGATCAACCACGGTATTCCGGAGTTGATTACTTCTTATGATATTGCGGTGCTGACGGAAGATTCCATTTCCCACCTGGCCGCACCGGAAAGACCGCTTATGGTCTCCGACCAATGGATGTACCATTCCAGACTGTATGCTGCCGCAAGCTATGTAAAAACCGTGGATAATTTGGACCTGATCCAATTGAATTCCTTCGGCTGTGGTCTGGATGCCGTTACCACCGATCAGGTAGGTGATATCCTGACAGGATCTGATAAGATATATACCTGTTTAAAAATCGACGAAGTCAACAATTTAGGAGCAGCCCGCATCCGCATCCGCTCCCTGCTGTCCGCCCTTCGGGTAAAAGAAAAGAAAGCGAAACAGCGCAAAATTCAGTCAAGCGCCATCACAAAGGTACAATTTACGGAAGAAATGCGCAAAAAATACACCATCCTCTGCCCTCAGATGTCGCCCATCCATTTTGACATTTTAGAACCTGCCTTCAATGCCTGCGGTTACCATTTTGAGGTGCTGCAAAACGACAACAAGCATTCTGTGGATGTGGGACTGAAATATGTAAATAATGACGCCTGTTATCCTTCTCTTTTAGTAGTGGGACAGATTATGGAAGCACTGCTTTCCGGCAAATATGACTTAAACAAAATCGCCATCATCATTACCCAGACAGGTGGCGGCTGTCGTGCCACCAACTACATCGGCTTTATCCGTCGTGCACTGGAAAAAGCCGGCATGGCTCACATTCCGGTTATTTCCCTGAATATGGGCGGCATCGAAACCAACCCCGGCTTCAAGCTGAGTGCAGATCTGCTGCTTCGGGCGGCTTTAGGTGCCATGATCGGTGACATTTTCATGCGCTGTGTCTACCGCATGCGTCCTTACGAAGAAGTGCCCGGCAGTGTCAATGCCATCCACGCAAAATGGCTGAAGGAAGCTCAGGAATTTATATCCGCAAAGCATATAAATGTACTGCAGTTCCCTTCCCTCTGCAGAAAGATCATTGAAGACTTTGATATGATTCCGGTGAAGGATATCAAAAAGCCCCGGGTTGGTGTAGTAGGTGAGATCTTAGTTAAATTCTCCCCTGCCGGAAACAATCATCTGGTTGAACTATTGGAAGCTGAAGGTGCCGAAGCTGTAGTACCTGATCTGATCGGTTTTATGCTTTACTGCTTCTACAACCAGATTTACAAAGCAGAACATTTCGGCACCGGAAAGAAAGCCTCCATGCTCAGCAAATTGGGCATTTGGACAATCGAAAAGGTTGTACGTGGCAGTGCCGTGAAGGCTTTCCGGAAAAGTAAACACTTTACGCCGCCGGAGTCCATCTACAAGTTAGTAGAATTTGCAGAGCCCATCGTGTCCATCGGCAACCAGACCGGTGAAGGATGGTTCCTGACCGGCGAAATGGTGGAACTGATCCATGACGGGGTTCCCAACATCGTATGCACACAGCCCTTCGGCTGTCTGCCTAACCATATTGTGGGCAAAGGTGTGGTAAAGGCTCTCCGCAAGGCTTACCCTGAGTCCAATATCGTAGCGATTGATTATGATCCCGGGGCAAGTGAGGTAAATCAGCTGAACCGCATCAAGCTGATGCTTTCTACGGCGGGAAAGAATTTGGAGTAAATATATAATACAAAACATCAGGTGATTCCCCTACAGGTTATCATCTGATGTTTTTTCGTCTACTGAACTTCTTAAATTTTCTATGAGTTTACACCTTTAAATTATAAGCTACAATTTACTCTTCATATTCAAAATCCTTCGTATTCACACCCATTGTACTGAGTTTATTTCTTTGAGTTTTTAACTGAAATTCAAGTTCCGGATTCACCTCTTTTTGATGTCTTTTAATTCTTATAAGATTAATATAATAGTCAATGTTGAACTGTTTTAATTCTTCAAAATTCAAATCTTCATTCATCCTTTCATTTCCCCTTTCTATATAAGCCATGCATATATTATAGGGAATTTTTGCAAAAGTGTAAAGTCATATAAGTTATTAAGTCCCCTTCTTATAAATCAAATTATCTCTGAAATATTAAGCAGAAAAGCCATCAGATTTTAAATTAGAAATAAGATTTTTATAGACATTTATAATATAGCCTATGTAACCCGCACTGTCAAGTCTATTGTGATTACAAAGAAACAGGCCGTTACTTATCATAACTGCCTGGTCACCAAAAACTTCTTCTGAAATTTATTCTTTACACCCCAATCTCTTCAAACACCTCTGCAACAGCACATGCCATACTGAAGAAACCACTGTCCGTAGGATGACAATTATCCACCGTTCCATTGTCACCCACCAACTCCATCAACTTCCTGCCGCTGATAAAGTACACATTCTCATCCCCTGCTTCTTTGGCTTCTCAAATCTTCGGAACAGTATACTTTCATAACTGCTTCCCGGCTTGGACGCACATCCTCCCTGGGTAATAGAGGAACCATAATATACCACCGGCTTTTTTATACGATATTCCGGTGCATCCTTCAGCATACAGCCTTCCTTCAGACCGATATAGAGCTTTTTCACAGAACTGTATAAGGGCAGGTTAATGGTAATCTCTCTCTCCACCCTCAGTAAAATCAATCACACTTTCATACCCGTCTTTTACATCAAGGGGAGGCATAAAGGTTCCCATATACCGATTTTCGCCCCCGTTCTTGACATACATATCAAAGCCGGCACTTCCACTGAATGCAAAGTGAGGCATTTTCCCCGGTATATACTCTGTTTTAATCGCCACATAAGGGCTATCCGTTACAAATCGCACTCTGCCTCCGGCTCCGTTGCTGTGCAGACCATAAACCCCTTCGTTCACACTCTGGGCTACCGCTTCCGGTATCCTGCGAAACATCCCATTTTCCCAAAATACACCGTGGATACAAAATGGTTCCTGCCTTATATCAAAAAAACGCAGTCACACTCGTATCATACCACACCTCTTCTAAAAAACAATCCCCCAAACATTATTTTTCTCCCTTTTCGAAATTGTGTTTCTAATAGGTTGGTATTACCTTTTCTTCAATATAGGCTGTATATAAAACGAATGATTACGGTTAATATTGGTCTTGTGTTTGATTCAACCGTAATAATGTATAAGAATTACGGTTCATTTTGATTTTTGTCTATTTAAACCGTAAATATAATTGCTTATTAGATTTAAATGATACATGGTTAGAAAGCAACCGTAAAATATGCCTAAAATAGTACGGCTAAATGATAAAAACATATAAATATGACCGTAAACCTGAAAAATAAGTTCGGCTTAATTTGTAGAAATATAAAATTAGACCGTAAATGTCCGTTTTTGTCAATGTGTTTATATATCAAACACACAATTCAGAAAAGAGAGTTTTTTCTCCAAATAAAACAGTTGAAGAATTGCTCAGATATGGTAAAATATGAAGTATGCAAACCGTCTGCGACGCAGACAGTAAGTGCGACATCACGGGTTTGGAATATAATACACACATAAAGGAGACACATTATGGAAAGAGAAACGAAATGTATTCAGGCCGGATATGTACCGAAAAACGGTGAATCCCGCATGATTCCTATTGTTCAAAGTACAACTTTTAAATATGATTCCAGTGAGGAAATGGGCAAGCTCTTCGATCTTGAAGCAAGCGGCTATTTCTACACCAGACTTCAGAATCCTACTAACGACTATGTTGCAGCAAAGATCTGTGCATTGGAAGGCGGCAGCGCAGCAATGCTCACCTCATCCGGACAGGCTGCAAGCTTTTATTCCGTATTTAACATTTGCAGTGCCGGAGATCACGTAGTATCTTCTTCTACCATTTACGGCGGTACATACAACCTGTTTGCAGTGACTATGAAACGCATGGGCATCGAATTTACATTTGTTGACCCCGACTGCTCCGATGAAGAATTAGAAGCAGCATTCCAGCCCAACACCAAGGCAGTATTCGGCGAGACCATTGCGAACCCTGCATTGATCGTATTTGACATCGAAAGATTTGCCAAAGCCGCTCACGCTCATGGTGTTCCCTTGATCGTTGACAATACTTTTGCAACCCCCATCAACTGTCGTCCCATTGAGTGGGGTGCTGACATCGTTACACACTCTACGACAAAGTATTTGGATGGTCACGATGCTACCGTAGGCGGCTGTATCGTTGACAGCGGTAAATTCGACTGGTTCGCACACGCAGACAAGTTCCCGGGACTGACCACTCCCGATGATTCTTATCACGGTGTAACTTACGCTGAGAAGTTCGGTCTGGAAGGTGCTTTTATTACCAAAGCAACCGCTCAGCTTATGAGAGATCTGGGTTCTATCCAGGCTCCTATGAACGCGTATCTGCTGAACTTGGGTATTGAATCTCTTCATGTTCGTATGCCTCGCCACTGCGAGAATGCTCAGAAGGTTGCAGAATTTTTGCAGGCACATGAATGCGTGGAATGGGTAAATTATCCCGGACTTCCCGGAAACAAATACTATGAGCTTGCTCAGAAATATATGCCAAACGGTACCTGCGGCGTAGTTTCCTTCGGCGTAAAGGGCGGACGCAAAGCAGCCGAGAAATTTATGGCCGGCTTAAAGATCGCTATGATCGCTACTCACGTTGCAGATGCTCATACCTGTGTACTTCATCCTGCTTCTGCTACCCATCGCCAGATGAATGACGCTGAACTGATGGCTGCCGGCGTAAGCCCTGATCTGGTTCGTTTGTCTGTTGGTATCGAAAATGTAAATGATATCATTAATGACCTTGCACAGGCACTGGAAGCTTGCAAGTAATTTTATGACATAATTTTTTTAATATTCTAAAAGCTGCGGCAGGATCTCTGCCGCAGACCTTCTAAAAATTCTATATCCATTTTCTTTATGTTCTGTTTTTCTGTGACAGTTCCTTATTAGAATTTGCTTATTGAGAATTTGAATTTTGCAATTAAATAGACTTTACACACTTTTATAACTATGATAAAATTTATTTACTAGCGAGGTATCATACATGACAGATAATGAATTACTATTAGCTTTATCCAATTTATTTGACAAAAAACTACAACCTATCAAAGAAGATATTTCTGAATTGAAGGACAGAGTAGCTTCTCTGGAAACCAAAGTGATCTCTCTGGAGAACAGAATGGCTTCTCTGGAAACCAAGGTGATCTCTCTGGAAGACAAAATTGACACCTTAGACACACGCACACGAAGGCTGGAGCTTCAACTTGAAACTCAGCTCATTCCACGTCTGCAGAATATCGAAAGTTGTTATACATCTACCTACAACCGCTACAAAAGCGGTGTCACACAAATCGAAGCCATACAAGAGGATGTTACTATCCTGAAGACTGTTGTGACTGAGCACAGTCAAAAGCTTCAAAAAATTTCCTAAATAAGAACAATGTGTAAAGTCTATTTATTGAAAGGGAAGTCTTCCGAACGGAAAACTTCCCTTCTTTTTATTATTGACAATCACCACCTAATGTGGTAGTATACAATGTGAATTGTTTACATTGTGAACTTTTTTTCGAGAAAGGAGTACTACCATGTCGCAGATAACTGAAACACAGATCAATACACTCCCGGAAAACGAAGCACTGTTGAAGGCCTGGCTGAGACTCTCCACGTCTGTCATTAACTCCAGAATCGTGTCCGAGATGTCATACAATGAATCTCTTGTCTGCGGAATACTTTACTCCCATTCCAAAGCAGGAAAAATCCTGACTGCTACAGAGCTTTGCCAAATCACAAAAATGCTCAAATCCCAGATGAATCGCACCTTGAATCAACTGGAAGAAAAAGGAATGATTTTACGACATCGTTCTGCTGCTGACAAACGTCAAGTACAGCTCACCTTCAATATGGAACATGCTGACCAATATGAAAAGCAGCACGAGGATATTTTGTCATTAATCGACCACATTATAAGTAAACTGGAGCCCCAGGAAACAGCCCAGACAATCTCTCTTTTCAACAAAATAGCTGATATTGCCGATGGAATTTTGTATTAGCACAATACACCCAGGAAAGGAAATCTTTTACTATGATCAGATTTTTAGTAGACTCTTCTTCCGATTATACGCTGGAAGAAATAAAAGAAAAGAATTTATCTCTTGTTCCAATTGCGATAACTTTAGATAATGCCACCTATTTAGATGTGCAGGAATTAGAACGAAGCCAATTTTATGAATTGCTCTTAAGCAGCAACAATTTCCCTCAGACCTCACAGCCATCTCCTCAGGCCTTTTTAGAAAAATTTTTAGAAGCCAAGGAAAATGGAGATGAACTGATCTGCGTTCTGCTTTCCTCTGCTTTGAGCGGCACCTGCCAGAGTGCTCATTTAGCCAAAACAATGGTTGACTATGAAAATGTCCATATTATTGATTCTCTTGCAGCCACCCATATCATACGTCTGTTAGTAGATTATGGTCTGAATCTTCAGGAAAATGGTCTTTCTGCTGCAGAAATTGTTGCTCGGATGGAAGCACTGAAACCCCGTATCCGTGTTGTGGCCGGTGTGGACACCCTGGAATATCTGTACAAGGGGGGGCGTCTCAGTAAAGCCAGTGCCACTATCGGTGAATTGGCAAATCTAAAGCCAATGCTCACCTTAAAGCAGGACGGCACCCTCACTGTAATCGGTAAATGTATCGGGCGCAACAAAGCAATCCAATTCATTACCAAATATGCTCAGGATCATATGATCGATACCCTCTTCCCCATGTACAGCATCTATAGTGTAGGTACTGAAAACTGCGAGAAAATGGAAGAAAAATTAATAAGCTTAGGCTATACCATAGACGAACGATGCCAGATTGGTTCTACCATCGGTGCCCACTTAGGTACAGGTACATTCGGAATCATTTATGTGGAGAAATAATATCCCCAAAATACAGCGGATTCAAATTATGAAAGATCTGAATCCGCTGTATTTTTATTGTTCTTTTTATTTACGTGTATATGTCACATAATCATAAGGCATGTCTCCATCTATATGCTCATCTATCTCTCGAATAAAATCATCCGCATCAAATTCCGGGAAGTAAGTATCCCCTTCTACGATTGCATCTATCTCTGTAATGAACATTTTATCCACAAGGTTGATAGCCTCCTTATAAAGGCCTGCTCCGCCTGAGATATAAATATTCTTACTCTTATCCGCAACTTCCAAAGCTTCTCTTAAAGAACCCACTGTTGTACAATTCTCTGCTTCAAATTTCTGTGTATTGGATACTACGATGGTATAACGGTTTGGCAAGGGACGTCCGATTTCCTCATAAGAGCGTCTGCCCATGATCACTACATTCCCGGTGGTCAACTCACGAAAGCGCTTCTGCTCTCCCTTGATCCTCCATGGAATCTGTCCATCCTTACCAATCACCCGATTTTTAGAATATGCTACGATTAAACCTATCATTCTATTATCACTCCTGCTCATCTCAACTCTATACATCTGTTTTACAGGCTTCCTGCCAGGTCAATATCTTCTCCGGCACCGCCGGATGCTCCCCCAACACTTTCTCCATCCAAATCAAATTGTACCATTTGCCGAATTTATATCCACACTGTTGAAAAGTTCCCACATACCGATATCCCATATGTTCATGAAACTCTCTGCTGTTATCATCTAAATATGCATCTGCTTCGTCCGTTACTGCAATACAGGCATTCAGATTGATGATATGCTGCCTTTTCAATATCTCTTCCAACGCTTCATAGAGCCTGCGTCCGATTCCAATTCCGGCATATCCTTTCTTCACATATATAGATGACTCTGCGCACCACTCACACGCTGCTCTGACATGAAACCTGGAAGCATAGGCATACCCACAGACTTCACCATCCACTTCTGCCACTAAATAAGGATATTTTTTCAATATTGTTTCAATTCTTTTTCGAAATTCATCGACCGTTGGCACATCATACTCAAATGAAACCGCAGTTTCCATTACATATGGTGCATAGATATCCAATAGCGTTTCTGCATCTGCGGGAACCGCCATACGCAGTTTTATATTTCGGCTATTTTGCCTGTATGCAGTCATACTGCATATATAGCCACGCATAATTACTCCTCCATCCTGTCAGGCAGCTTCGGCAAATTCCACTTATAATGTCTCGCTAAAGCCCTGATTACAAGTACAACTACAAACCCACACAACATGGAACCATTTTGTCCTGCAGTGGACCACAGAACTGCCGCCAGTAGTGCTCCTATCAAAGAGGCAGAAGCATAGATGTGTTTTACAAATATATAAGGCATTTCATTTGCCATCATGTCCCTGATTACACCGCCGCCTACACCGGTAACCACCCCTAAAAATACGAGTAAAAATAAATTCCTTTCATAACCGGCACTCACACCTGCATTCACACCATCTACCGAAAACGCTGCCAGGCCAAGCGTATCACACCAAAACAACACGATCTCATAAAACGCCAGCATATGCTCTTCCTTTTTAGAGTATTTCCGGCTGAAATACACCACTAAAAAGACCACATTGGCAGTCACTATCGCAACAAACACATACGTAGGATTGCTGAACATGACCGGCGGATTCTGCCCGATGATCAAATCTCTGATCACACCACCACCGGTAGCTGTCGTAATCGCCAAAATATTTACACCAAAGATATCCATCTGTTTATGAATTGCCACCATTGCACCGGAAATAGCAAATGCAATGGTTCCTATGATATCCATAATCATTATAAATGATAGCGTCATTTCTATTCCTTACCGTTCCAACAGTATGTACAGAGTTTACAATGATCGATCCCCACAGCGTCCAACATATCATCCAGTCGATTGAACTTTAAGGAAGAAAACTTCATTTCCTTGCGGATCTCTTCTACCATGATTGCATATCTCTCACTGTCAGGATCAGCATATTCAGCAAGTACCTCTTCAGATACATTCTCCCCTTCTAATTTAGCAATCATTCTTCTGGCAATCAGATCCATATCCGAATTGGATCTGGAAAAGTTCAGATACTTACATCCATACATAATCGGCGGACATGCCGGTCTGATATGAACCTCCTTCGCACCGCTCTGATACAAAAATTCGGTTGTCTCACGAAGCTGGGTACCTCTTACAATGGAGTCGTCGATCAGGATCATACTCTTATCCTTGATCAGATCATGCACCGGTATCAGCTTCATCTTTGCGATCATCTTACGCTTACTCTGCATGGTAGGCATGAATGATCTGGGCCAGGTAGGAGTATACTTGATAAATGGTCTGGAATAAGGAATCCCTGACTCATTTGCATAACCGATCGCATGAGCAATACCGGAATCCGGCACACCTGCAACGATATCTGCCTTTACATCATCCCTCTGAGCCATCTTCATACCATTATTATAACGCATCTTCTCTACGCTGACACCCTCATAGGCACTGGGTGAATATCCATAATATACCCACAAAAAGGTACATATCTTCATATCCTTACCAGGCTGGCAAAGTGTATGTACATTCTCCGGGGTTATCACCACTATTTCTCCCGGCCCTAATTCTTTATAGTCTTCATAGCCTAAATTTAAATAAGCAAAGCTTTCAAAACTTACGCAGAAACCATCTTCTTTTTTACCGATTGCCAAAGGCGTCCTGCCCATGCGGTCTCTTGCCGCATAGATTCCCTTCGGGGTCAGCAGTAGAATCGACATGGATCCTTCGATAACTTCCTGCGCATGTATGATACCTTCGATCAGATTGTCTTTCTGGTTAATCAATGCCGCCACCAATTCTGTGGCATTGATCTCTCCTGTACTCATCTCCTGAAAATGGGGCTTGCCATGCTCGAAAATATCCTTTTCTAACTGTCTCATATTGCAAATCTTACCAACAGTTACAATGGCATATGTACCATGATGAGAACGGATCAGCAAAGGCTGCGGTTCATAATCAGAAATACATCCGATACCCAGATTGCCTTCCATCTCCTGTACATCCTTGTCAAATTTGGTTCTGAATGGTGAGTTTTCAATATTATGGATGGCACGTTCAAAGCCTTTCTCTCCATACACTGCCATACCACCTCTTCTGGTACCCAAATGTGAATGATAGTCTGTTCCAAAGAACAGATCAAATACACAGTCATTTTTAGAAGCCACTCCAAAAAATCCGCCCATAGTTTATCTTTCCTCCTGATTTACATAAACACGTCTTCTATAAGGCATTACTGAAATTTCGCAATGACTTCTGCGTTGGCCTTCATTGCGTCTTCTTCCATTTTTACTCTTGCTGCCAACAGTTTTTCCCGAAGTTCGGGACGGGACACTGCCATAATCTGTAATGCTAAATGTGCCGCATTCTTGCCACCATTGATCGCCACAGTTGCTACCGGAATTCCGGGCGGCATCTGTACGATAGACATGAGTGCATCCATACCATCCAGCACAGAACCGGAAAGAGGTACACCGATAACCGGAAGCACAGTCTGGGAGGCCACTACCCCCGGAAGTGCTGCTGCCATACCTGCTGCTGCAATGATCACTTCTGTTCCATTTTTATTTGCCTCTTCTAAAAATGCAGACAGTCCTGCATGTGCACGATGTGCGGAAAGGCATCTTACATCTACAGTTACACCATATTCTTTTAAAATACCAACTGCCGGCTCCATCTTTGGCAGGTCGCTGGTAGATCCCATAATAATCGCTGCTCTCATATGTTCATTCCTTTCATATAAAAAGAGTCTTCTGAATATACCGCAGAAGACTCTTCATACTTAATTTACTGATAACTAATTGCGGGAAGCTGTATTCTCTTTCAATACTACGTCGTGAGCACCGCCTTCCACAATACTTACAGAAGACACCAACGTGATCTTAGCCTTCTCCTGAAGTTCAGGAATGGATAATGCACCACAGTTACACATGGTAGATTTTACCTTTGCAAGAGATAATCCTACGTTATCCTTCAGGGAACCTGCGTAAGGTACGTAAGAATCAACACCTTCTTCAAAATGAAGCTTTGCATCTCCGCCAAGGTCATAACGCTGCCAGTTTCTTGCACGGGCACTGCCTTCACCCCAATATTCTTTCATATACTGACCATTGATCATCACTTTATTAGTCGGAGATTCATCAAATCTTGAGAAATATCTTCCCAACATGATGAAATCACTACCCATAGCCAAAGCTAAAGTCATATGATAATCATGAACAATACCACCGTCACTACAGATCGGTACATAAATACCGGTCTCTTCAAAATACTCATCTCTTGCCTTCGCCACATCGATGGTTGCAGTAGCCTGTCCACGGCCGATACCCTTGGTCTCACGGGTAATACAGATAGAACCGCCACCGATACCTACCTTCACAAAGTCTGCGCCGCATTCTGCAAGGAATCTGAAGCCGTCTCTGTCTACAACATTGCCGGCACCTACCTTAACGGTATCACCATAGTTCTTTCTGATCCATTCAATGGTAAGCTTCTGCCATTCACTGAAGCCTTCACTGGAGTCAATACACAATACATCAACACCAGCCTCTACCAGTGCAGGTACACGTTCTGCATAGTCTCTGGTATTGATACCGGCACCAACCACATATCTCTTAGAACTGTCAAGGAGTTCATTTACATTGTTCTTTTTAGATTCATAATCCTTTCTAAATACGAAAGAATCCAATTTACCTTCTTCATCAATAACAGGCAACGAATTGAGCTTGTGATCCCAAATGATATCGTTAGCTTCTTTTAAAGAAACACCTACCTTAGCGGTAACAAGCTTCTCAAATGGAGTCATAAACTCTGCCACTTTAGTATCCTGAGACATACGGGAAACACGATAATCTCTCGCCGTTACGATACCTAACAGCTTACCGTTTGCAGAACCATCTTCAGTTACAGCCATGGTGTCATGACCGGTTCTCTCCTTTAATGCAAGCACATCCGCCAAAGTATTTTCCGGTACAAGGTTAGAATCACTGGTAACAAAACCTGCTTTGTAATTCTTTACCTTTCTAACCATTTCAGCCTGCTTTTCGATTGGCTGAGAACCATAAATAAAGGAAACGCCGCCTTCCTTTGCCAGAGCGATTGCCATGGTATCGTTTGATACGGACTGCATGATTGCGGAAACAAGTGGTATATTTAAAGATAAGGCAGGTTCTTCACCCTTCTTGAATTTTACTAAGGGAGTTTTCAAACTTACATTCTGTGGTTGACATCTGCTATCTGAGTATCCTGGTACTAACAAGTACTCACTAAATGTGTGTGACGGTTCACTAAAATAATACGCCATTTTTCTTCTCCTCCGAATAATTACTAAAAAAACATATACTTTTACCTATATTGAACAAAGTATAACACATATTCTCCAAAAAATATACACAAAAAAGAGCCGGATTTTCAAAAATTTCCGACTCTTTTTTTTACACTTTTACCAATCTCATTTTACAATGGTGTTTTCACAATACCAATTGCACCAAGTTTCATAATACACCCCCATCAGATGGGTATCATCACTGATATACTCCTGGGCCAGGTTACCATTCTCATCATCAAACAGTGGATTTACATCCAAATAAAAAATATTCATTTGATCCGCAAAGGAGGCAATCTGCTCATTCATCCGATTGATTGCAGGATTATTATGAATTTCATCCAGTTCACTGCGCAGACTGTTTACATGCATATTTGCACAGACATACAGGATCGTATCCGGCTGCAGGGTAAAGATATAATCAATGAACGTGCCGTATTTCTCCACCGTGGTTTCAAAATCATAACCCAACTCGTTGATGCCAAGCATGATATATACTTTACCGTAGGTGTTCTGTGTCAGCAAATCTTTTAGTTTCATTTTCTTTCCTTCTTCAACCTCTACCCTGGTACTGTCTATTGTATACAAATTCAACCCGGGAGATGCAAAATAGTCCGCATTATCCAACGTTCCATATTTTTGCAAACCCGCCGTTCTGGAATCTCCAATAAATAAGGCATCATCAAAATATGATTTGTCACTGACTGTAAATTCGTAGGTTTCAGGAACCGTCTCCGCCCCAGATGAACTCTCCGAATCCAGCACTTCTGCCGGTCGGTTTTCCGGTACTGTCTCCTCCTGATTCACTTCATCTGATGCCTCAGCGGGCTGCTTCTCCATTCCAACCCGAGCATCGTTTCCGGACACAGAATTTTCCGCTGCTATGGCAGTGGTCATCCCTTCTATATTTGCATTTTCTCTATCTGAACTATCCGTTGACACCAATGTCAGCACTATCGCTGCCATAACCGCCAAACAGGCCCCCATAAGCAGGAACAAAGGGCCGTAGCCAAAAGGTCTGTTATTTCTTTTTTCCATATGTGTTACCTTCCAAAAATCGCACTTTATCGACAATAAAAGTATAGCACTTAACTCCTCAGAAAAACAGACATATTATTCTTAAATTTATTTAACCTTTCTGAAAAGTTTTAGTAGTAATTTTTCTCTCCCTGTGCTATGATGATGCCGTAAACAGAAAGGACTGATGATTATGTCATTTGAATATTACTATAAAGCACAAAAAATGGGCCTGAAAGCCTACAAAGATGCCATTGGACAGGGCCGATATCCTTATCTGCCCGTGTTGGACGAAATCCTCTCCCATGCCCATATCGATGGTGAAGTCAATTTGGGGGTAGAGGATATTCCGCTGAATCAAGTGGTGGGCACCAGCACGTTTGGCCGTACACAGGCTTTTGCATCTAACTTTATGCCTCTTTTGGCTGAAAACAGTGAATTTGCCGGAAAATGGGCAAGTCTGGCAACTTATCAGGAACAGGAAGGGATTCAGGATCCCATCAAAGTCTATGAATATATGAATAAATACTATGTGGTGGAAGGTAACAAACGTGTCAGCGTACTGAAATACTTCAAAGCACCTACCATCCGTGCGCAGGTG
>JAZPYS010000083.1:0-9404 GCA_045544275.1 Acetatifactor sp. | reverse complement strand
GCTTACGGTCTGATTTTATATTTCTACAAATTAAGCCGTACTTATTTTTCAGGTTTACGGTCAAATTTCTATGTTTGTATCATTGAACCGTACTATTTCAGCATGTATTACGGTTGTTTTCTAACTATGTATCATTTAAGCCGTAATAAGCAATTCATATTTACGGTTTAATATAGACAAAATTCAAAATGAACCGTAATAATTCGTATTATATACAGCCTATATTAAAGGAAACGTGATTCCAACCGTATAAACAAATAAAATGTGGGGTATCAAAAGGCAATATTATCAATATACCCAAAGTTCAGAAAGAACCTTTTTATCCGATGCATCTATATTTATGAATTTATTATTATATAGATGTCTAATTTCAATATTTACATTATAAAAATCAAATCAAAAGCAGATAGATTAATGATTTTTGCACTATCTATCTGCCCGATGGGTGTAAATAATCCCTAAAACAGCATATAGATTTACTGTTTTTGAGTTTTCTATATGTAATCCTACGAATTAGCGGCAGCTATATTTTGTATTTTTCTGCATTCTATATGCTTTATCACATTTATTCCTACCCAACAGGACTCTTCGCAGCAGGCTATGCCGGCTATAGCTGCCTGTTTTGTCTATTTGCATTATTGATTCAAAGACCAGGAAGCGGGATCATTATATTTTCTAAGTTCACCGTACAAAGAAACAGACACCTCGGAAATGTGTGGCCATTGTGAACACTTGTGTTCAACAAGGGACATTCATTTCCGAGGTGAATGTTTTTTGTCCGGCGAACGTGAAAGATATAATGTAACCGATTCCGAACGTTTTAATTACAATATTGCAAATCGACAAACACCAATCTACTGCATCTCTGCAATAGTATAAATCAATTCTTCAGTATCTGCCCATCCAAGGCATGGATCGGTGATGGATTTTCCATAGATACCACCGCCTACTTTCTGGCTGCCTTCCTCAATGTAACTTTCAATCATAAATCCTTTTACAAGTTTATGAATATCTTCGCTGATTCTGCGGCTGTGGAGCACTTCCTTCACGATACGGATCTGCTGCTTGAACTGTTTGTTAGAGTTCGAGTGATTGGAGTCGATCACACAGGCAGGATTTTTCAGATTCATGTTCTCATACATATCATGGAGACGAATCAAATCTTCGTAGTGGTAGTTAGGGATGTTCTGACCGTGTTTGTTGTTGGCACCTCGCAAAACTGTGTGTGCCAGTTCATTGCCTGTAGTGTTTACTTCCCAGCCTCTGTATGTAAAGGAATGAGGATGTTGTGCAGCATATACAGAATTCAGCATTACGGAGAAGTCACCGCTGGTAGGGTTTTTCATACCGGAAGCTACATCGAAGCCACTTACGGTCAGCCTGTGTTGTTGATCTTCAACAGATCGGGCGCCGATAGCTACATAGGAGAGGATATCGGAAACATATCCCCAGTTTTCAGGGTAGAGCATTTCATCTGCTGCGGTAAGACCGGATTCTGCAATGGCACGAATGTGCATTTTACGCATGGCGATGAGACCGGCCATGAAATCTTCCTGTTTTTCGGGATCAGGTTGGTGTACGATTCCTTTGTAGCCGTCACCGGTAGTACGGGGTTTGTTGGTATAGATACGGGGAATCAGGATCAATGTATCTTTTACCTTGTCATTTACTTTTGATAGTCTGTTGACATAATCACATACGGAGTCCTCATTGTCTGCAGAACAGGGACCAATGATCACTAAAAATTTATTGCTTTTTCCGGTCAATACATCACGGATTTGGGCATCACGTTCACATTTTAATTTGAGGAACTCTTCGGGTATAGGATATTCCCCGCGGATTTCATCCGGAGTGGGAAGCTTCTTTATAAATTCAAAACTCATGGTTTGCCTTCCTTTGTATTTAAAATATTTATTTGCTTAGTTTACTACTTTCAGAGACTGTCTGCAAGTTTTTTCTGAAAAACAGTATAAATAAGTAACTGGCAGTCTGGATGATCTGACTGGCCAGGAGTCCCCAGAGATATCCTTTGATTCCAAATATGGGCACTGTCAGAAATATAATTGCAAGCCGCAAAAGAAGGGCAAACATATTGCTCAAGAAAAGTGAGGTGGCTTTACCCAGACCTTGTAGGATACCGGATAATGTACTGTTCATATATAAAAATGGACAGAGAAAGCTTAATTCACTGATAAAATATCCTGCTAATTCACTCTTAAATACTAGATTTCCGATGAATCGACCCCAAAACAGAAAAAAGGCCATGCAGAAAAAACCAAGGATAGAACAATATTGTATTGTCTGGATGACAGCCTTTCGAATTTCTGATTTTCTGCCTAATGCGATATTTTCTGAGATAATCGGAAGCAGCATTACGGAAACGGAGCCGGTCAAAGCATTTGGGAAGAATATCAATGGAAATGCCATGCCGGTCAAAACCCCATATATACTTAAGGCAGTAGCAGTGTCATAGCCATATTTCTTAAGACAGACGGGCAGAGTGGCTGCTTCAATACTCATTAATGCATTTAAAAATACCCGATTTGCGGATAATGGTATTACCATAGCCAGTAGCGTTCTGTAAGTTATAGAGGAAGCAGAGTGGGTAATGCCCAACCCCTTTTCCTTATTTCGTTTGCGTATCAGTATAATCAGTGCACCGGCAAAGCCTGCTATTTCTCCAATAATAAGTCCCAACACTGCCAGTGTAAGGCTTGGGGTATGGTCGGAATGATTAAAAAAAGTGGAAAGAAGGATTACGAATCCTACTCTGAAAAATTGTTCTAAAAGTTGTGTCCATGCCGGAACATCCGCCTTTTGTATGCCGTAAAAATAACCGTTTATACAGGCATGGGCAGCACTGAAGGGTACTGTGAAAGCAAGCAGTCGGATCAGAGGAAGTGTTCGGGATTCCTGCAAGTAATATGTGGCAAGAGGCTCCGCGAAAAAGTATAGTATTCCCATGACGGCAAGGGAAAGGGGAACAGAAATACTAAGTCCAATGAGCATTGGTTTATAAGATTTCTGTTCGTATTCTGATGCAGTTTTGCAAGCCTGTGCTGCAACAAATTTTGAAATGGCAGTTTGGAAAGCTGCCGCTGTCAGAGAAAATGCAAGGGCGCTTAACGGGTGTATCAATTGATAAATTCCCATGCCTTCCTCGCCGAAAAGTCTGGACAGGTAAATCCGGTAAAAGAAACCGATGATACGGGATAAAAATCCGGCACTTGTCAAAAGTATTGTGCCGGTGATAAGTGGATGATGTCTGGTAAAATTACGGGTAGATGTGAATGTTTGTTTCATAAAACCTCTTTTCAGGGGATGTGCCGAAAAATGTTATTTCTACTAAGATATTCAAAAGGGAAGGTTGACATACCCAAAGAAAAGTATGTAAAATAAATCAGTAAACAATTAGAGTTTGTATGAAATGAATTTTGTGTCATGAAAGGCGGGAATAGATTTGAGTAAAAAAGTAGTGGTTGGTTTATCAGGAGGTGTGGATTCTTCAGTGGCGGCATATCTTTTGAAAAAGCAGGGATATGATGTGATTGGTGTGACCATGCAGATCTGGCAGGATGAGGATGTGTGTCAGGTGGAAGAAAATGGCGGGTGTTGCGGTCTGTCGGCAGTAGAAGATGCTCGTAGAGTGGCACAATGTCTGGATATTCCGTATTATGTGATGAATTTTAAGAAAGAATTTAAGTGTAATGTGATGGATTATTTTGTAGAAGAGTACCTACAGGGACGTACTCCTAATCCATGCATAGCATGCAATCGATACGTAAAATGGGAATCCTTGCTTCAGAGAAGTCTGGAGATAGGCGCAGACTATATTGCAACGGGACATTATGCGAGAATTGACCGGCTTTCAAATGGCCGTTATGCTATCCGCAATTCTGTAACTGCAGCGAAAGATCAGACCTATGCCCTTTACAATCTGACGCAGGCACAGCTTGCGAGGACGCTGATGCCTGTGGGAGAGTATACAAAAGAGGAAATCCGCCGGATTGCAGAAGAAGCCGGTCTGCCGGTAGCTCATAAGGCGGACAGTCAGGACGTATGCTTTGTGCCGGATAATGACTATGCGGCATTTATCGAAAGAGAAGCCGGAGACAGAGTGCCCGGTCCCGGCAATTTTGTGACACCGGAAGGCAAAATTATAGGACGACATAAAGGGATTACCCATTATACCATTGGACAGCGCAGGGGATTAGAACTTCCCATGGGAGAAAGAGTTTTTGTGACCCAGATTCGTCCCGAGACAAACGAAGTAGTCATCGGTAAAAATGAAGATATATTTACTACCAGAGTACTTTGTGATAATGTCAACTATATGGCCATAGCTAACTTGAAGGAGCCCAAGAGGGCCCTTGCGAAGATTCGCTACAATCACAGAGGAGAATATTGTATGATTGAAGAAGTGGCTGACGGAAAAGTGCTCTGCACATTCGAACAGCCCGTACGGGCTGCGACACCCGGACAGGCTGTTGTATTTTATGATGGAGAATATGTACTGGGAGGAGGAACCATTATAACCTTCTAAACTCAGGCAGTCTCTTCTCAAAAACAGTATAATATTTAAATCCACAGTCCTTTAAGATTTCTGCGGCTCTCGGGAAGGCATCCGCAATATGTATATCTTCATGAGAATCAGAGCCGATGGTTACGATCTCGCCGCCTAATTCCCGGTAACGTCTGATCACATCTGTGATAGGGTGAAGCTCTCTCATGCCTTTTTTGACACCGCCGGTGTTTACTTCGATGCCTTTACCATTTTCAATGAGGAGTTTTAGCATGGTATCGAATAAATCCTGATATTTAGCATAGGAATAATTCAGATCGCGGTTTGGACCGTAGCGCACCACATAATCCAAATGACCATAAACATCAAAATTGGAGAACTTCCTGATATTATCGATGATACCCTGGAAATATTCGCTGTAGGCCTCTTCTTCGGTCTTGCCTTCATAATATTCCGGAAGGCACGGATCCATGCCGTTGCAGACATGAGTGGAACCGATAATAAAGTCAAAATCATATTTCTTGGCATAAATCGCCAGCTGTCTGGTCAGATGGGGCTGAAGTCCTAATTCAATACCAAAGAGAATGTTGATCTGGTCCTTGTATTTTTCGCGATAACGCAACAGATCATACAGATAGGCATCTGTGTTGACTTCGAACATTCCTTCCGGTGTATCCTTGGTGACAGGATATTCGAAATCCTGATGTTCCGTGAAACACATATGGGTCAATCCAAGATCGATTCCTTTTAAAATCATTGTCTCCATGGGAGTGGTGGAATCGCCGGAAAATGATGTATGCAGATGACAATCAGCGGTAATAGGCATGATGTACCTCCTTTGTTGTAAAATGTTATATATCGAGTATAATGCAAGATATAGTAAAAATCAATCAAATTCAGAGTGGCATTTCGTTGGGAATTGTGCTTTTTGGAAAAATTTTAAATATAGCTTGAATTCTTATGTGAAATTGAGTATAATTAGTACGCTGATAAATTTTTGACAAACCAGTCAAAAAAATATAAATTTATTTTTATTTTAGGAGGAAACTAAAATGGCAGTAAGAGTAGCAATTAATGGTTTCGGCCGTATTGGTCGTCTTGCATTCAGACAGATGTTCGATGCAGAAGGTTATGAAGTAGTAGCAATCAACGACTTAACAAGTCCTGAAATGCTTGCTCACTTATTAAAATATGATACAGCACAGGGTAAGTACAAATACGCTGAAACTGTAGAATACGGCGAAGATTCCATTACTGTTAATGGTAAGACAATCACTATCTACGCAAAGGCTAACGCAGCTGAACTTCCTTGGGGAGAATTAGACGTAGATGTAGTATTAGAGTGTACAGGTTTCTATACCTCTAAGGCAAAAGCAGAAGCTCACATCCAGGCTGGTGCTAAGAAGGTAGTTATTTCTGCACCTGCAGGAAATGACCTTCCTACTATCGTTTACAATGTAAACCACGAAACTTTAAAGGCTGAAGATACTGTTATCTCTGCAGCTTCTTGTACAACTAACTGTTTAGCACCTATGGCTAAGGCACTGAATGATTTAGCACCTATTATGTCTGGTATCATGACAACTGTTCATGCTTACACTGGCGATCAGATGATCCTTGACGGTCCTCAGAGAAAGGGCGACAAGAGAAGAAGCCGTGCAGGTGCTCAGAACATCGTTCCTAACTCAACAGGTGCAGCTAAGGCAATCGGTCTTGTTATCCCTGAATTAAACGGCAAGCTGATCGGTTCTGCTCAGCGTGTTCCTACCCCTACAGGTTCTACTACTATCTTAGTAGCAGTTGTTAAGGGTAAAGTAACCAAGGATGAAATCAATGCAGCTATGAAGGCAGCAGCTACCGAAAGCTTCGGTTACAACACTGATGAAATCGTATCTTCTGATATCATTGGTTCTACCTATGGTTCAATCTTCGATGCTACTCAGACTATGGTAGCTCCTATGGAAGATGGCAATACTCAGGTACAGGTTGTTTCTTGGTATGACAATGAAAACAGCTACACCTCTCAGATGGTTCGTACAATTAAGTACTTCGCTGAGTTAGCATAAGTATTGGTTAAATAAAAAGACCTAATAAGGGTCCGGTCTTATGGACCGGACCCGTTTTCTTTTAGGTGTGCAGGACAGTTTCGTTCTGTGCAGTAAAATATAATTTATAAGTGGAGGTCATGACAATGGGCTTAAACAAGAAATCAGTTGATGATATCAACGTAAAAAGCAGAAGAGTACTCGTTAGATGCGACTTCAACGTTCCTCTTAAGAACGGTGAGATCACTGACGAAACCCGTATCGTAGCTGCTCTTCCTACAATCAAGAAATTAATCAATGACGGCGGCAAGGTAATCCTTTGCTCTCATCTTGGTAAAGTAAAAGAAGGTCCTAATGAGAAAGAATCTTTAGCACCTGTTGCTAAGAGACTTTCTGAAAAGCTTGGCAAGGAAGTTGTTTTCGTAGCAGATTATAACGTTACAGGCGAAGCAGCAACTGCAGCTGTAGCAGCTATGCAGGATGGCGATGTTGTACTTCTTCAGAATACACGTTTCCGTGGCAAAGAAGAGACCAAAAACGGCGAAGAGTTCAGCAAGGAATTAGCTGATCTGGCTGATGACTATGTATGTGATGCATTCGGTTCTTCACACAGAGCACATGCTTCTGTTGAAGGTGTTACCAAGTTCATCACTGCTAAGGGCGGTTCTAACGTAGTTGGTTACTTAATGCAGAAAGAAATCGATTTCCTGGGCAATGCTGTAGAAAATCCTGTAAGACCTTTCGTGGCTATTCTCGGCGGTGCTAAGGTTGCCGACAAATTAAATGTTATCTCTAACCTTCTTGAGAAGTGTGATACCCTCATCATCGGTGGTGGTATGGCTTATACCTTCTTAAAGGCTCAGGGCAAAGAAATCGGTAACTCATTAGTTGATGATGAAAAGATCGATTACTGTAAAGAAATGATGGCTAAGGCTGCATCTTTAGGCAAGACCTTATTACTTCCTATTGATACCACTGTAGCGGCTGGATTCCCTAACCCTATCGACGGACCTGTAGAAGTATCTTATGTGGATGCTGATGCAATCCCAGCAGATATGGAAGGTCTTGATATCGGACCTAAGACTGCTGAGCTTTATGCTAATGCTGTAAAATCCGCTAAGACCGTAGTTTGGAACGGACCTATGGGCGTGTTCGAAAATCCTACTTTAGCAGCAGGTACTATCGCAGTTGCTAAGGCTCTTGCTGAAACAGAAGCAACCACTATTATCGGTGGCGGTGACTCTGCAGCAGCAGTTAACCAGCTTGGATTTGGTGACAAGATGAGCCATATCTCTACAGGTGGCGGTGCTTCCCTTGAATTCTTAGAGGGTAAGGTACTTCCCGGTGTAGCAGCAGCTGACGACAAATAAAATATTTTTTTACAGAGTGTGAACGCCTGACTCAAATATATCTCTTGAGTGGGACGTTCGCACTCTGTGAAAAACGTAGCGGACACGTAAGGCTGTAAAAAACACAGCCTAAGTGCCGACGTTTTTCAAAGCCGCACTCAAGAGGTATATTTGAGTCAGGCGGCACAATCATTAAAATAAATTTTATAGAGGACTACTAATATGGCAAGAAAGAAAATTATCGCTGGCAACTGGAAGATGAATATGACTCCAAGCCAGGCAGTTGAACTGGTAAATACCTTAAAGCCTCTTGTGGCAAATGATGAAGTAGATGTAGTGTTCTGCGTACCTGCTATTGATATCATCCCTGCTATGGAAGCAGCTAAGGGTTCTAACATTAACATCGGTGCAGAAAATATGTACTTTGAAGAAAAAGGTGCATACACAGGTGAAATCGCTCCCGCAATGCTTACAGATGTTGGAGTTAAGTATGTGATCATCGGACATTCTGAAAGAAGAGAATACTTTGCAGAAACAGATGAAACTGTTAACAAGAAAGTATTAAAGGCATTCGAACATGGCATTACCCCAATCGTTTGCTGTGGTGAAACCCTTACTCAGAGAGAACAGGGCGTTACTATCGATTTCATCCGTCAGCAGGTTAAGATCGCATTCTTAAACGTTACCGCTGAGCAGGCTGCTACTGCAGTAATTGCTTACGAACCTATCTGGGCTATCGGTACCGGTAAGGTTGCTACAACTGAGCAGGCTCAGGAAGTATGTAAGGCAATCCGTGACTGCATCGCTGAAATCTATGATGATGCTACAGCAGCAGCAATCCGTATCCAGTATGGCGGTTCTGTATCGGCTGCAAGTGCTCCTGAACTGTTTGCACAGCCGGACATCGATGGTGGTCTTGTAGGTGGTGCAGCTTTGAAGCCGGACTTCGGTAAAATCGTAAACTACAAGTAATTTTTTAAAAAAATTTTAGGGCTTTGTTTTCTTGGGGTTATTTGTTGTAAATACAAGGAAGGCAGAGCCCTTTTTTGTTTGGTACGACTTCAAGAAACATAAGACACTTTTTGTTGAGAACGAAATGGTATTAAAACTGATCAGCCTTGCTGTGGTTCCGGTTTCTTTGGCTTATGTGGTTAAGGCGCTGTATGTTAGAATTAATGAAAATCGAAATATGGCAACGTTGGGGTCCAGGACGATGATCTGGGAAGCTTTTATAGGACATATTCAGGAACATCCTCATGGTGTGGGGATGGAATTCAGCGAGCCGGTTTTTCAGGTTACTGAGTGGTTTTTTACTAACAATTGTCACAATGTTTTCATGAATCATATGTTCCGGTTTTCCATTCCGGTGGGCATGATCTTTACCTTGATGTTTGCGGTGATCATCATATTCTCGATTATTAAGAAGTTTTCCTTCCTAACTATCGGTATCTGGATTGCACTGCTGATCCCTATGTGTATGGATTATTC
>JAZPYS010000082.1:0-2273 GCA_045544275.1 Acetatifactor sp. | reverse complement strand
GGACAAGCAGATAGCAGAGCAGGACAAGCAGATAGCAGAACAGGACAAGCAGCTGGCGGAGCAGGACAAGCAGCTTGCAGAGCAGAAAAAACAGCTTGCAGAGGTGAGTGAGAAAGGGATAAAACTCTACATAGAGCTGCTACAGGAAATGAATTTGCCTTGTGAAACAGCCCGCCTAAAGCTGCAGGAGAAATATGAACTGCGGTCAGACGATGCGAAGGAAAAGATAGAAAAGTATTGGAAATAAGCATAAGAACCGTTGCAAAAAAAGGTTAAATAGATGAAAGAACACCCACAAAAATCAATGTTTGCAGGCATTGTATTTTTGTGGGTACTTTATTTGTATTATAAACCACTGATCTTGTTGGGCAATCACTGAAATTTACATTGATGTGTTTATATCATGTAACAGAACAACTTTCAATTATGTTGGCAACCAATGATTTGCCAGATATCGTGTGGGGAGCTGCATTTGTTGACAGAGTGCACACGAGAGGAACGAGAGATTCCGCTTACGGATATTGAGAGAGCGCCGAAGTTAAAGAAGGTATCGCTAAACGGCTTTGGCGGATCAACTGAGGACCAAGAGAAGATAATGGCATTGATGGGTAAAAGTGAGGATGACTCCTATCGACATGCTGTGGAGATGATGGATACAGGCGTGAGAGACAGTTCTATGATCAATCAGCTGACACTCACCGGAGTGGCGTATCAGGATGGAATCCTGCGGATGCAGTATTGCCGTGGGAATCTTACAGAGGCGGACAGAGTCATATGGCCTCAGCTGATAAATGATAATGGAGAAGATTTGATAGAAGAAGGAACGCATTTTAGCTTTGGCTGGCACGAAGAAATCGATGGTGTCAGAGTAATGTTTGATGAATGGTGGTTTCTGGTGGAGGAAGAAGAATTGAAAAACGTCAGATTATCCGGCACATATGTGGAAAACGGAAATGCTTTGAAAGGCGACTGGGAAGTGACTTTTAAAGTAGAGTAAGCATAAAATCCCTTAAAAATCATATTCTATAATAGGAATATTCAGATTTTTAAGGGGTTTTGTATATGCAGATCAACAAGGGCCTGCTGGCCAAATGTATTGCGATTCCATTATTGGTAGGAGGTTTGTCAGCCTTTCTTACCAGAGACAGTATGAGGGTATTTACGGAACTGAACAGACCGCCATTGTCGCCACCGGGATGGCTTTTTCCAATAGTATGGACCATTCTTTATATTTTAATGGGTGTTTCTTCTTATTTGATCATACAGTCGGGAGCAGAAGAAGAGGCGGTAAATAGTGCATTGTCGGTGTATGTATATCAGCTGATCGTCAATTTCCTTTGGTCTACCTTTTTCTTTAATTTTGGTTGGTATCTGTTTTCTTTTATATGGCTGGTGCTTCTTTGGGTATTGGTACTGATAATGATCGTGAGATTTTATAATATCTCCCGACTGGCAGGAATATTGCAGATTCCCTATCTGATATGGGTGACATTTGCAGGATATCTGAATCTGGGTATTTGGCTGCTGAATTGATCTGCTGATGATAAAAAGATGGATTAATTTACCGCAGATGTATTATCTTGACCATTAAATTTCTGCTACTTGTTTTTTTATATATAATTATGTAAAATATGGAGTACGTGAGTAAACAGAAGATAATTTAGAAAGTAGTAGGAGTTAGGATGGAAAAATTTAAAAAACTATTTCAGGCAACAGATATGACTACGGGAGAACCATGGAAACGTATCATAATTTTCACCATTCCCATGTTGATCGGCAATATTGCCCAGCAGCTTTATAGTACGGTGGATAGTATTGTGGTAGGAAAGTATGTAGGAGACAATGCGCTGGCAGCGGTAGGAAGTGCAGGTCCCATATTGAATCTGCTCTTAGTTTTATTTATGGGAGTCAGTATGGGTACCAGTATCATGGTTTCTCAGTATTTTGGGGCAAAGCAGAGGGAAGAGCTTTCTTTGACAATTGGAAACAGTATCACGCTGACTGCACTTGCTTCATTGATTATTATGGTGGTGTCATTGTTTGTGACAAGACCATTGCTGGAACTTTTAAATACTCCGGATAGTATTATTAACTGGTGTCATTCGTACCTTTTAATTTTGTTTTTGGGGTCTATGGGAAGTGCCTTTTATAATATTTTAAGTGGTGTTTTAAGAGGACTTGGGGATGCATTCTCAGCACTTGTATATCTATTGGTGGCAACGATTTTAAATATTGTATTGGACGTATTGTTTGTGGCAAAGTTTGATATGGGT
>JAZPYS010000081.1:0-9649 GCA_045544275.1 Acetatifactor sp. | reverse complement strand
ATTTGATGGTTTTTAGAGAAAATAGATCATAAATGAATGGTTCGTTTTATTCTGGGAAAGCTAAAGCTGAAAGTTGCCAACAGATGTTTGTAAAAAATTCATTGCTAATGTCATGGTGATACGATATAATGAAAATACAGTAAGAGTTAAAAAATGAATGGCACAAGGAGGGAATTATATGGCACCAACAGCAACAATGGTCAATGATTTGTTAAGTACTTTGGAAACAGAAGACTTTAATTCTGTTATAAGTTACATCCGTTTCCTTTCTGACTCCAGAAAAAAGAATAGAGTTAAAAAAAGTGTTGACGCATTAACAGAGATCCAAAGCATGTTTGCGGAGGATAAAGGCTGGGACAGTGAAGAAAGCATGCTGGCTGACATGGCTGAATTTAGAAGGGAAAGAATGAAATTATGAAAATAATGCTGGATACAAATGTATTGATATCTGCATTCATTTTTGGAGGTCGTGCGGGTAAACTGTTGAAAAGACTGTTTGAGTCAGAACATGAGCTTTATGTATCAGATTATGTGGATCAGGAGTTTAAAGCAAAATTGGAAATGAAATGGCCTGATAAAGCGAAACGGGTATATGAATTGTTCCACGTAATGGATTTTCATTTTTGTGAAAGCACTGAAACACAAATGGGAAATCTGAGAGATGTAAAAGATGTTCCGGTGTTGAGTGACGCTTTATACCATAAGATGGATATGATCCTTACCGGAGACAAAGATTTTTTGGAAGCAAATTTGAATCACCCTTTAATATTCTCACCAGGAATGTTATACGATTTTTTGGAGCAATATGAACAGAATATATAATTAAATTTCATGCAAAAGGTACTCATGGCGGGTGCCTTTTTATGTGGAGGAAACATGCCAAAATTAATTGACAGGGGAATATGCCTTTTATTGTCATGATCTGACAAACGTGATTCCGGAGAAATATTATATTGCGACCAAGGCAAAGGCTGCAAAGCATACAGATCATAGGATTGTTCAGCTTTATGTAAAAGATGATCTTCTACAGTTGGGGGTAACCGAAAAAGAGATAAATGGTGTCACTGTAAAAATTTATGATAAAGAGAGAATGTTGATTGAGCTACTGCGAAATAAAAATACCATGCCATATGATTTATACAAAGAGATCATCGGTAATTATCGGAAGATCATTGAAGACCTTTAAATCTGGAGAATACAGGAGTATGCAGATATTTTCCCAAAGAGCAAAATGATCAAAAAGGCACTGGAAGAGGCGTTTTTTTAACATATAAATCTACAGCAGATGATGGAAAAATACCATGAGGATGGGCTGAGCAGAGATTTGGCCGCTGCGCGCGTGTGCCAGGATATTGTGTTATTTAAGGGACTGAAGAGCTAATTTACTTTAGTACAACAGTCCCTTTTCTTTTAAGTTCGAGAAGAATTTGTGCTGGTAACATCCCCATAAATAGGGGTAGCGAGACCAAAACCACCGGAAACCGCAAGAATTTGACCTGTGGTATAAGCAGATTCATCACTGGCAAAATAGACTACCGCAGCACCGATTTCTTCAGGTAAACCGATTTTCTTTAAGGGTATGTGACGAAGAAATAGGTTACGGGAATCCTCAGAGAGATGCTTTTCAACGGCTTCAGTCGCAGTCATTCCCGGAAGGACAGCATTGCAACGGATGTTATGGGTGGCCTCTTGGACCGCAATCAGTTTTGTGAGGTAGTTGATGGCGGCCTTGCTGCTACCGTAGGCAACCTGTGAGATGTCCGGTACCAATCCTCCAATGGAAGAAATATTGACAATACTTCCACCTCCATGCTTTGCCATATGCTTTGCGGCTGCCTGACTTGCCATAAATACGCTTCTAAGATTTAGTGTTACAATATCCAGGTAATCGGTGATATCTGTGTGAGAAAAGTCCAAATCCTTTTTGGGATTGGAGGTTCCGAAGTTGTTTATCAGCACATCAAGATGTCCCTCATTTTCCACAACGTTATCGACCATGGATAAAAAGGTGTCTGGTTTGTTGGCGTCGTTATAAACATATTTTACATGATATCCCTGTGCATTTAATTCGTTTGCTGTTTTCTCGGCAACTTCTAAGTTTCGTGCTGCCATATAGACGATGGCACCTTCCTTGGCGCACTCCTTTACACAGGCAAGTCCTATTCCTCTGGTAGAGGCTGTTATTAGTATGACTTTGTTTTCTAATCTCATCGTTGTTCTCCTTTTAAATTATTATCTTTATAAATTTTGGGTAGTAACTGAACAATAAAAATACCTATAGTAACACAGACCAGTTCAGTGATTGCAAGCATGTGGATGGAACTGACTGCAACATCTGATGCGGATAAATTCACAGTGGTATCCGCGGATAGGCGAGTGATTTCATTGGTAAACATAGGCACAAACACAGCAACACCAAAGGGGGCTGCAAGGTCCCTGAAAAGTCCATAGATACCGGTACCTGTACCTGCAGTTTCTATAGGCAGATTGGAGAGAACAATCTTCATAAAAATAGCAGCGTTTGCACCAAGACCCAGACCCAAAATACCAAGGGAAGCTGCCAGTAGAAAGAAGGTTGTGGTTTGGGAAAAGAAAAGCATGATTCCACAGCCTAGGCCTGTCAGCAGGAGGGAGCTGGTCAAAATACGCTTCGGCTCAAAGTGGTCAGCTAAAGGTCCTATGAGAATGGAGCCAAGGGACATTCCAACATACATTATCGAGATTGCATATCCGGAAATGGCGGTATTTGTTGGCTGGGTGTAATTTACAAATACAATGGTATTGGTCATATTTGCCTGCATTAATCCCTGGGTTAAAAAAAGGATGATAACAGGCATGATGAAGGCTTTTCGAGCCATAAAAGACCCGATGAGAATAGGATTCTTTGCTTTTTTTTCTGTTACTATCAGAATCACTAAAGTGATAAGTGCCAGAGTGAGTACCAGTTGGAATGGGGTGGATGTCCAGCCAAAATTTTGTCCAAAGGCTGGAACGCAAAGCAAAAGGCTAAAAAAAACAATCACAAAAAAAGCTCCAACAAGGTCAAAATTCTTTAAAGGTTTTCTGACAAAGGTCTGTCTGGGAAGTGTAAAAAAGCATAGTAATAAAAATACAACACATATGATAGAAGAGATCCACATAAGTGCCCGCCAGCCAGAAGCCTCAAGAATCAGTCCCCCAAGGGTTGGACCAAAGATAACAGCCGCACTGGAAATCAGCATGTAAAGGGAGAATCCCTTGGCAATTTGCTGAGGTGGAAATTCCGTAATGATATAGGACATAACCGTAGGTGCAATGGCTGCGGTACCGATTCCGACTACAAATCTTGCTATCAGCAGAAACAGAAGGGAAGTAGAAAGGGCACTTAGGATGGAACCAAGGGTAAAGACAAGGATTCCTAATAAAAGCGTTTTTCTTCTTCCAAATATATCTCCTAGTTTTCCAAGAATGGGAGCACAGGCAGCGGTAGATATCGCTTGTGCCAGGGCTGACCACGTAGTATTGTTATAGGCTAAATTCATATCCAGCATAAAGGCCGGACCAAGCACAGTGGAGAGTCCGCCTACGATGCCTACCAAAAAGGCTGCAAGTGCATAGGGTAGAAATTCCTTCATATAATTTGTTTCTTTCGAATGATCCATACATATACCTCTATTTTTTTAATAAATTATAGATAGTATTGGCTTTTGCTAAAAAAAATATGTGTATTTCAAAATATTTTGGACAAACTAAATGTTGAGATATTCTCAAAATATAAGAAGAAAAGGAGTAATTATTATGTCAATGATTAACAAAGAAATTGCAGATTTCAAAACCTATGCATTTCATGATAAGGATTTTAAGATGGTATCCAAGGAAGACATTTTGGGAAAATGGAATGTGTTTTTTTTCTATCCGGCAGACTTTACCTTTGTATGCCCAACAGAATTAGAGGATTTGGCAGAAAAGTATGAACAGTTTAGGGAAATCGGATGCGAAATTTATTCAGTATCCACCGACACACATTTCGTGCATAAAGCATGGCATGATGCATCAGAACGTATCCGTAAAATCAACTATCCAATGCTGGCAGACCCAACCCATTCCATTTCCAAAGATTTTGAAGTGCTAATTGAAGCAGATGGTTTAGCAGAGCGTGGTACTTTTATCATCAATCCGGAAGGAAAAATCGTGGGCTATGAGGTAACAGCAGGAAACGTAGGTAGAAATGCAGAAGAACTACTTCGTAAGGTTCAAGCATGTCAGTTCGTGCATGCCCACGGAGATCAGGTATGTCCAGCTAACTGGAAACCGGGTGCTGAGACCTTAAAACCAAGCCTTGATTTAGTAGGACAGTTATAATGGTAGATACAGAAAATCTTTATGACGTGGTGATCATAGGAGGTGGACCGGCAGGACTTTCCGCTGCTATATATCTTACTCGCGCAAAGTATCGTGTTTTAGTACTGGAAAGAGAGCAGTTTGGCGGTCAAATCACTATCACCCATGAAGTGGTAAATTATCCCGGAGTAGGGAAATGCAGTGGAAAAGATTTGACAGATACCATGTATTTGCAGGCAGAGTATTTTGGTGCAGATTTTTTAATGGCAGAAGCGACGGAACTTGATTTAGAAGAAGATGTAAAAATTGTGCATACCAATCGTGGAGATTTCAAATGCCTTGGTGTATTGCTTGCAACCGGAGCTCACCCAAAAATGGTAGGATTTAAAGGTGAGGCGGAATATAGAGGAAGAGGCGTTGCCTATTGTGCTACCTGTGATGGAGAATTTTTTACAGGGAAAGAGGTATTTGTCATAGGCGGTGGATTCGCAGCAGCAGAAGAAAGTATTTTTCTAACCAAATTTGCCAGTCATGTCACCATTTTAATCCGAGGAGAGGATTTCTCCTGTGCAGAGGCTGTGGCAGAACAGGCACGAAGCCATGAAAAGATAACTGTAATAACAAATACGGTGGTGGAAGAGGTAAAAGGAGAAAATGGTTTAAACTATATTCGCTACAGAAACCGTACCACTGATGAGATTACAGAGTATCATGCAAAAGAAGGAGAAGGTTTTGGCGTATTTGTATTTGTAGGCTATGCGCCGGAGACGGATTTGGTAAAAGATATTGCAGAACTGAACGAGCAGGGGTATATCATTACAGACAAATCTCAAAAAACCAGTGTGGATGGACTGTATGCAGCTGGCGACATTTGTATCAAACCACTCAGGCAGGTAGTAACAGCCACAAGTGATGGTGCATTGGCAGCCACGGAACTGGAAAAATATGTAGCAAAGGTACAGAGCAGAACAGGACTTCGTACTCAGGACCCGGTAATCCGAGAAAAGGTCTTTGTCGGTAAGGCAGAAAAAGTGTCGGGTGGAGATAACGCAACACAAAGTGATGGATTATTTACTCCGGAAATGCGTACACAGTTAGAAACCGTTTTTGAAAGAATGGAAAATCCTTTGGTGTTAAAACTGTGTCTGGATAATCGTCCGGTATCTAAGGAGCTACAGGAATATATAACAACTTTGACAGCAATGACGGAAAAACTATCGCTGGAGCTTGTGACGGACAACAGTGATGAGTTTTCACCATGTGTTAAATTGTATAGAGATGATATCTATACAGGGCTTGCCTTCCACGGAGTTCCGGGCGGGCATGAATTTACTTCATTTGTGTTGGGGATATATAATGCAGCAGGTCCGGGACAATCAATGGACGAGGATATACGGAAACGAATTAAAGGTATCAGAAATCAGGTGAATATTAAAATATTGGTATCTTTATCCTGTACTATGTGCCCGGATTTGGTTATTGCAGCCCAGCACATGGCAGCAGTCGGAGAGCATATCACCACAGAGGTCTATGATATTCATCACTATGAAAGTCTGAAAAATGAATACAAGGTTATGAGTGTTCCATGTATGGTTATTAATGATGAACACGTGTATTTTGGGAAGAAAAATATACAGCAGATATTGAAAATTGTCGAGGAAATTGTTAAGTAAGTGGAGATTCGTTTCAGACAATAGCTGACAAAGAATAATGTAAAATAATCAAGCCTCCAAGTCATCAAAAGATTTGGAGGTTTTCTTCTGCCCAATTTTAGATAATTGAACTATAGGGAAAGAGCAGAACACAAATCCTTGTGATCCAGTTCTGCTATGTTCCTTGCGTTTCTACAAAAAGAATTGTATAATTTGATAAAACTACATACGAAAAGGAAACAGAAAACATGGATTTTTTATCAGAGAAGCCAATAGGAAAACCCAATCTCAAACAGATTAATCGTTCCAACATTTATCAGGCCATATATGAAACCCCGGGAATTTCACGACAGGAGATTGCTGGCCTGTTAGAGTTGTCCCTGCCTACCGTTATCGGGAATATTCAGGATTTGATGCAGGAAGGGCTGATAAAAGAAATTGGTTATGTGGGTTATACTGGTGGGCGTAATGCAAAAGCTTATGGTATTGTAGAACGTGCACGGGTTGCCATTGGTCTTGATCTGACCAGAAATCATATTACAGCAGTTGCTGTAGATTTGCGTGGGCAAATTGTTTTTAAACTGCGTCTTCGCCATCCCTTTGCCTATGAGGATGCTTACTTTCGGAAATTGGGTGATGTGGTGCAGCAGTTGATAAAAGAGGGAAATTTGGAACCGGATGCGGTGCTTGGGGTGGGCATTGGTGTCCCGGGACTTGTGACTACGGATGGTGATACCGTTTTCTATGGAGAGATACTGAACTTTACCGGTGCTGCCAGAAAAGAACTAGCAAAGTATATTGAATTTCCGACGATGCTGTTCAATGACGCTAAGGCTGCAGCATTTGCGGAGACCTGGAGAAACAAAAACATGAATAATGCTTTTTACATTATGCTCAGCAATAATGTAGGTGGTGCTGTGTTTCTTCATAATAAAGTGTTTCATGGAGAGAGAAGGAAGTGCGGGGAGATTGGCCATATCACCATTGTGCCGGATGGAAAACTCTGCTACTGTGGTCAGAAGGGATGTATGGATCCCTACTGTGCAGCTACGGTTCTTTCTGATTATACCGGAGGGAATCTGGAGAAGTTTTTTGAATTGCTTAAGAACAAAGATTCTGAGGCTTTAAAGCTTTGGGAGGAATATCTGGGCCATTTGTCTGTCGCTGTAAATACGGTACACACACTGTTTGATTGTACGATTATTATAGGGGGCTACGTTGGCGGATACATGGAAGATTATCTGGAAGACCTGCGTTCCATGACTGCCGAAAGGAATCCATTTGAAGTGGATGCGGATTATCTGATTGTCTGTCAGTATAAGACAGAGGCCATTGCAGCGGGTGCTGCACTGAATTTTGTATCCCAGTATCTGCAGAAGATTTGAAATGAAAGATAAATTTATCGCTTGACATAAGAAAAACATCTTAGTATACTTTAATAAAATAGATTATAAAAACGATTTTATTAAAGGAAAACGACAAATTTAAAAGGAGCGGTAAAACATGGAAAAGAAAATAAAAGAAATACCAAAAACAATGAAAGCATTGGTAGCCTATGGGAAAAATGACTATAAGCTGGAAGAGAATTACCCGGTGCCGGAATGCGGACCGGATGATATTCTCATTCAGACAGAAGCCTGCGGTATCTGTGCAGGAGACTTGAAGTGTATGCACGGCGCAGAACGTTTCTGGGGCAATGAAAAGGATCCTAGCTGGGTAAAACCCCCCTTTATTCCCGGCCATGAATTTTTAGGATATATTGTGGCCATGGGTGAAAATGTAAAAGGCTTCGAACTTGGTGACAGAGTCACAGCGGATCAGATTGTACCCTGTGGCGAATGCAAATTCTGCAAATCCGGAAGATACTGGATGTGCCAGCCTCATGCAACCTTTGGATTCCAGCACACCAACAATGGTGGAATGGCAGAATATGTGAGATATCCAAAGACAGCTGTAGTACATAAAATCCCAAAGGATATGCCGGTGGAAAATGCGCTGCTCATCGAACCGTATGCCTGTTCAAAACACTGTGTAGACCGTGCACAGATTACAAATGAAGATGTGGTTGTGATTTCCGGTGCCGGCACCCTGGGACTTGGTATGATCACTTATGCGCGCATGAAAAATCCTGCAAAACTTATTGTTTTGGATATGATCGATGCCCGTTTGGAGAAGGCAAAGGAGTTTGGCGCAGATATAGTGCTCAATCCGGGAAAAGAAGATGTGGTAAAGAAAATTATGGATCTTACAGAAGGCTACGGCTGCGATATTTATCTCGAAGCAACCGGCCATCCGTCCAGCGTAAAACAGGGGTTGGATATGATTCGCAAGCTGGGAAGATTTGTGGAATTTTCCGTGTTTGGATCAGAGACTACCGTAGACTGGTCAATTATCGGTGATGGAAAAGAACTGGATGTTTTGGGGGCGCATCTTTCTCCTTACTGTTTCCCGTTTGTCATTGAACATATTTATGATGGCAGTCTGAAGGCGGATGGGGTGGTAAGCAGCACATATTCGTTGGAGAGCTGGGAAGAGGCATTTGATAAAGCGACAGGAAAGGACGGGGATTTCAAAGTAGTTTTCCGTTTCTAAATAAATGCGAAAATAGGTACTGTCTCATTGGGAGGCAGTGCCTATTTTTTTATAAAAGACTTCATAAACAGTATTGAACTTTATGCTGAAAAGTTGGATAATGGAAGCAGTGTATATAAAATAAAAAGGAGCGGTTTTCATCGAACATGGCGCAAGAAGCAAAACAGGCAGAATCAAGAAATCAGGAACAGCAGCACAAACGTCGAGTGCGCTATTCCGGTACCCACCCCAAGAGTTATAAAGAAAAATATAAGGAGCATGATCCGGAAAAGTATGCGGACACCATTGCGAAGGTCATTCAGAAGGGAAGTACACCGGCTGGAATGCATATATCCATTATGGTGAAGGAAATATTGGACTTCCTGCAGATTAAACCGGGGCAGATTGGCATGGATGCTACGCTGGGATATGGCGGACACACAAAGGAGATGCTGAAATGTCTGGAAGGACAGGGGCATATTTATGGGCTGGATGTGGATCCGATTGAATCCGCAAAGACGAAGGAGCGTCTGGAAAAACAGGGATTTGGTAAAGATATTCTCACAGTCCGGCTGCAGAATTTTGCGGATATTGATCAGGTTGTGAAGGAGACCGGAAAGAAATTTGACTTTGTGCTGGCGGACCTTGGAGTGTCTTCCATGCAGATTGATAATCCGGAAAGGGGGTTTTCCTACAAGGTGGAGGGACCATTGGACCTGCGCCTGAATCCCCAGAAGGGCAGCAGTGCAGCAGAGCGGCTTAAAGAAATTACGGAAGAAGAGTTAGTGGGCATGTTGGTGGAGAATTCCGACGAACCCTATGCCCGGGAGATTGCAGCTACCGTCACAAAGTGGCGGAAAAAAGGAAAATCTATTGAAACTACAACGGATCTGAAGGCTGTCATTGAACAGGCATTATGCTATGTGCCGAAAGAAGAACGCAATGAAGCAGTAAAGAAATCCTGCCAAAGGACATTTCAGGCACTGCGCATTGACGTGAACAGTGAATTTGAAGTGCTGTATGCATTTTTGGAAAAGCTTCCCGATGTGCTTGCACCGGGAGCAAGAGTTGCCATTTTGACATTCCATTCAGGCGAAGATCGTCTG
>JAZPYS010000080.1:0-9167 GCA_045544275.1 Acetatifactor sp. | reverse complement strand
AATAGGTAATTGCGAAACAGATTTATAATCTCGGTTTCAAACAGAAAAGAAAGGTTGTGGATAAGGTTTCAAAGAAAAACAGGCTGTGTGGAAATTTCAGACGCACTTTAATAAGCCTCATACTTTATGAAGATGATATTTCTTATGCAAAAATCGCTAACAAGCGATTAACGGTTTCAGACTTCTAAGATACTGGTGCTGATGTATTTTATCAGCAACCATGACCGTCACCAGCTGAGTTATTCCGGCAAGAAGAAGGTCAGCGTGAAGTGTCTTTTCATTTTGAGTTCTGCGACCGGCTATACAGAAACTGTCCTTGATGTGATTAATAGCTTTTTCCACATTTACGCGGATTTTGTATGTACCATCCCATTCTTCAGAACCACGGGCTACACCGGGGTATGCACGAAGATTCTTTTCAGGATAGATATAAATCATGCGTCCGCAGGAAGAAGTAGTGCAGGGATTATCACAAAAGCAAACACGATGATTGGATTTTGTTTCCTTATCGTATACCCACTTCATTTTCGGGCAGACGAACTTCATGGTGGGAATGCCGCTTCTTAAGTGGGATTTGCTTCCTTCCTGTTTCATAGGAAGAGAATCATCATGAGGACAGCAGGGAACACCATTTTCATTTACTGTATAATCAACATCCTCTAAAGAAAGTTTGTTACGCAGAGGGATAAAAGCACTTTCAAAATGCAGGTCATGAAAAAGGCTTTTATAGATTTCAATGGTATCAAAAGCGGCATCTCCAAGAAAAGTTTTGGGATTTATAAGAGGATGTTTGTTAAAAAAATCCTTTAAAACCGGAATCAGAGCTTTGGAATCCGCAAGGGATTTGTCTTCATCAGGGGAATCGGACTTCTTGTCAATGACGATATCCGGATGAGCGTTGAGAAAATCCTTGTTATAGAAGGTAATATCCCTGATAATGCCAAGTCCATTGGTAATGACACCAAATTTAAAGGCATAACAAAAATGCCCATTAATATACATCTGTTGTATAGCAGGATTGGCTGCAGCATGGGAAGGCATGGAGCCGTAGGCTGCCTTGTAGGGATCGTAAGAATCATCAAGTCCATTGGCTTTTTTAAAGGCTTTCAGTTGTCTGATGATACGGTTGGCATATTTGGGATTATTTTCGGTTACCCATGCTTCAATGCCGGAGGTATCAAAAATGGTCATTGCAGCAAGTTTGGGGTCAAGTTTCTGGCATATCGGTTCGGTCAGGTCAACCATATGATTGAACATGGATTGTAAGTCCGGAAGGAAATCCTGCTTAAAACGGGTAAATTTAGAGGAATCAGGAACAACCTCAAAGCCACAGAAATCACGGAGTTCCTGTGAATATTTAAGAAAGATAATCAAAAGAGTATCTGTAGGAATCGAGAAAATACGCTGTAATAAAAGAGCCTTCAACATAGGATAAAGCTGATGTCTGCGAGGCCTACCGGTGGCAGCGTGAAAATGTAAAACAAAAGACGCCGGAACAATTTCATCGAGATTTATGGTCTGATCAAGCAGGGAAAGAAAAGAATATTTGTCATTATCAAATTTATTTTGGCAATTTTCAAAAATTTCTGCCAAAGTGAGCTGTTTATGTGTTATCATATAAGTACATCTCCTTTTTGGTGGATTGGTTAAATGGTTTCTCGTCAACTCTATTTTACCATAAATCATTGAGGAGATGTTTTTATTTTGTAACAAAAAAACACCGCATTTATGCGGGTTTCAGGTGTTTCGCAAACACCTAATTTATATAAAATAATAAAAGGAGTCCCTGTGTTGTCTGCACAGGGACTCCCCTTAATCAAGATCTTACTTATTTGCCAGATATTCATCTAATTGTTTCTGCAATTCTGCCTTTACTTCATCCATACCGGCAGCTTTCAGCTTATTCATATATTCATCGTAGCTATCTTTCCAGCCGTCAACTCCCATAACACCTAAAGCCATGATTAAATCATATTCTTTTTCTATTGCTGTAATCTGCTCTAACTGGGTTGTAAGAGAGCTTATATCCGGCACGAAGCCGACCAAAGAAGAAGTCAGTGTCTCAGGTGATTCGTTCAATTCTTTTGCTGCCGGATATTGATCATCTGTAACTGCCTGATTCTTATATGCATAAAAGCTATTGCCAATTACCCATTTCTTTGCAGCATATGAGGTGTCGATTCCACCCTGGCTGGCATCATATTCGAAAGTCCTGATTCTATCATTCGCTTCATCTATAAATTCATAATGCTTTCCTTCCAGCCCAAATACCAATGTATTATAAATCTTTTTGCCCATCTCACTGCCACAGGTAATTGCCTCTAAGAACTTTGCAGCTTCCTCAGGATGTTCGCAAGTGGAGGAAATTCCGTTACCGCCTGCTGCCCAGGTGTTCTGAATGTAGTCATTATACTGGGATTTGATAGCTACCACCTCAAAGCCATACTGTTCTGTGAAAGACCGTGCCACACGCTCTTCTGAACCATAAGATTCTTTTGCACAGTATACCATAGACATATCATCCATCATGTGCTGATAAGCGTAGTTCACTGTGGAAGTAGACAGACCATCCGGTGCATAAATGCCCTTTTCATACCAATCAGCGTAGATTGCCCATTCTTCTTTATAATAATCCTGCTCGTGCGCATGGATCACTTCATTTGTACCATCTACTACAATAAACTTATTTACGATCTTGTCGAATGGCGTAATAAATGTAAAGCCCGAAGTTCCACTTGCATTATCCATAGCAATCTTACTTGCATACTTTGATCCACCTTCCCCTTCATCTACTGCCATTACATATTTCTCCAGGCAGTCAGCCTTCTCTCTCAGTGTGGTATTTTCATCCTGAAGAATTGCTTTCATTTCATCATAATTACCGTACTTATCCATGTACTCCTTCGGGAATAACAGATACTGGCTATTGAATGCATTCTGATAATTGGGAACCATGTAAATATGTCCATCCACGGTTGCCCTCTCCCACAGCCATTCAGGAAGTTCAGCCTTCAACTCCTCGGAGATATAATCCTCCATGGGCATCCAGCTTCCCTGAGCAACCTGTTCGTAAAAATTAAGGCTGACACTGCAAAGGATATCCATCTGCGCTCCGGAAGCCTGTGCCAAAGCAATCTGCTGAGGGATTTCCGCACCAGGGAAAGAATTTAAATTAATACTCACATGCTCCAGTCCCGGATAATCTTTCAAAAGTTCATTCACTGCCGCCTCTACTTCTTCCGTATCAGCCTGTTGTCCGTTACCGTTGAAGTACCACTCCAGCAATACCGGTTCTTTTGGTTCTTCTTCAACAACTGTACTTTCCTCCGCTTCTGAAGATACAGTGCTTTCTTTTGCAGCACCGTTTTCCTTTGAAACTTCTGCCTGCTGTCCGCATCCGGCGAATGCAGAACATACCATTGCTACTGCTAACAATGTACTTAAAATGTGTCTCTTTTTCATTTAGAGAACCCTCCTTTTTATTATTTAAACCCTTGATTGGGTTTTTTTCTATCCCTTTACTCCACCCAGTGTCATACCTTTGGTAAAATACTTCTGAAAAAATGGAAAGATAATCAAAACCGGGCCTGCCGCTACCAACGCCATGGCAAATCGGAGTGTTTCTGTAGGAGGTTGTACCGATGCATCCAAACTACCCACATTGGCCGCATTCCTGAGATAATCAACTTCCCTGAGAAATCTCTGTAAAAGATATTGTAGGGAATACAATTCCGGATTTCTGATATAGAGCATTGATGTCATCCAATCATTCCACTTTGCTACCAGGAACAAAAATGCCACGGAAGCCAATCCGGGTTTCGCCAGGGGAATCATAATTTTAAAACATATGTATAATTCCTTTGCCCCGTCAATTTTTGCGGCTTCAATCAGTTCATCAGGAATAGAGCGATAATTGGTCCTGATAATCATCACATTGTAGGCCGATACCAATCCCGGTAAAATATATACCCAGATGGTATCATTTAAATGTAGAACATTTGTAATCAACAAATAACTGGGGACCATCCCCCCTGAAAAAAGCATGGTGAAATACACCAAAAAATTCAGTTGATTTCTCCATAGAAAATTAGGTCTTGCCAAGGGATAAGCCAATAACGCCATTACTATCGTAGAAAGTAATGTGGCAATCAGGGTAAAAATGATAGTCACTATATATGCACGAATCATTTGACCGGGATTTCTAAATACCAATTCATATGCCAGCGTATTAATCTTCTGTGGAATTAAGTGATAGCCCCCCTGATACAACGCTGTCTCTTCTGTAAGCGACACTGAAATTACCATGGCAAATGGAACAATATAGATAATTGTCACCAATATAAATATACTGTTTAATACCAGCTGACCCATTCTCTCTTTTTTTCTCTTACTCACACTATTCCCCTCCTAAAACAGACTATTTTCAGGACTAATCTTCTTGACAATCGCATTTGTCACTACTACCGTTACAAAACCTGCTGCCGACTGAGCAACCCCTACAGCAGCCGACCGTGCCAGATTTCCCTGCTGCAATGCACGGAATGTATATGTATTAATGATATCTGTTGTAGGATACAACATTCCCTGATCCTTTGGCACCTGGTAAAATAATCCAAAATCGCCCGAAAATAACTGTCCGATAGAGAGAATCGTCTGAATAATAATAATCGGAATCAAATGGGGCAGCATTACATGCCAGATTTGCTTCACCTTATTGGCACCATCCAATTTCGCAGCCTCTATCAGCCCTTCATCCAGTCCCATCAAAGCTGCATAATAAATTACGCTTGACATGCCTATCGTTGCCCAAAGATGTACAATCGTCAGTATAAAAGGCCAGGCTCCCGGTGTTGCATACCAGTCAATACTTTCTACGCCAAACAGGTTCAGGAACTGATTCAGCACCCCGTACCTTAAATGCAGGAATATTTCTGCAAGAAAAGCCAGTATGACTGCTGACAAAAACCTAGGAATCAAAACCACTGTATTGTAAAACTTCAGTGCTCGGACATTTTTCAGGCTATAGAACATCAATGCCAGCCCCACTGCACAGATTGTTCCCAATATAATCCATGCAATATTGTAAAGCATGGTATTTCGAATGGTCCGCACCGCATCTTGAGAAGTAAAGAAAAATTTAAAATTATCCAGCCCAATCCATTTACTTCCCCAGATTCCTTTCAAGGGTTCATATTTTTTAAATGCAATGACAATACCAAACATTGGTGCATAATTAAATAATAAAAGCAGAAATATACCGGGAATTGCCAGCACCCCCATACTGATACTTTCCCTTACTGCTTTTTTAGAATATTTTTTCCTTATTTTCTTTGACTGCATTTCTCATCTGCCTCCTTTCCCTTATTATGCACTCAATAAGACAGATTTGAAATCCACACTTTGTGATATCCTTCACGTTTTATGCTTTGTTATATTTTCAGGACTTGCAATAACTTTTCATTAAATTTATTATAATATTAAGACTATTAAACACAGGCAGTAAAGAGGATTTTCAGTAACTGGTTACTGCTGCGAAGGGATACTACATGTACACAATAATGATCGTCGATGATGAAGTCATCTCTCAAGAAATTATTCAAGAATTTATAGAAAGCCATCTGCCGGATTACAGGGTTATCAGCTGCTGCTGTACCGGTCAGGAGGCGTTAGAAACATTTCAGCGCAATCCTGTTGATATCGTTCTTACAGATATCCGGATGCCCATCATGGATGGCTTAACATTAATAGAACAATTGAATAAAATCTCCAAAATCTATATACCTATTATCATCAGTAGCTACAGTGAATTTGAATATGCCAAATCGGCAATGCGTCTGGGTGTCACTTATTTTTTGTTAAAGCCTCTGGATTTCAAAGAACTGACGCATACCTTGACTGCCTCTGCCCGTTCATTGGATTTAAAGCATCTCACCCGCCGTACCATGATCTGGCTGGATGATAATCAAGAATTGTATATGATAAATCTCCTATCCGGCAAATACCATGATCGGAATGCTGCAGCAAAAGATTTCTCCGCATTGGACTTTCCATTTACTTACGAAGGCGGATGCGGAATATGTCTGCAAATAGACTTGACCAATACGGATAACTGGATATATGGCAAAGAAACATTAGTAACTGCCATCACCAATCTGATAAATCTGCTGTATGCTCCTTTATTTTTACTGCCACTGTTTCGCCAAAAATTCAGTTGTGATTATTTGCTCATAAAAGACAGCGATGATTTACCGGACTTTACAGCATTGACAGAACAGATGTCCCAGATGTTAGAGATTACCATAAGTGTTCATCCCCTATTTCACTTTTCCTCTTTGGAACAACTAAGAAACGGCAGCTTTAATCGTTTTGTCCCTGAATTTCAGGAATTATCCTCTATCCCCGAGGACACGGAGTCGCAAAATTTAGACAGAAGCATGATTCAGACAAGTATCGAAAATGCCATTGCTTATATGAAAGAACACTATATGGAAGATATATCCAGAGATGATGTGGCGGAAAAGATATATATGTCCGGAGCCCATTTCAGTCGCTGCTTTAAAATGGTCACCAATACTTCTTACAAGGATTATTTGACAGAAATACGTATGCAGAAAGCTATAGAACTCCTGAAAACAAACATGAAGATTCAGGACATTGCCCAACAGGTAGGTTATCCTGCCCCCAACAGATTTAACATTAATTTCAGACATTATACCTCATACTCCCCTACAGAATATCGTATCCATGTACTGAAAATGATATAATACAGAATGAGAGGACCATATGCAAATAATATTCAACACTTTAAAAAGCGCCTTTGTTCGGAAATGGCTATTTACCCTTCTGGCATTTGTGACCATTTTGCTTATCTCCTTTATGGTCTACACCCATGTAAATACTTCTAATGCATTGATTCAGGAATATATTTCCTACAGCGAACTGCAGACAGAACAGATCACAGAACATTTAGATTCTCATTTTGAAAGCTATAGTAGAGTTGCTGCTATGCTTTCATTAGATGAAAAGGTCCGCATTTTTTTGAACACCGAGAATGCCTCTTCCCTGTTTCCGGATATACATTCCTGGGTAAATAGTCAAGCAAAGGCATATACAGAAGGATTTCCTGCTATAGATTCTATTTATCTTTTTCCCGCTCATGGAGAGGAAATATTTTCCACTGGTTCCAATGTTTTATTGTCCCCGAAACACATGGACGACACCTCTTGCCTATCCCTGGAAGACGCTCCGGATACCATTACCCTTATTCCACGCAAAAAATACGGCAGATACCCCTATCTTATGACAATATACCTTCCCTTGCAGTTATCCGGAAACAAAAGCATGATCGTACTGAATATTGATATTTCTCAGATTTCCATTTTGAAATCAGAGAATGCCGATTCTTACCAGAAGACATATATTGTCTCTGATGAAGGAAATGTTCTTTATCGATTCGGGCAAAAGGATATACCGGAACCCTTATCTGCAATTCCTCAATTAGTTCATTTTGACAATACCATAGACTTTATCAGCGAATTTGTCGATGAACCTGACAGCTATGTTTATGTCCAGAGTCATTCCGTTAAATATCCCTGGTACTATGTAACAGTTACTACCCCCCAAAGCTATGTGGGGAGGACTTACAATTTTTACAGCACCCTGATTACATTTCTCCCCTGGCTTGCACTATTTGCATTAATCATCGTGATCTGGCTGGCAATGTTGATTACCCACCCGGTCTATACAATCACGGAATTTTTGGAGAATCCGCAATCCAGAGTACCTGATAATATATCTGCACCGGAAACCCAGAAAATCATACGGCAGATCATCAACTATGTAGAGTCCAATCAGATGCTGTCCCGGGAGCTTCAACAGCAAATGGAACGGCAGAACAAGGCCACTTTCTGGGCTTTGCAGACACAGATTAACCCTCATTTCCTGCTCAACACCTTAAATATTATTCGAAATATGGAAATCAAGACATTGGGTTATGACCACGAAGCCCCGGAAATGACGCTGAGCTTAAGCCGCTTGCTGCAGTATGCTCTAGATTCCACAAATCTGGTGCCCCTGAAAACAGAATTTCATTATACAAACCTGTATCTTAACATCCTAAATCAGAGATACAAAAACAAGCTGCATTTTGACATCAAAAAAGAGGACTCCATTTCTGAAGTCCTGATTCCTAAACTAATTTTGCAGCCTTTGATCGAGAATGCAGTCTTTCACGGCTGTTCTCCCCGCTTGGATGTCAGCAATAACATTCTTGTTAAGGCAACTTGCAGTGCCAATACCTGTTTTATCACAATTCAGGATGATGGCATCGGCATCCCACCGGAAACCCTGGCCAGCCTGCGAAGTAAGCTTATCGACATAAAGAATATCCCCGACAGCTCTATCGGTCTGCAGAATGTGGCACTGAGAATGTACCTTACCTATGGCAATGATTTTCACATTGATATTGACAGTGGCACCAACAAGGGTACTTGTATTACCTTGTCCTTCCCTATTCATTTATGACACTCAGGTTTTTACCTTTCAGTCCCAGGAAACATCCTTTCGCCAACCCGCCCTCAGGATGTCCGATCAGCCATTTATTCACTGCTGTCATCAGGCGGTCTTCGCCTGCTGCCGCTGCTCTTCCTTCCGGCAGAGGATAATTGGTTCCCTTTGGAAGCACGATAGCTACCTGGAAGCCCGCTCTATCCACGCCACATGGAGCATAATGAAGAGAGGTTGCATAGATCTCTACCGCCGTTCCAGCCGGGAGCAGGAATGCTTTTACCTTTTCAGTATCATATGTATAATCATCTTCTACTTCGCTGCGCAGACCCAAAAGCAGGATGGCATCTGTTGCAGCTACATTGATTTCAGAATCTTTGTGGTATTCCAGTGCATTGAGCATGCTGTTGTGACCATTGCAGTAACCAATCTGAATGGGCATTCTGCCGTAGGTTACCTCTGTCAACTGCTTGAAGGTCTCTGTGCTTTCCAGTTCTTCCACGCTTGGCTGATATACCACCCCATCCGGCACAGGTGTCTTTTTCAGTTCCTCCACCAATGGTGCCAGATCTACATTGTCAATTACTTTTCCGTAAGCCTTAAATTCCGGGCTGTTTACTGATAAAATGTTCATTTTGATTACCTTCCTTTCGTTTCGTATC
>JAZPYS010000079.1:0-9708 GCA_045544275.1 Acetatifactor sp. | reverse complement strand
AAATGACCATGGCTACCCTCATCAAAGACCTTTTCCGCGCCACGCCTGCGGACGGCTCCACCGTCACCGTAGAGGGCTGGGTTCGCACGCTGCGCGACAGCAAGGCATTCGCCTTCATTGAACTGAACGACGGCACTTTTTTCAAAAATCTCCAGATCGTGTGCGAAGACAACCTGCCCAATTTCAAGGAAATCGTCAAGACCACACTGGGTTCTTCCCTTCGTGTAACAGGTACGCTGGTCATGACCCCCGGCATGAAGCAGCCTTTTGAAATCAAGGCCACCCAGGTGGATGTGGTGGGTCTTTGCAGCCCCGACTATCCGCTGCAGAAAAAACGCCACAGCTTTGAATATTTGAGAACGATCTCACATTTACGTCCCAGAACCAATACATTCCAGGCAGTGTTCCGTGTACGTTCCCTGATCGCTTATGCAATCCACACTTTCTTTATGGAAAGAGGATTTGTATATGTGCACACACCGATCATTACCGGTAGTGACTGTGAAGGAGCAGGAGAAATGTTCCAGGTAACAACCATGGATATGAACAATCTGCCGATGACAGAAGACGGTAAGGTTGATTTCTCCCAGGACTTCTTCGGAAAGTCTACCAACCTGACTGTAAGTGGACAGTTGAATGTAGAAACTTATGCATTTGCATTTAAGAACGTTTATACTTTCGGACCTACCTTCCGTGCAGAGAACTCCAACACTACAAGACATGCCGCAGAATTCTGGATGATCGAGCCTGAGATGGCATTTGCTGATCTGACAGATGATATGATTCTTGCAGAAAGTATGTTGAAGTATGTGATTCGTTATGTGTTAGAGAATGCTCCTGAAGAAATGAACTTCTTTAACCAGTTCGTGGATAAGGGATTGATTGAAAGACTGAATCATGTTGTGAATTCTGATTTCGGTCATGTAACTTACACAGAAGCCATTGAGATCCTTGAAAAGCACAATGATGAATTTGATTATAAGGTATACTGGGGATGTGATCTGCAGACCGAGCATGAAAGATTCCTGACCGAGCAGGAATTTAAGCGTCCTGTATTTGTCACTGATTATCCGAAGGAGATCAAGGCATTCTATATGAAGCTGAACGAGGACGGCAAGACTGTTGCTGCGATGGATTGTCTGGTACCGGGCATTGGTGAGATCATCGGCGGCAGTCAGAGAGAAGATGATCTGGAAGTGCTGGAACGTCGTATGGAAGAATGTGGTCTGAACAAGGAAGATTACGGCTTCTACCTGGATCTGCGCAAGTATGGTTCTGTACGTCATGCAGGCTTTGGACTGGGCTTTGAAAGATGTGTTATGTATCTCACCGGTATGAGCAACATCAGAGACGTACTTCCATTCCCGAGAACTGTAAATAACTGTGAGTTATAAGAGAGAATGAAAAATCACCCCGGCTGCAATATGAGGTATCTAAGCTGCAGCCGGGGTGATTTTTGAAAAACATTACAAAAATTTTAAGAATTTATAAAAACCTGTAATATTTTAAAATTAATAATGCAATATATTAAGAAATATGGTATGCTGAATTCATGAGAGTGATGATTTTAAAATTAACGAATTGCATATTGACAGGTACCCTGATTTTAGGCGGGATATTTTTTAGTGACAGTCAGGTGATGGGTGTAAACGCCACTACCATTAAAGAAGTGCAGCAACAGATTGATCATACGAAACAGGAGCTTGCCGGCTTGAATGACAAGATTGATACCCTCAGTGATGAACAGGATCTGATCTATGAAAAAATGGATGATATAAAATCTGAAATTATCAACACCATGACGGAGATCGGAATGCTGGAGGATCAAATTGCCCAGAAGGAGATTGATATTGGCCAAATGCAGGCGGAGTATGAGGCGGCAGTGCAGAAGCAGGCAGAGCAGGAGAGTAACATGGCCCTGAATATCCGGCTGATGTATGAGAAGGGCAATACGTCCCTTTTACAGATGATTCTGGAGAGTGAGAGCTTTGGCGAGATGCTGAACAAAATTTCCTTTGCACAGTCTGTCTACGATTATGACAGGCAGAGGCTTCAGGAATATAAAGATCATAAGCAGTATGTGCATGATGTATGGGATCAGCTGGAGGCGGAGAAGAGCGGGCTGGAAACAGACAAATTAAGCCTTGAAGCACAGAAAGCGTATTGTGATGGACTGATGGCAGATTTGAAAAAGGAAGCATCTAACTATGATACGCTGATTGCCAGTGCAAAACGTGCCGCAAAGGAGCAGGAAAAGCTTCTGAAAGAAGAGCAGAAGCAATTAAAGAAGCTGCAGGATGAAGAGAAACGTAAGCAGCAGGTCAATAATTTGTTGAATCAGAGTTTTACCAGTACGTCTTATACCGACATCGTTGATGCTGCATCCGGCAGCGATGTAGGCAAACAGATTGCAAAGTATGGACTCCAGTTTATCGGTAATCCTTATGTATGGGGTGGGACCAGCCTGACCAACGGTGCGGACTGCTCCGGGTTCACATATCGGATTTATAGAGATTTTGGTTACAATATTTCCAGAACATCTTTACAGCAGAGAAATGACGGCACCGGTGTAAAATATGAAAATGCCCAGCCGGGAGATCTGATCTGTTACAGTGGCCATGTAGGATTGTACATTGGCGGCGGTTATATCGTGCATGCAAGTAATGAAAGATCCGGCATCAAGGTCAGCAAGGCTACCTATCGTCAGATTCTGGCAGTAAGAAGGATTTTGCAGTAAAATATATATTGGATGAGAGGAGGCAGAAGTCTGTATGGCAGATTTCTGCTTTTCTTCAAGTGAGGTTAACATTGGATAAATATGAAGCATTAAAAAAATATTTTGGATATGACAATTTCCGGGAAGGCCAAGAGGATTTGATCGATGCCATCCTGGATAATAGGGATGTGTTAGGCATTATGCCGACAGGTGCCGGAAAGTCCTTCTGTTATCAGATTCCGGCACTGTGTATGGAAGGGATTACGATCGTGGTGTCACCACTTATCTCCCTGATGATGGATCAGGTCAAGGCTTTAAATCAGGCAGGCATTCGTGCGGCATATGTCAACAGTGCACTGACGGAGAAACAAATTTCAAAGGCGCTTACATATGCGGCAGCCGGCCGGTATAAAATTATTTATGTGGCACCGGAGCGATTGGAGACGGAACGATTTTTAGCATTTGCCTGCCAGGCGAATATTTGCATGGTGACAGTGGATGAGGCCCATTGCATTTCCCAGTGGGGGCAGGATTTTCGCCCAAGTTATCTAAAGATACTGCAGTTTATCGATGCATTGCCTTACCGTCCTGTAGTCAGTGCCTTTACGGCTACCGCGACACCAGTGGTCAAAGAGGATATTGTTAGGATATTGAATCTGCAGGAACCGAAGATTTTAGTGACCGGCTTTGATCGAGAGAACCTTTATTTCGGGGTGAAGTGGAATAAAAATAAGGATGACCATCTCTTTGATTATTTGCAGAATCACCTTGAGGAAAGTGGAATTGTGTATTGTGCTACCAGAAAAAATGTGGATAAGGTTTGTGATTTTTTAGCCAGCCGTGGATTGCCGGTAACAAAATATCATGCGGGTCTGACTGCGGAGGAACGTAAGGCAAATCAGGAGGATTTTATCTATGACCGCAAACCCATCGTGGTGGCTACCAATGCCTTTGGCATGGGAATTGATAAATCCAATGTCAGGTATGTGGTGCATTATAATATGCCTCAGAGTCTGGAAAATTATTATCAGGAGGCCGGCAGAGCAGGAAGAGATGGTGCAGCAGCGGAGTGCATCGTGCTGTATTCCCCACAGGATACGATTATCAATAGGTATTTGATTGAAAATAAAAATGAGAACAGTGAAATGACCACTGAACAGGCGGAAACGGTATATAAGCAGGATATAGAGCGACTAAATGCCATGGTGGGTTATTGTAAGACTTCCCATTGCCTGCGGGAGTATATTCTGCGGTATTTTGGAACCAACCGATTTAAAAGCATTGCAGGGAAGTATTGCGGCAATTGTTCCAGCTGCCTGCAAAGCGCAGCGTCCGGGGTATATGAAAACTACGGGTATGGAGACTTGTGGGAAGACGAGGCTTACAGGTATGAGAGTCGGTATGAGGAAGCAGATGTGGTGCGGTTTGGCAGCCGGTATGAGAACGGAAGGCAATCTGCAGCCCGGTACGGTGGGGCACAGGCTGGTATTTACGGCACTGGATACTATGGTGAAGCGGAAAATGTATCCTTCAAGCCCGGGGGAGGTGCAGGAAAGAGTAAAAAACCGGTGGATGAGCTGGATGAATCTCAGAAGGGGCTCTATGCGCTATTGAAGGCGAAACGCAGGGAAATTGCCCAAGAGCAAAATGTTCCGCCCTATATCGTATTTACTGATAGGACATTGCTGGATATGTGTGTGAAAGCGCCACGAACGAAAGAAGAAATGTTAAAAGTGAGTGGTGTGGGAGAAAATAAATTTGGGAAGTACGGCAGACAATTCCTGCAATGCATTGCAGAATTTGAACATTGAGGAGATTGCACTGCTGCGGTCAAAGTACTTTAATTGACATTTATTGAGCAATCCATTATGATTATAATGAACAGGTTCATAAAAACAAGTGAGAGGGTAAAATGCCGAAAATAATTGAAAATATAAGGGCGCAGCTTTTGGAAGAAGCCAAGAAGCAGGTGGCTGAAAATGGATATGGAAAGACCACCATTCGTTCTGTTGCTCAGGCTTGTGGTATCGGTGTGGGAACCGTTTACAACTACTTTAATTCGAAAGATATGCTGATTGCTTCCTTTATGGCCCAAGATTGGAAACAATTCTTGGAATGCATTGATTCTGATGCTTCAGAGGATACAAAAGAGATTTTAAAAAATGTTGTCGCAGGTTTATCTGATTTTATGCAGAAATACAGGGTATTATTTTCGGACCCTGATGCGGTAAAGGTTTATGCGGATGTGTTTGCTGTCAGGCATCAGTTTATCCGAGAGCAGTTGGCAAGGATAATTAAGCCTATATGTATGAAGTCTTCTGTAGAAGATAAAGATTTTTTGGCAGAATGGATTGCAGAATCATTATTGACCTGGACAGCTGTGGGGAAAGATTTTGAAGAACAGTATAAAATAATAAATCAATTAATAAAATAAGCTTAAAGGAGTGATGAGCATGAGCAGTTTTGAAAACCTTCGTGTGGTAGACAATTTCTACCAAACCTCGCTTTTCTTCCCAATGCCTACTGTTATCATCAGTACGCTATGTGAGGATGGCACAACAACATTAGGGCCATATTCCCTGGTGCAGCCATATTATGTTGCAGGTAAGGATTATTACGCAATGCTTCTGTGTTGTCGTAATTCCTCTAACACCGCACAGAATATTCTGCGCACCGGTAAATGTGCATTGAACTTTATCGATGACAAGCCGGCCACATTTAAAGAGGCGGTAAAGCTTTCCTGGCCCGGTGACAAACCCAGCGAAAAGATGCCCAAATGTAATTTTAAATTAGAAAAAAGTATGATCGAAGAAGAGACCGGTGAAGCAAGACCGATGGTTCTGACGGATGCAATTGAAGCCATTGAGTGTACCTGGATGCGGGAATTGGACGGTGCAGACAAGGATATGCCGGGTGAACTGAACGGATATGAAGGTCCATACCATGACTTTAACGGTATTACCAGTAAATTCGGAGCACACTTTATTCTTCGTGTTGACAAGATTCTTATGAAGAAGAAATACAGTGATGCCATCATCAACGGTGTAAAGGCCAAAGACTTCCCACCCCTTCCGGTAGATTATGGTTATCGTGACAGTAAGAACTTCTGGTTCCACAGAAAGACGAAAATGCGTGCGGAGCTTTTGCAGATGAGGAAAGCGTCTTTAGAATCCGTTCGATATGCGGCAGAACGTGCAGATGATAAGGTTAAATTTACAGATGAAGCATTGATGACGATTTTAGGCGTGCCCCGAGTATTTTTGTCCGTTGTGTTAAAAGGCTGTGTGGACTGGGCGAAAGAAAATAATGTAGAGCTGATCACAGAAGAACATATGAAGATTATTAATGATAAACGTGCGAAAGAAAAGAGCAAAAAGTAATTTCAAAAAGGAGAGAAATCAAATGAAAGTGGTACTTGCAGGCGCCTTTGGTAATCTTGGCGCAGAAATTTTAAAATGTCTTTGCCGTGACGGACATGAAGTAGTGGCAGCAGATTTGAAGGAAACCGCTGTAGAAGGATGCCAGGGAAAATATACCTTCGTTCAGATTGATGCTACAAGACCGGAAACTTTAAAAGGACTTTGTGATGGTGCAGAGGTTGTCATCACTACCATGGGTCTGACCGGTGCATCAACCCGCTTTACTTCATATGATATCGACCATAAAGGAAATATGAATCTTTATGAAGAAGCAAAATCCGCTGGCGTCAAGAAGTTTAACTACATATCCGTAATCTCCTGTGACGAGCCGGGGGCTGAAAAGGTGCCTATGCTTCATGCAAAGTATCTTGTGGAAGAGGAATTGAAAAAACAGGATATGGAATATGTTATTTATCGTCCTACCGGCTATTTCTATGATATTGCAAAGGTGTTTAAGCCCTATGTAGATAAAGGTGAGATGCAGCTTTTGAAAGGCTATGGTCATGTAAAGGCCAATGTAGTAGACTGTCCTGATTTTGCCCAGTTTATTGTAGATCATATGATGGATACCAACGTTACATATAATGTGGGCGGCAAGGAAACATACACTTATGAAGAAATGGCAGCAATGTGTTTTGAAGCTGCAGGAAAGCCATTAAAGATTAAATGGGCACCGATCTGGCTGTTTGGTGTGCTTGCAAACCTGCCTAAAATTAAAAAGGCAGGAAAGCATGATATTATTCTGTTCTCCAGATGGACCCTCAGCCATGACCTTGTGGGAGATACCTGCACGGGAGATAAGAGCTTTGCAGCTTATATTAAATCATATTTCGGAAAGGAGAATAAATAGTTATGCCTTGGACACTTCTTGGAATCCTTCTTGCAGTATGTGCAGTAATGTGCGCAGTCGGATTTTATAAATTTGTATACTTCCTTTCCATAGGATATGGTTTTGCAGTAGCCGGCGGTGGCATTGCAATATTTATTATGTATCTGATCAATCCATCCGCCACACCGATTTGGCTGGTGTTTATTCAAATGGCACTTTTTATTGCCTATGGAGCAAGACTTTCAGGCTTTCTCCTTGTGCGGGAGCTTAAGAATGTTTCTTTTAAGAAAACGGATGTTGCGAAGGATACATTGGCAAAAAATAATGAGAAAAAAATGCCGATCTTTGTACTTGTAACCATCTGGATTTGTGTATCCGTATTGTATGTGGCACAAGTAAGCCCCATGCTCTTCCGTTATACCAATGCTTCTGCAGATGTGATTGTTTCGGTTGTTGGCTTTGTGATTTCTGTATTTGGTCTTATTTTAGAAGCAGTTGCGGATAATCAGAAATCAGCACAGAAAAAGGTACGCCCTGAAATGGTAGCTACCCAGGGATTGTACAAGATTGTCAGATGTCCCAATTACCTTGGAGAGATTATTTTCTGGACAGGTATCTTTGTGAGCGGTATTACCACATATGCAACTGTGGGACAATGGATCACGGCAGTTCTTGCATATATTTGTATTGTTTACATTATGTTTAACGGAGCACAGCGTCTTGAAAAACGCCAGATGGAGCGTTATGGAAATAACGAGGAATATAATACATACGCAAATAAAACGCCTATTATAATTCCATTTCTTCCGATTTATCACCTTAACAAGAAATAATTTTTGAGGGGGGACTAAGGATGAAAGATTTTTCTGTTTCAATGGCACTTGTTGATTACATTCCGGTTATTTTCTTTGGAATGGCAGCAGTTATTTTGATGCGTGATCTGTATAACAAGATGAGCAAGGGCGCTTTTGCACTTTTTGCAGCAGGATGCATTGATATTGTATGTGCAGGAGCCTTAAAGGCTACGTATAAATTACTTTATGCGGCTAAGGTTTGTGATTTTGAAGCACTGAATGCCATGTTTTTTCCAGTTCAATCCATAGGATTTCTGCTTGCAGGGATTGGAATTTTGGCCATGATTTGTCACAAACAGACCAAAAACACGATGCTTGCTGTGGCACCGCCCATATTCAGCGGAACATTTGTGTTCGTTGGACTTATGGTTGCAGGATTAGGTCTTATGGATGTCGTGCTTTGTGTTCTTTCTGTTAAATTGAAAAAGCCAGCGGCCATTGCACTGTTTGTGGTATCCTTTATCTGCTCTCTTTGCATGGGATATCTTTCCTCCCAGAATTTTGCAAAAGCTTCCATGAACTGGATTGCAGAAGGTGTGAACGTTGTGGGGCAGGGGACACTCCTTTGGGGAGTTGTATTGCTTCATAAAAATGATCTTGGTGAACTTAGATTACACAATGGTGAAGAAGTATGATAAAGAAATTGTTGGAAGTTATCAATGAAAAATATACACTGAATCAAATTGATGTGGGGGATATGGCCGTATTGAAGGCAAACGGCATGACTTTCTCTATTCAGGCTTATCGGGCGGAAGGCCTTGGACACGTTTCGGTTATGTGTGCGAAGGGATTTTTCGGTCTCATGAAGATGGATACACTGATTGTCAATCCATATGAGATAGATCTGCCCCTTTATTCCTACGATCGTATTTTGGCGGCCGGAAACGATACGCTTATTGTTGAATTATACGATACGCTGGTAGATTCTTATTCGGAAGAACATTTGCAGGCTGTAAAAGCAGGCTATGGAGATCTTTCTGAACGAGATTCCGGAGAGCATTGGTATGACCATATAAAGCTGGCTTCCAGCATATCCAAAAAAGGAAAGAAGGCACAGCGTTCCCGATTTGATGAATTGGCATTAAAGCATTTTGAAGCATATTTGTCAACCGGCGTACCCACTTCTGATGTGGATACAAAGCAGAAGAAGGCTGCATATTATGTTGATGGCCTGCTGGAAAAAGGAGGACCCTCCACAGACGTTTTCAAAAAGGCACTGGGAAAAGAAGCTACAACGAAACTTTTTGAAAAGTTTTTGTTTGGAACGTCGCCTGGATAAGTGAATTTATACACCCACGCCAAATGGATAAAGGCGACTTGTGATCAAGTTGATGGAGAGATTAGGCATAGAGATGATTATATACACGCTAATGCCTAATTGCAATGAAAGAAAAAGGAAAATAGCACAAAAATGATTGACATAATGTGGTTATTTTCCATCAGAGGAAAAACCTTTTGCCTGAAATGATGCATAACCCCGGGGAGTCCTACATAAAATGTAGAAATTGGCTTTGAGGGGTTTTTTCGTTGAAAGACTATATCGAAGAAAGAGCAATCAATATTGCTAATTATATTATTGATAGCAATGCTACGGTGAGACAGACTGCAAGAGAATTTGGAGTCAGCAAGAGTACGGTACATAAAGATGTCACAGAGCGTTTAACACAGATTAACCCGTCTCTTGCCAGGCAGGCAAGAAAAGTGCTGGATATGAATAAGTCAGAGCGCCACATCCGTGGAGGTCTCGCAACGCGAAATAAATATCTGCATCATGAGATGAGTGGTCTATAAAACGGGGCAAATATATGAAACGGAACAGAAATCAATATCTGAGATCTGTTCCGTTTCATGGTATCAGCTCTTTTAGTGTTGTGGATTTTCTTTTAAGAA
>JAZPYS010000078.1:0-34913 GCA_045544275.1 Acetatifactor sp. | reverse complement strand
TATAATAATATCATTAAAGATTGATAGATTAATCGAGTTATGGTGAGGAGAATGAGTTATGGTACCTATTACGACTGTTATTGCCTGTGTAATTACGCTGCTGGTCAGCTTGATGCTGCCGATTGTAGTTCTGATTGGATTAGCAGTAAAAAATAAAAAGCAGGGGATCATTTCTGCATGGCTGTTGGGCGCTGCCGGTTTCTTTGTGACCCAGATTCTAATACGATTGCCTATTTTGACCGTCCTGCAAAGCCAAAGCTGGTTTGCGGTGTTTGCTCAGAACAATCCGTTCATTTATGCCTTTGGTCTTGCATTTACGGCGGGGCTTTTCGAGTTGGGAGGACGATTTGCGGTAGCGAAACTGATGGAGAATCATATGACTTGGAAGCGGTCTCTGGCTGCTGGTTTGGGCCATGGCGGCATCGAGGCAATACTGCTCATCGGTATGACCTATGTAAACAATCTGATTTATATCGCAATGATTAACAGCGGTTATTTTGATACACTGATTGCCCAGACAGCTGGACTGGGAGTGGACGTAACCCAGTTGGAACTGATTCGAACCCAGTTGGTTGGTATGGCGCCTTCTATGTTCCTGCTGGCAGGCTTCGAGCGTCTCTTGGCTATGACCGGCCATTTGGCCATGAGTGTCTTGGTCTGCTATGGCGTGGCTCATAAAAAGGTGGGCATTTGTGTCCTGTTGTGTCTGGGAATCCATACCCTGATGGACCTGACGGCAGGGATTTCTCTGGTGATGCCTCAGAATATTGCTTATCCTGTTATCTACGTGGTTCTCACCGTTATGGCCGTTGTGTCTGTGGTGATTCTAAAGAACATCCGACGTCGTTGGAAGGAAGGGGATAGTAACAGATGAAATTGCATGGAAAGAAAATGATCGCACCAATAGTGGTTACCGTTATATTGGTACTGTATTATGTTGCCTACTTTGGCATATTAATTGCTCTTCTTGAAGGTATCTGGAAAGTGGTTTTAGGAATCGTACCTTTAGGATTGTCGGCATTGATTGTTAAAGTTTGCATAGATAGAATCAAAGAGATAAGGAAGGGTGAGGAAGATGATATTAGTAAATACTGATTACATTACCGGAAAAGAATTAGAAATGTTGTCACTTGTAAAGGGAAGCACCATTCAGTCAAAGCATGTAGGGAAGGACATTACACAAAGCTTTAAAACGCTGGTGGGTGGCGAGTTGACCGCATATAATGAGATGATGAATGAAGCCCGTGCGATTGCAACTAAGAGAATGGTGGCGGAAGCAGAAGCTCTCGGTGCAGATGCTATTGTGAATATCCGTTACGCTTCATCTGCTATCATGCAGGGTGCAGCGGAAGTCATTGCCTATGGTACAGCTGTAAAGTTTGTGTAAAAACGAATAATTGAAATGATCGTGAGGTGTAAGAGGATGAATTACGTAGAATATGGAAAAGAAAATAGTAATGTGATCATCCTCTTGCACGGAGGCGGCCTGTCATGGTGGAACTATAGAGCAGTGGCTAAAATGCTTCAGTATGAGTATCGTGTGATTCTTCCAATATTGGATGGACATGCTGCAAGTGACAGAGATTTCACAACCATTGAGGACAATGCCGCTGAAGTCATAGAGTTTATTAATGAACAATTTGGCGGTTCTGTTTTATTGCTGGGAGGATTGTCACTTGGGGGTCAGATTTTGCTTGATATCTTATCTCAGCGTAAGGATATTTGTCAGTTTGCATTCGTTGAGAGTGCGCTTGTCACACCGTCAAAATTCATGCATTCTTTGATAAAGCCGCCTTTCGGAAGGTGCTATGGTTTGATACACTATAAATGGTTTTCTAAATTACAGTTTCAATCCCTCCGGATGAGGCCGGATTTATTTGAGGATTATTTCAGGGATACCTGTAGCATTTCAAAGAAAAATATGATTGCCTTTTTGCAGGCAAATTCCTTATATTCAATAAAAGAAGCTATTGGAAGCTGCAGCGCAAAAGTATGTATTTTTGTGGGGGAAAAAGAGAATCGTGCAATGAGAAATTCTGCGAAGATCATTCATGAAAAATTGCAGGGAAGTTTGCTGCAAGTTCTTCCCAAAATGTATCATGGGGAATTTTCGATTCATTACGTTAATGACTACGTGAATCGGATAATACAAATAGTGAAGCAGAAATAAATTTCCGGAGGGCAATGCATTGGAAAATATAATTGGAACGATTATATTAGGTGTAATAGCAATTGCGTGTTTTATATTTAGTTATTTACAGTTTCAGGAAAAAGGCTTCTTGTTTAATAATGCATATATTTATGCCTCAAAGCAGGAGAGAGAAAACATGGATAAGAAGCCGCATTACAAACAATCAGGAATTGTCTTTGTATTCATAGGAATTATATTTTTGATAAATGCCATTGACACTATTCTACAAACGGGTTGGTTAAACTTTTTTGTAATAGGAATTGCAGTCATTGCGATAGTATATGCAATTGTGTCATCCGTAATAGTAGAGAAAAGAAAAAAGTAAGCCTATGCTCCAAGGAAACAAGATCAGCGAAAGACATGATTCATTCCGCACGATAAAAGGGATAATGTGCAGAAGTATATACTGTATTTTACTCAATGCATGTAATAGAATGGAATCAACATAAAATTACAAAAAGAACATGAGGTGAATACATATGTGGTCTATTATTTTTATTATATTGATGCTCGTTGTCTTTGGGAAAATATTGAAATTTGCCATCAAGGCTACATGGGGCATTGCCAAGATCATAGTCTCTTTGGTTTTGCTGCCACTGATTTTAGTAGGATTGGTTTTGTCCGGTTTGATCGTGCTGGCATTGCCGCTTCTGATTGTTGTGGGTATCATTGCTTTTGCGGTACTGCGTGATTAAGCAGTTCCGAAGAATAACGAAATAAAACTGATCATAGAAAGCGAGGGAGTATTATGCGTTATGAAATAAAAGGTGGTTCTTTTCCGGTGGTGGAATGTCAGCTGGAGAGCGGTGAGCAGATGATCACTGAGCGAGGCTCCATGGTATGGATGAGTCCGAATATGCAGATGGAGACAAAAGGCAGCGGTTTAGGAAGAATGCTTTCCAAAGTGTTGTCCGGGGAAAGTATGTTCCATAATATTTACACAGCAAGAGGGAACGGTTTGATTGCCTTTGGTTCCAGTTTTCCCGGTCAGATTAAGCCGGTGCAGATCGGCAGAGGACAGGAGATGATCGTACAGAAGAGTGCTTTTCTGGCAGCTCAGTCAGGAGTAGATATCTCCATTCATTTCAGTAAAAAAATAGGTGTCGGATTGTTTGGCGGGGAAGGCTTTATTATGCAGCGCCTTTCCGGTAACGGTATCGCTTTCGTGGAGATTGATGGGGAATTGATTGAGTATGAATTGCAGGCAGGTCAGCAGATCGTAGTGGATACCGGTAATGTGGCAGGCTTTACCCCCGGTGTGCAGATGGAGATACGACAGGTTCCGGGTATGAAGAATATGTTACTTGGAGGCGAAGGAATCTTTAATACCGTGCTTACCGGACCGGGCAGGGTATGGCTGCAGACTATGCCGATTTCAAACGTGGCTATGTCTATCCGACCGTATATACCTACCGGAAATGGTTGATGGCAGAAGGTCGTAATTTGAGTTCAAAGCAGATACATTTTAGTGTACGAATAGATTTAAACAACAAAAAGAAGGGATGAAATCACAGGGCATACGCAATGATTTCATCCCTTCTGCCGTTTTTACTGATATTTTCTTCCGGCATGATAGACAGGAATAAATAGTCCCACAAGATACACAATCAGGAGCCCGTAACTTCCGATTCTCCATAGTCGGCAAAGCATAAAAAGAGACATATAAAGTAGATAAATATCCATTGTCTGCGGTTAGGGAAAATCTTTGATTGCTCCTCTTCCGTATAGGTAATGGCAATCCTTTTTCTTTTCGCAGTTGTGCTATGAATGCACCAAGTTTTTCTTTGTCGATGTCAAACATAATGGAAACCTCTCGTGAATTTTTCTGTTTTCTGTTTTTATTATACCGAAAAAAGCTCTCCTTACGCAATCGAACAGTAGTGGAATATATGACATATTATCGCAACACGATAAATAATTATTGACACACGGGATTGCGTGTGGTATTTTAGAAGTAGTAGAAAATCATATAACGTTTAAACACAGGAGGTAAAAATATTTATGAAACAGGTTGCATTATCAATATGGCTGAAATTTATCATTATCGGAGTGGGAATCTGTGGTTTGATTGTATATGGGATGGTAATTCCTATGCTGGGGCAGGCAATCGCAGTCTATGAACAGGGTGCATTTGATTACTGTTATTGGCCATGGCTGGTTTTCATCTGGATCACAGCGATTCCCTGTTATCTGGTATTGGTCTTTGCATGGAAAATAGCGAGCAACATCGGGAGAGATAAATCCTTTACAGCAGCCAATGCAAAGTATCTGAAATGGATCTCCGTTTTGGCTGTGGCAGATGCAGCGTTTTTCTTTGTTGGAAATATTGTTTATCTGTTCTTAAATATGAACCATCCGGGGATTGTGCTGTTTTCTTTGTTAGTGGTATTTGCCGGTGTGGCGGTGGCGATTGCATCAGCAGCACTGTCTCATCTGGTATTGAAGGCAGAGGTATTGCAGGAACAGAGTGATTGGACCATATAAGGAGGAGCCATGAAGGGTGAACTTGTTTTTAATATTGATGTGATGTTGGCAAAGCGAAAAATGAGTGTGACGGAGCTGGCTGAAAAGGTGGGAATCACGATTGCGAACATGTCCGTTTTGAAGAACGGGAAGGCAAAAGCTCTGAAGGTATCTACATTGATTGCTTTGTGTGAGGCTTTGGATTGCCAGCCGGGAGATATTCTGGAATATCGGGTAAAGGAATAGGGTGTAGATATGAAGAAAAAGGTAGGGATAGGCGTCATAATTATAGTAGTTTTCATAATCGCGTTGTTTGCATTTTCTCATAATCCAATTGTCTCCCGTAATATCGAGATTACGGAATCTTATATGGAGGCTGTAAAGGAACAGGCAGAAGGAGTGTATTCTAAGAGACCGCCATTGATACCTGTTTATGTGCGTATAGACAGTTATGCAGAGGAAAAGTTATATTACATAATTTACTATTTCCCTTTTGGAACAGTCGGAATGAGTTATGTAGAGGGAGATGGGTACAATATTGAGAAATCATTGAGCCGTTTATCATGAGATTACTGGGGAAGAAGATAATATTATATTAGTAGAAAAAGAGAGGAACATGCATATGTGTATTCGAAAGAAATGGAATGTCATATCGTTGGTGATGGTATTGCTGCTTACCATGACAGGATGCAGTTCTGAAAAGATGAACAGCATATTAAGCGAGATTTCTAAAACAATAGGGGCGGAGGTATCCGCCGGAGAAGTGATGTCGGAATCAGACAGTCATGGAGGATTTCATGGTGATGGAGATACGATAGTAGTAATTCAGTTTGCAGACACTTCATTTTCAACGCAGGTAGAAGAGAATGAGGAGTGGAATGCAATGCCGCTGACAGAGAATCTGACCGCATTAGTGTATGGTATACGGAAAGAGGACGGTTCGGTGGGTCCCATGATACATAGCGGCGATGGTACACCTGCGATTCCTGAAGTGGAAAATGGATATTATTATTTCAGAGACAGACATTCCCAGAGTACGGATCCCACGGATGATTCCGGTGTACTTGGAAGGGCATCCTACAATTTTACCATAGCAATCTATGATACGGATAGCAAAATCCTGTATTACATGGAATTAGATACTTAAAATCAAGGCTGGTAAGAAGGCAGGTAAAATGATAGAAGAAAAGCAGACGGGAAGAAAACTGAAAAGGTTTATATGGATAGGTATTTGTATCTATTTCCTGATAATAGCAGGTTACTGTCAGGGAAAAAGTGTCGGTAAAAGACTGGGACTGGAGTATCGGTTTTGGGCGGATGCATGCTTTCGCATCTGGGTATGGTTTATTCCAATCCTATTTGCCGGAATGATGCTTCTGAGAGCTTGTTTCAGACAGTGGAAAAGGAAAAGCCCTTGGAGATGGATTTTGTCAGTTTTGCTGATTGGGTATATCGGTGTGGTAGGGTATGCATCCCTATTATACGTTTTGATCAATGTATTTACCATAACATCTGATGAGAAAATGCCGGACGGGAATCTGGTGGTGGCAGTGCCCTTTGGCTTGGAATCCATCCACCATTATGCAGAACCGGTGGGATTGTTCTTCAGAAGGGATTTTGATTTTGATGAAGTACGGACGGCAGAGAGCCTTTCTAAGATTTATGGGGTAACCTTTCAGGCATTAAGGGAGGAGAATGGTCAGTGGATCTATGGTTCAGATGCATATCCGGAGATTGAAGTAACAAATATCCGTTATGGCTATACGGAAGTAAGTTATCTGGATAATGATCTGGAATTGGCATTGAGCAGCAAAATGCTAAAGAAGCATCAGGATGTGTTTGATTCTCATGGTGTGGAGCTGGTTTCTTATCTTTACGGTCAGAGTGAGGTAAATCCGAAAGGTCTGGGAACCTACACGGCAGTACTGGTATCGGAGGAAAATAAGGAGCGTGCAGCAGAAGCCATTGCTGAGTTCATACAATTGACATTGCAGGAGGATCGGCGACCGGATGGTAAGAGTATCTGGGATGGTGTAGACGGAAGTGTTTTTTTAGTAGTAGAAGAGGAAGAAAGTAGGAAATATCAAAGTATCCGGAACATTCCTTTCGCACGTAGACCTAAGTATTCCTGGATTTTTGATGCATCGGTAACTGCTGAAGAGCTTGTAGAAGAAATTGTCATTAAAAGGGAGATGGATGACAAAGCAGAAGCTAAATTGCCGGAGTACATAGGAAAAAAGCCTGAAACTTCGGAAGCATCAAATAATGCGACGGAAGAAAACAGTCAGGCTTTGCTGGACCACTACCTAAGTATAGAACCTTCCTGTACGTTTGTGACAGAAGATGGACTGGAATATCGTATGCTAGGTGTGGATCGTGCTTTAGGATCCAGTTTCTATGTATTGATAGGAGTGGAGGAGCAAGGGGGAAATTGCACTTTTGTAAATCCGGATCCTTACAACGGTTCAGGGGGAGAGTCCAGATGGATTACTTTCATAGACGAAAAGTTGGGGTTTAGCTGTCTGTCCCACGCTGCGGGATCCTATGGCAGTCTTTACCGAACAGAAGATGGAGGATGCAGTTGGGAAGTTGTGGAGTATCCTTCCCCAGACGTGAAGCTTTCCGATGGAACCGCTTATAATCCCTTTGTAATGCCGGAAAAGGTGTACTATGAGGATGGAATCCTTCACATGGAAGTAGGACAGGGTTCAGACGGCGATTATTATGATGCGGAATTGGGATTTTGCCACGGATTGTATCGATCATCAGACTTAGGGTTGCATTGGGAATTTATACAATATATCCCTGTTAATAGAGGATGAATTATTTGAGTTTATTTCATTTGCATATATTTAATTAATGAACCAAAGCGGTATAGACCGTTGACATGGTAATGATATGTCAGCAGTCCATACCGCTTTTGTTTATAAAAAATGTAACAGTTCAGCCATGCAGCTCGATTTCGCCGCTTTGCGGCTTTTCCGCTGCTTTGCAGCTATAAATCTCGCTTATGGCAGAGCACCATATACTCAAAATCGAGCTAATTGTGCTCTGTGAGCAAGCTCCCTCGCTCAATTATCTCAATTCTGAGCGCATGGCTGAACTGTTACTGAAAAATCTTAAGATTTATTCATACATATTGACAAAATATACTACTATGTGTAGTATAAAAATAAATACTACATACAGTAGACGAAATAAAGAAGGATTCAACAGAGAAGGAATAACAGAGAAAGGAAGCGTGGAAGGAGCTATGTCGGAAATGAAATTAGGAGCAGTAGAAGCAAAATTTGCAGATATCATATGGAGTAATGAACCCTTGCGTACGGGAGTGCTGGTGAAGCTGGCGGAGGAAGAATTGAACTGGAAACGAACCACTACCTTTACCATACTGAAGCGGTTATGTGACAGAGGCATTTTCCAGAATAAAGACCGTATCGTGACATCCCTTATCAGTAAGGAGGAATTTTATGCCCTGCAGAGTGAGCGGTTTGTTAATGATACTTTTAAAGGGTCTCTCCCGGCGTTTTTGGCTTCATTTGGTACCAGAAAGAAGTTGTCTGAAGAGGAAGTGGAGGAGCTGAAAAAAGTAATTGAAGGAATGAGGAGGTAGCCTATGACGTGGTATGAGATTTTGCCCCGGATATTGAATATGAGCCTGACAGCCAGTGTGATCATCTGCTTTGTGCTGCTTGGCAGGCTGATTTTGAAAAGATCGCCAAAGATCTATTCTTACGTATTGTGGAGCGTGGTATTGTTCCGGCTTTTGTGTCCGGTTACCCTGTCAGCCCCCTTTTCCGTACTTGGGCTTTTGGACACGCCGGTGGTGGAACAGAGCACCGAAGATACTGATAAAAAAGCAGTTGTGACTGCCAGTTTGGTGGCATATATTCCCGACGATATCGTCCACACGGAATACCCGGAGATAATATTGCCGGCTCCTGTGGGAGGGGAAGCAGTCAGTGACATCATCAACGGGAACCTTCCTCAGGGAGAGGAACAGTTAAGGGCAGATCCATTGGAGGCGCCCATGACTATTGCTACCTGGCTGTGGATGCTTGGTATTCTTGGAATGATTGCTGGCGGAATCATTTCCTATCTTCGTTTGCGATACAGTTTAGTCGGAGCACTGAAACTTCGGGAAAACATTTATGTGGCAGATGATATCTCCGGTCCTTTTGTACTGGGGATTGTCAGACCGAAAATATACTTGCCGTCTGCGTTAAATGAAAAGGAGCATGGTTATATTATCCTGCATGAAAAGTACCATATACACAGAGGAGATCATCTGTTTAAGCTGCTGGCCTATGCAGCATTATGCATTCACTGGTTCAATCCGCTGGTATGGCTGGCCTTTAAGCTGTATGTGAAGGACATGGAGATGAGCTGTGATGAAGCTGTCATTCGGAAATTGGGTGAAAATATCCGTGCAGATTATTCCGCTTCCCTTTTACAGCTGGCAACAGGTCGGCAGATACTGTTTGGCGCACCCCTTGCCTTTGGAGAAGCAGAGCCTTCCGGGCGGATCAGGAACCTGTCACGGTGGAAACGTCCTACAGTGATCGCCAGTATTCTTGCGGCGGTGGTGTGCGTTAGTGGGGTGGTTGTGTGTGGCCTGAATCCTGTAGTATCCCGTGACAGCTTACGCATGGTAAAACAGGAAAGCCCTGTCACGGGTAATGAAGTGGTATACGAAGTGGAGTTAGGGAAACAGGTGCAGGAGGCAAATGTATATGCGGAAGTCTGGGAAAATGGGGAATGCATGTACCTTGCCTGTCTTCCTATGGATGAGCGTGCAAAAGAGCTTCATCTTCGGATGAAGGAACGCAGGACAGATGGCATAATGACCGGCGTGGATATCCAGTTGAACACGGATGTGCCGGGAGGCACGCAGGTGGCCTATGCAGAATTCCCGCAGGAGAATTCCTTTATGGGATATGCCTTTAATGCCTATGAGGAAGGAGATACGGTTTCCGTCCGTTCCGGTGAAGAGAACATCCTGGCGGCTATGGTGTTTGATGCCGGAGAAGGTGTCCGGGTATTTGATCCGGAAACGCTTATAAATGAACAAGAACGTCTGGAACAGGCGGAATATATGGTGGTTATCCGGGCGGTGTTTGAGGAAGAAGGCAGTCGGCTGAATAGCGACCAGACAATACAGGTATATGAAGATAAATGGGATTGTACGGTTCATTGTGCAGAGGAATCCGGAGAAAATTCCTACGTCATAACATACAGTGAGGATGAAATACTTGCGGATACAGGCTGTATCACATTTCAGAATCGGAATATGTTTGCAATTACGGTACATTTGATCGGGAAAGGAAAAGAAGCATTTGTAAGCGAAATAGCCCCAGGCGGAAATGTTGTATTTATGCAGGCAGATAATAAAGTAACCTATACAGTAGGTATTCATGCTGATGTAGAGGAAGGTACAGAATTAAATCTGATGGTTTATGACGGAGAATGGTCAGAGGTATATGAGCCAAAACAGGACATAACAATTATTGATAAGGAAGAAGGAAATTATTATGAACAATGGCACTTGATTGCTAAGCAGAAAGACGTATGGGTGAACTATATGGATTATGCAAACGATCTCCGGCAGTATACCATTGCCGATTTGGACGGAAATGGAAGGCTGGAAGTCATTGTTTCCAGTATGGGAGGAACTGGTTCTTATACATATACACGCTTTTTTGAAGTAAACGAATCTTTCGATGGGCTTACGGAGTGTACGACAGATTTTGTAGAGGGTGATTCAGAGCCGGATATGATGATTGCCAATGAGCCAAGTCAGTTATTTCGGGATTTGGACGGAGTATATCATTACGTGATCCGGGACTTTATGCGTGCCGGTACAGAATACTATGATATTATTTATGATGTAGTTCTGAAGAATGGATATATTACTCATAACGTTTTGGCAAGAATGTATGATTCCTACAGCAGTGGAAGTTCTGTGGTGGAATATACCAATGCGGCAGGTGAAATGATTACCGAGGCAGAGTATAAGGCTATAGCGGAAACAACTTTTGATGGAATGTCAGAGCTTACCTATCTATTTGATTGGCGTGATTTGGAAGAAATTGCAGATTTGGACGAAGAAAAAATTTATAGAATATTGTCTGAAATTAGAAGCGGAGTTCTTCGAGGGGATGTGATGATGGAAGAAGTGGCGGAAGACTTCGAGTATCAAAGTGAGCAAACTACGAATTCCTGGGATAAAGAATTGGTGGAAGCATGGATGAAACCCTTCTCCGCAGAATCAGATGAAAGCATATATTATGTGAAGGCATTAGAGAAGCTTCAAATCAACCGACTGCTGCCTGATGGGAAGGAAGCCTATGTAAGCGAGGGGAAAGTCTTTGGATGGAGCTGAAGAAATTCCGATAAATTGGAATGTGCTTCCATGATAAGTGATTTTTCTTAAGGTTTTCTAAAGCATATTGATAAGTCGGTCTATTTGTGATAAACTAAAATTGGTCTATTAACAGTAAACTGAGAGGAGCGTATGCATATGGAAGAAATTAGATTAGGATTAGTAGAGTCACATTTTGCAGATATTGTTTGGGAAAACGAACCGATTCATTCCAGAGACTTGGTGAAGCTTTGTGATAAGGAATTGGATTGGAAGAAAAGTACAACCTATACCGTACTAAGAAAACTGTGTGAGAGAGGTTTATTCCAGAATCAGGATGGAATCGTGACTTCGCTTATTTCAAAGGAAGAATATCATGCGATTCAAAGTGAAAAGTTTGTGGAAGAGACATTTGAAGGATCTTTACCGGCATTCATCAATGCCTTTTCGACTCGAAAGAAACTGTCTGTTGAAGAGATAGCACAGATTCGTCAAATGATAGATACATTTGAATTTACGGAGGAATAGCTATGACAGCAGTATTTATTCAATTAATAAATATGAGCATTGCTGCCGGCTGGCTCATCCTGGCAGTGATACTGCTTCGCATCATACTGAAAAATGCCCCGAAATGGATCCGTTGTATCTTATGGGGACTTGTGGCACTCAGGCTTATCTTCCCGGTTTCCGTAGAAAGCATTTTTAGTCTGCTGCCGACTGCAGAAACCATTCCGCAGGATATCGTGTACGCTGAGAATCCGGTTATTCATACCGGTGTTACTGCCATAAACAGTGTGGTAAATCCGTATTTATCAGAAGGTATGGCGCCTGAAGTGGGCGTCAGCGTGAATCCCATGCAGATCGTAATGAACCTGGGAGCTGTCATGTGGGTTGTGGGTATGATCGGGATGATGATATATGCGGGTATCAGTTACCTGAAAATACGAAACAGAGTGTCTGCTTCCTTATCTGCAGGGGAAAACATCTTTTTTTGTGATTATATAGATACACCTTTTGTATTAGGCATTGTGCGTCCCAGAATTTACCTGCCTTCTGCATTGGCAGAAGAGGAAAATGTTTCTCTTGTAGTAGCTCACGAAAGGGCCCATATCAGGCGGCATGATCATTGGTGGAAGCCACTGGGTTTCTTGCTACTTACAATATACTGGTTCAATCCGGTGATTTGGATAGCATACATCTTACTTTGTCGTGACATTGAACTTGCCTGTGATGAGTATGTGGTCAGTCATCTGGAAGAGGAGGAGAAATGTGCCTATTCGGATGCCCTGTTAGCCTGCAGCATCGGTAGGAATCGTGGAGATCTACACCACAATATCATATCTGCCTGCCCCATTGCGTTTGGGGAAGTGGGTGTGAAGGACCGTGTGAAAGCGGTGTTACATTACAAGAGACCTGCATTTTTGCTGGTGTTACTGGGAGTGCTGGGCTGCATCATAGCAGGAGTATGTTTCCTGACAAACCCGAAGGACAACACCTCGAATGCACGGTCAGATATCTTAAGCTGTAATGCAGTCAGTGAAGATTGTAATGCTTATGTGCAGCCTGCGTATTATCCGGAAGGCTTTGACTGGGATTATGAACAGCTGCCGGAAGGATATATCAATGAAAAGGGTACATTGGTTTTTTCAGCAGACTGGGAAACCGATTCTTTGGTAGTAAGTGAGGATTACTACAATAATTATAATCCGGAGAATCGCAGCGGCAGTACCTTTATCGAAAAAGAGACTTATACTCTCAAAAGAAACAAAGACGGTCAATTTGAGTTGCACGTAGCACTCCGAAGTGCAAACGGGGATATGGCAGTTTATTTTGTACAGGCTCCCGATGGCGTATATGTGATAAAGATCATTTTCGCGGATGATGAGGCATCTCTTATGATATCTTCCCAACAGTATCAGCCGGAAGCATTTTTAGGAATGTCCTATGAAGATTTTCAGAAGCAAACGGAGACAGAGGCAGAGTTTTATCATGCCAATTTTTATGCGGCTGCCATTCCGAATACAGAGATAACAGCCATTTTCCTGGCAGAAGGATGGGATGATAGTAAGGCAATAACGGTATTGCAGAAGGAAGACAAAGTCATTCGTCTGGAAGGAAAAATGAGTGCTTTGATAGATGGATTCAGCAAAGAAATGTCCATTTCGGAATTTATGGAGGACAGTGAGTGGAGGGATCGGTTACTGGGGTATACTATCGAAAAGGGTGCCGGAACCGCTTATTATGTAGCGGATCAATATGCGGCAGTATCCTGTGACATGAATGGAGATTCTGTGGCAGATCAGATGCTGCAGGTGGCTTTGAGCCAAGACGATACTATATCGCCGGATTCTCTGTTTTGGTTAGCTCCTGTCCCTTATGAAAATGAGATCATTGTATATAACGGAAAAGAATATAAAAAATCAGAATTATGCAATGCAACCTTACGGTGGTTGAAATTATCTGAGCAGGAGCGAATGTTCTCATCCTATATGCCTCCTGAATTCATGATTTTTGAAGAAAACTGGGGCGTAACGTTAACAATAGATAACATCACTCCAACAAGTGCAAGTATCGTATGCACGCAAGCCGGAGGAGAACCAACAGGTGAATTGCAGACGGGAAGCTGGTATATCATAGAGAACTGGACACAGGAGAATGGTTGGAAGGAAGTGGAACATGTACTTCAGGGAGAACTTGCGTGGACAATGGAAGCGTGGGCAATCCGGAAAGACAGCAAATCGGAATGGTCAGTCAACTGGAAGTGGTTGTATGGAGAATTACCGCCGGGTAAGTACCGTATTGGCAAAGAAATTGTGGATTTTAGAAAAAGTGGAGATTATGATAGTTTCGCTTATTGGACTGAATTTGAAATAAAATAAAAGCATGTAAGATTTGACATGAAAAAGTGGTGAATATAGGTGAAAGGAGGAGTGGATTGCAATGGAAGATAAGAAAATTGTTAAGCTTTTATTTGCGAGAGCAGAGAATGCAATCAGTGAATTGAGTACAAGATTTGGAAAGCAATTACATCGTATTGCCTATAATATTTTAGGAAATCGACTGGATGCAGAAGAGTGTACCAATGATACTTATTTAGCGCTCTGGAATGCGATTCCACCTGTATCACCTGACCCTTTGGCTCCGTATGTATATCGTACCGGGAGAAATACGGCTCTTAAGCGGTTGCATAGAGACACTGCGAAAAAAAGAGATAGCCGGTATGATGTTTCTTTGGAGGAATTGAATGGTTGCCTGCCTGGAGAAGATGTAGAACAGATGATTGATGCCAGGGAATTGGGTCGATCTATAGATCGATTCCTGGATACAAAATCAAGGGAAAACCGTTACATTTTCATAAGGCGTTACTGGTTTGGTGATTCTGTAGGTGAAATAGCAAGAGATCTGAAAATGCAGGAGAATGCAGTTTCCGTCAGATTGAACCGGATTAGAAACAGTTTAAAGGAGCACCTTTGCAAGGAGGGATACCCATATGAAGCATGAGGAAATATTAACCGCTTTAGAGCAAATCAGTGACAAGCACATTAATGAAGCAGAGAAACCGCCAAAGAAAAAGAAGGTAAAGACATTTTTGAAAATGGTTGTGGCGGCAGCATTAGTGATCACAATTGGAACTAACATCATGAATGCCCCAATGAGAATTACTGCACACGCTGTTGCACTTGCTTCTGTACCGAGAATGATGGAGCGGCCTGATTTAGATGATTACAAAGATCGTGATGCGTGGAAATTGGATTATGACATGTGGGACACAGAAAGAAATTTTCGAAATGAAACGGCTGCACAGGCGAAGTCAGCTCTGAGTTCATTTTTTGCTGATGGTAACAGTCAGTTTCTCCTCACGGAAAGTAACGAAAATAAGTTATGGTCGCCGGTAAATGCTTATATCGGATTGGCCATGGCTACAGAGCTGACCGAAGGAGAGACAAGGAGCCAGATTCTCGATCTGTTTGGTGTAGAAGATACGGATACACTTCGCAAACAAGTAAGTGCTGTATGGGAAAGTGTATATCAGGACAATTCAAATGAGATCTGTGTCCTTGCAAACTCACTGTGGCTGGAAGAGGGGCTGCAGTATAACCAGGAAGCAATGGATGCGATTGCTTACCATTATTATGGATCCGTGTATCAGGGTGATTTAGGCAGTTCCAAGACCAATAAGGATATCGCAGCGTGGATTAATAATAATTCCGGTAAATTTTTAAAGGACAGTGCCGAGAATATTGAACTTTCTCCGGAAACGATTATGGCCTTATATTCCACTTTGTATTTCCAGGCAAAATGGTCAGATGAATTTTCGGAAAGTAAGAATACAGAAGGTGTGTTCCACATGCAGGATGGGGATACACAGGTTGTTTATATGAATAAGAAACTGAAACAGATGAACTATTATTGGGGCGAAAACTTCAGTGCAGTGAATTTGCCGCTAAAGAATGGATGTCGTATGTGGTTTGTTCTTCCGGATGAAGGTATGGCAACAAACGATGTATTAGATAACGGAACTTACATGGGCATGCTGTTGTCCAACGAGTGGGAGGATTACAAATATATGAAAGTAAACCTTTCTGTCCCGAAGTTTGATGTGGCATCCACCATGGATTTAAGTGAAGGGCTTAAAAATATGGGAGCGACAAATGTTTTTTATGAGAATGTAACGGAATTTACAAAGCTTACGGGGGATTCTCCTATATATCTGACAGGGGTAAATCAGTCTGTCCGTGTGCAAATTGATGAAGAAGGGGTAAAGGCGGCTGCTTATATTGAAATTCCAGGAGCAGGAAGTGCAGCACCGCCGGAAGAAGTGATAGATTTTGTGTTGGATAGACCGTTTTTATTTGTGATTACTAATGGAAGTATCCCTCTGTTTGCAGGCTGTGTAAATAACCCGAAGGATTAACAAAACCGTACTTAATAGGTAAAAGGAGCGTTCCCCATTATTATCTGGAAGTAGAGCAGGTAGAGGAATAGAATTGTTATGAAGAAATGATGCGGATATTAGAAAGACGGGAGGAGTAATTGCTTATGAAAAAGAAGATGTGGATAGCTATAGTTGTAGTTGCCCTGTTCATTATTTTCATCATCCCGATTCCAACGGGAATATATAAGGACGGAGGAACAAGGACATATACGTCACTTACTTATAAGATTGTGGACTGGAATCGGATGATCACGGCAGATGATATTTATGAAGCTACAAAGGTATATTTCTTTCCCCACAATTTTAAGTCCATAGACAGTCTGTGGGATATGGAAGAGAATAAGATCGTACATTCTTTTCATGCTGAGGTTGGCAGTGTTGTGGAAGTAGCCTACACTGGTGGCATTATGGAATCTTATCCTGCGCAGATTAGTGCAACGAGTTGGAAGCTTTCTGATGATTTGCGGCATATGGAGTATACGGAGCATTGGCTTGACAAAAAGGAAGCTACGAAACAAGACAAACAGATATTTGATCATATCAGGATCACAAAGATATATTCCAACTGTTTCTTTGCCAAAACCGTAATCCCGATGCCTTATGAGATCAAGTTAAATGGTACCCTGTCAGATGAATGGTGTGTGGGAGATCAGATATCATGTACTTATGAAAATACTTACTATGATGATAAAAATCAGCGCATAGAAGCAGATATGCTGACGGTGGAAGCAAGCGACTGGGAACCGGATCCTAATGTGGCATATAAGCCGGTGATCTATCTTTATCCGGAAGAGGAGACCGAAGTATCGGTCAAACTTACGTTGGATGGAGAGTTGATCTGTACCTATCCGGCGTATGAAAGCGGCTGGGATATAACGGCTTACCCGGATGGTACGCTGTCAGATGCGAAAGGACAAAGCTATAATTACCTGTATTGGGAGGGTGAGATATCTGCTGATTGGGATTTTACGGAAGGATTTTGTATACCTGGAAAAGACACGGCTCTTTTTCTGGAAGACGCACTTGAGAAAATGGGGCTTACCCGCAGGGAGGCAAATGAATTCATTGTTTACTGGCTGCCCCTTATGGAACAAAACCCTTATAACATTATTTCATTCCAAACGGATATGTACACTGAAGCAGCACAGCTTGAGGTTGCTCCGACACCGGACACTATGATCCGTGTGTTTATGACCTGGCAGGCAAGTGACAGGCATGTGGTACTTACGGAGCAGGAGTTGGATAGACCAAACAGGAGTGGTTTTACTGTTGTAGAATGGGGCGGGACTGAGCTAAAATAGTGTCCATTACAGAGCAGGAAGAGGTTTGGCATGTGTGGTTGATGGATTATTACGAATATGAAGATAGCCCGGTAATTCATAAACGGAAGTTATCTATTAACGAAATGACTATCCGGGACATTTATGAGTTGGATCATGCTGACATTTGGACCAGTCCGGACAAAAACATACCAAGCAGACCGTCATTTTATAGACTTATTATAACCAGATAATAGTATAAACAACAACGGAGGTTGCATTATGAAAAAGTGGTATCAGTGGTTCTATTTATCGATTGTTTTCGCTATCGGAGGCATAATAAATTATTTTGACGGAAGACAAATTATTGCTGCAATTGTCCAAGTCAGTATCACAGTGGTCTTTGGTTTTATCCAATTCCTTTGTGATAGAAAAGGAGAAAAGGGCAAAAAAGCATTTAAGTACATTAGTATAGCTGCAATTATACTGCTAATTATATGGATGATTTATCTTGTGCTTAGTTCATTGAGATAATCACTTACAAATTTGTATATATAGGTTCTGTTTTTGAAGGGCAGGGAAAATGAAAGAATTTAAATTATTTGACTTCCAAGTCGAAATTGATGAGTTCGCAACAAAGGATTGGTACGATAGTGAGGATGAATGGAGCTGCGACTGTGGAGATTGCAGGCATTTTAAGAAGGTTTCAATTTTGTAGGAGAGATTATGAAAAAGAATATAAAGTATACAGAACTGTCGGATGAAGCATTGATGGAGAAATGGCTGTCTGCATTTGGCAAAGGCGTTGATAAAAATATTATGGAAGAACATGTGACTTCCTATGGAAATCTTTTGTGGCACTTGTTTACCTGGGGCAAAGTTCCTTGTCTGCGGGGAGGTGATGCAAGAAAGGCATTCGATGAGCTGCAATATGAGGAAGCAATCCGGTTTTACGATGGATATTCCGGGCATATTGAAAAGGTCTCTGTAATAGAGAAGATTTCTGCCAAGGCAGTTGATAAAGACCGTGGAAGTGATGTGTACATTGTGGCTAAGGATTTTTCATGGACTTATGTGAGGACACATGAAATAGGCTTATGCGGACCATACTTTTGCAAGAGATAGAGCATGAAGAAACGAATATGGGTTTTAAACTAAAATTGCACGTTTCGGTAAGCTATTGTGCAAAATATCTATCTATACGTTAGTCCTCATATATTATATAATGTAAACATATCAAAGATATCATATATAGGTTCCGATGTAAGGAATCTGCGGTGATTGCGTGATTGATCGCAAGCCTGTTAGGGGGTTTGGGATCTGATGGCCCTGAAGTGAAGCTGAACATTGACATGGCAGAAGGTACGAATGTGAGCTTTGAGTTGGCTGGTCCATCCTGTGTTCTTTTACTTTCGGTATTGGTAATTTGTGGTTAAGACCGTATCGACAAACAGCCACAGCAGCATTTTACAGAGAAATTTCCGGAACAGAGAGGATATAGATTTATGAGACAGTATGATGATGAATTGAGAGAATTGCAGCAGCAGTCTGCCATGAAAAATCGTCTGGAAACGATATTAAAGGAGCTTAAGGCACAAAAAAGTATGTTGGAAGAGCAGGTTGAGGAGCTATCCCGGCAGAGGGACAAGGAAAATCTGGATGTGGATCGTCTGGAAAGACGCAGCCTTACCAATTATTTTTACCAGGTGGTCGGAAAGTTGGATGATAAGCTGACACAGGAAAAACGGGAAGCTTATGAGGCAGCAGTGAAGTACGATGCCGCTTATAGTGAATTGCAGGCTGTTGAAGCGGATATCCGGACGAAGGAACTGGAGTATGGAAGAGTACGCAGAAGTAATGAGAAGTATCAGGAGGTTCTGAAGGAAAAACAGGAAGCTGTCAAGTTGTCCGGGGTACCGGAAGCTGCGGAAATTCTGAGACTGGAAGCACAGATTACAAGTCTGGATGTACAGCTTAAGGAACTGAATGAAGCGATTTCTGCCGGGAAGAGAGCGGAGCAAATTGCAGAAGGGATTCTTGCAAGTCTTTCCAGTGCGGAAGGCTGGGGAACCTGGGATATTCTTGGAGGAGGCCTCATAGCAGATATGGCAAAACACAGTCATCTGGATGAGGCTCAGGGACAGGTAGAAAAGCTCCAAGGTGCACTCCGCAGGTTTAAGACGGAACTTTCCGATGTAGCGATCATTGCAGATATGCAGGTAAACATAGATGGATTCCTTCGTTTTGCCGACTATTTCTTTGATGGATTGTTTGCTGACTGGAGCGTGATGAACCGTATCAGTGAGGCCCAGGGACAGGTAAAGAATGTGAAAGGCCAGATCAGTTCTTTGCTTGGTAAGTTGAATCGTGCCAGTACGTCGGTAAAAGCTGAGCAGACAACAGCCAAAAGCAGACTGCAGGAATTGGTGAAGAAAGCAGCTTTGTAGAAATACTGCGGAGGTAAGGGTTTGGAAACAAGTTATATTGTCATATTGGTGTTATTCATTGTACTATTCATTCAGCACCGGAATGAAAAGGTATGGATAAAAAATCATATTAAGCGGAAAAAGAGGAAGGAACATACAGAAATGTTAGAATTAGCAAAACGATTCATTGAAAAAGAGTGCATTATTTATACTTTCAACAATCAGGTGGTTGGTACCATTAAAGAAATCGAAGGCAATGCCCTGATGATTGAAAAGAATGGAGTATTGGAGGCTGTAAATCTGGATTTTGTAGTAAGAATCCGGGAATATCCCAGAAATAAAAAAGGGAAAAAGAAATCGGTAGTGTTGGATTAAGGTTGCTCTCAATTATAGATTAGATACCTGTTGATAGGAGAAGAATCAAATGAACCAATTATTTATACAAGGGGCAGAGATTCGATGGGAAAAGATTGCTGAATACAGTTATCTTCGCAGGATTCCGGCACTTCAGTTTGAGGAAAATTTAAAGTTTAGCCAAGGCATCACATTTTTTGTGGGTGAAAACGGTACCGGGAAATCAACGCTGTTAGAAGCAATAGCGGTTGCTTATGGATTTAATCCGGAGGGTGGAAGTAAGAATTATAACTTTTCTACCTATGACTCACATTCAGAATTACATAGTGCCCTCAGACTTACAAAAGGGTATAGGAAGCCGGCATGGAGTTATTTCCTGCGGGCAGAGAGCTTTTATAATGTGGCCACGAAAGAGGAAGATTATTCCGACCTTGATCATCCGTCATAGAAATACCATGAGAAATCCCATGGGGAAAGCTTTCTGGCACTGGCGCAGGGAAGTTTTCGCCCAAATGGATTGTATCTTTTGGACGAGCCGGAAGCTGCATTGTCGCCTCAAAGACAATTGACCTTGTTAATTGAAATCAGTCGATTGGCGAAGCAGGGTGCACAGTTTATTATAGCAAGTCATTCACCGATTTTGCTTGGAATCCCTGAAGCTCAGATTTTGTCATTTAGTGACGGTGTCATTCACGAATGCGAATATACTGAGACGGAAAGTTATCAGGTGACTGAGATGTTTATTAATAATCGGGAGTACTTGTTGAAACGATTGTTGGATGAATAAGTCGGAAGCGAACAGCTTTTGTATAAGTGACAGCTGGATATTACATAGAATGGAGAACGCAAATGAAAGAAAAGGTCAGTAGTGCAGTGGGAATCATAGGAGGGGCAGATGGTCCCACAAGTGTGTTTTTAGCAGGCAGGACAAGGAAGCTGTCATTGAAGATCCAGATAAAAAATCACATCTATAAATGGAAGAGCAAGAAGGCACAAAAGAGTATTGTTGCAGGAGCGCATACACTGGAGGAAGTGGTTGCGTATGCTGATGAAAAATACCATCTGACTGAGGTTACAGAAAGCCAAAGGAAATATGTTGAGCAAAGAAAGTGCCTGAAGGAAAGCCTGATCATCAGGCATAAACCGGAACTACTTGGAGATTTACAAGAAGTGAAAAGACCAGAAACCTATACAGAGGATTCGGTTAAGGAACTGCAGCGTCAGTTTCTGGCTCGCAGAGAGATAATTGACAGCATTCCGGATGGGAAAATGCCTATGGATTTTCATATCTATGAGATAAGTTTAGGAAGAGCCCGGTTGGAGATGGAAATCGATTACCGATGGGACGTATTCGGAATATCATATAGTGGCAACAAACAGGAAATGAAACATTTCAAGAAAATTGCCCGGGATTTGTATCTCTATTATGGTGTTTCAGAAGAGGACATCAAAAATAAAACGGAGAGATACCACTCGCTGTTGGCAACACTGAGTGCATAGGAGGAAAATTATGTCAAAGAAGATTCATGTAAGGCCGGGAAAATCCCAGTCAAAAGCAGGTTTTGTAGTAGGAATCATTTTCTGCCTGATCGGACTATTTGTGGTAATTCCAACCTTTGGGCTTTTTGGTATCCTTTGGACCGCAGTGGCCGGTTGGATCGCCTTTACTCATTATCGGAATGGCTTTACGGACAAGCCAATGGACAGTAGAGTGATTGAGATCGAGGATAATGGCGAAGATGTTACTGTTACCTCCCATACTGGATTCGGAGTGCACTCTTACAAGGTAGAAGGAGATAATGACGGAACACAAAAAACAGAATCGGAAAATGTGGAAGAGAGACTTAAGAAACTAACAAATCTATATGTACAGTCTCTGATTACCAGAGAGGAATATGAACAGAAGAAGAAAGAAATTCTGACTGACTTGTAAGCAGGAGAAGTGGAGAAAAATGAAGAAAGTGCTATCTATTATTGCAATTGTAGCCGGAGGTGTGGTTTTATTGAGTGTTGCAGCTCCTATGATCATTGGAGCCGTATTGGAAGCAAAGGTTGCCAGTTCTGTTGGAATTATCGGTGGAGCAGATGGACCGACGGCTGTTATGGTAGTTGGGACTTTAGGGACAGGAAGTGTCATTGCAGAGGTCGTTATAGGGCTTCTACTGATTGTTGCCGGAATCTGGGGATATAGGAAGTGTAAGAATAAAGATAGATGTTCTATCTTCTGGCGGGACTTATAGGGCTTGTCGGAGCAGGTTTTGCAATGTCTATGGTAATGGTATGGTTAGCATGCTTTTGGATATCGGCATTCCTGCTCCATAAGGGGTTGTTTTGGGGCGGTGTTTTTGGATTATTCCCGGCAATACATATGATTTACATGGGAAATCAGTATACCGGTCAAGTAATTAACATCGAAATTCCGCTCGGGGTAACCGTATTGTTATTCTATGCTATCCTTGGCTTCTTTCTCTGGAAAAAGAAAGATACACAAAAGGTAGAAAACAAAGAAGTTCTGATCATGCTTGTTAAGATGGGTTTAACAGTAGCGGCTATTATGGCAAGCGCCTACACCGCTGTTATTTCAGGAATGATACTTATATCTGAAGGTGTGCATCAAGCATTGGCATATATTGGTATGCTTGTTCTTCCATCCTTACTTTTGCCTTTGATCTGGCTGAAAAGGAGAAAAAAGTTTATCGTGATATGGCTGATCACGGCAGTTATCTATTTTATAGCCTTAGGCGTAAATTATGGTTATGAGAAGTACGATGAAAGCATCACGGTCAATACAGCACCGAACATCAATGTCCACGAATATCTTCCCTTTGATGAGAATTCAAAGATTGTTAAGATAGACAGCAAAACATTAAAATTAACAGATGAACTGCCGGTGATAGACGGAGCAGCTGCGTTTTTCCCTGTATATTCCGCCTTTGTAAATGCCGTTTATCCGGAAACAACAAAGCCTTACGATGGCATATTTGAATATAATAACACACCCTATGGTTATCAAAACTTGGCTGAAAAGAATACAGATATTTATATTGGGGTTTATCCATCAGAAGACCAAAAAGCGTATGCTGAGGAGCATAATACTACATTTGAATATACACCGATTGGTATCGAAGCATTTGTTTTCTTTGTCCACAAGGATAATCCGATTGACAATCTCACAACCGAGCAGATTCAGGGAATTTATGCAGGAGAGATCACCAATTGGAGAGAACTTGGCGGTAAAAATGAAGAAATTGCGGCCTTCCAACGAAACGCCGGCAGCGGCAGCCAGAGTATGTTGGAACGTTTTATGGGAGATAAGCCCATCATGGAAGCACCGACCGAATTGGTGAACAGCATGATGTCCGGCATTATAGAGAAGGTGTCAAACTATAGGAGCAAATCAAATTCCATAGGTTTCTCTTTCCGATATTACGTGGAGGGAATCATTAGGAATCCTGAGATAAAAATGCTCTCCGTGGACGGTGTGGCACCTACAGCAGAAAACATAATGAACGGCAGCTACCCAATTGTAACACCGATATATGCCGTAACATACGAGGAAAATACCAACGAGAATGTTGAAAAGTTGCTTGATTGGATACTGTCAGAGGAAGGGCAGTACATCATCGAAGAAACCGGTTATGTGGGTATTACATCGGAATTTATAGAAGATAATCGCTTGATTAATTAGTATTGACTCTGATAAAAAGAAGTAGTTTATGACACTATCAAAAGCAAAGAGAGGAAAAATTATGAAAAATAATTGGATACAATATTTATCGATTGCTCTTTGTGCAGTTATGCTGATCATCGTAATCGTACAAGGGAAAAAACTGGATGAATACCAGAGTCAGGTAAGCAATCAGGTAGAATCATTAAGGCGGTCTGTCAATGATGATATGCAGAACATCCGCTATTATGTCGATAATCAACTGGAAAACGCAGACAAGCTTGTTAGTTCCTATGAAATAAAGCCTTTCGGAATTGATAAAGACAACCATTTCCTGAAAGCTGAGGTTTCTGTCTTGTTAAAGGAATGGTATGAGGATACGGAAGTGGAGTTGATTGCCACGATTGGTCAGCAGAACGTAACTATTGATATGAACGGTGACGGAACAGGTAATTTTAGAGGGCAGATTTCCCTTCCTGTTGAAGGAAATAATGAGGTTTTACTGAGCACACAGATTTCCGGTGGGGGACTAACAAAAAAGGAAGAATTAGGTGGATGGGGTGATTTTTCAATGCTTTTGCCCCTTCAGAGTAGCGGTGGTGGATGGAGTGGTCCTGAGTATCGTGACGGTGTGATGAGCTCACAGTTTTCTGTCTCAATCAGAGGTTTTGCTAACGGAATGCTGAAAGTTTATGACGATCAGGATGGCCCGGCTTCTGTGCAGAACCCGGAATTTCATATTTATAAAAATGGAGAGCTGGAACAGACACTCCCGGCAATAGCAGGCTCCCAGGAAGACAACTTAAGAATAGCTGCCGGGTTGGAACCGGAAGTACGTGCAGAAAGAAGTGGAATTACATATTCAGTGGGAGACGGATGGTGCATAGAATGCGAGACCGGTGATGTGATTGATATCCATTTTGTCTGTCATGACGAGTATGGTTTAGGATATGATTTCTTTTTCCAATCCTGGAAAGCAGAGAGTGAGAATTCGGATAACTATGGTGCCGGAGGTGCAACATCTGGGTATAGTAGTGAGACCTTAAGATTGTTTTGGCAGTAACATGGAAGGAGGGGCTCATGAAAAGAAAATATATTATTCTGGGAAGTATTTTTATATTCTTTCTGGTGTTGGGAATCTGGCTGAACGGACAGAAAGGCATGAACCTGATGTCGGATTTCTGGGTGCTTAAAAAGGATGGAAGCCTCACCCATCATGACAACCGGATTCTTTGTGTAGATGAAGAAGATGGCAAACGATTTGAGATTACTCTGGGCGAGAACGTTTTTACCGCCACGATTGAAGAGCAGGAAGATGGCTGGTACATGGAGTCAGATAAAGGTTGGGGTATAAAGATACCTGCAGAGAATTATTTTTCGGTAATGGTAGGCATTACCGGCGGTAGCATATGGATGGGCGATGCACAACTTGCCATTCAGGATATGAATGCTATGGATCTAAATTTTGAGGCTGTGAAAGAGGAAGAAAAGAACTACATGTATGGGGAAGACGGTAAACCAGTAGGAGAATCTTATCATATGATATCAGAGTCCGGACAAACAATTTCTTACAAGGAAGTTTGGTATGATAATCCGGGATTTGATACGCCCCAGCAGTCTGTGGAAGTGATAAAGGACGGAATAACGCTGGATTCTGAAAATCATCAGAATAAGCTGTATGTCAATGAAAAAGGGGAGTACCTGATGAATCCTAACCGCCTGTTTATGATATCTGACGGTCAAGGATATATCAGCAAAGCCGGATTGCTTCAGACATTGGTGAAGGTTGCAGAAGGTAATGTGGAGCGGAGGGGGCACTTGTCACTGGCTGCCGCCTATATATTGTTTTATGCATTAGGCACTGCGATTTTGCTATGGCCTGAGAAGATGGCGTTTTTGGGAAACCGCTGGCGCTTCCGCTACGAGCCTGAACTTTCTGATGAAGGACTTGTAATGGAAATGATTGGAGGAGTGATCATCATCGGTATGGCGGTCGTGATTCTGTTTCTTCCATTGGCAGGTTATATTAAATAGAACAATTTATAATCATTAATATCGGTATCGTCATCGTGGCAGCCGCCGTATTTTTCTTGTATCGTGTTGGATCATTTTATCTTTGGCTCTACCATGAAGAAGCGGGTGTGCATCATATCGAAGAGAGAGGCAGAGATCAGAGAGTTTATATTGCATGAGCTGCATGAAGTTGATGAATTTTTTGACACAGATTGATAAAGAAGCTTTTGTCCATCGGAAGTATCCTTTTGGGGATGTTAGTAGGACGGGAAATTGGTATAATTTTTATAGAAAATTTTTGACAATGGGAGAGGGTAAAAATTATAAAAGCATAGACCGGAAGCAAGAAGAAGTGTTGTATTTTGGAGAGAAATCCGTTATACTAGGGGAAGAACCGAGATGGATGAATTTCTGAAAGAGGAGCATGAAAAATGGTAAAAGTCTTTAACGTGACGGGAGCTTGTAAGCCGGATAAGCATTATATGGTAAAGCTTGACAAGCGACTTGTTGAAATAAAAAAACTGGTAGATGATGGAGCATATTTTATGATTCATTGTGCGAGACAGTACGGCAAGACAACAACACTTCGTGCATTGAATAAGTATCTGTTGAATGATTATTATGTTGTTATGATTGATTTTCAGACTTTTGATGCTGCAAAATTCGAAAACGGCAATGTATTCTCCAGTTCTTTTGCTAACTCTTTTTTAAGAGCTTTCAAATCCAACAGCCCAATATTGACGGCCGCATTACAAGAAGCCTGTGATGTGCTGAAAGAGAATGCCGGTGTGAGAAACAGTTTTTTTACATTAAAAGAATTGTTTGAAGGAATGAGCGATATTTGTGCTGCGGCTGACAGACCTATTGTATTGATGATTGATGAAGTGGATAGTGCCACTAATAATCAAGTATTTCTGGATTTTCTGGCACAGCTTCGTGCATATTATATTGACAGGGACGTGGCCACCACTTTTGGGTCAGTAATTCTTGCAGGTGTTCACGATATCAAGAATTTGAAAAGAAAGTTACGTCCGGAGGATGAACATAAGGTAAACAGTCCATGGAATATTGCGGCGGATTTTAAAATTGATATGAATTTTACAGCAGAAGAAATCGTCGGAATGCTTCAGCAATACGAAGAGGATTATCATACGGGGATGGATATCTGCCTGATAGCAAAGTTGCTGTATGACTATACTTCCGGCTATCCGTTCCTTGTTTCCCGACTATGTAAGCTGTTGGACGAAGAAATCTATGGGAAAGAAGATTTTGATACAAAAGAGAAGGTGTGGACGAAAGCCGGATTTGGTGAGGCAGTCAAGATATTTTTAGCGGAAAAGAATACCTTATTTGAATCTTTAATCGGGAAATTAATAAATGATCCAGAATTAAATTCGATCATTCAAAAGGTGTTGTTTACAGGAAAACCGGTTGCGTATAATTCAGATACGGCCATGTTGGATGTGGCGGCAATGTACGGATTTATTAAGAACCGGAATGGATGTGTGGCAATTGCCAATCGCCTTTTTGAGACAAGGCTTTATAACTTCTACTTGTCTACTGCAGAAGTGCAGAGCAAGGATATTTATGTTGCATCTCTTCGGGATAAAAATCAGTTTATCGTCGATGGGCATTTGAATATGCGGCGGATTCTGGAGAGATTTGTGCTTCATTTTAATGAATTATATGGCAGCAGTGACGAAACCTTTATTGAGGAAGAGGGAAGAAAATACTTTCTGCTATATCTGCGTCCCATCATTAATGGCGTAGGTAATTATTATATAGAATCCAGAACCAGAGAATTGCGTCGAACAGACATCATCCTCGATTACCACGGGGAACAATACATCATTGAGATGAAGATATGGCATGGTGAGGAATACAATAATCGTGGAGAGCAGCAGCTGATAGGCTATTTGGAAGATTATCATCAAGATAAAGGCTATATGATCAGCTTTAACTTTAATAAGAATAAGCAGATTGGTGTTCAAGAGATTGTGGTAGGAGATAAAGTGCTGATTGAAGCGGTTGTGTAAAGAAGAATTGTGGAGGCTGATTAAGTATCTGGCAGGTAGCGCCTTTGGAGAATGAGAACTTCCCATCTATATATGGTTACAGAAAGCTTTATACGGAAACTTGCGTGGAAATGCATTAACAAATTTTCTTATGGCTAAGACAGGACTTAAATGGGATGCTGCGCCGATATCCAATATCGGTGTAGATGATTTGGATAAGGAGAGTTTTGATATTTTCAGAAGAGAAGTGCTCCGCAGTGGTCGAATGACAAAAGAGGATTTGGATATCCCGAATACAGTGAGCCAGAATATATGGTTCATGGCGAAGATATTATGGTGAAGTTTAAAGCTCTCCAAAGTGCCAAGGTGACTGAAAAGGTGGCTGAAAAGGTGACTGATATCGAAAAAAGGATTCTTGTTATATTAAAAGAGAGACCATGACTGAAGTGGTTTGTACGACGGACCGTTGCCTGAATATGACATAAACGAGTCTGGTATTATGGTTCTGTGCAAGGCTTGTGATAGGTATTTGGAGTTGGTCAGGATATAAACTCCTTGAGATATAGTTAAAATGAACTGTTTCAGATTTCTTCACAAAAAACTTGGGAAATATTGAAAAAAGAGCCTATATATGATACACTTATTGAGTTGTATTAGGCTCTTTTTTGCGTAATGCACACAGAGCAAGTTCTGTGACTTGTGAGAAGGAGTAATAGTTTCCAAAGTGAAAATAAAGCAAATTTAAGGAGATAAAATCAATTATGAAACTTGGTATCGTAGGCCTACCCAATGTAGGAAAGAGTACATTATTTAATTCGCTGACCAAAGCAGGTGCGGAATCTGCGAACTATCCATTCTGTACCATCGACCCAAACGTGGGTATCGTTGCAGTACCGGATGAAAGGCTGAAACTGTTAGGAGACATGTACAAGTCTAAGAAGGTGACTCCGGCAGTTATTGAATTCGTAGATATTGCAGGTCTTGTTAAGGGGGCTTCCAAAGGAGAAGGTCTGGGCAATCAGTTCCTGAGCAATATTCGTGAAGTGGATGCTATCGTACATGTGGTTCGCTGCTTTGAGGATGCAAATGTTATTCATGTGGATGGCAATGTAAATCCTATGAGAGATATTGAGACGATTAACTTTGAATTGATCTTTTCCGATTTGGAAATCATGGAGAGAAGATATGCAAAGGTAGCGAAGGCTGCAAGAATGGACAAGACTCTTGGCAAGGAGGCTGCTCTTTTGGAAAAGTTAAAAGACCATTTAGAGAGCGGACGTATGGCAAAGAGCTATGTGCCTGAAGATGAGGATGAGGCAGAGATTTTGCAGGGATACAATCTGCTCACATATAAGCCGGTTATCTATGCCGCAAATGTGGCAGAGGATGAGTTGGCAGATGATGGTGCTTCTAATAAGGGAGTGCAGACTGTCAGAGAGTTCGCACAGTCAGAAGGCAGCGAAGTGTTTGTGATCTGTGCGCAGATCGAACAGGAAATTTCTGAATTGGATGATGATGAAAAGTCCATGTTCTTGGAGGATCTGGGACTGGAGGAATCCGGTTTGGAGAAACTGATCAGAGCCAGCTATTCATTGCTTGGCTTAATGAGTTTCCTGACTGCTGGAGAGGATGAGACTCGTGCATGGACCATCAAGATTGGTACCAAAGCACCTCAGGCAGCAGGTAAGATTCATTCTGACTTTGAGCGAGGTTTCATCAAGGCGGAAGTTGTTAATTATAAAGACCTGCTGGAGCAGGGCTCCCTTGCAGCAGCCAGAGAAAAAGGCCTGGTGGGCATGGAAGGTAAAGAATATGTCGTGAAAGACGGAGATGTTATCTTATTTAGATTCAACGTGTAAACCAGGTTAGCCGGGCGCCGGAATGAACAAATGATACTGTGGCAAGCTTGCTTGCAGAAAGTATCATTTGTTCATTCCGGCATGTGGCGCTCTGCCACAGCGAGATGGAGCCGGAACGGCGAAGGCGAGCTGCCCGGCGGAAGGGTGGCCGGAACGGCGAAGGCGCTCTGCCACAGCGAGATGGAGACGGAACGGCGAAGGCGAGCTGCCCGGCGGAAGGTAAAATGGAGGTATAATACATGCAGGAAATTATGAACAGCACGGATATTGCATTTCCTTATCTGGGCATATATCTGAAGGATGTACCGAAGGGATTTTATATCGGTAATTTCTTTATTGCATATTATGGTGTGATTATCGGATTGGGGATTCTTGCCGGAATACTGATGGCTGTGCATACTGCCAAACGAGTGGAGATGGATACAGAAGTGGTCTGGGATTTCGCAATTTATGCGATTATCTTTTCCATCATTGGTGCCCGGGCTTATTATGTTATATTTGAATGGGACAAATACAAGGATGATCTGTTGAGCATTTTTAATACACGCCAGGGCGGTATGGCTATTTATGGTGCGGTTATCGGTGCGTTTTTGACGTTGTTCGTATACTGCCGAATTAAAAAGATCAAGCCATTTTTACTTGGTGATGTAGGTGCGCCTGGATTGATATTGGGGCAGGTTATCGGTCGTTGGGGTAATTTTATTAATAGAGAAGTGTTTGGCGAGTATTCGGACGGTCTTTTGGCGATGAGACTTCCCATCGAGGCAGTGAGAAACAGGGATATTTCAGAAAACTTAAGGGCACATATTGTGGAGGGAACGAATTATATTCAGGTACATCCTACATTCCTCTATGAAAGTGCATTAAATTTTTTATTGTTGATTTTCATGTATCTGTATATCAAGCATAGGAAATTCAATGGTGAAATCTGCTTACTCTATCTGGGCGGATATGGTATCATCAGATTCTTTATTGAAGGCATTCGTACAGATCAGCTGAAAATTGGTGATACCGGCATAGCGGTTTCTCAGATGTTGGGAATCTGTTTGTTTGTGTTTGCGGTGGCAGCAGACATAGCAGTCCGCCTGTGGATGGCAAAGAAGCCGGCAGTGCAGAGTGCGGAAGAAGTGTCGGAAAAATCTTCATCTCAAGAAAAACAGAATTAAGGCCATTACTACAAATTGTATTTAATTAATTTCATACCACAATATATAGAAACAGTGTTATTTTGCAAAAAATAGCACTGTTTTTTCTTTAGAAAAAATTAAAAAATACTTATCTAACTATTGCAAAACACTGGGTTTTGGTATAAAATCTTCTTAAAAGTGGTGAAAAGTGGCGTAAAGTGGTTATGCAGTGGTGCAAAGTGGTAGATTTTCAGTCCTTTTCGTGGCAGAACACTTTGAAAAGGCGGTGATTGCAGATGTTCATGGGTCAGTACAATCATACGATAGATACAAAAGGCAGGTTGATCGTTCCTTCAAAATTCAGAGAGCGCTTAGGGGAAGAATTTGTTGTTACGAAAGGAATGGATGGCTGCTTATTTGTGTATGCCAATGAAGATTGGGCAGTCTTTGAACAGAAATTGACATCATTACCGTTGATTAATAAGGAAGCAAGAAAATTTGCAAGATTTTTCCTGGCAGGTGCTTCGCAGGTGGAAGTGGACAAGCAGGGGAGAATTTTGATCGCATCGAACTTAAGAGAATTCGCCGGGCTGGACAAAGAAGTTGTTCTGGTAGGCGTGGGGAGCCGTATTGAAATCTGGAGTCTTGAAAAATGGGAAGGCATGGATTTTGATGACGATATGGATGATATCTCTGCGACAATGGAGAGCCTGGGATTGACTATCTGACCGGTATCAGTTAATTGAAAGCAAAACATAATTTTGAAAGGAAATGTCAAATGGAGTTCAAGCATTATTCCGTCATGTTGGAGGAAACCATTGAAAATCTGAATATAAAGCCCGATGGTATCTATGTGGACGGAACTTTGGGCGGTGGTGGACATGCCTTTCATGTTTGTAAGAAACTGGAAAATGGTCATTTTTATGGGATTGATCAGGATGATGCAGCGATTGTCGCTGCAGGTGAGAGATTATCTGTATATGGAGATACGGTTACTGTTATCCGCAACAATTATTGCAATGCAAAGGCTGCTTTGAAGGAATTGGGTGTGGAAAAGGTAGATGGTATCGTGTTGGATCTGGGCGTATCTTCCTATCAGTTAGATACAGAAGAGAGAGGTTTTTCCTATCGTTTCGATGCGGATCTGGACATGCGTATGGACAGAAGACAGACATTGACTGCAAAGGATATTGTCAACAATTATTCTGAAATGGATCTGTTTCGGATCATTAGAGATTACGGAGAAGATAACTTCGCTAAGAATATTGCAAAGCACATTGTCAAGGCAAGGCAGATAAAGGAGATACAGTCCACGGGAGAGTTGAACGAAATCATCAAAGCGGCGATCCCGGCAAAGATGCGTCAGAACGGACATCCATCCAAGAAAACATTTCAGGCCATCAGAATTGAGTGTAATCGGGAACTGGAAGTATTGAAGAATGCACTGGATGATCTGATTGATTTATTGAAACCGGGGGGAAGGTTATGTATCATCACTTTCCATTCTCTGGAGGATCGTATCGTAAAAACGGCATTTAAAAATAAAGAAAATCCATGTACTTGTCCGCCGGAATTTCCGGTTTGTGTATGTGGTAAGAAACCGGAAGGAAGAGTGATCAGCAAAAAGCCGATCTTGCCTTCAAAGGAGGAACTGGAAGTCAACAGCCGCTCTAAGAGTGCTAAGCTCCGGGTATTTGAAAAAATTTAAATAAAATTATAAAGGAAGTTTTATCATGGCAGCAAGAGCAACAAATTCAGGGACACGCAGAAGTTCCTACAATAATACATATGATAGAAATTACAGAAATAGTACAGAACGCAGCACATATGTTTATGGAAATACTGTGCGTAAACTGGATGTCCAGAGACAGCTGGAGGAGCCGCAGAGAAGAACATTAAGTCCGGAAGTACAGGTAAACCGTGCAAGAGCAAAACATATGAATCTGGGTTATGTGCTGTTTCTTGTTGCAGCATTGGCTGCAGCAGGGGTTATTTTAATCAGCTATATCAGAGTGCAGGCTGAAATTACTACGGTAACCGAGCATATTGCAAAGCAGGAAAAGGTACTGAACAATTTAAAAATATCCAATGATGAGATGTTGACCCGTATTGAAAGCAGGCTGGATCTGGAAGAAGTAAAGAGAGTTGCAATCGGTGAATTGGGCATGACTTATCCGAAAGAAGGTCAGATTATCACTTATGAATCTGTGGATTACGATTATGCACGCAGAGTAACAGAGGGTAATTAGGACCGGAGGAGTAGTATGTCAGATGAGGAAGCAGAAGGAAATGGCTCAGGTAAAGGAAGCCAGAAAGCAGAAAGAAAAAAGGTTTACATCTTCAATGCAGAAGAAGCTGGCAGTATTATTTTTTATAATACTGCTGGCTTTTGCAGGGTTATGTGTCCGCTTGATCTGGCTGACACAGGAGAAAGGGACACAGTATACAAAGCAGATATTGTCACAGCAGGCATACGACAGTACTACATTGCCATTCCGTCGTGGTGATATCGTAGATTCTAATGGTATCAAATTAGCAGTCAGTGAGAAAGTATATAATCTGGTCATTGATGCTAAGGTTATATTGTATAGGGAAGGTTATTATGAACCTACCTTGCAGGCACTGGAACAGAATTTTCCGGAGCTGGATATAAATGCAGTGAAAGCACATATCCGGGACAATCCCCAATCCTCCTATTATATTCCGGTAAAGAAAGATTCTACGTCGAAAATGAAGCAACTGACCTATGAAGAAATCAGTGGCTTCCAGGCAGCTGCTGCAGAAAACAGTAAAATAAGAGGGGTATGGTTCGAAGAAGAGTATAAGCGCGTATACCCCATGGGGACATTGGCATGTGATGTGATTGGATTCACCGGTAAAGACAATGTAGGTTTCAATGGGCTGGAAGAGTTTTATAATGATACATTGAATGGTACTACCGGGCGGGAATTCGGTTACTTAACTGAGGATACTACCCTGGAGCGAACCATTAAGCCGGCGGCGGATGGTTACACCATTCATTCCACAATTGATGCAAATATTCAGTCTATCGTGGAGAAATATCTGAAGCAGTTCAATGAAGAACATAAAAATACAGTAAGGACCGGAAATGGTGCAGAAAATATAGGTTGTATCATTCAGGAAGTGGATACAGGTAATATTCTTGCTATGGCAAGCTATCCTTTTTATGATCTGAATGACACCTGGAATGAGGATGCATTGATCGGAAATGTTTTGGTAAATGAAGTGGGCCGAAGAACCGGTAATTATATTACCCGGGACGCATTGGCGGCAATGGACAGCGAAACCAGAAGTCTGCAGTTTAACCATTTATGGAAGAATTTCTGTATTTCCGATACTTATGAACCCGGTTCTACAGCAAAGCCGTTTACGGTAGCCATGGCACTGGAGACAGGTTCGATCACTGGTAATGAAGTATATACCTGTAATGGTTCTCTGCAAAGAGGCGGGCATACCATCCGTTGTCATACCAGAAGTGGTGACGGAGCAGTAACTGTGCAGAATTCTATTGCATGGTCCTGCAATGTGGCTTTGATGTACATGGCAGAAGCAGTGGGAAAAAGTGATTTTTCAGAGTTTCAGGAGATATTTAATTTTGGATTAAAGACAAATGTTGATCTGGCCGGGGAGGCGAGAACGGTAGGGCTTCTCTATGATGAAAATATGGGGGATGCGGATTTGGCCACAAACTCTTTCGGACAGAACTTTAATGTAACTATGATTCAAATGATCACCGGATTTTCTTCTCTGATCAATGGCGGTTACTATTATGAGCCTCATTTAGTGGACAAGATCACTACAAACAGCGGAGCTGTTGTGGAAAATATTGAACCGAGAGTATTGAAGCGTACAGTTTCTGAATCTACTTCTGAAAAACTCATTCAGTATTGTACGGCTACTGTTATGGAATCCGGCGGGGACAGAAGAACCGGTAAGACTGCAAGACCGGCAGGGTATGCTGTCGGAGGCAAGACCGGTACAGCCCAGACCCTGCCCCGTGGCAATAAAGAATATGTAGTTTCGTTCATGGGTTTTGCCCCGGCTGATGATCCGCAGATTGCTATTTATGTGGTGGTGGACCGTCCAAATGCAGAGAAACAGGATGATGCAAAATTTGCTACAGGAATTGTTCGCAATGTATTGACAGAAGTGCTGCCTTATCTGAATATTTATATGACAGAAGAACTATCTGAAAAGGAAATAGCGGAACTGGAAGAGAGA
>JAZPYS010000077.1:0-11444 GCA_045544275.1 Acetatifactor sp. | reverse complement strand
GGCAACTCCCCGTCCATCCGGCACTTGACGCACATGCTCTTACTCTGCTTTGTTTTATTTTTTAAGTATTGTACCACAGATGGTGGTTTTGTACAATAGGAAATATAATCGCTGGTTAGTCCAAAATTCACTATTGACATTTATTTCCCTTGCTACTATAATAATTGAAATCACACTTGGAGGTAAGGCAATGTTAAATCATAGCAACCATATGAATCATGTCGTTGTTATGCAGTCCGTAGTCCCTGCTTATTATTGGCAGAATTCCGGGCTTACATTGCTATACCCTTATTCCAGTATATAGACCGTTTTCTATACTGATTAAGTAATATGCAGTGCAAGCTATGAAAGAATCATGGGCCTGCACTTTTTTTATATTTTTTTATAGGAGGGCGCATCATGAATACACAAGACTATTTATCAAACTATTACCAAAACTACGACGAGGAAGGCAGACTGCTTTCCAGACACGGCATGGTGGAATATGTTACTACCATGAAGTACATTGAAAAGTATCTGCAGCCGGGTATGCGCATCATGGAAATCGGTGCGGCAACCGGGCGATATAGCCATGCCCTGGCCAGAAAAGGTTATCAAGTGAATGCTGTTGAATTGGTAGAACATAATATTGAGATTTTCAAAGAACCATGTATGAACTCTATCTGAAATACCATCTTGCCACTTGTGAACGACAAGATATGATTGGTTACTCCCACCACACACTGGATATTTTCAGAAAGGAATAAAAAGACATGAAAATAAATATTCGTAATGCAGTTCAGGAAGACTGCGCTCGTATCAGACCTCTGCAAAAGGAAATTGCAGATATGCATCATGAAGGAAGACCTGACCTTTTCAAAACAGAAGCACGTTATTTTACAGAAGAATCCTTTGCAGAAAGGCTCAGTGATCCAAAACATTCTGTTTTTATTGCAGAAACAGAGGATGGCACTGTAGTAGGCTATGCTTTTGCATGGGTAATCAATTATCGCAATCACTCTACTTATAAGGATTTCGATTGTTTCTACTTAGATGATATCTGCGTACTCAAAGCTTTCAGAAGAAACGGTATCGGCCGAATGCTGTTTGATCGCTGCAAAACACTGGCTGAAGAAAAACACTGCAAGATGGTCGAATTAGGAGTATGGGCATTCAATACAGAAGCAATTGCCTTTTACAAAAGCTGCGGTATGACTGACCGCATTCGCAGAATGGAATATAGATTGGAGGATTAAAATTATGCTTACACACAAAGGAACACAAACACTTATTACCCCAAGGCTTACCTTACGAAGATTCCAAGTTGACGATGCTCAGTCTATGTTCGACACTTGGGCAAATGATGAAAGAGTCACCCGCTTCTTAACTTGGGTACCTCATGAATCTCCTGAACTTACAAAACAGTTGTTGGAAAGCTGGTGTGCTTCTTATGAAAACCCGAATTACTATAACTGGGTAATTGAATTGGAAGGAAAAATAATCGGCAATATCAGCGTTGTCCGAATCAGCGAAAAGAGCGAATTTGCGGAACTCGGTTACTGTATGGGATTTGACTACTGGAGAAAAGGAATCATGCCGGAAGCTGCCAAAGCAGTTATAGATTTCCTCTTTGCCGAAGTTGGTTTCAACCGTGTCGGCATCTCACATGCTGTTAAAAATCCAGCATCCGGCAGAGTCGCTCAAAAATGCGGACTTACTTTTGAAGGCACAAAACGGGAATATTTTAAGGCTTCTAATGGTGAATTTCTCGATATATCCGATTATGGTATTATCAGACGTGAATGGGAAAAGCTACGCTCATATACTCAATAGGAAGAGAATTATTTTTCTGACACTAAGAGTATCATGACAGAAACCGCTGCAAGTACAATGCTTCCAGCGGTTTCTAACGGCATAATCCAAAATTCCATACTTTTGCCTACAAGTAGTGTTGTCATTTTTCCGAATAACAAAGACTTCTGACATTTACAATGCCTCAACACGTTCCTTACAGGTAATATACCGAGGATGTGAAGTAAAAGAGTTCACGAAACAATCGGGAGCCTTATTATGGCACCATCCAGGTGTATGTTTTACAAAAAAGATGATATCTTCCATAGCCAACTTCTTAGCACCTCGTTCTCTTCCCCAATCATAAAGCTTTATGGCCGTGTCCGTTGCTTTTTCCAGACATGACAATGCCTTTTCAAGATCCTGATTGCGAAGATGCGTATTACACATGGATGTATACGCTGTGATCAGGTAACAGAAGGGATTTTGCTCATAAGTGTTTACTCCCGGTTTTGATAGATTTTTAAATAGTGTCACAAACATTTCTGATGCATCGATCATGTCTTGCCATGCCTGAATTACTTCTTCAGCACCATTATTTTCATTACCAGAAATACACTTAGCACGGTAAAATAGAGACATTACATACTCCTGACACTTGGACCTTGAAGATTGGATTGCGGCAACCTGGGCATCTTCATACCTCTGTCTGCACTGTGCAATGGTGCGGATATTGTCTTGTTTGATACCGCATGTGTCCGGAAGTGTGTCTGCAGTTTCCAATGCTTTCTCCCATTCGTGATTTAACGTATAATGCTGAACAAGTAAACTCCTTGCTTCTATTTGACGTTGTAAATTCAAATCATATTTGCATATCGCCCACAGCAGTTTTTCGCATTCAGAAAACAATTTGTTAAAATCCTTTTGGCTAATCTCAAATTTGTGACGCACTGTAGAAACAACCAGATAGTCATGCAGCGCAAGAGCGCATTTATATTTAATTTCATAATTCAACGGATATTTTCTTAAAAAGCCACGATATAACTCACATACCATATAATCTGCATTATTTTCCAAGGTGTTCACAGAATAGGTTGCCCATATCCTTTTAACTTCCTCTTCAAGTTTCTCGATGTCCACCGTTTCGTTGCAATCATTACCTAATAGAAAATCGGTTGAGACACCTAATATACTTGCCAGCGGAACAATTTGTGAAATATCCGGCATGGTGGTATCACATTCCCAATTTGATACTGACTGAATGGATACACCGATATTTTCAGCCAGATAACTCTGAGAAAAAGCTTGTTCCTGACGTAATTTTTTTAATCGTTGACCAAATGTAAACATATTTCAAATCCTTTCTTTTTTATTGGAATAAGAAAGAGCAGCTGTTCGATCTAATAACATTATATCATCAAACAATGGATGAGAAAATCAAGCAAATCAGGAATTGTGATATAAGATAACTATAACTAATCACTTTTTTGTGTCTGTAATTCATCCCATTACATGTTGGACAGCTTCTGTAAAAATGCCGCCTGCATAAACACAGACGGCATATAAACGTTATTTCTTTTCGATAGGAATCCAAATTTCAATAGTTCTTTCAGTATAGCCACCCACAACGCCCCAGTGGTATACAGCAAGCTCCTGTGCATTGATCATTTGATATTCCTCATTTGAGAGCCACTCTGCAGCAAGCTGCTTGCGAATATCAAAGTACTCTGGAATTGGCATTCTCTGTTTCTCGGTTTCAAACACGGCATACGTTCTTTCCGGAATATTAATCTCTTCGAACCCGAACTTATCCATAAAGTCTATTCCGGTAATATTGCTGTTGTATAAGTTGTCCCGCTCATACTTGTCTGTTGAAGCAGCAATATAAAAATCATATCCGTAATCATCCATATTTGTTAAAATACAATAGTCAGAAAGCTTGTTATTTGACATTCCTTTCAGCATCCATTGATGTGCCCTTGTGGATTTAAAAAAATCGCCTTCCTGCTTGTAGCGTAAATCGCCGTAAGGTGCTCCTTCGAAACGTCTCTTATAACCGAGAAGCTTCATTTGGGGTTTTGTTTCAATTCGATAATTCATAATCATACCGCCTTCCAATGAAAATTTAAGTACAAGGCGAGAAAAGGACTTGAGATTACTGCCGTCATTTCGAGCCTGCGACGGTAATATACCGTGGAACTTTTGGAATGCCTTCGCAAAACTGTCCGGACTCTCATAGCCATATTTCAGAGCAACGTCAATTACTTTTGCATCACTCGTGGCAAGTTCGGTCCCCGCAAGTGACAATCTGCGATTCCGAATATACTCACCGATTGTGAATCCGCAAAGAATACTGAACACGCGCTGGAAGTGATAGCTTGATGAAAAACACTGCGCCGCGACCATCTCATAATCAATTGTTTCCGTCAGATTATCTTCGATATAGTCGATAGCCTTTTGCAATCCAATGATCCAGTCCATATTATCCCTCCTTGTCTGCCAATATTCTATCAAAAGGCGATTTTTATTTCCCGATATTTCATGCTGAGTATAATCGGGTTACTACTTTACAACAGGAATCCAGATTTCACTGTAATAATCCGGATCGCTCATATTTCCTTCGCTATATGCCTCAATATCCATTTCATAGGTAGGCTTGTAGCTCGATGTCGGGAAAAATTCCGAGACAATCTTGTGCCATAAATCTTGGATCGCATTCGGCATTGCGCCCTTGCACTCGAACACTGCCCAGGTACGTGCCGGTATGGTATTCCTACGAAATCCCTCCGGTACGGCAGCGTCCTTTGCATATGTTGCAGCAATAGAATAGTCAAAGGTTTTAGCGTTCTCAGGGAGATTGCCATAGCAAACACCAAAAATGAACGTTCTGTCAGTTGTTACATTCATTAGTGTCTTCACAGTACCGTCCTGATGAGATCTGCTCCAGAACTCAGGAATGCTTTTCGCATTTGCAGAATCTTCGACGTTATGAGTTTCCACCTTCTCAATGATATCAAAGGCTTCCTTTTCAACAATTTTGTAGTTCATTACACTACCTCCGCTTAATGTGATTTTCACGGAAATTCGGGAAAAGGATTTGAGCTTCGAGCCGTCTTTTTTGGCTTCCGAGGGTGTAACCCCATGAAATCTCGAAAAGGCTCTTGTAAAGCTCTCAGGACTCTCATAACCGTACTTCAGAGCAATATCAATCACTTTATCGTCAGAAGCACTAAGCTCATCGCCGGCGAGTGTGAGCCTTCTGTTTCGTATGTAATCTCCAAGGGAAATACCACACAAAATACCGAATATTCTTTGAAAATAGAAGTTAGAGCAAGCAGCTTCCTTGGCAACCTCTTCATAGTCAATTTCTTCGGTTAAATGCTCCTCGATATAATTGATTGCGTTCTGTATTCCGGTAAGCCAATCCATAGTATCCCTCCTTTCAGTGTGATTACATTATAGCGTCAAGCCGAATGTACTTCCTGATTTTATGTGCTCACATTTGTCAGAATGGTTACTTTTTGATTACAGGAATTGCTATCCTCGCTCCGATTTTAGTTTCCGCACCCAGATTAAGTGACGGAGCGATATTATTGGCCAATACATAACCATAACGATCAAAGTTGTAATTTCCAATTGCCTTAAATACTTGCCCGATATACTTGCCAAAATCATCGGGATTCTCATAAGGCTCACTTTGAAAGTAAAGCATTATGCACTTCGGAAGTTCTGCGATCTTGTATCCATCAGATAGAGGTTTCTCATAGTCAAGCGGCACTTCTACGCCTGAGGCTATTTTACTCATCCCATTCTCATGTAAAAAATCAGGCAGATCAATCAATGCAGCTGTATCAAACTTTTCTGGGATACTGTTAAGTAGTCCTTCCCAGTCACAACCAATCTCTTCACAATATGAAAGATAATCGGTAGCCGAATGAGATGTGAGGTAGATAAGCTTTCTTTTGGGTCTGTTTACCGGTGTAACCGTACAAATTGATGTAGCATCCATTGTTTGTCCTTCTTTCAAAATATAGTAATGATTTGCAGGATGCTGTATGAATATAGGTATCGCGATTTTGTTCTTGCGGTATTCACTGGGCGTGATGGAGAAGCGTTTTGCAAATGATCTTGTGTAACCTTCATGAGACTGATAGTGATAGTCTAAAGCCACGTCAATTACAGTATTATCTGAATTAACCAACTTCGCCGCACTCTCGCTGAGCAGGACAGCATTTATATATTCATATAGGGTAATACCCATATGTTTTTGAAATAATCTGTCGAGCTGGCGTCGGGAATATCCAACCGCACTACATACGCTTTCAACACTGAAATCCAAATCAGTGTGATGCGATTTGATATACTCCTGAGCCAATACTACCGCTTTTACATCTTTCATCTTGCACCCTAACTTATAATATCACCCTATTTTTTCTCTTTCTTGACATATATGGACAACTACTTGATGTGACACACTTTAGGACAATTCTTTACCCATAAACCTTTGTGGCTTCTTACCAAAGTTGACTACCTTAATTGCTTCGACAATTTCTTCTTTGCGGTTTCCCGCATCCAGCAGATCACATACAATGTCATTGAGGTCATACGGACCATTTCGGAAGTGTCCAACTGATGCTCCATGAAACTCACCGTCAATCAGCAGATATTGAAGGGGCTCATGGTCATAATTGAGTCCTTTGGTCATACGCTTGACCATTTCCTTCAGAACGTGCTCATGAGCCTTATAGATGAAGTCGTTGCGATGGATAGCGTAAACGAAGTTCATAATCTTAGGCTCATAACTTTCGAGGAGCTCGGCATCACTCTTTAGCATATAACCTGAGTCTGACATTACCAATATGCCTTCAGTAACCAGCTCACCGACTGCCAATTTGATTTCTTTTTCGGGAATCTTGTAGAACGACTTTGCCATCGCTGTGTCAAACCACACGATTCTATATGCAAATCGCTGCAGTACGATTTTAAGTGCTTCCAGTCTGGTATATTTATTCGGATCTACTTCCGGGAACATCTCTACGAACTTATACCAGCCGCGATCCCATTCGCCATCATACTGATCCTCATAAATCAGAAATGCTTCCTGCAGGCGATGAAGAATCGGTGTGATCTGCTTTACAAGCATACCGGTTTCTTCCTTGATCTGCTGAATATTAAAAGGACCTGCCTTTTCAATAAGTTCAAGGATTTGTAGCTGCTCCATAGTCGGTTTTGTAAGGGGCTTCCGGTAAAGAGCCACAAACAACTCCATATCCTCCGGAACAATCCAACCCAAATTGCCACCTGCAAAACGTCCTTTAATCAGTTTACGATCCAACTGACGGTCCCGGTTGAACTCTATGTCGTTGAAATCAGCACGGAACGTGAGTGTGGGAGGCTGTCCAAAGCCATTCCAGTACACATTTTGTCCCGGCTGGGTATCTCGATATAACATTATGTATTCGTCTTCATCCGCCTTGTTTATGAAGCATTGGCGCTCCATACGAAGAGAGATTATTTTCGCATCCATTTTAATTCTTTCCTTTCGACTCAGCATACCAACGCTTGCACTGCTCGATTCTGGCCCCCTGGGGAGTGTCGCCATGCTCAGAATCGCAAGAATACTGCATCAGAAGCTCACAAGGGATATCCGAACATTCCCCGCAATGTACAATTCCTTTGTCCTGGCAGCATACTGCAACGGGACATTCACCGTGGAACGGGTGCCCATTTGTTTCTATACAACCACCGCAACCGCAAGTCTCCTTATATTCACATCCGGTGCAGTGTAGTCCGCATCTTGAATCAACCATATGTATTACCTCCGCTTTTATAAAAATAGTAGTTCATTGCCTTCAGGATCGTGCAGTATAAGCTCTCTACCGCCCCAAACCGCTGTAAATGGCAGCTTGCACTCTATTCCTGCTGCAACAATGTTTTCGTACACCTCATCCATCTTTCCGTTTGTAGAAAAGACAAAGTGGTTACAGACAACACTATTATCCTCATCGCCCTGACGCCAAATCCAGATCATCGGCTCATCGGATCCATCCTGCAGAGCCAGCGTAGAGCCGTACCACTTATCGTCCGGAGAAACCTCCTCCAGAACGCGAAAGCCGAGTTTCTTATAAAACTCGAACACTACTTCCGGCTTTTTACTGTAAATATTGATCCCACTGAACTTAAATTCCATAGAAAATACCTCCCGGTTTTTTCTATACTTTAACATTTGAAACACGACAACTGTGTGTCATGATTCGTATAAATTTTTTATCGAGTCCAGTGTGGATTTCATTATCTCAACCATTTCCGGAGGGCCAAGAACTTTTACTTTGTTTCCGAAACTCAAGAACCATTCCACAGCGCCTTTTTGAGTAGTAAATCCCCACTCAGTATACAGTTTTCCATCTTCCTGCTCTGTAAAACAAGTATGTCCATATTCTTCGACCAATCTATATTTTACTGATGAATCATAAATTGCAGAAACGATATAGTCATCCGTCATGTGAGAACCAAACTGTTTTTTATCTTCGGGAATGTCTCTCATTGTAAAGGATTCAGCGGTAATCTGTAAATTCCATAGGCGACGGAGCTTGTACATACGGAAATCCTGTCGTTCTTTGCAGAATCCGAATACATACCAATCTGACCATTTGAAAACGATCAAATACGGCTCGATCTGCTTATCTGATTCACCTTTGTTATAGCAGTAGTGGAATGTGATGCACTTTGATTCTTTCATCGCCTGCTTTATGACATCAATTTTTGATACAAGGTCATCCTTATAGAAAGAGGATAAGTCAATAAGCATATTATCTGCCAGTCTGATTGCTGAACTACCACCGATCTTCTGTGCGAGCTTTTCTGCAGAGGCAGAATAAGAGACACTATCAAGTGTTTTAAGCCCCGTAAATATTGCAGCAAGTTCCTTCTCGGTAAACACGGTGGTCTCAAGAGAAAAGCCCTCCATTATTGATATGCCGCCATTGACACCTTGAGTGGTAACGATAGGGATACCTGCCTTACAAATATCATCAATATCTCGATTGATAGTACGACGAGAAACCTCGAATTTTTCAGCGAGGTACGGAGCTGTAACGATCTTCTTCTGTTGTAAAGTTGTGATTATCCCAATCAGGCGGTCAATTTTCATATGGTATCACCTTTATATCTGATTACACTTATTTACATACTTTGCTTGATAATCCGAAATGTCTTTGCACGGATATTCCGGGCATTCGCTGCAAGAGTTTACTCTACGTTCCTTACAGCACTTTACGAAAGGACATCCTTTGCATAGTTCAAACACGTTCTTGGATCTGCCGCCTTCACAGTTGAATTTCCGAAGAGGGATATCGAGTCCGAACCTCTCTTTATAAAAGCTTTGAGCCTGTCTCCGCAGGCTATCGTCGTTTCTCTGTGTTGCAATATATGTAATACACTTTGCGCAGTCATGACCGCAATAACACGGCAGTGAGAACAGTTTGCTGATTCGATGGGTACTGTCTGTAATCCTTGTGGTTTTATCCCAGCGGTCGGATAACGGGAAATACACGCCGTCCTTTCCTGCAGCCCCCATATTCCAGGTTCCGTCAGCCTGCTGGTTGGCCTTCAACCAGTCATAAGCAAATGATAGCTTATCCTTCCCAGACTCATATCGAGTGAGAAGTTCAATTGCTGCCAGATAACGGCTTGCCTTTTTGCTTTGGAATTCATCTGGCACAATATCGAGCCTGTTTTCATAAACATAGTAGATACCGCCCTCATGTCTCAGCACATAGTCGAGCATAAAGCTTTCTGTCTGCTGATCGAGCATACCGGGAAGTATAGATAACTGATAGAAGTTGACGAAATCGGTAAGTCTTCCGCCTTTGGGTCTTCTACCGAACATCCGTATATAGCACGCATCATAATCGGTTTGAGAAAAAGCACCACTGATGAACGCTTCGGTGATGATCTTTGCCCATTTATCTGCAATCTCATTGGCAAACTCACTTCGGTGGGTAAATCTTCGGATCCGTGTAGCAACGATCAGATCTACAAAGGTTTCAAAATCGCTCATTTTCTCTTTACCCTCGGGAAGCTCTCCTGTATGTAACAGCGACTCCATATGGGCAATAGCTCTTTTAACACATTCATCTTCTGCAGTGTAACCCAACAGCTCCAAACGCAGAAGTGCCATCTCTGTCGTCATTGGCGTGTCACTATCTCCTCGCAGGGTGTGAAAGCATCCCCAACTTCCATCGGGATGCTGCATAGAGATTATTTGGCTTGCCCATTTTCCGTTTCTGTAGTTCTGCATTAATTTCACCGCCTTATTTCACTGGAATTTCTAAATACCAATCATCGTTTCCTTACACCATGTAAACAACAAGGCAAACGCTTCATCAAAATCAAATTCAGCTCCGTTGCTTAAAGAAATTGCAGTATTCAAAACAAGTTTGTCCTTACCGGATAATACTTCTCGAAGCTCTCTTTTGGTACCTATAAATTTGCCACGGTCCAAGTAATACAAGTTCTGCAGTATGAAGAATACAGACCTATATGTATATGGCAACTTAACAATACTTTTTTCCTTTGGAGCGTGGATATAACGGTGGCATATCTCATGATATAGGTTTCCAAGACTCATTTTCACAAAGTTACGCACGTCGTTTTCCGTGTATTCTGGAACCAGTTTTGCCAGCGTTCCATAGTAATCCTTCGTTGCATATAGAAGATGACATATCTCAAGTGGATTCCAGTTTTGCAATTCTTCTATGCCGCAAATAAATCCACACGATTTATCATAATCTTCGAGGGAAGAGATCGCTTCTCTATACTTGGCAAGATCAGCAACGCTCATATCACTGATTACAACCATGATATCAATATCGCTATGGTCCGTTGCTTCGCCTCTTAAATAGCTGCCCTGCAGGCCAACATAGAGTAAGCGTTCATGATAAATCGGTTTCAGCAATTCAATCAATGCTGAAATATATTCATCTGTATTAAACATTCATGTATCCATCCTTACCTTGTAATATCTCCGAGAAAAATTTTCTGACTCCATCATCTACCGAGTACAAACTCTAAATCTTCGTCTGCAACTATTAACGGCTTATAAAATGTAACCTTAGTCATACTGTTCTCCTGCCTCATCTATTATTCTAAATATAATCACATTTGTATCATCCTTTGGTAGGATTTCGGCATACTGTGTAAAAAAAAACGGTTCTTCCGCATATTTATGTTTGAGCAAAGTATCTTGTACTTCCAGAACCCTATTTTTCTGCTATTTTCATCATTTAGTAGGACACCATGCGATTCGGTAATCCTACTTTTTATGCTTTTTTTGAATTTAGTAGGGTATCCTGTGCTTCCATGACCCTACTTTTCTGCTATTTTCATCATTTAGTAGGACACTATGCGATTTGGTGATCCTACTTTTTATACTTTTTTTGAATTTAGTAGGGTATCCTGTGCTTCCATGACCCTACTTTTCCGCTATTTTCATCATTTAGTAGGAGATTACACAATCATGCGGAAAAAATCAGTCCACTCATCTTCTTTGAAACCCAAAAGAATAAAGTTTTCACCAATAACCATTGGGCGTTTTACAAGCATTCCATTTGTCGCAAGCAATTTTAACTGTTCTTCTTCGCTCATAGCTGCCAGTTTGTCCTTAAGCTGCATTT
>JAZPYS010000076.1:0-18959 GCA_045544275.1 Acetatifactor sp. | reverse complement strand
GCTATGCTAATGCAGAAGGTGATTTTTGCTGGACGCCATTGGGCTTTGACAGGACAACGATAGCAGGACGTTTTCATAGAGGACGCCATCGCTATCCGGCATTCTTTCTGAGAAATAAACTGACAGGTATGATGTACTTTGGCCAGATGGGCTCGAGTTCCGGTTATGAATTTGTATTTGACTATAATGCCTGCCATGAGAGAGATTCGGTGGCTCTGTCCTTTGAAATGTCTGTGACAGGTTATCATCCTCTTCGGCTGATTGCTCCCGGTGAGACCTATGTGTCACCCAAGGTACATATGGGTGCTGTCTTTGGTACGCTGGACGACGCAGTGAATGCAGGCTACGACCACATCAGAAAATCTGTACTCAATCTGCCAGAGGCCAAGGGTGATGCCTGTCTGGTTGGATCCGGAATGGGACCGGAGCATGATATGTCTCTGGAGACCAGCAAACGTTTTGCGGATCAGATGCAGTCCCTTGGTGCAGAAATATTTATCGTGGACGCAGGCTGGTACTGTCCGCCTGACAAAGAGACAGAGTGGTGGAAACGCACCGGGGATTGGGAGTTTGACAAGGATCGTTATCCAAACGGCATCCGGGAGCTGCGGGAGTATCTGCATAGCATCGGCATGAAGTTTGGTCTATGGATGGAACCGGAGCGCTTGGGGGAAGATGCAAAAATCTGTAAGGAGCATCCGGAATGGTTTAAGAAGCGTCCTTTCGGAAAGACTGTACCGGGCTTTATTGATTTTACCAATCCCGAGGCGGCAACCTGGGTGGAATCTGAGGTGGCTCGTATCATAGAAGAGTATCAGTTAGATCTGTTCCGTGTAGACTACAATATTAACAGTGACCAGTACCAATATGTGAAAGAGGGAGAGCGCTATGAATATGGTACTGTAAAGCACTATGAGGCGGTGTATGCGATGTATGAGAGGTTAAAGAAGCGCTTCCCTCATGTTATCTTTGAGAACTGTGCCAGCGGCGGTGGACGTTTAGATTTAGAATTCCTTAAAAGCTTTAATCATACATGGGTATCTGATTGCCAGAAGGCTCCCAGATCACAGTATATTACCAACGGAATCTCACTGGTGTTGCCTCCTGAGCGGATGGATCGTCTGGTGGCGGGGATGGGATGTCATGCGTTTGCTTCGCTGGATTACCAGATGCGAAATGCCATGCTTGGTCATCTGACCCTTAATGTATTTTCTCCTGCAGCAGCAGAGTATAATGAGCAGCAGAGGGACTTTATCAGACACAGTGTGGAAGTGTATAAGAGCTTCATCAGACCGATGCTTCCTACTTCACGCATGTATCATCACAATGAGGACATCCCGGGAGTGCGTAAGGACGGTTATTCGGCATTAGAGCTTGCTTCTGCTGACAGGACAAGGGCTGCCATTACGGTGCTTACTGTGCCAGGTGCAAAGATTCAGAGTGTCAATATCATTCCCAGAGGTATAGATGCTTCCAAAACTTATCGTGTTACGTTGGATAACACCGGTGAGACTATGGAGGTTACCGGACGTGATTTAATGATGAATGGTGTCAGTACGCATATGCTGGGAATCATGACCAGTGAATTGATCCTGATAGAAGCTGTGGAAATGTAAGTAATGTCTGATCATGTAAGGATTATGGAGGAATAGTATGCTTGCATTAGTGAAAGAACAAAAGGGAATAGAAAATCTATTGTTGAAAGAATGTCCGATTCCTGTACACGGAGATGACGAAGTTTTGATCAAAGTGGCTTACAGTGGAATCTGCGGAACGGACATACATATTTATCATGACCAGTATCCCTATTATCCGCCTGTAATATTGGGACATGAATTCTCAGGAGTGATTGTGGAAGTTGGGAAAAAGGTAACATTATTTGCTCCGGGGGATCGTGTTGTAGGAGAGCCTCACAACAAAGCTTGCGGTAAGTGTTATCAGTGTCGGAACGGGCACATTCAGAACTGCTCTGATAAACGATCTATCGGATGGGGCATTGATGGTGCGTTTACCAATTATCTGGTGATGCCGGAGCATTTGCTGCACAAAATTCCGGAAAGTGTTTCCATGGAGGCAGCGGCAGTTGCCGAGCCTACAGCTATTGTAGCACATCAGTTGTTGGAGCGTGCCGGTGTGAGAGCCGGCGACAACGTGGTTATCATGGGTGTAGGACCCATTGCACTTTTGGCAGCGCAGATGGCTAAGATCGCAGGGGCAGGAAAGGTTATTCTCTGCGGATGTACTTCGGATATAGAGTATCGTTTACAGATTGCTAAGGAGCTCGACTGTTATGATCTGTTTATCGATGTGCTGAAGGAAGATGCCTGTGAGATCATTATGGCGGAGACCGGTATCGGTGCCGATCTGGTTGTGGAAGCATCCGGTGCAGGCAGTGCGATTAAGACGGCAATCAGTGTCTTAAGAAAGCGGGGACGGCTGTGTGCCATTGGCATGACTGCAAGGGAAACTGTGGAAGTGCCCTGGAATGAAGCAATGATGAAGGTGTTAGATGTACAGTTTAACATGAGCTCCAGCTATGAAGGATGGAAGATGGCACTGGCTCTTTTGGAAAGCGGGAAATTGAAAGTAGAGACTATGGTTCAGGTGCGAGAGCTGAAGGACTGGAAGAAATGCTTTGAAGATTTAGAGAGCGGTAAGGCTCTTAAGATACTATTGAAACCTGAAGAGTAGAGTAAGAGGAGCAGAAAACATGAATATATCATTTGATAACAGTGTGGTTGTCATCACCGGTGCAGCCGGCGGGTTAGGTGCTGTAATGGCTAATCTGTTTGCTGAAAATGGTGCTAAAGTAGCAGTGTGTGATCTGCGGGGTGCTGAGAAGGTAGCGGAAGAGATACAGGCAAAAGGCGGCATTGCAAAGGGGTATAACTTTGACATTACCGACATGGATGCAGTCAGTACAGCGATGGAGCAGATCTATAACGATCTGGGAACGATCAAGGTATTGGTCAACAACGCAGGAATCAATGTGGGCCCTGATGAAAGAAAACATGTGGATGCGTTCAGCGATAAATGGTGGAACATGATCATTGATGTGGATCTCAATGGAACCTATCACTGTACGAAAAAGGCAGTTCCTTATATGTCAGAGGGCGGTTCTATTGTAAATATCGCATCCATCGTAGGGATGTTAGGGCTGCGAAACCAGTGTGCATTCAATGCGGCAAAAGCGGCGGTGATCAACTTTACCCGTGCCATTGCATTAGAGCTGGCCCCTCAGGGGATCAGAGCCAATGTAGTATGTCCCGGTTCTATCTGTATTTCCGTAACGAATACTCTGTGGCAGAAGGATAGTGCCATGCAGGGGTTGCTTTCCCATATCCCAATGGGACGCCAGGGTGTGCCGGAGGAGATTGCAAATGTAACGGCATTTCTGGCATCGGATTTAGCATCTTATATGACCGGTGCTGTGATCCCCGTGGACGGTGGCTGGACTTGCGGCGGATTTGCCAGGGATTTTTAAGACACGATATGAATAGGGCTGCCTATTTCCGGCAGCAGAATGGAGAATCCTATGAGAGATTTTGCACAAAAGGTAGCAACTTTACAGGTGCCGGAAGGCACTGTGGGCGTATGCTTTTTGGGACAGGCTGGTTTTATTTTTAAGACGGCGCAAGGACAGCTGATCGCTGTGGATCCGTATCTGTCCAACTGTTGTGAAAGATATTTTGGTTTTAAGAGACTGATGCCTTATATATTGGATGCCAATGATCTGGTGTTTGATCAGATCATAGCCTCCCATGCCCACTATGATCATTTTGATCCGGACAGTATTCCGGTAATGATGGCAAACGGTCATACGGAATTCATCGGTGCATTGGATACAAGAGCAGAGTGTGAGAGATTGGGAATCAATAATGATGTTACATATCTTGCCTGTGGAGAGACAATAGAACGTGGAAGTGTAAAGATCACAGGGCTGCCCTGCGACCATGGCAAGGATACGCCACATGCCCTTGGGCTTATGATTGAAATATCCGGAAAGCGGATCTACATCATGGGAGATACCGCATATCGGCCGGATTATCTGGAGAATGCTGCGCTTCATGGTGTGGATCTTTTGATCCTGCCTATCAATGGTGCCTTCGGCAACCTGAACGAAGAACAGGCAGCAAAAGTGATACAGGAGCTGAAACCTGTACTTGCGGTGCCTTGTCATTACTGGAACTTTGCCGAGCATGGCGGCAGTCCGGGGCTGTTTCAGAAGGAGATGGAAGAAATTGCACCGGAGAGTAAATACCATCTGATGCGGCAGGGGGAGGTCATGATCTTAAGATGATATCTGAAAGTTTCTATAAGGGGCGTCCGGCTGTCATTGTTGAAAGTGATGACCTGATTGCAACCTTCCTTCCGCAGGATGGTGGGAAAATGGCATCTCTTCGGGTACGCAGCAGTGGGAAAGAGCTGCTTGCAGTGAAAGCGGGAGATGCATATAAGGTGCTTACCTATGACGGTGACTATGTATCATCTGAATGCAGTGGGTTTGATGATATGTTCCCTACAGTGGATCCTTATACCCCTGATGAGGGGGCTTATAAAGGGGTTACTTATCCGGATCATGGGGAGACCTGCCGCATCGCGTATGATGTAAGTCTACTGGGAAAAGGCGTTGCGCTGAATGCAAAATCAAGGACATTTCCCATTGATTATCAAAAGACGATTCATGCGGCAGCGGATGGGGGCATGGATATTGTTTATCGGATCACCAATCACGGAGAGGTACCATTCCCCTATCTTTGGGCTGGTCACATTATGCTGCAAGGAGATGACGGAGTGCGTGTGTTCACGCCCTTTGAGGAGAATACCCCCACAGAGATGATGTTTGCAACGAAAGGGACTTTGCCGGAAGCACTGCCAAAGAATCGCCTTATGGGCTATCGACCGGGAGAAGGAGCAGCCTACAAATTTTATTATTTGGAGCCTATGAAGGAAGGATGCTTCGGACTGGAATATCCGGACGGAAGCCGTCTGGTGTTTGAAGTGGATACTAAGAAGATGCCATATTTGGGAATATGGTTTAACAATGGAGAATTTCAGGATTTGTACAGTATCACACCGGAACCCTGTACGGCTCCATTTGATGCACCGGACAGGGCAGAAAAACGTGGTTATGTGTCAATGATACCGGCAAAGAGCAGTTTTGAGTTTAAGCTGCATATCGCATGGAAGGAGAAAACAGAATGAGTCAGGAAACAATGAAAGCAGTCACAGTATATGGTCCCTATGATGCCCGGATGGAGGATGTCCCCAAGCCGGTGGCAGCGGATAACATGCTGGTCATTAAAGTAGTCCGTACCGGTGTCTGTGCAACGGATAGTTCCATCTATACAGGAGAGAGCAGTTTTATTAAGAGCGGCGAAATCGTCTTTCCCTGTCGATTCGGTCATGAATGGGCAGGAGTCGTAGAGTCAGTAGGAGAGAAAGTCACGAAGTTTAAGCCGGGAGACAGAGTATATGCGGATAATTTTACAACCTGCGGAAAATGTGAAGCGTGTAGGAGAGGGGACTATATGAGCTGTCCCAATCTGCGTTCCGTAGGGACGGTAGACTGCTGGGACGGATGTTTTTCGGAGTATATGCTGATGCCGGAGCATCATGTATACCATCTGCCGGATGATGTGAGCATGGACGAGGCAGCATTGATCGAACCGGGTTCTATCGCATATGATGCCTTTAAGAATGTCACGCTCACAGCAGAGGATACAGCGGTGGTATACGGGACAGGTGCTATCGGGATGATCTCTGTTTGGATCGCCAAATATCTGGGAGCCGGTCAGGTGATCTTAGTGGGAAGAACGGAAGAGAAACTGAAGAAGGCATTTGAGATCGGTGCTGATCAGGTGATCAATTCCCGAAAAGAAGATGCCGTGGCAAGGATCAAGGAGCTTACAGCCGGTAAAGGGGCAAGCTTTGTGGTGGAGACCTCTGGTTCCCCTTCTGCGTTGAATGAATGTATTCTTGCAACCAGACGCTACGCAAGGATCTCCATCGTCAGTTTTTACGAGCGTGACTTAGATGGGGTTCCCATGGACAACTTAGTATTAGGGTGTAAGTCCTTAGTGGGTGCAGCTGGGTGCTTTGGAAATGCACCGGCTTTTTGCGAGATGATGCAGAAAAATCCTATGAAGCTGACACCGGTCATCTCTCATCATGTTCCTTTCGAGGACTGTCTGGATGTATTTGAGAACCCAGAAAAATACCAAAGCAGCAAGATCAAGATCATGATCGATTTTGATTAAGGCCGGCTAAAGTAGATTGTATAGTAGGAGGAGCAGGAAAATGGAGAAGAAGAAATTAGTGCCGTTCTATGTAGAGGCTGACAAAGTAAAGCCCCTTGTTTTTGGAAAAGAATATGAATCAAGAATGATCTTAGATCATGTAGTTACGGGACGGGAGGATGTGATCCAGATCAATCACGGAACCGTAAAGGCTGGCTGTGCATTGGGCGGAGCTGCCCATGAGGAGGATGAGATCTATTACATCCTTTCTGGCCAGGGAAAGCTGAGGTTAGATGATAAAGTGATCGATGTGGTTCCCAATCAGGTCATTTTTATCCCGGCAGGCTGTTTCCACGCATTGGACAACAGTGAGTCAGAGACGGATATGTGTATTCTGACATTCTGGCGTGACTGGAGATTTAATGATGCCTATGAAGAGAGGATCAAGCAGTGGGGAACTTCCTTTAAGTTAGTGGAAGAAAGTGAGGAATAGTTTATGGCAAAGATTATAGGTCCGGGGTCGTTGTTAGTAGACATTACCGGGTTCGCACCCCATCTTCCGGTGGCCGGTGAGACCACCAAGGGGACTACACTGCGTTTCGGCCCGGGAGGCAAAGGAAACAATCAGATGACAGCGGCTCATCGTGCCGGTGCGGAAGTGAAAATCATCGGACGCAGGGGAAATGATTTCCTTGGCAGAATACTGGAAGAGCATTATGCGGCGGAAGGCATGAGTGAAGAGTATGTTGCAGTTGTAGCAGGAGAAGAGACGGCTGGTGCCCTGATCGAAGTGGATGAGCGGGATGCACAGAACCGTATCATCGTTGTTTTTGCTGCAAATGACAGGGTTGGCCGGGAAGCGGTTCTGGCTGCGGAGAAGGATTTTGCAGACTGTGACGCAGCATTGACCCAGTTTGAGACAACCATAGATGCTGTAATGGCCACAAAAGAACTGTCCCATAAATATCATAAGCCATTCATCCTGAATCCTGCGCCATACATTGCCGTTGATAAGTGCGTGTTCGAGGGTGTTGATTATGTGACGCCCAATGAGACGGAGGCGGAGCAGTTCACCGGTATAAAAGTGGAATCTATAGATGACTGCCGGATGGCAGCGAAGAGATTTTTTGAAATGGGTGTAAAAAATGTGATCATAACACTGGGCGTCAGAGGAGCATTTTTCACCGATGGCACACGGGAAGTAATGATTCCGTCTATCAAAGTGGATGCGGTAGAAACCACGGGAGCAGGAGATGCCTTTAACGGTGGTCTTGCAACTGCCATTGCAGAAGAGCTTCCCATAGAGACCGCACTGCAGTTCGCTACATGTACTGCAGCAATCTCTGTAACACGGCTTGGATCGGCACCGTCTATGCCGAAGCGGGAAGAGATCCTTGCATTGATGGAAAAAGAATTCGGAGTTATTCTTTAGGAGGTTTTCCATGGCGTTTATTCAAAGTTTTCTGGCAGTGGCGGAAAAGGTGGGGCTTCTTTTCATTTTGATTGCTGTAGGTTTTGCATGTCAGAGGATCAGGATGCTGACAGAAGAAGTCAATAAAAAGCTGGCAGATATTGTCATGTATCTGGTGACGCCCTGCGTGATCATCAATGCTTTTGCGGCAACGGTATATGAAAGGGAGGAACTGCTGCAGATCTTAAGAAATATAGGGATTGTAGCGATCATTGCAGTCATTGCCCACGTGCTGATGATCCTTGCAGTCACGGTTATCTTCCGGTTTCAAAATGAAGACCGGCGTCGGATCATGCGGTTTGCCGGGGTATTTTCCAATGCGGGATTCATTGCCCTGCCTCTGGCACAGGCTCTGATCGATACTGACACCTGTCATGAAGGTGCGTTATATGCAGCAGTGTACCTTGCAGTATTTAATATTGCCCTCTGGACCTGGGGACTTATAGACATGAGTGGTGAGAAAGAGGGAATCCGTTTTAAGAAGATTCTTCTGAATCCCGGGATCATTGGTGTAACGGTAGGTCTGGTTCTGTTTACGTCACCGTTATACTGGAATCTTGGCGGTACTGCCGGTATCCGGTTACCGGGTGTATTATTAAGTGCCTGTTCTGCCATGGCGGCGCTGAACCTGCCCCTTCCCATGTTCATGGTGGGATACTATTTAGCAAAAGCGGATCTATTGGCGGCATTTCAGGATAGGTGGTCATATCTGTGTATCGTACTGCGGTTACTGATATTTCCGCTGGCGGCATTGGGGATCATGTATTTGTGCGGAATCCGTGAAAATGTGCTGATTGTTTCTGTTTTAGGAACCAGTGCACCTGTGGGAGCTACGGCTACCATGTTCTCGGCGAAATTTGGCAGGGATGCGGAACTGTCGGTACGACTTGTTTCCCTTTCCACGATCCTGTCATTGATCACAATGCCGTTGATCGTGGGACTTACGAAAATGATTGCCTGACCTAAAAGACGGCAGATTGATGTAATTTGAATTGGGTGATCAGACCCGGATAAATGAAAGGAATCATAATATGGAGATAAAGAAAATATTAGAAATGGTTGACCATACCCTTCTCAAGCAGGAAGCTACATGGGAACAGATCAGAGAGATCTGTGATGACGGGATGAAATATGGAACAGCATCCGTATGTATCCCGCCGTCCTTTGTGAAACAGGCAAAAGCGTATGTGGGAGAGAATCTGAAGATCTGTACAGTAATCGGATTCCCCAATGGTTATAGTACCACATCAGTCAAGTGTTTTGAGACGGAAGATGCTGTCAAAAATGGTGCGGATGAAATTGATATGGTGATCAATATCGGATGGCTGAAAGAGAGAAAGTATGATGCATTATTGCAGGAGATCAAAGCAATCAAGACTGCATGTCATGGAAGACTGCTTAAGGTGATCATAGAGACCTGCCTTCTGACAGAAGAAGAGAAGATTAAAATGTGTGAAATCGTTTCCGAGTCAGGAGCTGAGTACATAAAGACATCTACCGGATTTTCAACAGGTGGTGCTACCAGAGAGGATGTTGCTTTGTTTGCTGCTAATAGATGTCCGGAACTGAAGATCAAAGCAGCTGGCGGGATCTCCTCGATTGAGGATGCAGAGGATTTCATAAAGCTTGGTGCGGAGAGACTTGGGACAAGTCGCATTGTGAAGATTGTGAAGGCAGATCGGAACAGTCAGCAAGAGAGCTATTAATGGGCATGACATTTCTTGAAAAATAACTCCCTTTTCGGAATTTGTTTTTAATAGAGATAAACAAAAATGGAGGTGATTACATTGTCAAGAAACACTATTATTTTTGGAGATAGTTATTCTACTTTTGAAAATTTTGTGCCCGATGGTTATGCGGTATATTATTCAGAAAAAGAACGTCCGGAAACTGATGTGACAAAAGCATTTCAAACTTGGTGGCATCAAGTTGTTACAGAAGCCAATTTAAATCTTGTTTTAAACAATAGTTGGTCTGGTTCAACTATCGGTTACACAGGATACGATAATACTGATTGCTCACAATCTTCTTCTTTTATTTATAGATTTAATAAGTTGATTGAACAAGGCTTTTTCTGCAAAAATAAAATTGACACTGTTTTTGTTTTCGGAGGTACAAATGACAGTTGGTCAAATGCACCACTCGGAACAATAAAATATGAAAATTGGAAAAATAATGATTTATATTCGGTTTTGCCGGCAATATGCTATTTTTTAAAGGCATTAAAAGAAAATCTTCCAAAAGCTGATATTTACTGTCTGATAAATACAGGACTGAAGCCCGAAATTTCCAATGGAATGAGACAAGCTTGTCAAAAGTACGGTGTAACAGCAATTGAATTTGACGACATTGATAAAAAAGAGGGTCATCCTACAATTAAGGGTATGCAAGATATAAAGAACACCGTTTTAAATGTTTTGCTTCCGAAAGAGGGAGAATATAAAATAGACAAAGGATTTGGATTGCGATAGTTTAGGAGGGATATTTAGAATGCATAATGTAGAAGAATTTTTGGAAAAAACTTTTTATGTTGTAGAAAATCATAAAGTTGCACCGGGACAGTATGCACGTTGGATATGGCAGGATGGGAATGAGAGCAGGGTGCTTGGGTTGAATGAATATGGCTGTGCTGATGCAGCAAATATTTTGTACAGTCTTGGAAAATTTCCGACAGGAGAAGAGAGGGATGCGTTTGTTAGGACTTTAAAAGGGCTTCAGAACAAGGAAACCGGATTTTTTGTGGAGAAGACACATCATCCCATCCATACCACAGCTCACTGTATTGCTGCGCTGGAGTTGTTTGATGAGAAGCCGGATTATCAGCTGACAGCTCTTGAACCATATGGTTCTCCGGAAGGGATCAGAGAATTTTTGGACGGTCTTGAATGGAATGACAATCCATGGGATTCGTCTCATCAGGGAGCCGGTATCTATGTGGCGATGAATCTGATGGATATGGTTTCCACAGTATGGAATGATGCTTATTTTGAATGGCTGTGGCAGGAGGCAGATCCCCAGACTGGATTTTGGAGAAAAGGATGTGTAGGAACAGTCAGATCGGTATTTCATTCGTTGGCAGGTACCTTTCATTATTTATTCAATCACGAGGATGCAGCTATGCCGCTGCGGTATCCGCAGAAGATGATCGATTCCTGTCTGGCAATCTGGGAGGATTATAAGGTAAATAATCCGGTTTTTGGAAACAATATTGGTTTTGCGGAAGTGGACTGGGTGTATTGTATGACACGTGCATCCAGACAGACGTCTCATCGATTCGAGGAATGCAAGGCAGCGTTAAAGGAATTTGCAGACAAATTTATTCCGTACCTTAATAATATTGATGAAAAAACATCGGATATATTCAATGATTTACATCTTCTTTTCGGTACAGTCTGTGCAGTGGCGGAGCTGCGTCAGGCACTGCCGGGATATATTAAATCCGATAAAAAGTTAAAACTGGTGCTTGATCGTCGACCATTCATTTAGGCTAAGTGATCTAAAATAAATATAGGTAGCAGGAGACAGAAAAATGGGTGAATTATATTCTGTATATCCGGTGAGAAGGATATCACCGGAAGGAGAACATTGTTTTTTTGGATATTATGATTTAAATGCATATGATAAAGAGGGACGTTATCATTTGTGCACCAGAACTAAATTTATTGATCGTCTTCCGGAAAAGGAAGATGTACTGGAACTTGGTGTGATTGATATGAATGATGGTAAATTTCATGTCTTTGCGAAAACAACAGCATGGAATTTTCAACAGGGAGCCTTGCTGCAGTGGCATGGCGAGAAAGATGGTGTTGTTTTTTACAATGAACGGCAGGGAGATAAATATGTAACGGTTGAGCATGATCTTCATACCGGAGAGAAAAAGTATAATCCAGCAGTTGCCAGTATTACTCAGGATGGAAAATATGGGTTGGTAATTAATTTTAACAGAATATATGATTTTCGACCAGGATATGGCTATGCGGGAGTGAAGGATGAATTTTACGAAGAGAATGTACCCGAAAAGGACGGTATCCGGCTGGTAGACCTGACTAATGGAAGCGAAAAGCTGTTTATTAGTTATAAAGAAATATTACAGAAAAGTGGAATTGAAGGTTTTGAAGAGGCAAAATATCTGATCAATCATATTACATTCAGTCCGTCCGGGAATAAGTTTTTGTTTCTTCTAAGAAATTTTCCGAGTATAGGAAAGGGCTGGGAGACAACCATGATGATTTCTGATAAAAGTGGAAATATGTCTGTGGTTTTAAAAGAAACTTTTATTTCCCATTATTACTGGAGGGATGATGAGAATATCGTTGTATACTGTACAATTCATGGAAAAGCAGGATTGTATGTTATAAATATAATGACAAATGACGCACAGGAAATAAAATCAGAATATTTTATGGATGCAAGAGATGATATACATTGTATATATTCGCCAGATAGGAGATATATTATTGGTGATTGTTATCCATTCAAAAGTGAGTATAGGAAAATATATCTGATCGATACAATAACCAATTGCGTCAGGGAAATTTTACGAGCAAGTACAATTTTTCCGGCAATAGATGATATTCGTTGTGATCTGCATGTGCGATGGAGACCGGACGGAAGAGCATTTTCCTTTGATAGCACCTGTACAGGAATGCGAGAGATATATGAAGTGGACCTTAGTTCGTTATATAAATAGGATATGTGGGAGAAGAATATGCGTTTATTTTGTTCAAGTAAGCTGAGGAATACAAAGAATTTAAGTGGTCTTTGGGATTTTGTGATAGATACTGACAGAGTCGGATATCTGGAAAAGTGGTATGATTTGTTCCCTGTAAAAAAGGAAACAATGTGTGTTCCGTTTTGTTGGAACTGTGTACCGGAATATTTTAAATATGAAGGGCTTGCGTGGTATCAGACAGTTTTTGAAGCTACATCAGATACATATTTGTTAACTTTTGAAAATGTTTTGAACGAGGCAGAGGTCTATGTTGATGGAATATGTGTAAAACATCACTATGGAGGCTTTTTGGGTTTCCAGGTTGAAGGAAGCGGAAAAGGGAAACACATATTGACAGTGGCTGTTGATAATACACATAACGAAAAGAATACAATACCACTTTCCCGTGTTGACTGGTTTCATTATGGTGGCATTGCCGGAAATGTATATTTGGATTGCTTTGAGGAATGTTATATTTCCGATCACAGAATAGATTATGAATTGACAGGCAATCGTGCTTTGGGGAATGTTGAATTTAATATAACAGGTGAGTATATTGGAAAGGTACAAATTTATCTGGGAGAGGAATTAGTTGCAGAAACAGATGCACATAGCGGGAAAAACAATTTGAAAGTTGATTTCGGCTGTATAGAAAGATGGGATATTTTTAAACCCAATCTTTATCTGGTAGAAATTCGCATTGAGGGAGATTCCGTAGTAGAGAGAATTGGTTTTCGAGAAATTGAAGTGAAGGGAAAACAGATATTACTGAATGGCAGAGAGATTAAAATAAAGGGTATAAATCGACACAATGAACATCCGGATTTTGGTTTTGCAGTTCCCTTTTCCATGATGAAAAAGGATGTTGATATCATTAAAAACATGGGAGTGAACCTGATTAGAGGTTCTCATTATCCTAATCCACCGGAGCTTCTTGATTATTTGGATGAAATTGGAATGCTGTTTTGGGAAGAAATACCAATGTGGGGTTTTTATGACAAAAAATCATTAGGAGAACCGTTGACCATGGAGAGAGGAATTCAGATGCATGATGAGATGATAAGGAGAGACTGTCATCATCCCTCTATTGTTTTCTGGGGACTCCATAATGAAATCGGTACAGACATTGAAGAGGGATATGAAATTACCAAAAACTTTTATGAAGTTGTAAGAGCGTTGGATCGTTCACGTCCTATCACATTTGCATCTTTAAAAGTGGAATCGGATGTTTGTTTAGAGTTTGCAGATATTGTATCCATGAATATTTATCCCGGATGGTATGGGGGACATGATCCTAAAAAGGAGAGCGAAGAAATTAGAAATAAAATACAAAGCCACTTGGAGAGGGTGGGGAGTCATAACAAGCCGTTTATTATCTCTGAGTTTGGTGCCGGAGCTGTTTTCGGAGAGCATTCTCTATACAATGCAAAATGGACCGAAGAATACCAGTCAGAGCTGCTGCGGGAATTGATCACGGCATTTGAAGAGGATGAGAATGTTAATGGCATGATAATCTGGCAATATTGCGATATTCGTTCTTCGTTTGAATTGGAGCTGACACGTCCGAGATCCTATAATAATAAAGGATTAGTGAATGAATATCGTCAGCCTAAAACAGCTTTTTATACTGTAAGTAGATTGTTTAACAAAATGGATGTTAATCAGGAGGGAGATTATGATGAGAATATCTAATGAAGCGATAGAGTATTCTTCAGAAATTCAGTTTGATATACCCAAAACAAGCGGCGGAGGAAAAACGTCTGAGAAACTACCTTGTAGAGATCCATTTATTTTGCTGTATGGAGATAAATATTATCTTTATAAGAACTTGAATAATGAGTTGGTTTGTATGGTAAGTGATAATTTAGAAGACTGGTCAAAACCAGTAATTGTTTTTGAAAAACCGGAAAATTTCCATGGTTCTAAACAGTTTTTCTGGGCACCGGAGTGCCACTATTATAAAGGAATGTTTTACATATTTACCTCTGTATTTTCGGAGCCGTATCAGCATAGAATGATCTCTGTATATCGGGCGGACAATCCGTTGGGACCGTTTGAAGATATTACAGGAGGTCATATCACACCCGAAGAATGGGATGCCATTGACGGAACACTTTATGTAGATGAGGATGAACAGCCGTGGATGGTATTCGTACATGAATGGACATGTATGCCGGATAAAAATGGAGCAATGGCAGCGGCAAAATTGTCAAATGATTTGAGCCATTTTATTTCGACGCCTATTGAGCTGTTTCGGGCACGGGATCCGGAGTGGGCAAAAGCCGGAGTCACGGATGGACCATTTTTGTATCGTTCACAAGACAAACTGTTTATGATATGGTCAAATTTATCGGAAAATGGATACTGTGTGGCAGTGTCCCAATCGTCCAATGGAAAGATTGATGGCGAATGGATTCACAGCTCCCGATTACTTTATGAGAAAGGGGCGCGCCCGGAGTTTGTAACAGATGGTGGGCATGCAATGATCTTTATGGATAAGGACGGAAAGTTAAGAATTACATTACACGGTCCAAATAAATCATGCGAAGATGACTTTGAACATGTCTTGATATTTGAGATGATTGAAAAAGAGGGGACGCTGGAGATTGCGTTATAATTAATTAGCATTATTAGAATTAAGGTGCTTAAGGTTTTGGGTATACAGAGAATGAGCCAGTAGCTATATTTGGTAGCAGATATTCTCAGTATGGGGACTCTATTGACAGATACTGATCGGCTTATGCGATCCGGGTGTCGGGAAGAAATTTCGGTATGGTGAACAGGGTTCAGTCTGTGCCATTATATGCCACTTTTTGCCTATAAAAAAACTTTTGATAGAAAAGAGGAAATATATAAATTTTAGTTGCAAAATACATGAAATTTGCATATAATACTATTACAGATAGAAATATCTGTTGCATAAAATGCAAGTAAATGGGCTGGTTGAAAAACCCAGGTCCAACCTATTAGGCGGGGAGACTCCCCGCCATTTTCATTAGGAGGATTCATGAAAGAATTAAGTATTTTTGTTGATGAATCTGGAGATTTTGGTGAATATGAAAAGCACGCACCATACTATATTGTGACTATGGTGCTGCATGATCAAGATATTGATATTTCGAAAAATATAAATGCCTTGGACAATGCATTAAGGCAAATTGGCTATGGTGAGGGGCAGGCTGTACATACAGAACCACTAATCCGGAGAGAGAAGCCATATCAATTTTTTCAGCCCAATGAGCGACGAGCCATTTTCTCTAAATTATATTACTTTACATTAGGATGTGATATTAAGTATAAAGCGTTTGTGTTTCGCAAAAACCAGTTTGAAAATATTTTCAAATTAGAAGCGAGAATTGCAAGAGACTTATCGCAGTTCATACGAGAGAACTTGTCCTATTTTCAAGGATTTGAAAAAGTGATTTTATATTATGATAACGGACAACATGAGCTGAACAGAATTTTAAATACTGTATTGGCAACTCAGCTTGCAGATTATGATGTACGTAAGGTGCTCCCCAGTGATTACCGTTTATTTCAAGTGGCTGATCTAATATGTACATTAGAGTTATTAAAGGTAAAAATGGAAACGGGTCAATTGTCAAATTCTGAAGAGAGAATTTTTCATTCTAAAAGAGACTTAACAAAAGATTTTTTGAAAGGCATAAAGAAAAAAGAATTTTAAAAGGGGGAAATCTGATATAGCTGATATGGCAAAGTATGCTGATACATCAGAAACGGTCAAAATATATGCGGCTTTTTGTTTATAAAAACTCTCATTTCGGATTTGTGTGTATAAAACTATCTACAAGCGGTCTTGTTTCAGACACACAAATCAGAAAAGAGAGTATAAAAAATTTTTCATTGCATAAGCTATCATTTTCAATTATAATAGACTGTAACTGTTGAATAAAATTGGGCATCTTATACCCTTTGATAAAAACAGTTACAGTTTTTGTATTATACAGATACAAATTTGCATAAAAATTGCAAATACAAAGAGGAGGAACCCATGATCACTTTACTTAAAAATGGAGCTTATTTACTTCGTGCTCAGGAAATCATTGAAGATTGTGCTGACGCCGGAGCGATTATAAAGAGTAAGACTGGACTGGATGTGGCAAAAGAAGAAGCAGCTAAGAATACCATTGCTTACGGTATTTTAGCAGACCACAATACATCCGGCAATATGGACAAGTTAAAAATTAAATTTGATAAATTGACCAGTCATGATATTACTTTTGTAGGTATCATTCAGACAGCAAGGGCATCAGGACTTACAAAGTTTCCTATGCCGTATGTGCTTACTAACTGCCACAACTCGCTGTGTGCAGTAGGCGGAACCATCAATGAAGATGACCATATGTTTGGTTTGAGCTGTGCAAAGAAATACGGCGGTGTGTATGTACCGCCTCATCAGGCAGTTATCCATCAATTTGCCAGAGAGATGCTGGCCGGCGGCGGCAAGATGATCCTTGGTTCTGACTCTCATACCCGTTATGGTGCACTGGGTACCATGGCAGTGGGCGAAGGCGGCCCCGAATTGGTAAAACAGCTGCTGAATCAGACCTATGACATCAATATGCCTGGTGTGGTAGGTGTCTACATGACAGGAGCACCGGTAAAAGGTGTAGGGCCTCAGGACGTAGCTTTGGCAATTATTGGTGCAGTATTTGCAAATGGTTATGTAAAAAATAAAGTTATGGAGTTCGTAGGCCCCGGCATCAGCAACTTAAGTGCTGACTTCCGTATCGGTGTGGATGTTATGACCACAGAGACTACCTGTCTGTCATCCATCTGGAGAACCGATGATGAAATTAAAGACTTTTACGAAATCCACGGACGTAAAGAAGAATATAAAGAACTCAATCCGGGCGAAGTGGCTTACTATGACGGCATGATCATGATCGATTTATCCAAGATCAGACCGATGATTGCTATGCCATTCCACCCCAGTAATGTATATACCATCGAAGAATTGAATGCCAACCTGATGGATATTTTGGATGAAACCGAAAAGAAAGCACTGGTAAGCCTTGATGGTGCGGTAGATTTCCATCTGAAGGACAAAGTGGAGAACGGCAAGTTTATGGTGGATCAGGGTATTATCGCAGGCTGTGCCGGCGGCGGATTTGAAAATATTTGTGCGGCTGCTGACATTCTCAAGGGCAAATACATCGGTTCTGACGGATTTACTTTGAGTGTATATCCTGCTTCTATGCCGGTATATATGGAATTGATCAAGAATGGCTGTGCAGCAACGATCCTTGAAACCGGTGCAGTGATGAAGACGGCATTCTGCGGACCATGCTTTGGTGCAGGAGATACCCCTGCAAACAATGCATTCAGCATTCGTCATTCCACAAGAAACTTCCCCAACAGAGAAGGTTCTAAGCTACAGAATGGTCAGATTTCTTCTGTTGCACTTATGGATGCACGTTCTATCGCAGCAACTGCTGCAAATAAAGGTGTACTCACTCCTGCAACGGATTTTGATGGTGAAATCGGCAAATACAAATATCACTTTGACAGCAATATTTACGCAAACCGCGTATTTGATTCCAAGGGCGTAGCAGACCCGGATGTGGAAATTCAATTAGGACCCAACATCAAGGATTGGCCGGCGATGGGAGCACTGCCTGAAAATCTGGTGCTTCGCGTGGTAAGTGAGATTCATGATCCGGTAACCACGACAGACGAATTGATTCCTTCCGGAGAGACTTCCAGCTATCGCTCCAATCCTTTGGGACTGGCAGAGTTTGCATTGTCCAGAAAAGACCCTATGTATGTAGGACGTGCAAAGGATATCCAGAAAGCAGAAAAGGCAAGAATGGAAGGTCAGGATCCGGCACAGGCACATGAGGATGTTGCAGGTGTTATGGTAAAAATCAATGGAGTATTTGCAGATGCAGATGCCTCCAACACAGGTTTTGGTTCCACCATCTTTGCTGTTAAGCCGGGTGATGGTTCTGCAAGAGAACAGGCTGCAAGCTGTCAGAAAGTACTGGGTGGCTGGGCGAATATTGCAAATGAATATGCAACAAAACGTTATCGCTCTAATCTGATCAACTGGGGTATGCTTCCATTCCTGATTCAGGAAGGTGAGCTTCCGTTCAAGAATTTAGATTACCTGTTCTTCCCGGGCATCAAGCAGGCTGTGATCAATAAGGCGGAGAGCATTCAGGCATATGTAGTTGCAGAAGATGGCTTGAAAGAATTTGAGGTAAGATTAGGGGAACTTACTGATGAAGAACGTCAGATCATTTTGAAGGGATGTCTGATTAATTATAATAGAGTGTAGGAGGACGAGAAGGTGCAGAACAATAGACAGATACCTGTGGACAGAAATGAGTCCAACCCAATGCTGATGGGGCTGTTGGAATTGGTAAAAGAGGATTCACAGGAAATGCAGAAATGCCAGCAGGCACTGAATAAGGCTATGGAAGAAAATGCGGAGATTTCCGGTCTTATGGAAAAACACAAAAATGTTCGTGGGGAGCTTCAGGCGGATCAGCAGAAGAAAATCAGTGAATTAATG
>JAZPYS010000075.1:0-7021 GCA_045544275.1 Acetatifactor sp. | reverse complement strand
GAACTTATCAATCAAAATGAACTGTACAGTCAAATTTTGCTGAATAATTCTTATAACCTGCAGTTTTCAAAAAGATTACAAGACATTATTATTCCGTTAGCGTTAAAGAGTTTTAAAATATCGCAAGATAATAAGAAGGCGATTTATGCATTCGAGTTTTACATTCAAGGCGTTGTTTCTATGATAACCAGTTGGATGAAAAATGAGAAGGATATGTCAATAGAAGAACTAGGCAGTATTATAAAAGGCATATTAAAAGATGGATTATTAGTACAGTTATTGGTGTATTGATGAGGAACGGATCCTTGTCCAGCTCATGGCAGCAGGCCTCCATTGTATTTGAGGTTGCTGCTGACATGGTGCGTATGTGTCCGGCATTGAACAAGAGAGTAAAGATTCTTGCATCCCAGAAGAGAATCGTGTATCAGCCGACGAACAGCTTTTATCAGGTGTTGTCAGCGGAAGCCTATTCTAAGCATGGTTTCAACATTCATGGAGTAGTATTTGATGAGTTGCATACCCAACCGAATCGAAAGTTGTTTGATGTAATGACAAAAGGATCTGGAGATGCCAGAACACAGCCGTTATACTTTCTGATCACAACAGCAGGTACGGATACCAACAGTATCTGTTATGAAACACACCAGAAAGCAAAGGATATTATTGAGGGGCGGAAGATTGATCCGACATTCTATCCTGTGATTTATGGTGCTGATGAGAATGATGACTGGACGGATCCGGAAGTGTGGAAGAAAGCAAATCCGTCACTTGGAATCACAGTAAGTATTGATAAGGTTCAGGCTGCATGTGATTCTGCAAAACAGAATCCGGGAGAGGAAAACGCATTCAGGCAGTTGAGATTGAACCAATGGGTAAAACAGGCAGTCCGTTGGATGCCGATGGAGAAATGGGATGCTTGTGCATTCCCTGTAAATGAAGACGATTTGGAAGGCCGTGTATGTTACGGTGGTTTGGACCTATCCTCCACCACGGACATCACGGCATTTGTCTTGGTGTTTCCACCACAGGACGAAGATGACAGGTTTGTTGTACTACCTTACTTTTGGATTCCGGAAGATACTCTGGAATTAAGGGTACGTAGAGATCATGTTCCGTATGATGTCTGGGAAAGACAGGGATATCTGCATACCACAGAAGGAAACGTGGTTCATTATGGATACATTGAAAAATTCATTGAACGATTAGGTGAGAGATTTAACATCCGGGAGATTGCATTTGACCGCTGGGGTGCTGTTCAGATGGTGCAGAATCTGGAAGGTATGGGATTTACGGTAGTTCCATTTGGACAGGGATTTAAGGATATGTCTCCGCCCACAAAGGAATTGATGAAGTTGACATTGGAAAAGAAACTGGCACATGGCGGACATCCGGTTCTTCGTTGGATGATGGATAACATTTATATCCGAAACGATCCGGCTGGAAATATTAAAGCAGATAAAGAAAAATCTACGGAGAAAATTGATGGTGCTATTGCAACGATTATGGGATTAGATAGAGCAATTCGATGTGGGAATGATGTCACAGCATCTGTTTATGATGAGCGTGGTATTTTGTTTATCTGATTAGGAATATTTCACTTCATGATTGACATATCTGTTGTTCAGAAGTACAATTTTAATGAAATTCGGCAGAATACAAAAAGTGCCGAAAAATATTAAAAAAATAATTCTGAAAAATGGGAATGCTTCAATTGAGGTGATATGAATGGATAATGAGCTTAGGCTACCTGAAGATCAGATAATTTTTTCAGTTGCTGAACTAAAAGCGGCAGGTTTTTCCCATTATAAAATCAATCAGTTGGTTGAGGATGGTACGCTGCTAAAACTAAATAAGAAATATTATGAGAATACAAGCTATCAAGGTGAAGAATCAGATTTCTACTATGTTCCGGCATATGCTCCAAAAGGTGTAGTTTGTCTTATGAGTGCAGCATCTTATTATAATCTGACGACCTACAGACCAGATTCTATAGATGTGGCTATTCAGAGAAAAAGGAAGATTTCTACGATGCCAGATTGGCCAGTGCTGTCTGTGTATTATTATGCAAATGACCGCTTCGAAATGGGAGTTGAAACGGTAAGGGAAGGTAAAAATCATTTCAAAATCTATGATGTTGAAAAAACGGTTGTGGACATAGTTTTCTTCCGTGAAAAGATAGGCATTGAGGAAACGAAGGAAATTCTTGTGAATTACCTTAGACGAAAGGATAGAAATCTCAATAGACTGCTGCGATATGCGGAACTACTGAAATGCGGAGAAGTTATGAAAACATATCTGGAGGTACTTGTATGATAAGCGCAATATCAGTAAAGGACAGATTGAAAAATCAAGCCAAAGAAGATGGAAGAACGATGAAGGATGAATTGGTGACATAGAAAATGTTAAAATGTAAAAAAATATTTTACAAACATATTGATAAATCCTTCGTTTTGGCATATAATAATGGTGAGGAAATAGAAGGAGGTCATCACAATGAGGTTTGATGAATTATTTGAACAAAGAAGTCTGGTGGCTTCAAAGTTAAAAGAGTGTATCAGAGATAAAGGCTATACGAAAGTGTCTTTTGCCGGTAAGGCAGATATATCACGTCCGACATTAGATAGATTGTTAAATGGTGCTGTTGATAACAAAAGTACATTTGATCGTCATCTGCAGAAGATTTTGAAAGTGTTGAATATGTCGGTAGAAGAGTTGCTGCTTTACCATTCTGTATCTGCTAAGCCGGTTACAGCAACAGTGTTTTCACAGAATGCCCCTTTGGAACATGAAATGAGCGAAACAGCGAAGAAACAGTATAACCTGCTTCTTGATGTTATTGATCTGTGTGAAATATATTATTAAGGATGTGCATGTATGAGTGAATTAATAACTGCTGCGAATATAGATTTAGTTATAAAAAAGAATAATGAAATTAGAGATGAAGTGTTGGGGCAGACAATGAAATTGCAGATGAATTCTGCAATTATGAAGGTTGCATCAAGACCGCAGCTTGCTTTGCTGATTTTACAGGGATTTGGTTTGATTCAGATGCCTATTGAAGACAAATTTTGGAGTGGAGCAATTTTTGTAAAAAACGGGAAAATAATACCCGTCCTTAATACAGCACTGCCACGTGCAAATCAGTATTTTGCAGCATGGCATGAAATATATCATCTTATTTTTGATAAAGTGTCATTTGATCATTTTATTGAAAGAGATAATACGATGGAGGAACGAAAGGCTGAATGCTTTGCAGCAAGTATGTTGTTAGCGGGCGTTGACAGATATTTTATAGAACTTCCTGAGATGGATTTTGTTTCAAAAATATTCCTCTGTATGTCAGCATTTCAGGCTCCGTATAAAGCAGTGTTGGTTTCTCTTTATGAATATGCGATTCAGAGCGAAAATGAAACACTGGCGAAAAGAATTAAGGAAGTTTTTGACTTGGAATTTGAGGATATGCCACAGAGATTTCAGGAACTTGGTCTGGATGATAGCCTGGTAAAACCATCCTATGTAATCAACGCTTCGTCCTTGCAGGAACGGATAAGAAGAAGCAAAGCCACGAATCCAGAACTTAATTACCATAAAGATAATGAAGAATTTCTGATAAATATTATGAAAGAAATCTCTATGATTACGAGGAAGGGCGAATGATGACAATAACGAGAATTACAAATATTGATAATAAAAAGCATATCGCCCTTTTAGACACGTCTTCCATTTCCTTTATGCAAGGATTAGAGGCAAAAGGAATATCATCAGATGATATTTTGAAGGATTATGATCTTATTCTTATTCCAGAATGGGTGCTGGTGGAAGTAGGTGATGCTGAAGGCAGAGCGAATTATTTGCAAAAACTGATTGAGCTTGGATATCCGATACATAGTATCGCAGAAGAAGATTACTCGAATCTTACAAACAATGAGGAAGGTAATCTGTATCAGATTGTTCTTGCGTCTACATATCAGATCGGAAGAATTAAAAGCTATTTGCGTCGCTTTGTGGAAAAGGCAGATGTACTTGATATGGATGCATACAAAGATTGGATTAATAAGCTTTATGACGAGTGGCCGATTCCAGGTCAGATGTTATCTTCGGGCAGAATAAAAAAGAAGAATGCCGGAGAGGTTTCTATCACAATTTTGGCAGAAGTGGTTTCTTGGTATTATCCGGAGACGGAAGCGCTGACTATATATTCACAAGATAGTGATACTTATGAGTTCCAGCGTAAAGCCGAGGCCAGTTTAAGAGAAATATTTACTTCAAGGACGCCGGTACCGGTTTCGTATAAGAGCAATGATGCTATTCTTTGCCAGCTTTTCCGTGATGGAAAAATATGCATTGAAAATCTGGGAGATTACAGGAAGGATATACGTAAGATTACTTACAGTAAGGTACAGGATGATCATTCCGTGATTTTAGTAACGGAAGTGGTTGATAACGATCTGTTTTTAGAACTGGTTCAGGATACATCGGTTCATATTATTTTTTAGTGAATACGGAAATAGAAACAATAGAATCTTAAATAGCATTTATATTGGGGAACAAATCTCGTTAGAAATTACGAATTTGTTCCCCAATGCTATATCCATTGCAAGGGTCGAGAAATCGGCTCTTTTATTATGCCAAATTTAGCAGAGAAATGAAGGGAGTGATTTTGGTGGGAATTTTATCAGGAATTTTTAAATCAAGAGACAAGCCACAGAATGCAACATCGGGAAGTGCTTACAGATTTTTTACTGGTGGCAGTTCCAGTGGGAAGAATGTGAATGAGCGTTCTGCCATGCAGATGACAGCAGTGTATTCCTGCGTGCGTATTCTTTCGGAAGCGGTGGCAAGTCTTCCGCTGCATGTGTACAGGTACAATGGAGATGGTGGGAAGGAGAAGGCGGTGAAGCATCCGCTTTATTTTTTGCTCCATGATGAGCCGAATCCAGAGATGACTTCATTTGTGTTTAGGGAAACACTGATGACACATTTGCTCCTCTGGGGAAATGCCTATGCTCAGATTATCCGTAATGGCAAGGGTGAGATTATTGCATTGTACCCTCTGATGCCGAATCGAATGACAGTGGATCGGGATGATAAAGGCCAGCTTTATTATCAGTACAATACCAGTAAGGATGATGCACCAACCATGAAGGGAAGTATGGTGAATTTGAAGCCTTCAGAGGTGTTGCATATTCCCGGTCTGGGGTTTGATGGATTGGTTGGGTATTCTCCGATTGCGATGGCAAAGAATGCGATTGGAATGGCGATTGCTTGCGAGGAGTATGGAGCAAAGTTTTTTGCCAATGGTGCAGCACCGAGTGGAGTGTTGGAGCATCCGGGGACGATTAAGGATCCGGCCAGGTTAAGGGAGAGTTGGACAGCTACGTTTGGTGGCAGTTCCAATGCCAATAAGGTGGCCGTTCTGGAAGAGGGGATGAAGTATACGCCGATTTCCATTAGTCCGGAGCAGGCACAGTTTTTGGAAACAAGAAAATTTCAGATTAATGAGATTGCTCGAATTTTCCGGGTTCCGCCGCATATGGTGGGGGATTTGGAGAAGTCGAGCTTTTCTAATATTGAGCAGCAGTCTTTGGAGTTCGTGAAGTATACTTTGGATCCTTGGGTGGCCAGGTGGGAGCAGGCGATTGTTCGTTCTCTGCTTTCGGCGGATGAGAAGGCGCAGTATTTTGTGAAGTTCAATGTGGATGGGCTGCTGCGTGGTGATTATCAGAGCCGAATGAATGGTTATGCCATCGGCAGACAGAATGGTTGGATGAGTGCCAACGATATCAGGGAACTTGAAAATCTGGATCGTATTCCGGAAGAGGAAGGTGGAGATTTGTACCTGATCAATGGAAATATGACCAAGTTGAAGGACGCAGGAATTTTTGCGGGGAGGGAGGTAAACGAAAGTGAAGAAGTTTTGGAAGTGGAAGAACCAGCAGGTTCTGAATCAGGAGATGCAGACGGAAGTGGTGGAGAGAACATTGTTCCTAAATGGCACCATCGCAGAGGATAGTTGGTTTGATGATGATGTGACACCGCAAATGTTCAAGGAAGAATTACTGGACGGAAGTGGAAACATCACGGTCTGGATCAATTCGCCCGGTGGTGATTGTGTGGCAGCAGCGCAGATTTACAACATGCTCCGTGAGTATGAAGGCAAGGTTACAGTCAAGATTGATGGCATTGCGGCGTCCGCAGCTTCGGTCATTGCCATGGCCGGTGATACAGTGCTGATGTCTCCGGTATCCATGATGATGATCCATAATCCGATGACCATTGCTTTTGGTGATTCCGGGGAAATGCAGAGAGCCATTGACATGCTGAAAAGCGTAAAGGATTCCATCATCAATGCCTATGAGCTGAAAACCGGAATGTCCGGAACAAAACTGGCACATCTCATGGATGCAGAAACATGGATGGACGCAAACAAGGCTATTGAGCTTGGATTTGCAGATGAAGTCATCCAGAGAAATGGTGCTGCGGATGAGATGGAAGTTCCGCAGGTATCCATGTTGTATTCAAAGACAGCGGTGGTTAATTCCTTAATGGATAAGATTGCTGAAAAGTGTCGAATCCAGCAGAAAAATGAAACTGAAAACAGTAACAAAGTCAAAGCCGATTCGCTGATGAGTCGGCTTAATTTATTAAAAAATTGGAGGTAATCGATTATGACTATTTTAGAACTGAGAGAAAAGAGAAACAAAGCGTGGGAAGCTGCTAAGGCTTTCGTAGAAACAAAACGTGATAAGGATGGTCTGTTATCTGCTGAGGATGCAGCGACTTATGCAGAGATGGAGCAAAAGGTACAGAATTATTCTGCAGAAATTGCACGTATGGAAGAGATGGAGGCTATGGAAGCAGAGCTGAATAAGCCTGTGAATACTCCTATCACAAACAGACCTATGGGTGGTACAAATCCACAGGAGAAGAAGACTGGTCGTGCATCCGATGAATACCGTGATGCCATGCTTCATGCAATCCGTAACAATTTCCGTAATATCAGAAACGTGCTTTCTGAGGG
>JAZPYS010000074.1:0-2921 GCA_045544275.1 Acetatifactor sp. | reverse complement strand
ATAAGGTGCATCGGTGTGAGGCATATGCCACAAGCCTAAATAAGCCATATCCGGATAGCTGACTTGAATTTTTCTGCTGCCTTTATCAGAACCCAGCGTGATCTGACGGGGCATGTCAGTGAGAATGATGGCATCTTCATCAAACATTCCATGATGCAGCTGATATCTGTTATCAGAATTTAGCTTAAAGGGTTCAAACTGTCCATCCATGACGAAGCAATCTTCGGAAAAAGTCACGCGTTTTGACGCTCCCACTTCATTGAATTCCACATAGTAATCATCAAATTTCAGCCCCGTTTCAAAAGGCACATTGAAGCCGGGATGACCGCCGATGCCGAAGTACATGGTTCGATTGTTTTTATTCACAACTTTAAATTCCACCTTCAGAGAACTGTCTTGCAAACGGTATGTAATGTATAAATCAAAGGATAAAGGGTACTGTTTCAAGGTTTCCGGTGTATCACTGATCTTAAATGTAACGTAGTCTGTGGATTCAGCATCAATACTGAACAGTGTATCCTTAGCAAAGCCATGAATGTCCATCTGATACTTCCTGCCATCATAAATATAGCTCTTTTCTGTCATGCGGGCGATATAAGGGAACAGATTGATTGCTCTGTCCGACCAGTAAGCAGGGTCGCCTTGCCAGAGATATTCGGTACCTTCCGCATCTTTGATCGACCACAACTCAGCGCCTTTTAAGTTGATCTGCACAGTCAGATGTTCATTTGAGATAGTCTGTAATGTGTTTGTCATAAGTAAATGCCTCCATTATTTGTTAAAATACTATTTAGGCAATTGTGAAATTTTCTAAATTTCCAGCCGGTGCAAGAAACATTCCAATGCAGGGTCGTTGCGAAACTCCTTAGTATCCGCTGCGTTGAGCACCGAGCGAGAGCGTGCCCAAATGGAATGTTTCTTGCACCGGTTGGAAAACAGAGAAGTTCACAAACGCCTAAAAATTACTATTAATATCATAACAATATTATTTTTATATTGCAATCTTTTCATTAAATTAGTATTATTAATATGGTAAATGAATTAACAAAATATTTAGGAGGATATATAATGAAGCGTTCAGAAGTAAATAAGGCTTTAAAAGAATTAGAAGCAATGTGTGAAAAGTATCATTGCTATTTGCCGCCATTCTGCCATTTTACACCGGAGCAGTGGCAGACCATTGGTCACGAATATGATGAGGTACGTGACTGTATGTTGGGCTGGGATATTACCGACTATGGAATGGGCGATTTTGATAAGATGGGATTTTCCCTGATCACCATCCGTAACGGCAACCGTGCTATGGAAGACAAGTATCCGAAGGTATATGCAGAGAAGCTGTTGTATCTGAAGGAAGGTCAGTATGCACCCAACCATTTCCACTGGTTCAAAACAGAAGATATCATCAATCGCGGCGGCGGGAATGTATTGATCCGTGTATATAACTCTTTAGAGAATGAAGAGATCGATTATGAATCAGATGTTACCGTACATACCGATGGACGTACTTATACCGTGCCTGCAGGTACACAGATCCGCCTGACACCCGGTGAAAGCATCCATGTACAGCAGTTTTTGTATCATGACTTCTCTGTAGAAGAAGGAACCGGACCGGTACTTCTTGGGGAAGTAAGCCAGTGCAATGATGACAATACAGACAACCGTTTTAATCCTCTTATGGGAAGATTCCCTGAAATAGAAGAAGATGAAGCACCATATCGTCTGCTCTGCAATGAGTATCCAAAGGCTGAATAAGAGGGTAAATGATCATGAAAAAATATGATGTAATCGCTTTAGGCGAATTATTGATTGATTTTACCGGCAGCGGCATCAGTGCTCAGGGCAATCCTTTGTTCGAGGCAAATCCCGGGGGAGCACCCTGCAATGTGCTTGCAATGTTAAATAAGTTAGGACATAAGACCGCATTTATGGGTAAAGTGGGTGAGGATATTTTTGGAACCCGTCTGAAAAAGACGTTGGAAGAGATTAAGATTGATACCTCTAATTTGATGATGGATAAGGACGTAAGAACCACACTTGCATTTGTACAGAATGATGAGACCGGAGACAGAAGCTTTTCTTTCTATCGGAATCTCGGTGCAGATATGATGCTGCGTGCAGAGGAAGTGGATGAGGAGGCCATCAAAGCAGCGAAGATTTTCCACTTTGGGACACTTTCCATGACCCATGATACTGTCAGAGAGGCAACCAAGAAAGCGTTAGACATTGCAAAAGCTAATGGTCTGACGATCTCGTTTGATCCGAACCTAAGAGAATCTCTCTGGGATACTTTGGACAATGCCAAGAAGCAGGTTGAGTATGGCCTTGGATTCTGTGATGTACTGAAGATTTCTGACAACGAGATTCAGTGGTTCACGGGAGAAGAGGACTATGATAAGGGGATTCAGATATTGAAGGATACTTACCATATTCCGCTGATCCTGCTTTCTATGGGCAAAGACGGTAGCCGCGCTTATTATGGTGACAAAGTTGTAGAAGTACCTGCATTTGTAAGAGAAGATACTGTGGAGACCACCGGTGCGGGAGATACCTTCTTTGGAAGCTGTCTGCATTTTGTGCTGGAAAAGGGTCTTGATGCTCTGAAGGAGGCTGACCTGGAAGAGATGCTGACATTTGCCAATGCTGCAGCATCCATCATTACTACTAAAAAAGGTGCTTTGATGGTGATGCCCAGTAAAGAAGAAGTGGAAGCTTTGTATCAATAACTTTAAGTGCATAAAATTTTGTTAGGTTAAGGAGTAGATCTTCGGATTTGCTCCGTTAGTGTATAATTTTAATTGGCAAAAGTAATAAAAAGGGAAGCAGAGAAAATCCCTACTTCCCAATCACACAGTTTTTCTTTATGATGTTAGTTGCGAGAAAAACACGTAAAGGAGACTGTGTGATGAGTACTATTGTAG
>JAZPYS010000073.1:0-6994 GCA_045544275.1 Acetatifactor sp. | reverse complement strand
CCCAGTAAGATAGAAACTAATTGGAAACTAGCATCTGAACTTGGAGGGACGGATGCTATTTTTTTTATGATTGTCTACGAAAGACAGTGCCGCAAACAAAACGAGCAATAAAGTCAAGACTTCCATTGTGTTCATGGGCATCACCCCCTTATGTACTAGGGGTATCACAGAAATTCGCATCCACATTCTATTAAATTATACCCTTTTATTATACTACAAGTAGAACAGAAAAGCAACTAAAAAGCTGAATAAAACCCACGGTCGAAGAATAATAGTTTACTGAGAAAGAGAAAATAAAAAAGCATTGAAAAATGTTGATTTTTCAATACTTCTCGGGTTGGGCTGTTTAAATTTACATTTAACAGTCAACAGCTCGTAGGGGAATCGAACCCCTGTTTCCGCCGTGAGAGGGCGGCGTCTTGACCGCTTGACCAACGAGCCACAATTTTTCGATATTTATGTTCTCTCTTGAACACTTAGTTAGTATAATATATGTTTAAAGAAATTGCAAGTGTTTTTTGTGAAATTCGAAAAATTTTTATTTGTTTTTTAGGAGGGCCCTGAATTCTTCCACAGAGCGCTTCCCTTCTTCTGTGACAGGTTTAATCCATTTACCGCTTTTGGTGTACCATAGTTCGGCGATCAGTCGGATGATCTCATCCGTATACAGGAAGGAGAATACTGCAAGAAAGGGCAGGTGCAGTACCATGCCGGCAATCCAGGTGGCTGGAACGCTGATGGTAAACAGGCATACGATTTCCAGCACGGTTCCGAAGATCGCTTCTCCGCCTGCCCGATAGCAGGTGTTCATGATATAGTTGCAGGTTCTGATGGTTCCGGCTGCTACATAGATGAGCAGCATGTATTTCCCATAAAACATCGCCTCACTGCCTAATCCGAACAGGGACAACAACGGTGCATTGAAAACAAAGCCGATCATGCAAATGAAAAAGGTAATTGCCGGGCAGATGATAGCAAAGCCTTTTGTGTATTGATAACCTCTCATATGATGGCCAGCACCTACTTCTTTGCCTACAACAACAGAGGACGCATCTGCAAGACCGCCAAAGAATGCATAGACAAAGCCTTCCAGAACACGGAATGCAGCCATAGCAGCAATTGCAGATTCAGATTGGCGTCCGATGACCACATTGATCATCATCTGACCGATACCGTAGAACAATTCATTGCAGATGATGGGGAAGCATTTACTAAAATATATTTTCAAAAATCCATCGTCAAAACAAAACATGTCTTTTAAATGAAGCTGGATAGAGCGTTTATCCCTCATTAGGAAAAATAAAAGAAGCAATAAGTTGACAATAGCAGAGATCAGGGTACCCACTGCAGCTCCCGCAGCACCCATCTGTGGCATGCCAAAACGTCCATAGATCAGAATCCAGTTCAGGATAAAGTTGGTTACAAGGCCGGCGAGAGAACTGATCAGTGGTGGTGCCACACGTTCTGTGGAACGCATGAAAAAGCTGATGATGACCGAAATAACCTGCAGCGGATAAGCAAAACCTACGATTCTGAGATAACCGGAAGCTACATCAATAATATTTTGTTTGTCTGTATAGATACCCAATACAAACTCCGGATTGGTTACTGCCACACCGCCGAATAGAATGGATACCGCCAGCATGCACAGGAAAGAAATACCGAAGGTCTGGTTGATACCTTTCTCGTTACCAGCTCCCCAATACTGGGAGAAGAACAGCAGGGAGCCTCCTGCGAAACCAAAATAGCAGGAAAAGAACAGGGAAGAGATCTGGGAACAGATCCCCACTGCTGCTACGGAAAGTTCTCCCTGACTGCCGATCATGATGGTATCTATCATGCTGGCTGTGGTGGAAAGCAGATTCTGGAATGCAATTGGCAGTGCAATGGTCAGTACGGCTTTGAAGAACATGCTCCAGTCGGATTTTTGTTTCTGAACAATTGTTTTTGTCATATAAAAACCTCATTTCTGATATGTAAATCCAATTAAATAACGAACAGATAACATTATACAGATATTTTAAATTTTTGCAATGTAGAAAATTGTACAGACGTATTCAGGACAGGAAAAATGCAGAATAACAAGAATCCGGGGTCTGGAGAGAAATTTTGTGTCTCCAGACCCCGTTTTTTCTTTTTTTATGCTTTTTTTGTACCTAAAAGGGTATATAGAGTAAAATACATTCTTGAGGCCCCACTTATTCTAATGTGCGGGGTCTCACAATGTAATAATTTTGCATAGCCCCCCGGCAAAGCAAAGTCGCATCAAATTGCAGATGGCTTAGCAAAGGTCACTTAGTGATACTTCGGCAAATAATCCCCATGTGCAGCGATCAATTCATCCACCATCTTTTTGATGGTATCGATATCTAATTCGCTTCCGGTGTGAGGATCAAGCATTGCAGCCTGATAAATATGTTCTAACTTGCGTGTGCGAGCAGCTTCGATAGTCAAAAGCTGAACATTGATATTGGTCATGTTCATAGCAGCACACTGTACAGGCAGGGAACCTACATAACATGGATGGATGCCCTGACCGTCAATCAGACATGGTACTTCAACACAAGCCTCAGCAGGCAGGTTGGTGATCAGGTGGTTGGTGTTCAGCACGTTACCGCCGATTTTGTAAGGAGTGTTGGTGACGATAGACTCCATGATATGGGATGCATATTCATGGGAGCGTTTATGTTCTTTCACACCGTTTTCCATAAGCTCAGCATATTCTTTCTTCCAGCCTTCAATCTGGTTTACACAGCGGCGAGGGTACTCATCCAAAGGAATATTGTACTTGTCGATCAGTTCAGGATACTTGCTCTTAATATAGAATGCATTGTATTCTGCATTATGTTCGCTGGACTCGGTACAGTAGTAACCAAAGTGGTTGATGTAATCTAAACGTACTTTGTCCTTGAAATCAGGGTCAGCAATCTTGTCAGCAACACGAGACTTAATTTCAGGATAAAGGTCAACACCGTTTTTATCTTTAATCTCTAACAGCCAGCCCATGTGGTTGATACCGGCGATTAGTTCTTTGCGGCCTTCCAATTTGTCATCCATGCCCAGTTCTTTTAACAAACCTTCAGAACAAACCTGCACACTGTGGCAGAGACCTACAGTCTTGATCGGTGTATAGCGCTGCATATAACCGGTCAGCATTGCCATAGGGTTGGTGTAGTTCAAGAAGAGAGCGTCAGGACAAACTTCAGCCATATCCTTTGCAAAATCATCCATTACAGGAATGGTTCGAAGGGCACGCATGATGCCGCCGATTCCTAAAGTGTCTGCGATGGTCTGTCTCAGACCGAATTTTTTAGGGATTTCAAAGTCGATGATAGTGCATGGATCATAACCGCCGATCTGGATAGCATTGACTACAAAGTTAGCACCGCGAAGTGCTTCTTTACGCTGTTCTATGCCTAAATAACATTCAATCTTGCCGTGTCCGCCCATGGTATTTCTCATGGCTTCTAAAATAGTCCGGCTTTCCTTCAGACGATCACCATCAATATCGTATAATGCGAAAACACTGTCTTTCAGTGCATCGGAGCACATACAGTCACCGATAACATTGCGGGCAAATATGGTGCTGCCTGCACCCATAAAGGTAATTTTCATGGGGAATTCCTCCTTGTTTTTTTGTTGTATTTATTGTATCAAAAAAGATAGAAAAAGGGATTGATTTTTGTGGGTGAAACTTGTTATTATGTTGGAAAGAGATGGATAAAGTTTCAAGGAAGGGAGACCAGGGATATGGATAAGGGAAGATCGGAAATTGTAATAGATCAGCATTATAAGGGCTACAACCCTGTACAGTTCGGCAGTGAAACTTGTGATCCCGGTCATTATTTCGGTCCCAGTGTACGTACTCATTGGCTGCTGCATTATGTGGTGTATGGCTTTGGTAAATTTGAACGTGATGGTATCGTATGGGAGGTGAAACCGGGTGACATGTTTGTGATCCGTCCCTATGAGGAGACCTATTATGAGGCTGATGCAAAAAAGCCCTGGAGATATATATGGGTCGGTTTTACTACGGAAGAGGAAGAGATACCGTTTTTGACGGAGCCTGTTATTCATTGTCCTGGTGCGGGAGCTGTGTTCGAGGATATGCTTCGTTGTGGTAAGATGGAAAACGGTCGGAGTGCATTCTTAAGCGGGAAAATCTGGGAATTATTTAGTGTTCTAATGGAGGGTGGAGAACCAAATGCAGATTACGTAGAGAAGGCGTTAAACTGCATGAATTCCGAGTATGTGCATGGAATTACTGTACAGCAGGTGGCTGACAGGTTAAATATTAACAGAAGCTATCTTTCGGAGTTGTTTAAGGAGCAAATGGGACTTTCACCTCAGAAGTATCTGATCAATCTGCGGCTTGAGAAGGCGGCAGAGCTGTTGACAATTTATGGAGAGTCACCATCCACTGCAGGAACTTCAGTGGGATATCCTGACTTGTATCATTTCTCCAAGATATTTAAGCAGCATTTTGGTGTGTCACCCAGAAGGTATCAGCAGATGTATGGGGTAGGGAGCATTATATTTTCTAAGTTCGACGTACAAAGAAACAGACACCAAGAATTTGTGTGACAATCGCAGACATTCATGTCTGACGAATGGCACATTAATTCTTGGTGAATGTTTTTTGTCCGGCGAACGTGAAAGATATAATGCTCCCGCTTCCGAACGTTGTAATTACAATAATACAAATCGACAAACTACAATTCTTTATACTCAAACACGTATCGTTCAAAAGCGTGTACCACAGTAGTGTGTTCATTATACGGCACTTCCCGGCGCATTTTTAGACGCCAGTCATAGGTGGTGTGCATGTGTCCATGAACAAAATATTTTGGTTTGTATTTTTCTATCAGTTCGTTGAAAACCTGGAAACCGCGGTGTGGAAGGTCCTCACCGTCGTTAAATTTGTAGGCAGGGGAGTGGGTTACAAGAATGTCAAAGCCTTTATGCTGCCAGAGTTTTCTCCAGAGTTTACGGACCCGTTTGGACATGTCTTTTTCGGTATATTGATAAGGTCCATAATTATATAATTGGGAGCCCCCCAGTCCTAATATGCGGATGCCTTCGTGTACATATATGTCATCCTCAATACAAATGCATCCTTCGGGCGGCTTTTGGTCGTACCTTCCATCATGGTTCCCATGCACATAAAGCACGGGAACCGATGCAAGGGTAGCCAAAAATGATAAATATGATGCTTTCAGATCACCGCAGGAAATGATCAAATCGATACCTTCTAATTTGCTTTTCTCAAAAAAGTCCCACAGGTACTTGGATTCTTCATCTGCAAGTACGAGTATTCTCATAATAAAGATGCTCCCCCTTTATCAACAGTCGTTTTATACAGGCCGCGAAGCTCAACAATCGGCTTTGCCTCGTCTTTTAATTCATCTATGGTAGGGATGTCACCTACGATATTGTCTGACAACCAATCCATTTTTACGATATCTTCCGGTTTGAAGGATACGGCAGGTTCACATCGAAGAGTGCCCTCCTGATCATATAACGGACCGGAAAAAGGCTGGAAGTTACCTGAGGAGATATCTTCTTTCATCAGTTCTATCAGCTTTGTTGTACCCACAGGAAGTTTATTTGAGTATATAATGTCGATTACATTTGCTGATAATCCCCACCAGTAGTTAATGGCTTTATTTTCTCCGGAATCTTCTGCACGGAAGGAACCACGAATAATGCTGTTGACCAGTTTTTCGTAAAATGGCCCCCATTGATAGATCGCCATGGCAAGATTGTTCTTGCCGGTGGGGGTTTCTTCGTATAAGCCGAAATGACGGTTTTCATCTTTGGGCGTGATCATATCCTGAGAGGAGATATAGGTAATATTTTCTTTATTAAAGTACGCATCGATGTCAAAGTCTTTTAGAGTGGACCATGCGAGATATACTTTGGCACGAGGATTAACCATTTTAGCTCCCAGTGCAAAAGCATTAATACTTGCGGCTGCACCATAAATGGGATAATCTGCCACATAACCAATCTTGTCATTGTCACACATAGAGCCTGCTATCATACCGGAGAGGAATTTGGCTTCGTACATACGAGTATAATAGGTGCGTACTGCACTGTGAGGCGAATTCAAGGAGCAGTTGAGCATGATTACTTCAGGATGTGCCACTGCAGCTTTTAAACAGGATTTGATCAACTGTGGGGTAATCGTAAAGATAATGTCACATCCGTCTGTACATACTTTTTCCATCTGCTCATCAGCATCTTCATCCACACTGTTGATAATGTAAGTGTGGGTTTCGATAGAATCTCCCAATTTCTCCTGTAAATGCATGCGCCCCAATTCATGTCCGTAGATCCAGTCGGAAGTAGATGGATCTCTGTCATAGACAAATGCAACCTGCTTTTTGCGGGGAGGTATGATCTTTTGCAGCATGGTTTCTACGGTTCCGGCCTTCTTTTCAGCAGAGGGATCCATCATCAGTTCTACAGAATCATCTTTTGCCAGCAGTTCGATTTCAGACCAGATCTTATCAAGCTGATGCCGAATCTGGTTTAGGGTCATATCCTTAGCTTCAGCATAGGGATATAAGGAAAGGAAGAAGAGTAACGCGTCACTAATGGTAATTTTTAAGTGATCGCCTCCTTTTTCCAAAAATGCTTTTTCAAATTCTGAGTAGAGATATTTAAAATCCTTGAATTCTTCATCCGTCCAGATGTGTTCCGGATTTTTATCGGTGTAACTGAGCAGTTTTGCATAACTTCCCGAATTGGAGAATCGCACATAATTGATTCTTGTAACCTTGTAAAAATCCATGAATTCATAGTAAATTTTATTATCAAGGTCATTGGTCTTTCGAGGCAGTTTTCTGGTCACCTGCGCACGGATGGTAGGTGCTTTGAAGTATTTCAGTACGCTGACACGTTTGTTACCTTCCACCACATAGTATTTATTCATATATTCATAGACTTTGATGGGATCCTGAATCCCTTCCTGTTCCTGATAAGTTGCCAG
>JAZPYS010000072.1:0-19117 GCA_045544275.1 Acetatifactor sp. | reverse complement strand
ATCCGGATAACGCTTGCCCCCTACGTATTACCGCGGCTGCTGGCACGTAGTTAGCCGGGGCTTCTTATGCAGGTACCGTCATTTTCTTCCCTGCTGATAGAGCTTTACATACCGAAATACTTCTTCACTCACGCGGCGCCGCTGCATCAGGGTTTCCCCCATTGTGCAATATTCCCCACTGCTGCCTCCCGTAGGAGTTTGGGCCGTGTCTCAGTCCCAATGTGGCCGGTCACCCTCTCAGGTCGGCTATGGATCGTCGGCTTGGTGGGCCGTTACCTCACCAACTACCTAATCCAACGCGGGCCCATCTCGTACCGATAAATCTTTTCCGTCCGGGTCATGCGACCCTAGCGGGTTATGCGGTATTAGCAGTCATTTCTAACTGTTATCCCCCAGTGTGAGGCAGGTTACCCACGCGTTACTCACCCGTCCGCCACTAACTAAACATCACTAGGTTTCAGTTTAGTCCGTTCGACTTGCATGTGTTAGGCACGCCGCCAGCGTTCATCCTGAGCCAGGATCAAACTCTCATGTTGTTATATGGTTTCGTGTGCAGATTTTTGAAAGACATCGGCTGTCAAGCTTGCTTGAACAGACGGTGGATTTTAAAAATCTATAGACAGGGCTAACTCAACGAAATAGACCGCAGGTCTATGAGTTGCGTTTGCACCGCACACGGAACAGCTCTGACAACTTATTTCATTTGTCCTAACCAGAAATTCATCTGGCTTACTGTTTTTGGTTTGTTCTCAATTTTTGAATCTTCTTTCAGATCCGCAGCATTGATGCTGTTTACTCTCAAGAATTTTCAAGGTTGCATTGTTGTTTATTTGTCAAGGTTCATTTCAGCACCATGTACTGAAACCAGTATTTCATACTGGTCAGAAATATGCTTCGCACATTCCATTATTTGGTTATTGCTAACCTACGGAGAAGGAGGGATTTGAACCCTCGCGCCGCTATTAACGACCTGCACCCTTTCCAGGGGTGTCCCTTCAACCACTTGGGTACTTCTCCAAAAAGTTGACTATGAAAACTTATTTAATTCTCATCAACATTGGAGAAAAACTCCAACGGAGAGGGTGGGATTCGAACCCACGCGCCCTTGCGGACAAACGGTTTTCAAGACCGCCTCGTTATGACCACTTCGATACCTCTCCGAGCGCTCCGCTTGTTCAGCGGCAAGGATTATTTTAGCAAATCCTTTCTAATCTGTCAACACCTTTTTTTAAGTTTTTTCAAATTATTTTTTATTCAAAAAACTCAAATTGCATAAACATTTCGAACAATTGATACTATAATATATGTATCACCTTTTTGCAAGTATTTTTTCACATTTTTATGTTCTTATTTTAGAACAATCTATGCACTTCTTACAGACTTAAAAATCATACTCTACCAGTAACTCTGCATAAATCCCTCCAAGTCCCTTGAGACCTCTTGCAATCAACCCTGCGAAACGCACTGCTCCTGTATACTTCAAATGCGTATTATCTACCTGACCTGCCTTATAATTAATATAAGTATCAGGCTTGATATTCATAAACCAATCTTCTGTTTCAGCCTTTCCTGCTTCATTCATCAATTCACGGCTCATAGTATATAAATCCACCAGAGGTACGTTTTCTTCCACAGCTGTCCCCTTCATACCGGATACATAATCCCCATGAGCACCAGCACCTAAAACTTCCTTCTCTCCAAAGCACCTTCTTTCCAACGGAGTGATTAAAACCGGATATGCACCATGCTTTCTCGCAAGCTCGATAAATACCTTTAGGTTCTCTTTAAAAGAACCGTACGGCTCTGTATATCTGGTTGGATCTTCTCTCTTTTCATCATTATGACCAAATTGAATAAAAAGAAAGTCTCCTTCTCCTATTACTTCATCAATACTCAGCAAACGACCTTCACTGATAAAGCTTTTTGTGCTTCTGCCATTCTTAGCATGATTGTATACAATGACATCTTCCTTAACAAATAAGGAAAACACTTGTCCAATACCTGTCTGCGGATAAGTTGATATATCATTGGTCTGTACAGTAGAATCTCCTGCCCAAAATATTTTCCTCACTTATTCATCCTCCATCTAATATTTGTCTCTTATTTTATAATATAATTCCAAAGAAACAAGGGAAACCGAAGTCTCCCTTGCTGATGTTTTTTATGTAAGAATAAATTATTCTTTTACAGCACCGATATTTACACCCTTTACAAAGTACTTCTGTAAGAATGGATATAAAATCATGAAAGGAAGGATCGCCGCAATAATACCTGCGTTGAACAGAGTAGTCTGTGAAACCGCGTAGGATGTGGTAGGCGTATCACCGTCCATGATCATATTTCTCAACTTATACTGGAAGTTAACCTGATCAGATTCCGTAATATAAATCTTAACTGTAGTATAGTCATTCCATACGGTTACTGCAAACATTAAACCAATGGAAGCAAGTGCCGCTTTTGAAAGTGGAAGTACTATGGTAAAGAATATTCTCATTGGTGAACATCCGTCAATCTTAGCCGCTTCAAAAAGCGATGCAGGAATACCTTCAAAGAAGTTTCTCATAAGTACAACGTTATAAACATTGATACCATGCTTAACAACCAGGATCCACATACTGTTGATCAACCCTAATTCCTTCATAACTAAGTATTCAGGAATCATACCACCGGAGAAGATCATTGTGAACAATAGGAAGTTCGCAATAGCTGTACGTCCTGGCATATCAAACTGAATCAATACATATCCACCGAGGGTAGATAATACAAGACCCAACAACGCACCAAAAATAGTGGTGATAACAGAGTTAACGAAGGGTCTGTAAAGAGCCTGTGTCTCAATAATTGTTCTGTAGCCATCCAATGTAAACTGACTTGGCCATAACTGGAACTGATATACACCAACCTTATTCAATGAGTCGGTCAATACCTTCCAAATGGGAATTAAAATAATAAGTCCCAAAAGAATAAATACAATATAGTTCACACCATCAAATAATGTAAACTTTCTTTTTCTGCCTTCAACTGGTTTTGCCATGTCCACACCTCCTATACGATACCGCGGCCACGGGTCTTCTTACTTGCATAGTTACAAATTACTACCAGCAAACATCCTACCAGGGACTTGAAGAGACCAACCGCTGTTGTATAACCATAGTTTGGTAATGTACTCATAAATGTCTGTCTGTAAATATATGTAGTAATAACATCGGACACATCATATACTGCTGAATTGTAAAGTACGAATACAGATTCAAACATGTTCATAACTTTTGCGAGGTTCAGAATCAATACTGTAATAACAGTATTAGATAAGGCCGGAAATGTGATGTAACGCATCTTCTGAAGACGAGTTGCACCGTCAATATCACCTGCTTCATATAATTCAGGATTGATACCTGATAAAGTTGCAAGGAATATAATAGTTCCCCAACCAGTTTCTTTCCATATATTAATGATGTAAAAAATGGTTCTCCACATCTTCGGTTCTGCAAGGAAATAAATTCCCGCTGCATCTGAAGCAATGATTCCCCATTCTTTTAACAAACCATTTACCATACCTGTGCTGGATGGTGATAAAAATAAACTGAAAATAGATGCTACTACCGCCCAAGACATAAAGTGAGGCAGATAGATGATCGTCTGCAAAGTCTTCTTTACAAACAGGTTACCCATTTCATTCAAAAAAATTGATACGATTACAGACGTAAACGTTGTAATCAACAATTTCATAATACTCAAAACCAATGTGTTCTTGAATGCAGTCCAGAACGCTGCAGTACTAAACATCTTTGTAAAATGCGCAAGTCCTACAAACTGTGGCTGACCTACCGGCTTGTAGTCATAGAAGGCATAACGAATACCTAACATTGGCCAGTAATTCATAATAAGTATGAAAATAAAAACAGGCAGAAACATAATGTAATAACCCCTGTTATTCCAGATACGTAAGCCCAAGGGTTTTTCGCGTACTACGATACCTGTAGAAGTAACAACTTCTTTTTTCTTTTTGCCCATACCCTTCTCTTCCTTTCATAGTTGATTTTGTTTTATAAAAAAGGCAGTATGGAAGTTTCTGCCTTTTTGCAAGCATCAGTCCTGCCCCTAGAAGCAGGACTGAACATTTTTAAATCATCAAACAGATTATTCTGCAGGAGTGTTTAACTCTGTCAGACACTGTGCGATGGTATCACCAACTACGTCAACGTAGAGTTTTTGCATAGCATCATCGACATTGCCGCCCTTAACAACAACTTCCGTTACAACTGCGATCTTTGCATCATAGATAGTACCTGATTCTGCAGTGTATGTTTCAGATGCAGGAGAAACAGGAGCATCTACACAGTTTTCAGTAAAGAATTTGTTGCCTTCTACTGCAAGACCTTCTGTTGCTACGAAACCGTTGGTAAGTTCACATACAGATAATGCAGGGTCATTCACGTTCTTTTTCCACAAGGTGTTAGGGTCATTCGGAGACTGCTTTAAGTGGAATTCGCCTTCAGCATAGCTGTAAGCCTTTTCTTTATCAGTACCTGCATTGGTCTTGAATTCTTCAGCCTTGGTTGACCAGTGAACATCTTCTGCACCATAAGTCCAGAGGGTCTGAACCACATCACCGTCCATCATAGTTTCGATGAATACATCAAAGATTTCCTGTTCACGAGTGTTGTCACCATCCATGTCGTCAATGATACACCATACAGGAGCTTCTCTATTAAGGTAACCGCCAATAGCAGCCACTTCTTCGATAGGTGCTAACTGAACCAATTCAGCGTCAACTTCGTTCTTAACAAGGTTATCAGTTAATGTCTGATACCAGGTACCTGCCCAGTACGTAAATGCTGCTGCTGAACCAGCCTGATTGTTAGAGAACCATTTTTCACGAGCGATCTTGGTAGAAGCTGTTAAGCTTTCAGGATCGATAACGCCGTCTTTATACGCCTGCTGTAATCTAACCAATGCATCTTTCGTTTCCTGAGTATTGAAACCGTCAATCCATTCGCCGTCCTTTTCATAGATAGCCGGATAAGCATCCTGCCAGAATTCAGGTAAGTAGTTGATGTATGGTGCTTCATTTCCCAAGAAACCAGCTGCTACAGTACCATAGGTATCGCCCTTAACACCGTTTCCATCAGGATCTTCATCATGACATCTCTTTAAGAATGCATAGTAATCATCGTATGTCTTGATATCTTCTGCATTTACTCCGAGAGCGTCTAACCACGCCTTCTTTACATAAGTTACACAACCATTACCATATGTAGGTGCAAAGCCATATAACTTACCGTCTTTCTTCAAGCTTTCATTGATTGCAGGATGAACCATACGGTTCTGGAAATCTGCATTTTCATACGCTTCGGTCATATCCCAAAGGAAACCTGTTGCTACATACTGTGAATACATATCTGCACTCATGATAAGCACATCTGGAAAATCTCCGCCTGCAAAAAGACGTCCAACACCGTCAACATAACCGGAATGGTCTAACTGGTTGATATTCAGGTCTACTGCATAACCCATTTTTTCGGATACAGCTTTCTCCCACTGTGCTTCGAAATCTGCCTGACCGTTGTCCTCTGTAGCAGTCAGCGTACCATTTACAACCATTTTCAAGGTTGTCTGCTGATATTCGCCATCAACAGTGGTTCCACCCTTGTTCGCACTTGCAGCATTGTTTCCACAAGCAGTCATAGATGCAACCATTGCAGAGGCAAGTAATAACGCTAATACTTTACGTTTCATTTATGAATTCCTCCCATTTTGAAAATGAATCTGTGTAGATTACCTACACACTTATATAGACTTTAACATTTTTATAATAAAATTACAATACAAAAAAAGCATTTTCAGTGCATTTTTACAATGTTTTATACAAAAAATTGTGTGTTTTACTGAAAGCTCTTACAGTTGTTTTTCATAAGTACAGCTGTTACAATATTGTTATATAAATCCTTATAGCATAAAATTCCAACGAGGTGATAAACAATAGATATGAATAAATATCCCAGAACCACATTACAAAGTATAAATTTCCCTACTGCCCGTCCTTCCGAGGCAGGCGTTCCCGAAGAAGCAGTCTGTGAATTTCTGACTCATCTACAAACCACCGGTGTTCCCATGCATGCTGTACTGCTTGCACGCCACGGGAAATTAATCGCGGAAGGCTATTACGCCCCTTTTGAGCGCAACCGACTCCATCGTATGTTCTCCGTCACTAAATCATTAAATGCACTCGCCATAGGTCTGCTTGAAGCTGACGGAAAGCTTTCTTTAGATGATCCAATCATCAATTACTTTCCGGACAAATTGCCTGATAATATACATCCGTTTGTGTCCTCCATGACCATCCGTAATCTTCTAATGATGCGCACCTGTCATGTATCTACTACGTATAAAGGCTCTTCTCTGGAATGGGTGGAAAGTTTTTTCAAAACACCACCTTCCCACAAGCCCGGCACAGTTTTTCACTATGATACTTCTGCTGCACACACACTGTGCATACTGGTGGAACGTGTTGCAGGAATGCCAATGTTGGACTTCCTGAAAGAACGTGTCCTAAGCAAGATCGGCTGGTCTGCAGAATCCTACATCCTTCCCAATCCCTATGGCGACGCACAGGGAGGCAGCGGGTTAATGTGTACAGCTTACGACCTGCTTCTTCTGGGCCAGCTTCTTTTGCAACGGGGCAATTGGAATGGCGAACAGCTTCTTCCCAAAGCATTTGTTGAAGCAGCCACCTCCAAATTATCTCCCACCATAATGACCGGGCCGGTTTTAAGTGAAATGCAGGGATATGGCTATCAGATCTGGCGTGGCGAACACAACAATTTTGTGCTCTATGGCATGGGTGGTCAACTAGTAATCTGTCTTCCTGATTACGATATGGTCTGTGTTACCTGTGCAGATACCCAGGGCATGAGCGGCGGCAACCAGTTCATTTACAATCGTTTTTATGAAACCATATTGCCCGCCATAGATGCTTACCCATCAGGCTGCTACCCGAAACCTTTGTCAGAAGAAGGCGTCACCGCCTATGACCAACTTCAGGAACAACTGTCAACCCTATGCATCCAACCTGTCCGCAGCATCACCGCCCACGTGGATCCGGACACAACCTGCCAGCCTCAGATAAACGGAAGAACTTACCACTTGACCGAAAATAAACATGGTTATACCCATTGTTCTCTGCACTTTGATGAAAGCAGTACTTCCGGATATTTTGCATACTCTTACGCAGGAAATAACTGTCGTTTAGCCTTTGACACCCAAACGCTTCAAACCGGCATCTTGGATGTACATGATCTGTTCTATGGTGCAAGCGGCACATGGACTTCGCCTGACACTTTTTATCTGCGCTGCCACATTATGGATACTTCCGTAGGTTCTATATCCATGGAATTTGTGTTCGGGGACGAAGACGTTACCATTTTTATGAAAAAGATTGAAGAAACGTATTTAGACGAATATAACTGTCATTTATATGGCAGACTTTTGCACTAACACCTGCAAGTGTGTTTCTGCTTTACCATAAGACACGAAAACAGCCCGAGCCTACAAAAGACTCCGGGCTGTTTTCATATCCTCCGGTGTGGTGATTTTTATGTTTTCATAGGAACCTTTCACCAACTTTACGGGTTTTGATTTCATGGTCTCTACTACCATAGCATCATCCGTGATTTCAATACCTGCTTCCTTTATCTGATCCAGTTTTTCCATCAACTGTCCATAAGCATCTATAATCAGATCTGCCACAAACACCTGCGGCGTCTGTACCTGCCAGACATTCTTCCTGTTAGGTGTCTGCACTGCAAACCCATTTTCATTACTGATCTTGATGGTGTCTTTTACAGGCATCCCTGTTACGCAGGCGCCATATTGCAATGCTGCTTCGTAAGTATCCCACAAAATACCCTCAGTTACAAAAGGACGTGCACCGTCATGAATGAACACAACCTCCTGCTCCCTGCCGGACTGTTCACTGCCATACTGTTTGCGAATCACCTTCAGTGCTTCCCATACAGACAAATACCTTTCTGCTCCGCCTTCGATCACATAAGACACTTTCTGAAAACCATACTTCTCTACGATTTCTTCCCGACAATAAGGAATCTCACCTTTCCCTACCACCAATATCACTTGATCTATGATACTGCTTTCTTCAAACACATGCAGCGCATACCACAGCACCGGTTTTTCATTCAGAAGCAGATACTGTTTTGCCACATTGCTCTGCATCCTTTTTCCTGCACCTGCCGCCAGTACTACTGCGGTACATTTTGCCTTTTTCATATCAGCAACCATGCTTTCCTCAACTTGACAAATCATTATCGCTCTCCCAGCTTCAGATTGGGCACGGCATTCAAATCCAGACCATGTCTGATACCTTTCATGTACTCATAATATCCTGCCACACCGATCATTGCTGCATTGTCTGTACAGAATATAGGACTGGGATGATAAAACTCAATTTTCCTCTTCGCACATTCTTTTTCAAAGGCACCTCTCAAGGAAGAGTTGGAAGCCACACCTCCGGCAATGGCAAACTTCTTGTATCCATACTTCTTCACCGCATGCAGAGAATGTTCCACCAGTACATCGATAACTGCCTTCTGAAAGGATGCTGCAACATCCGCCTCACATATGGTCTCTCCCTTCATCTGACAGCCATTGAGATAATTCAGTACTGCCGATTTCAGACCACTGAAACTAAAATCATACTCGTTGTCCACTACTTTCGCCCGCGGAAAATGAATGGCCTCCGGATTGCCTTCTTTGGAAAGCTTGTCAATCTTAGGACCGCCCGGATATCCCAAACCAATGGCCCGGGCCACTTTATCAAAGGCTTCTCCTGCCGCATCATCCCTTGTACGCCCGATAATTTCATACTCACCGTAGTCTTTTACCACAACTAAATGAGAATGTCCGCCGGACACTACCAGACAGATATATGGAGGCTCCAGCTCTTTATTTTCAATGTAATTGGCACTGATGTGTCCTTCAATATGATGCACACCGATCAAAGGAATCCCCGTAGAGAAGCTGATAGCCTTTGCTGCAGATACTCCCACTAACAGTGCGCCCACCAGTCCCGGTCCATACGTGACTGCAATAGCATCGATATCCTTAAGCGTCACTTCTGCTTCCTGCAGTGCCTCTTCTATTACCTGATTAATCTTCTCTATATGCTTTCTGGATGCGATCTCCGGAACCACACCCCCATACAGTGTATGCAAAGCAATCTGTGAGGAAATCACATTGGACAACACGGTTCGACCATTCTTCACTACAGCCGCCGCAGTCTCATCGCAGGAACTTTCAATTGCTAATATTAAAACATCTTTTTCTTCTGTACAATTTGCTGCTTCCATTTTCCAACCTCTTTAATCCTCAAACATCAGATCCACGCTGCGACCATCCTTCGCAGCAACTGATGCCGGAAATATTTTCTTTACCTCATGCATATACTCTTCCGGACGGACGAACGACGGGCTGTAATGTGTCAGCCACATTTCCTTTACTTCTGCACTGCGCGCCATCTTCGCCGCTTCATACATGGTCATGTGCTTGTACTCTTTCGCCTTGACCAGCTTGTCCGGTTCACCATACATGCCTTCACAGATAAACAAGTCTGCATTCTTTGCATGTTCTACAATATTGTCCGTAGGACGGGAGTCCGTACAATAAGTTACCTTCAACCCTTTTCTGGGTTCTCCCAAAACCATATCCGGCGTAAACGTCCTGCCTTCTCTCTCCAGCGTTTCCCCTTTCTGAAGATGGCTCCAACACTCTCTGGGAATATCCAGAGCAAGCGCTTTTTCCAACTGGAATTTGCCGATGCGGTCAATAACCATATTGTAGCCATAACAAAGTACATTGTGATTGACCCTAAAAGCTTCTATCCGGAAACCATCAAATTCAAAGGTCTGATTTGGCTCTGTGATCTCCAGAAACTGAATTTCAAAAGGCAGCTCGGGTGCAATCGTGCGAAGGGCATTTACCGTTCTCTGCAGTCCTTTTGGCCCGATCATCAAAAGAGGTTCTGTCCTTTCTGCATTCCCCATAGTAAGGAGCATTCCCGGCAGACCACTGATGTGATCTGCATGATAATGGGTAATGCACATGATATCAATGGGCTTGGGGCTCCACCCCTTCTCTTTCATGGCAATCTGGGTTCCTTCCCCACAGTCGATCAATATACTCTTTCCGTTATATCGCATCATCAGCGAAGTCAACCATCTGTATGGCAGAGGCATCATTCCGCCTGTACCTAACAAGCAAACATCCAGCATCCTATATCTCCATTCTTAAGCTTTTACAGAAGCTCCCTGTTTTCACTCTCATCCACCGAGATCTTGAAATTGCTTATGATTTTATCATAACACTCCTCACACAGATCCCAGACATGCTTCATTCCGTCTTTATTGCTGAAATATCCAAAATTATATTCCACATGAAAACTTCCTTCTCTCAGGAAGCCGTTCTCTACTTTCATTTTTTTGCCGCAGCAGTTGCAGTGCACTTCTGCCAGCAGATTTTCCTGTCTGTTACTATATACACGCATCTTCTATCCTTGCCTTTCTAAACTTATCCTTACCAAAGGCATTTTATACCTAAGGCATCTGTAACTCCTTAAGTATAACAAATATATAGCAAACTTACGCTGGTAAGTTCTGTCAGCGTTTCCACATGATCAGTGCATCCTCCACCGGTTTTTCATAAAATTTAGGCCGAACGCCTTCCGATACAAATCCCAGCTTTTCATAAACTCTGATGGCAGCTTCATTACTCACCCGCACCTCTAAAGTAAAGGCGTCGATCCCTTGCGTCGTCCCTTCGTTCAGCAGGTTTTCCATCATTCGAACAGCAATTCCTCTGCCCCGATATGCAGGTGCAACCATCACATTGTGAATATCGCCCTCGTCCAAAATGTGTGTCAACCCGCATCCTCCGATGATCTGTCCATCTTCTTCTGCAACGAAAAAGATACTATTCTTATCCTCCACCAAGGCGGCAAATGCATTTACAGACCAGGGCATAGTAAATATTTCCTGTGCCAGTCTGCCTAAACCTTCCGCATCCCGGCTTTCCAATTTACGAATCACTAACATTTTCCTTCTTCTCTTTCCCGCTCTGCCTGGCTCTTACGCAGGTATTCCGGTTCATGGGCAGCGGCAGACACAGTCCTGCCTTCTTTTGCATAAATACACGCCAGCGTACCTACACTTGCAGCTCGCTGCCTGTTCATATTGGCCGGTGCAAAGGAATAAGGCACCTGCATCAATTCCTCTATCTGCTTTCTATATACGGGTACACCGTCACCCAAGAAGATGACTTCATGCCCCAGCTCATTACATGTGGCAATGATATCACGGACATCCACTGCACATTGTTCGCAGATCGTTTCCATAATCCATCCATGATCTTTTTCTGCAAAACTATAAATTCCCGTATATACTTGATTTCTTCTGGCATCCATAAGGGGACATACAAACTTATCCGTGCCGCAAAGATTGAACGCAAGACCTTCCAATGTGGGTACCTCCACGATGTCCTTTTGTAATGCCAGGCCCATTCCCTTTACGGTAGCGGAACCGATCCGAAGCCCCGTAAAGGAGCCTGGTCCTGCTGCAACGGCAATATAGTCGATACTGTTCAAATCCAGATCGATCATGTCCCTGATCTCATTCAACATAGGCAGCAGAGTCTGCGAATGTGTCTTTTTATAATTCATTGTATACTCTGCCAGCAGCGCATCATCTTCAACCACTGCTACGCTGGCTACCAGCCCCGAACTGTCAACCGCTAATATTTTCATACATTATTTCTCTCCTGCAATGTTATCTTTCGATAATCAAACCCTTTTTCCAGATCCTTTTCAATGGTAATCTGCCTATACCTTTCCGGGAGTATCTCTTCAATCAGGTTCGCCCACTCGATCAGGCAGATGCCCTCTCCGTAAAAACAATCCTGATATCCAATTTCCTCCATTTCCTCCACGTCACCGATACGGTAGACGTCAAAATGATAAAAAGGTATCCGGCCTTCCTCATAAATCTGTACAATCGTAAAGGTAGGGCTGTTCACGTGTTCTGTAATACCCAAACCTTTAGCAACCCCCTGTGTGAACACTGTCTTGCCCACGCCCAAATCACCGATCAGTGTATATACCTCACCCGGCATCGCCTCCTGACCGATCTTTTCACCTATGGCAAATGTCTCTTCAGGGCTGTAAGAATCCCAAACAACACTCATATTACTCTCCATTCTCACTCTTTAGTAACGTATCTTTACCTTCCCCGGCGGCATGTGTGTGGAGATCATCTCAATGACTTTTACCACATCACCATCCAGCTGTTTTCTGGGAAAAATCGTAGCGCTTACTTTGGATGTATACACAATAATACTCTTACTTGTGGAGATAGCCTTGTACATGTCAGACCACTTCTGACTCTGGCTCTGTTCTCCCTGTGAAATGGTGATGCCTTCCTCATCCAGTTTATAATGCAGTGGCTCCCGAAAAGAAGGATTGTTTAAAATCTGCTGTTTGCTCTTGATTCTCAGGTTGATCGGAAGATACAGCAAAAGCACCACACCGCAGATCAGATAGATCCAATGTCCATTCATCAATGCCACCACTACCATGAGCGCACCCAGACAGCTACCCAAGATCCCGGGGGCACCGTTATATGAATGAACCATCATATAGTCATACAATTCTTTATCCGTAATTTTTACATCATATTCTAACATAAATTCCTCCGAACAATACACGCACAAAGGCTGCCATGAGCATATCATGCTTTGGCAGCCCCCTCAAATTTTACTCAAGTGAAGATGTACAATGTGGACATCTTGTCGCATCCAAAGAAATGTCTGATTTACAGTAAGGACATTTCTTTGTTGTCGGAGCCGCAGGCGCTGGAGCCGGTTCCTCCTTCTTCAGGTTGTTCATAACCTTAACAATCATGAATACCACAAGTGCCATAACGATAAAGTTGATAACACCCGAAATAAAGCTTCCATAGTTCAAGGTGGCTGCACCTGCTTCCTTTGCCGCTTCAATGGTCAGATACTTATTGCCATCCAATGCAATGAACCAGTTTGCAAAATCCAGCTTACCGGTAAACAAGCTTAAGATCGGCATAAAGATATCATCAACTAATGACTTCACAATACCATTAAAAGCACTACCGATGATCATACCAACTGCCAGATCGATCATATTGCCTTTTAAAGCAAATTTTTTAAATTCCTGCATGAATTTCTTCATTCTTTCGTAACCTACCCTTCTCAATCTCTTACGTTTTTTGAAAATCTAATTTCAACCCACTACTTTTATTATAGTACAAGACGAACAAAATGCAAGCTATTTCTGCAAACTACTCTTAATTATGGGACTAAGGGGTTTGTATATTAACATAGTAAGTACTGACACTACACTGCCCTTGATCAGATTGATGGGTACCACACAGCACACCACAAAGCTGACCATGCTTCCCTCTGTCATCAGAGGATTTACAGCACTTCCCATTCCCAAAATGGTATCCAAAGGCATACCATACAATTTTGAAAATGCGGGAAGCAGATATACCGCATTGAACAGAGAACCAAATATAGTCAAAACAAGGGTCCCTATAATACAACCTGTGATCGCTCCTTTTTTCTTTTTCCAGAAAAGGTACACAATGGAAGCCGGCAACACAAAGCTGCAGCCTACCGAAAAATTGGCCAGTTCCCCTACAAAAGCAGTGCTGGTACCCTTTACGAATAATTTCAGCAATATCTTTGCAAATTCAATCATGACTGCTGCCGCCGGACCGAATGCAAAACCACCTATCAATACCGGCAATTCGCTCAAATCCAACTTATAAAAAGGCGGTGCAAATGGCAATGGCAGCTCAAACAGCATCAATATCATTGATATAGCGGAAAACATACCGATCATAGCTACCTTTCTGGTGGTAAACAGTCTTCCTTTCACAGCATTCTTGCTGTCAGCCACTTTTTCAACCAGAAGTGCCGCCAGGAACAATCCTACAATAATCAGCAGAAATTCCAAGACGAACACTGCATTGTCCGTTACATTTTTAATCAGTTCACTCATTTTCATTCTCCTTTCATCCAGACTATACTGTTGGTACCGGATTCTCACCGGTTCGGCCGCTTCATGGCTCGCAGACTTCCTTTTGAAGAGCAGACAACCGGCTCCTTCTCATCGCCATATCTTGCTCTACAATTTTCACTGCCAGTAGGGAATTTCACCCGTCCCCGAAGATTTGTTTTCGTAACTTCAGTTCTCTTATTCAGTTGTAAAAATGTCTTGTACTTTGCTTTGTAATTGTAATATCCTGTCCTGCTTTTGTCAAGACTTCTTAATTCTCATGGTCAGGGAAATCCGTTTCTTTGCCACATCACAATCCAAAACCTGTACATCCACAATATCCCCTACACTGACTGCCTCCAGTGGATGTTTGATGAACTTTTCAGTAATCTGGGAAATATGAACCAGCCCATCCTGATGTACACCGATGTCCACGAAAGCCCCAAAGTCAATGACATTACGGACTGTTCCCTTTAAGATCATACCAGGTTTCAAATCCTTCATATCCAATACATCACTGCGTAAGATTGGTTTCGGCATATCATCACGAGGATCCCTGGCCGGCTTCTCTAATTCCTTCAGAATATCAGTCAGGGTAATCTCACCGATTCCCAATTCCTCTGCTAAAAGAGCTTTGTTTTTGATCCGTTTTTCCAGACTATTGATGCTTTGCTGTACTGCTTCCGCCTTCTGGTTCTTGTCACCCTTGTCATTCTGTGCAGGCACTTCAAAGGTCACGCCGCCCATGGCTGCTGCCAAAGCCTTCCCCATGGCCGTATTGGTATTGCGCACCTGTACCGATTTTACCATAGGTTTCTTCTGTCTTTCCTTTGCAGGCACAGCTGCATTCTTTGCGGATGTTTTACCAGCCGCTTTCTCTGCTGCCGCTTTCTTCTGGGCTGCCTTTACATCCTCCATGGTCAATCCCAACTTGTCCAAAAGCTTCATTGCAGCATCATAGCTCTCCGGATGCACACTGGTGGCATCCAGGGGATTTTCCCCATCCAGGATTCTCATAAAACCGGCACACTGTTCAAAAGCCTTCGGTCCCAGCTTAGCAACCTTCAATAATTGCTTTCTATTGGTAAAACGACCATTAGTCTCTCGATATTCCACGATATTCTTTGCAATGGTCTTGTTGATACCGGAAATATATTCAAGTAAAGATGCAGATGCCGTATTCAGATCCACACCAACTTTATTTACACAGTCTTCCACCACACCATTTAAGGCTTCACTGAGCTTCTTCTGGTTCATGTCATGCTGGTACTGACCTACACCGATGGACTTTGGATCGATCTTTACCAATTCTGCCAGCGGATCCTGCAGTCTTCTGGCGATAGATGCCGCACTTCGCTGTCCCACATCAAAATTAGGAAACTCCTCTGTTGCCAGCTTACTTGCAGAATAAACGGATGCCCCCGCTTCATTTACAATAATATACTGCACCGGTCTGTCCAATTCCTTTAACAGCTCTACAATGACCATTTCCGATTCTCTGGATGCCGTACCATTTCCTACAGAGATCAGATCTACATGATACTTGCTGATCAGCTTCTTTAACTCAGCTTTTGCTTCTTTTACTTTATTCTGGGGTTCAGTGGGATAAATCACTTTTGTATCCAACACCTTACCGGTAGCGTCTACAATTGCCAATTTACAACCGGTACGGAACGCAGGATCCCATCCCAGCACTACTTTCCCGGCAATTGGGGGCTGCAGCAGGAGCTGTTCTAAATTCTTACCGAATACATTGATGGCCCCATCCTCCGCTTTTTCAGTCAAGTCATTCCGAATCTCCCTTTCAATAGCCGGGGCGATCAATCTGTCATAACTATCCTGAACCACTTCCTGAAGCAAGGTTTTGGTATATTCATTTTCGTTAACAATCGTCTTTGTCTCAAGATAACGCAGGATTCTTTCTACAGGCGCATTAACCTTTACTGTCAGTATCTTCTCTGCCTCGCCCCTGTTCAGCGCCAACACACGATGACCTGCCACTTTCTTCACCGGTTCCTCAAAATTATAATACATTTCATAAACGCTCTGTGCTTTTTCATCCTTAGCTACAGAAATAATGACACCCTCTTCCATAGTGGCATTACGGATATAAAGACGATGTTCCGCTTCATCTGCGATACCTTCCGCAATAATATCCTTTGCCCCCTGAATCGCCTCTGTCGCAGATGCAACACCTTTTTCTTCTGAAATATACTTTAATGCCTCCTCTTCTACAGGCACTTTCGTCTCCTGTGCCAGAATAAATTGTGCCAATCCATCCAACCCTTTCTCCTTTGCCATGCTGGCACGGGTCTTCCTCTTAGGTCTATATGGACGATATAAATCTTCCACTACTACCTGGGTCTGGGCTGCCAGAATCTTTTCCCTTAATTCGTCAGTCAGTTTGCCCTGTTCCTCGATACTGGAAAGTACCTGTTGTTTTTTATCCTCAAGATTGCGCAGATACACCAGTCTCTCACTCAGCGTTCTCAATTGCTCATCATTCAACGAACCGGTAACCTCTTTACGATATCGGGAAATAAAAGGAATGGTGTTGCCTTCATCAATCAGTTTGACCGCTGCTTCTACCTGCCACTTCTCTACCTGCAATTCTTCTTTGATCTGTAAAATAATGTCCATATTCTTCTTAGTCCTTCCAATGATTGTTTTGCTGCACTCTCCTCCCAAAGACTGCAGTCAGTTTCTTAAGATTTAATAATTATAATAGATACCCCCGATTGATTTCAAGTAAAAATAATGATATATTACTATTTATAAGATTTCGAAAGGAGATTTTTACGTATGGAATACCAAACCAGACCTAAAAAGAGTGCATTTTCCACCGCTTCTATGTTTTTAGGCATTTTCGCACTGTTGTCTTTGGCTACTGTTTTTCTTCCGCTCCCGCTGGCAGCACTGGGAATCCTTTTTTCCTGCCTTGCACACAGAAAAGGCCGGAAACGTGAAGCAGCCTGCCTTGTAGGTCTCATTTCATCTATTGTCGCACTGATTGTATCCACTTTTACAATCGTTGCTTCTGTTGCAATGCTTCCTACTCTGCTAAAGGACCCTGCCTATCGTGAACAACTGGACATTATAACCGAGCAGCTTTATGGAGATAGCTTTGATGATATGGTAGAAGAACTCTACGGAATAGATGTCGATGACCTTTTTGAAAAATAGAAGAAAGGATTATATAAATGAAACACTATAAATCAAATGCCGCATTAAAAGATCTGGCAAAAGATAAACTGACCGGCAAATTCGGAAGTGCTGTATGGGCACTTATCCTTGTGAGCATGGTCACCCGAGCAGTCACCGGCACTGCCACTGCTTTCATTCCCGTAGGCGGATGGTTCTGGAACATTGTCTCCATCTTGTTTACTGCTGTGATTTCAGCCTTCCTGGGCATCCTGCAGACCGGTATCGCTTACTATTTTCTAAACGTGGCCTGTAATATGAAATATTCCTACGCCAACATCTTCCACGGTTTTCAGGAAAATGCTGAAAAATCTGTGAAAGTATCTCTGGTTCATGTTGCATTGGAAACCATATGCACGCTGCCTTTCCAGCTATTGTTACTGGTTTTTATACAAACCTTTGACTACAAATATTTATTGATTGCCTATGCGGCAATGTTTATCGGCTATGCTGTGATGGCACCTTTCAGTCTGGCCATTTCCCAGAGTTATTACCTGCTGTTGGATTTCCCGGATTCCACTGCAAAGGAAGTGATTGAGACCAGTGTCCGCATTATGAAAGGCCATAAATGGCGTCTGTTCAAGTTGGAATTAAGTTTCCTGCCTCTCCAGATTGTGTGCATACTCTCATTCGGCATCGGTAATCTCTGGCTGAATCCGTATATGCGTATGACATACACTCTGTTTTTCCTGGACCTGATGAATCCCGGCAAAGCAGACACAGTGGAATAATTGATACAAAAAAGAGCTGTCTATGCAGCTCTTTTTCATTAATTATCCTTTTCAAATTTCCGATATGGCAGAGATACGATCACTCCTGCTGCCATCAGTGCAAACCACACTAAAATCAGCATTCTCCAGCCGATTCCCTCCACTGCATTTGCAAAAACAGCAGAAGCCACTGCCGCTGCTATATAGCTTACGAAATCCAGGAACCCGGTAGCGCTGGATACCATGCCTGTATCACGTAAGCTGGGACAATACCTGCTCCACATAATAGCTGACGCACTGTCAGCAGCTAAAATTGCTATGATCATAAGTATAATATTGAGGGTTGGCTGTGTTATGAGATATACTCCCAAAAAGCCAAGTACACTGAGTATAAAGAACAATAATACTGTTAATTCCATATTTCTGCCCAATGCTTCATATACGGCTATCGCAAAAAATGTGGCAAAAGAAATGATAAGTGTAACCACTGTATATATGAGTGCTGACTGTTCCACTGAATAACCAAGATACTGGGACAAATATGTAGGCATCCAGAAGACAACACTGGTACGAATCACTCCTGTTAGTATCGATACCAATGTAAATTTGATGATCTTATGCCGAATTAATACCCGAATGCCGCTTCCCTTTTCTTTCACAGGCACATATTGCCCATATTTCACAATCCCTTTCTTTTCCAACAAAAGGAAGGCTGCAAAGCACAATACCCCCATAATAATCAATGACATACTGCTGATATCAAATGCCTTCTGCCACGCAAGCACCGCCGCTATGGCACCGGCCAGTGGAGAACCAAGGAAAGATGCAAAGGTATATCCCAGACTGCATCTGGTGGCATAGATCGGCTCAGTATTTTCAGCAACGACTTTTGTCATGGGCGCATAGATCATCGACAGGAAGAATCCGGTCATACCATAAGCCAGATGTGCTGCGAGAGATACCTCCAGGCAAAGAGGAAGCAGCAGATTACACATACCCGCCAGAATCAATCCAAAGCTGATCATATACCGGGATTTGATCCGATCTCCTATAATACCGTTCAGCATCTGTCCGACTGCGTAAAACATGAAATACAGTGAAGACAACG
>JAZPYS010000071.1:0-5314 GCA_045544275.1 Acetatifactor sp. | reverse complement strand
TAATATTACGAATCTGCTTATAAGAAATATTGCCGGGCAGGTGGGAGATGATCTGGTTGCATTAAATATGTATGATTGGCAAAATTCTTCTGTGGATTTTGGCCCCATTAGTAATGTATTGTGTGAAAACCTGAATTTGTCACCGGAAAGTCGTTACAAGGCTTTTCGTATTTCCCCTGGAATTTATCATTATAGGGATGGCTCAACGGTAGATTGCAGTTTGAATAAAGCAATCATCCGGAATGTAAAAGGAATTCATACATTTAAAATGTATTTTCAAACACCCAGATATGTAATCGGATGCAGTCCTGAAAAGGGCGAAGCCGGAAGCTGTGATCAGATCTTTTTTGAAAATATAGATGTTATCTTGCACGGAGAAAAGTATCCGATGTCCTTTTTCCTTTGTATCGGTCCCAAGTCAGTCAGATACACGAACCCGGAAGGCATATGGATGGAGGTCTTTGATCCCGGAGTATCCAGTCTGGTAGAAAATCTGTATTTGAAAAATATTAGAATAAGTGGACAAAAAATTTCAAATCCGGAAAACTAACTGTTCGGGAATATATTAACAAAGGGTTGCTGAAAGAGGGACGTAAGCTTTTGATTCTTCGTGCAGCAGTTGGAGGTACCGGTTTTCTCAATAATCGCTGGAATATGACGGGTGACTTATATACACGGAGCTTTTGTTGAAACGGAAGGACTGCTTTCCAATAGGCAAGAACTTCACCGCAATCCATTGGGGTGGGAGGATCATATTCATTTTTCCAGAAAAGCGGTTTATGATCTCGGCAAACAATATTTTGATGCATATATAAATATTTTGTCTAACAGAAAAAATTTTCATGATAAGGTACAAAATTGTCATGATGCATAAAGGTAGTTTTGCGTTAGAATCGGTTATGAAAGGAAGAGGGAGGATATTTAAATATGGTTAAAGATATTTTTGTATCGGAATTAGAGGAAACTGTAGACAGTATTCTGCGTTATTCAGACGGATCATGTCTTATACTGAATGTTATTACAGACACACATTATAACCCATATGATGAGGATAATGTAAGGAGAACCGGAGATACATTTGATAATCTTAGAGAATTGAATGAGAGGGTGTATTCACATGGTGTTGTACATATGGGGGATTGTACGATTCATGGTGTGGAGCGTGATGGTGTAATAACAATACACGGAGTTGAACCGTTTACTCAGGAAATAAGCAGCCGACTGATCAGTCAGGTCAGAGGATGGATGTTGAAAGCAAACAAAAATGTTTTTATGGTTAGTGGAAATCATGATGGTACGAAGGGAAATATACCACTTACCAGTAATTATAATTCTATGGCTACTCAGAGTGCACATATAGTTGTCCGTGAAGGGGATAATCCTTATTACTATGTAGATTTTGATTTTGTAAAGGTCAGGGCGGTCTTTTTGTCCACCAATACAGCGGAAGAAGAGCATGTATGGGGTGTATCAAACCGGCAGTTAAACTGGATTCAGAGAACGCTTCTGGGAACACCTGAAGATTATAGTATTCTTATTTTCAGCCATTTTGCCACCTATGATACGGATTTCTTTCGGACAAATAGAAAGGAAGTTGCGGATCTTTTTAATCAGTTTCACATGCATTTGGGAGATTTTACAGAAAAAAAGGGCAAGTGTATTGCATGGTGTTGTGGACATAAGCATTTTGACTGGGTAGTACCTACATCGTTCAGTGGCGTATTGTTTCCGACTATTGTGAGTACCTGTTCTTTGATGCATGGGGCTAATCCGAATCCCCGCCTGGGTTATGAGGGATATATCAATCCGCCCAGAATTGACAGCACAAAAGATCAAGATGCATGGGATACATTGATTTATCGCCCGGATCAGGAGATGTTGTATATGATTCGTTTTGGAAGTGGAGATGACAGGATGATTGACTTATCCTGAATTATTTGAAATTGTGTGTATAGGAAGATGAGGATACTCGGACATTAGAAGAGAATTGGATGAGGAATACGAGGATAAAATGAGTCAATCTAAAATGTATGTGATTACAGAAACGAGCAGATATATGATGTCATATGTAATGATTACCGATGATGGAAATTGTGTTATCGTTGACGGAGGAAGGCCTGAAGATATTCCGCTGTTAAGGGAGAAAGTAAAAGGTCATCCGATAAAGGCCTGGATATTGACCCACCCTCATGTAGATCATATTTCTGCATTTGTATATTTAATGAGAAACCGAGAAGAGGTTTTCTGCCCGGAAGCGGTTTACTATAACTTCCCACCTGTCTCATATTCTGAGCAATATGAAAAGCGGGATATAGAAATATTACGAGAATTTTATGAACTGGTTCCCGGTCTTGGAGAGAAGGTTCACAATGTTTATAGGGGAGATGTGCTCTTGGTGGATAATTTACGGTTTGAATTTTTATATCATTGGGAAGAGGCATATAATTTTGTTTACAAAACCATCAATGACACATCTATTGTTTTTCGTGTGGATACGCAGGATACGTCGGTTATGTTTCTTGGCGATCTTGGGCCTGAGGGAGGGGATAAGCTGATGGAGCTTAGTATGGACAAGTTAAAGGCTGACTATGTTCAGATGGCTCATCACGGACACGCAGGAGTGGGCGCAGAAGTATACATGATGATAGATCCGAAGGTTTGTATATGGAATGCACCGGACTGGTTGATGGAGGAACCGGCAGTACGTTTGCATTATCGTAGGTATGGACAAAAAATGACCAGATACTGGATGGAGAAAATAGGGGTAAAAAAACATATTGTTACGATGAACGGAACGGCGGAGATACAATTATAGCCAGTTGAAAGTGTAGAGAGAAAAATGAATATTGATCTTAAGGCAAAGCCTTTTTATCTCAACGAAAGCAGATTGACTGAGTAAATGATATACTTGCTTCAATGAGTACAAAGGAAAAACTGCATCAGCTATTCTGCCTTGTTTTGCACAACGATTCCAGTGCACCTGTTTCATGACGCATTGGTATCTTTCGCAGAAAGATGGGATATAAGCATGAATAAAAAAGGGTTCTTTGTCAATAGTTGGGGTCGGATCATTTTTCAATCATACACCCCAACATTTATTTTAGAGCATTTCTTTGTAAGAGGAATTTCCGAAGTTCAGAATCATTGTCTGGGTGAGTTTTATTATGATACAAATGATGCAGAACAAAAAAATCATGGTAAGGTATAAGATTGTCATGATGCATAAAGGGAAATTTTGCGTTAGAGTAGGTTTAGTTATAACGGACATTGAAAGAATCTCAATAACTGAGGAACGACCTGAAAATTGACAACTGAATATCGTTCAGGAAAGAGAAATTTGACAAGGGCAAAGTGATCAGGGTCAATCAGTCCGTTATCAATGGAGACAGATAAGAACTGCTGATGATAGAGTTTGAAGATAGGGGGGGTGGAAGCCTTTGGTTTTGGGAAACGGTTTTTTTGAAAAAAGTGGGTGATTTTTATAAATGGGAGTTAAAAAGCCTGATAAAATCTGGGCTGAAGATTCCGAAAAAATATAAGGTATTTTAAGGAGGATTGTTTTGAAAGCAAATTATCATACACACACTGTCCGATGCCACCACGCATCGGGCACTGAACGAGAATATGTGGAAGCGGCTATTAAAAGCGGCTTAAAGGTGCTGGGGTTTGCGGACCATACCCCATACCCTTTCCCCGAAGACCATTCTCATGGTATCCGCATGAGAATGAATGAATTGGAAGATTATGTAAATACCGTGCTGGCCCTCCGGGATGAATATCGAGGTGACATTGATATTCACTTGGGACTGGAAGTGGAATACTTTCCCACTTATTTTGAGCAGCTCCGTAAGGAAGCTTCTGCTTATCCTATTGAATACTTTTTGCTGTCCCAGCATTTTTTAGGTAATAGTGCTCCCGGCGAATTCTACTGCGGTGCTCTGACCGAGGACCCTGCAAAACTGACCGCCTACTGTGATCAGATCATCGCCGGCATGGAGACCGGATGCTTTACCTACATAGCTCATCCGGATCTGCCCCAGTTTGCAGGAGACGCTCAAGTATACGATACACAGATGCGTCGCATCTGCCGCAAAGCCAAGGAGATCGCCCTGCCTTTAGAAATCAACTTTTTAGGAATCGATGAAGGCAGACAATATCCCGACGAACGATTCTGGAAGATTGCCGGCGAAGAGGGCTGTGATGTGATCTTTGGATTGGATGCCCATAAGCCGGAGCATTTTCAGTTTAAGAAAAATTTAGTAAGGGCACAGGAGATTGTGGAGAAATATGATTTACGGCTGCCAGAGGATGTGGAATTGAAGAAGCCGGTTTAATATGGAGAGAAAATAAAATCGAGATTGTATAAAAGTAATAAAGGAGGAATGACGCCGAGATGTTGATCGCCATTGGTATCAACGAATTGGTCTTTAAGAGAGCGGGCAAGATCATATAAACCAAGATATTAACGGCAAAGCCGGGAGAAGGAGAATGAAATGCGGATACATAAAAATGCACAGCCGGAACAGGGTGTAAATACGATCAAGATAAAAAGCCAGATATGCAGGGAGTTGGACTGTATGAAAAGAAAGAATGCTGCAGAGATATCTATGTTGAAGGATAAAGTCAGCATTCGGGAATATGAATTCCTAGTGAGGAATGACGAAGATGGAAAATGCGTATGGACAGATGCATTTCAGACTGCGGTGCGTGAGCATGAGTATATCTTAATTCCCGCAGCACAACAGCCATACTATATTGATCAGACGATTGTGTTGCCTTCAAATCGTCATATCGAAGCACAGGATGGAGCTGTGATAAAATTGATGGAGAACGTGCCGGTTCTTATGCTGAGAAATGAGCACACGGAAAACGGAACCTACGAAAAGGAGACGTTTGCTAATCCGGACAGAAATATTTCTATTCGCGGAGGACGATGGGAAGAATCGAATAGTATACGAAAAGGATACGGAAGAAGTGGCATGTACGATAGGTCAAGAAGCTATTTCGGAGTGTCGACCTGTATGTTTTTTAATCAGGTGGAAAATCTGACCTTAACAAATATGACTTTTGTGCATACAGCCGGTTTTTCGGTACAAGTAGGCAATGCATGTAATGTGGTATTCGAAAATATCCTATTTGAGCAATGCTTTGCGGATGGTTTGCATGTAAACGGTAATATTACGAATCTGCTTATAAGAAATATTGCCGGGCAGGTGGGAGATGATCTGGTTGCATTAAATATGTATGATTGGCAAAATTCTTCTGTGGATTTTGGCCCCATTAGTAATGTATTGTGTGAAAACCTGAATTTGTC
>JAZPYS010000070.1:0-9786 GCA_045544275.1 Acetatifactor sp. | reverse complement strand
GGGTCAATCCCGTCGGGTCCTGCTAAAGCAGGGACCCGAGACGGGTTCGATCCCCGTCTCGCGGCTCAACAAAAAAGGATATCCGATTGGATATCCGTTTTTTGTTGAAGCGTAAGACCCACATATTGAAATCAGGAGAATGCGAAGCATTTCTCCGCTGTGACTTGCTTGCAAGTCACATGTTCGACTCCCCGTCTGGGCTCGAAGGTTCGATGTCTCCGCTTCGCTCCGGTCGTCGCAAAGCCGAGGTCCCCCGGACCTCGTGCGACGTCTCGCTCTTCAACAAAAACGGATAAAGATGTGCCCTGTCCTGGTAGGTTATGCACATTCTTATTGATTATCTGCATATAAAAGGGTAAAATATATGCAGATAAAAAGAAGTAGGAGAAGATGCATTGTTATTTAATTCATATATATTCATTTTATTTTTTCTGCCGTTGGTGCTGGTATTATATTTTGGATTGAATCATTTTGGGAAGGAAACAGGAGCCAAGGTGGTTCTCATAGGGATGTCCCTATGGTTTTACGGCTACTTTCATGCGTGGTATCTGCTATTGATCCTGGTAAGTATTCTGTTCAACTATCTCTGTTCCAGAATGATGCTCAGGCAGGGATGCAGTACGGTATATCGGAAAATTATTTTGGCCATTGGCATATTGGTGAATACAGGGGCGATTTTCTATTTTAAATATTTTAATTTCTTTCTGGAAAATGTAAATTTTTTGTTTGGCAGCAATATGGCTTTGAAGGAAATTCTGATGCCCCTTGGAATCAGTTTTTTCACGTTTCAGCAGATTTCGTATCTGGTGGATTCCTACAGAATGGAAACGGCAGAATATGATTTTGTTGATTATGCATTATTTGTGACCTTTTTTCCGCAGCTGGTGGCCGGGCCTATTGTTTTGCACCAGGAGATGATTCCACAGTTTCGTGATAAAGCCAGGAAAAAACCTGATCAGGATAAGCTGGCGTACGGTATTTGGCTGTTTGCAGCAGGTCTGTTTAAGAAAGTGATGATCGCAGATGCGTTGGGAAAAGGTGTAGATTGGGGATTTGGGGATCCTGGAGCAATGACCGGACCAGATGCGGCTATCGTTTCCCTTTTGTATACCTTACAGATTTATTTTGATTTCAGTGGTTATTGCGATATGGCCTGCGGTATTGCCAATATGTTTCATCTGGAACTGCCCCAGAATTTTAACTCTCCATATAAATCAACCTCTATTTTGGAATTCTGGCAAAGATGGCATATGTCTCTCAGCAGATTCTTACGTAAATATGTATATTTTCCATTGGGAGGAAATCGCAAAGGCACCACCCGCACCATGATAAATGTAATGATCGTATTTTTAGTAAGCGGGATCTGGCACGGTGCTGCATGGACGTTTGTTATATGGGGCCTTTTGCATGGTGTTGCCCAGGTACTTTGCAGGTTGTTTCAAAAGACGTGGAATAGGATACCGGGATTTTTGCGATGGGGTTCAACCTTTTTGTTTTTGAATCTGACATGGGTTCTTTTCCGGGCGGAGAGCTTAGAGGATGTGGGAACAGTGTTTATGAAATTGTTCTCCCCCTGGGAATGGAGGATAAGCGGAGGATTGTCGGCCCAGTTTGAATTGTTGGAGTTTACTTATGTGGTGGAACATGTGGACATGCTGAAAGGGTTGGTCAGTCCATATCCCGCACTGTATCTGGGAATTGTTATGGCAGCAGCGTTGTTTGTTGCGTTGGTGCCCAGGAATAATCATGAAAAGAAATTTGTTCCCGGTATTGGAAACGCGATCGGAAGCGTGATCCTGTTGGTATGGTCCATTGTATCTCTTTCCGGGTTATCCACTTTTCTTTATTTTAATTTTTAAGTAACATCAGAAGCATATTGAAGGAAAAAAGTAGTATGAAAAGTAAAAAATGGAATCTTCTGGTAATAGGGACAACCATGGGCATATTGCTCATATTGGCCGGTGTGACAATGTTTGTAGATCCTTTTCTGCATTATCATGGGGGTCTGTCTTTTTTGGAATATCCCTTAAAGGATGAGCGTTATCAGAATGATGGTATTGCCAGACATTATGAATATGACAGTATTATTACGGGTACCAGTATGTGCCAGAACTTTAAGTGCAGTGAATTTGATGCACTATGGGGAGCACAGTCGGTCAAGCTGACCAACTCAGGTGCCACATACCATGAGTCCAATGCCAATATCAGAAGAGCCCTTTCTCATAATCCGGATGTAAAGTATGTTCTGTGCAGTCTGGATGCGAATCGTTTGAATTATGAGGCTTTTCAGGACGAGTATGATGGATATCCGGTATATTTATATGATGAAAATCCATTTAATGATCTGAATTATCTGTTGAACAAGGAAGTGATTCCGAAGACACTTGCAGTATTGAACTATACCAGAGCAGGAAATCAGACAACGGACAGAGATGAGTACGGCAGCTGGGGACAGTACAAAACATATGGGAGGGATGTTGTCCTGTCATCCTTTGTGCCGGCAGAAGAGCGAGAGGATGTCCTGAAGCTGGGAGCGGAAGATCTGCAGCGGATCCGGGAGAATATTACAGAGAATTTTTTAAAGACTGCAGAGATGTATCCGGATATTACATTTTATTTGTTCTTCCCCCCCTATAGTGTCTGTTACTGGGAGGCATTGGTCAGAACCGGTCAATTAGATGCAACCATAGAGGCACAGAAAGCAGGTGTGGAATTGCTGCTTTCAGCAGAAAATATCTGTTTATACGATTTTAGTGACAGAACAGACATTACCGGCGATCTGGACAATTATACAGATTCCCTGCATTATGGACCGTGGATCAGTTCCGAGATTTTACAGATGATTCGAAAGGATGAAGGACGGTTGACGCTGGAGAATTTTGAAGCGTATTATGATTCTGTGAGGAAAGTGTACGAGGAGTACGATTATACTTTATATAAAAATTAGCAGGAGGAGATACTATGGGAGAAAAGAATGCAGCAAAGAAGTATATGGATTATATGATGGATCAGACGGTAAAGGTGTTGGGTATCGACAGTCCTACCGGATATACAAAGGAAGCAGTGGCATACCTTTGTGAAGAATATCGCAGACTTGGTTATGATCCCATGGTCACTGTAAAAGGCGGTGTGCTGGTGGATCTGGGAGGTGAAGATGCTGAGGATGGGATCTTACTGGAAGCCCATGTGGACACACTGGGCGGTATGGTAGCAACAGTCAAAGGTGACGGTCGTCTGAAACTGACCGGTCTGGGAGGGCTGAATCCAAATAATGCGGAGGCTGAAAATTGTCACGTGATTACCAGGGACGGCCACAGAGTTGAGGGTACATTTCAGCTGTGCGATGCTTCCGTGCATGTGAATCGAGAGTATGGAAGTGCGAAAAGAGAATTCGGTACCATGGAAGTGGTGTTGGATGAGGATGTAAAAAGTGCAGAAGATGTGGAAAAGCTGGGTATCATGGTGGGTGATATTGTGGCGTTTGAGCCCCGTACCCGGATTACGGAAAGCGGTTATATTAAGAGTCGTTTCCTGGATGACAAATTGAGTGTAGGTATTCTGTTGGGATATGCTAAGTGGCTGAAGGAAGAAGATATCGTGCCGGCAAGAAAGGTATATCAGCATATTACGGTGTATGAAGAGGTTGGACACGGTGCCTGTGGTACTGTGCCGGAAGGTGTCACGGAGATATTGTCCGTGGACATGGGCTGTGTAGGTTCAGGGCTGAATTGTACAGAAAGACAGGTGTCCATTTGTGCAAAGGATAGCGGTGGACCTTATAATTATGATGTGGTTGGGGGTTTGATCGCAGCGGCGAAGGAGGCGGAGCTTGACTATGCAGTGGATGTATATCCCTTCTATGGTTCTGATGCAGATGCTGCACTGAATGCCGGCTATGATGTGAAGCATGGTCTGATCGGTGCAGGTGTTTATGCGTCTCATGGGTATGAGAGAAGCCATAAGGACGGGGTTATGAATACCTTTGCGTTGTTGACGCAGTATATTAAATAACAGATGACATAAAAAGAAAATAATGGTAAAATAGAGATAGTCGGCATGAAAAAATGCTGACATAAGAAAGGCATGGATATGGGTATGGTCAGAAAGAAAAGTGTTTTGCTTGCATCCACTCTTGTGGGAATGTCCTTGCTGCTTACCGGGTGTGGTGATGATTTAGAGGCGGTGGTGCCGCTGACAGGGACAGCCGTAGCATCGGGTGAAACGCTGGAAACGCAGGAGAGTGCGTCTACAGAAGAAAGTAATAAAGATACGAATGAACCTGCTCAGGAGGATTCCCAGGGCGATGGTGTGGATCAATCGGAAGAAGAAGTAATATTTATAGATGAACAGCAGGATCAGGAGTGTTCCCTGCCTGAGGAAATCACGATTACGATTTCGGCAGCAGGTGACTGTTCTCTGGGCAATCATCATGAGCAGGATTACTACTATTCTTTTAATCAGGCATATGATAAAGCGGAGGATCCCGGGTATTTCTTCGCCAATGTAAAAGAGATTTTTGAGGCGGATGATATGACGATTGTGAATTTAGAAGGTGTTTTCACAGAGTCGGATGTGCGCCAACCCGAAAGAACTTATAATATTAAGGGGGATCCTTCCTATGTAGGCATATTAACAGCCGGCAGTGTGGAGGCGGTCAGTATGGGCAATAATCATCGTCTTGACTATGGTGTGTCCGGCAGTGATGATACGGTGGCTGCGTTAAAAGGCGAAGGCATTGTTTATGCATATGACGATATCGTGGGCATGTTTGAGGTAAAAGGCATCAAGATCGGCTATGTTTCTGTTAATGAAGTGTCATGGGGATTTGGCAGTAAAAAGCTGATACAGGAAGGTATTGCGAAGCTTAAGGAACAGGAGGCGGATCTGATCATTGCCTGCTGCCATTGGGGCATTGAGAAGGACAATTATACGGAAGATTATCAGAATGAGCTGGGCAGGATCTGTATCGATGCGGGGGCGGATCTGGTGCTGGGGCATCATCCTCATGTTCTGCAGGGGATAGAGGAATACAATGGAAAGTACATTGTTTACAGTCTGGCCAATTTCAGTTTTGGTGCCAATCGAAATCCTGTGGATAAAGATACCATGATCTTCCAGCAGACCTTTACATTTTTGGACGGAGAAAAGCAAGAGACAATGGACGCAAAAGTGATTCCTTGCTCTGTCAGTTCGGTATCGGAGCGGAATAATTTTCAGCCTACGCCGTTAGACGGAGAAGAGGCAGCAAGAGTCATTGAACGTCTAAATACATACAGCGAAGAATTTGGTGTGGTTATCGGAGAGGATGGCGTGATTCAATAGCACGCTTTGCAAACAGCTTGATGGAGGAAACAATGGAAAAGAGAAAACTTGACAAATTAGGTATCGAAACATCCCTTTTAGGTTTTGGATGTATGAGATTCCCCACCACTGCAGAAGGTAAGATTGACTGGGAGGCATCGGAGAAGATGCTGGACAAGGCTTATGAGCTGGGTGTAAATTATTACGATACGGCATACCCTTATCATAATGGAGAGAGTGAAGTGTTTGTGGGCAGTGTCATGAAGAAATATGACAGAAGTTCCTTCTATTTTGCAACCAAGCTGCCTTTATGGTCTGTAGAAAAATTGGAAGATGTGGACAGAATCTTCAATGAACAACTTTCCAAACTGCAGACGGAGTATATAGATTTTTATTTGATGCATTCTGTCAATAAGGATAAATGGGACAAGATGGTATCTTTGGGTGTGGTAAAGCGCCTGGAAGAGTTGAAGGAAGAAGGCAAAATCCGCTATCTGGGATTCTCCTTCCATGATGATTATGAAGTGTTTGAAGAAGTGCTTCGCTATCGTGACTGGGATTTCTGCCAGATTCAGTTAAATTATATGGATACGGAGATTCAGGCAGGTATGAAGGGGTATGCCCTGACGGAAAGCCTGGGTATTCCGCTGGTGATCATGGAGCCGGTAAAGGGCGGTTCTCTGGCAGCCTTTGCAGAAGATATCACCTCTAAGTTCCGGGGGCTGGATCCGGAAGCAAGCACAGCATCTTTTGCCCTTCGTTGGGTAGGTTCTCTTCCCAATGTCAAGGTGGTGCTCAGTGGTATGTCCAATATGGAGCAGGTGGAAGACAATTTAAAGACTTTCGGCAGCTTTAAGGCGCTGAATGAAAGAGAGCAGGCTACCATCAGGGAAATCGTTGACCTGATTAACAGCCGCGTGCAAAGTGGCTGTACCGGATGCCGTTATTGCATGCCATGTCCCGCAGGCGTAGACATTCCGGGAAACTTCAGGGTATGGAATACTTATCATATGTATCAGAATTACAATGCAGTGAAATGGTCCTGGGAAAATGGTCTCGGTGACGCAAAACAGGCCAAGAACTGTATTAAGTGCGGGAAATGCGAACAGGCTTGTCCTCAGAAGCTTCAGATTCGTGCGGACCTGGAAAAAGTGCAGGCAGACTTAGATAAAAAGGAAATGATAGTATAAATTTTTCATATAAGAAAGGGAGTTTACAATGAAAGCAACAGTTCTGAAAAAATTTGCAGAAGTATTTGGCGATGTGGAAGGCGCAAAAGTGTATTTTGCTCCGGGCCGTGTGAACCTGATTGGTGAGCACACTGACTACAACGGGGGTCATGTATTTCCATGTGCACTAACAATCGGTACATATGCAGTTGCAAGGAAGAGGGACGACAATAAGTTACGTTTCTATTCTATGAATTTTGAGCATCTTGGAGTGATTGAATCCTCCTTAGATGATCTGAAACCATATCCGGAAGCTGACTGGACTAATTATCCAAAGGGAGTTATGTGGGCATTCGGCGAGAAGGGCATGGTAGTTCCTAATGGTATGGATATCCTGTTGAACGGCAATATTCCCAATGGTTCCGGCTTATCTTCTTCCGCATCTGTAGAAGTTCTGACAGGCTCCATCTTAAGAGATATGTTTGGTTTCGAAGTGAGCAATCAGGACCTGGCATTGATCGGACAGTATTCTGAAAACAAGTACAACATGGTTAACTGCGGTATTATGGATCAGTTTGCTATCGCTATGGGTAAAGAGAACTGTGCAATCTTCCTGGATACAGCAGATCTTTCCTATGAATATGCACCCATCAAGCTGGAAAATGCAAAGATTGTGATCAGCTGCTCCAACAAGAAGCGGGGCTTAGGCGATTCCAAATACAATGAAAGACGTGCAGAATGTGAAACTGCTCTGGCAGAGCTTCAGAAAGTAGCAGATATCAAATCTCTCGGAGACCTGACCGAAGAAGAATTTGAAAAGTATAAATCAAATATTGACAGCGAAGTACGTATCAGACGTGCAAAACATGCTGTTTATGAAAACCAGAGAACCATGAAGGCAGTAGAAGCTCTCAAGGCCAACGATGTAGCACTGTTCGGAAAGCTGATGAATGCTTCTCACGTTTCCCTTCGTGATGACTATGAAGTAACCGGTATCGAGTTGGATACTTTAGTAGAAGAAGCCTGGAAGGTAGAAGGCGTCATCGGTTCCCGTATGACAGGTGCAGGTTTCGGCGGATGTACTGTAAGTATTGTAAAAGACGAAGCCATCGATACCTTTATTAAAGAAGTTGGTGCTGCATACCAGCAAAAGATCGGCTACGCAGCGGACTTCTATGTAGTAGAAATCGGTGACGGTCCTTGTCTCTTATAAATGAAGGTATTCTTTTCGAAAGTAAAAAGTATTGGAGTAGAATGTTATTTTGACGGGATGGTTTTACCTTCATGGGGTCTATACAAAATAAATATGAATTCTGATCCCACTTTAGGCAAGATTTAATGACAAAAAACATGAATTAGGGCCTGTCTGAGAAAAAAAGATTCCAAGACCCCGGAAAGAAGAAAATACGGGGTCTAAATAAATAATTTCTTGTTACAGGCCCCAGCCCCAAATAAAAGGGATATGAAAAGGAGCAGCCATGATTTATATATACATCAAGAAATTAGTTAAATATGGTGTCATCACCGGCCTTGTACCGGCTGAAGACGTTATTTATACCACCAATCGTCTTTTAGAGCTCTTCCAATTGGATGGTATGGAAGAGACAGAAGCTGCGGGCGAAGTTTCCGGGCAGGGTGACAACGAAGAATGCGAAGTACAGATTGAGGATCTGGAAGAAATCTTAAAGGGACTGTTAGACTATGCATGTGAGCAGGGAATCATCGAGGACAGTATCACTTACAGAGATTTGTTTGATACCCGGATTATGAGCATACTCATGCCTCGCCCAAGCGAAGTGATCCGTACTTTCTGGGATATTTATAACAGGGAATCCGCACAGGCAGCAACGGATTATTACTACAATCTGAGCAGAAATTCTGACTACATCAGAAGATATCGTATTGTGAAGGATCAGAAATGGGTGACTGAGACCCCTTACGGCGATCTGGATATCACAATCAACCTGTCCAAGCCGGAAAAGGACCCCAAGGCCATTGCGGCTGCAAAAAATGCAAAGCAGGCAGGTTATCCCAAATGCCTGTTATGTATTGAAAACGAAGGTTATGCAGGTCGTGTGAATCATCCTGCAAGACAGAACCATCGCATTATTCCGGTGACCATCAACGACAGCAGATGGGGATTCCAGTATTCTCCATATGTTTATTATAATGAGCACTGCATCGTATTCAATTCACAGCATGTGCCTATGAAGATCGAACATGCCACTTTCTGCAAGCTGTTTGATTTCGTAAAGCAGTTCCCTCATTATTTTGTGGGTTCCAATGCGGATTTGCCCATTGTTGGAGGATCTATCCTAAGCCACGACCACTTCCAGGGCGGACACTATGAATTTGCCATGGCAAAGGCTCCTGTGGAAGATACCTTTACCGTGAATGGCTTTGAGGATGTGCGTGCAGGTATTGTACAATGGCCTATGTCTGTCATTAGACTCAGCGGCAAGGATACTGACAGAATCATCGCATTGGCTGACGTGATTTTAAACAAGTGGAGAGAATACACGGACGAAGAAGCGTTTATTTATGCATATACAGATGGGGAACCTCATAACACCATCACGCCGATTGCAAGAAAACGGGGCGACAATTACGAACTGGATCTGGTTCTTCGCAACAACATCACCACCGAAGAACATCCACTGGGCGTATATCATCCACATGCAAAACTTCACCATATCAAGAAGGAGAACATCGGTCTCATCGAAGTCATGGGTCTGGCAGTTCTTCCTGCGAGATTAAAGGATGAAATGGCACAGCTGAAGGCTGCCATGCTGGCCGGCGCAGATATCCGGGGGGACGAAGTGCTGGAAAAGCATGCTGACTGGGTAGAGGAATTCTCCGGTAAGTATGACAAGATTGATGCATCCAATATCGATAAGATTATCGAGGACGAAATCGGTATTGTATTTATGCAGGTACTGGAAGACGCAGGTGTTTATAAGAGAACTGCGGAAGGAAAGGCTGCATTTAAGAGATTTGTGGAGAGTTTGTAAGTAAATATATAAAAGGGAAATATAAAAATGGCGGGCACGAAAGTGCCCGCTGTTTTACGCCAAACCATTTTTAAAACCATTGAAATTATGCAACAATTATGTTACAATACATACACGCCATGCGTATTGGAGGTTTTTATGGAAATTGGGAGAGAATTAGTGGGGTTGAGAAAACAAACAGGGATGAACCGGCGGGAGTTTGCAGAGTATTTCGGAATTCCCTACCGTACTGTCCAGGATTGGGAGCTGGGCAATAGGCAGATGCCGGAGTACCTGTATAGGCTAATGGCTTATAAAGTGGCCGT
>JAZPYS010000069.1:0-5769 GCA_045544275.1 Acetatifactor sp. | reverse complement strand
TTTTTCTCTTTTGTTAGCACTCTCATTAAGAGAGTGCCAGCTCATGAAACATATATTACATGATATGTTAAGATTTGTAAATACATTCTTTGCCAGATTCTAAAAATTTTATAATTATAAATTTTTTATGACCTTTTTCGGACCCCGCACAGATCATGCTTGTTCTGGCAAGATCCAGGCCCAGAACGTGCGCCCGCCGGGCGCACCACCCTAAAAAAAGCCGGCTCCATACAGAGCCGGCCCACAAATTTCAAAATTCAAACAGATTAACATTTAATCTCTAAATATCCCAACAATTTACTCATATCGTATTCATCCATCACACCAAGGTTGGAATCGTAGAACTTGCCATCATAATGCACAAGATAGTGACAGAAACGTCCCATTCTTTCCATCATGATACAGCACTTAGGAAGCACGCAGTCTCTTCCTTCTGTATACATAATGATATCTGTGTGATCGATACCATAATAATTCAGCGCTGAAATCACACGGCCCATGGTTGCCTGCCATTCTCTGCAATCCATAACGGTCATGACATCTGCAATCGTAACACCTGCAAGCATCGCCACACAAGTCTGTCCGCAAAGACCGTCTTCCGGCTGAATGATCACTTCCATGCTGTCGATCTTACGAATCGGATTTTCAAAGCTGTAGGGGCTGTTCTGATCCATAACGATCAAACTTTCACCTACATGAAGCAATATCTTATGAACCTTGTTCAAATCAACCTTTACTGCATCTTCATCATAAATATGAATTTCATAATTGCCCTTTTCCAAAGGAAGAAGCTCGCAATTAATAATTGCATTATCCAGAACAACTTCCCCCTGAATCACATCTCTTTGCTTACAGACTTCCCATACATTGAACGGAATCTGAATCATGTAACCCTTATCTTTCTTTTCTACCTTAGATTCAAAAAAATATCTCATCGGTACCCTCCATTATCGATATATAGTTTGCTATGCACTGATTTTATTGTATCAAATTCTCACAATAAAGAAAATACATTTTCATGCATTTTCAGCAAAGTACTCAAAAAAATACATTCAACTCTTGCGTGTTTGGGAGGGAGACACACCAAAATGCTTTTTATAAAGCTTGCTGAAATGATACGCATCATCGTATCCTACACATGCTGCCACTTCTTGAATACTTCTTTCCTTATCTTCCAATAGAATCTCACGCGCTTTTTCCAGACGGATATTGATCAGATGACGGATAGGCGTATCCCCTGTCTCACTTTTAAAAATTTTAGAGATATAGAAGGGACTTAAATACATATTTTCAGCAATCCGATCCAACGACACCTTTTCATTATAATGATCCTCAAAATAATTCAGAATCTGCTCTACCACATACTTTTTATTAATGGTCTCAAAAGAGTAGCTCTGATATGTACTGACCGGCTCAGCCTGTTCCCTGGTCAAAAGTACTAACAGCTGCATCAGGTAAGCCTTCATCATGTAATATCTGCCCTGCTTATCTACTGTATTTTCGGACTCCATGGACGCACATATCTTAAAAAGCTTCTGACGCGCCTCACCCGCTGTATGCATCACATGTCCATCACCTGCCAGGGGCAGATAATTTTTCTCATATCCCTGAAGCTGAATCTCTGAAAAACCGATGATCATTTCCCTTGTAGGCACTTCCTCTGTATCTACCGTTAGGGAGGTATGCCATTCTGTGGGGTTAACGATCAACACATCGCCTTCTTTAATAGAATATATTTTTTCACCCACTTTATATCTACCCATTCCGGACAGCACTACAACCAGTTGCAGGAAATCGTGATTGTGATAATTCTCCTTACGATTTCCATGAACCTTCCACGCATACATGAAAGTAGGGTTTAATTCTTCAAACATCAAGCAGCTTCTATCCATCGTTGTACAAACCATGCCTTTCTGCTCTCATGGGAGCGAATCAGTACACCTGACCTCTCAGACGGTTATTCCCAATACAATCATTGCCACTCTGAAATAAATCAATAATGATAAGGCATCCACAATTGTCGTAATGAAGGGACTTGCCATAACTGCGGGATCAAACCCGATACGTTTGGCAAGTACAGGCAGCACACAGCCGATCAGCATGGCCATCAACACCACTACGACCAGTGTGAGACTTACTGCAAATGCTACCATCATACCACTTCTGTCAAACAAAATTAATTTTATAAAATTGGCAGCTCCAAGACAAAGGCCGCACAAAAACGCCACACGGATTTCTTTCCACATAATCTTCGGCACATCTCTGTACTCTATTTCTCCCATAGACAATCCACGAATGATCGTTACACTTGCCTGTCCGCCTGCATTCCCCCCTGTACCCATAAGCATAGGAATAAATGCGATCAGTGCTGCATTAACACTTAAAGCTTTCTCAAAAGATGTTATGATGGCACCGGTAAAAGCGGAAGATACCATCAACAGAAGCAGCCAGGGAATTCGCTTTTTGTAATTCTCCAACACAGAAGTTCTCATATAGGGCTTATCACCGGGCATGATCGCCGCCATCTTTTCCATATCTTCTGTGGCCTCTTCTTCTAAAATATCCACAATGTCATCCACTGTAATAATTCCCACCAAACGGTTTTCATTATCCACTACCGGCATGGAGGTAAAATCATATTTTTTAAATTGGTTGGCAACAGCCTCCTGATCCATCAAAGTATTTACGGCGATGACATTTTCATTCATAATGTCGCCGATAACATCATCGGCACCACTCAAAAGCAAGTGCCTGAGTGTTACAGTTCCGATCAATTTCCTCTGGTTATCCAACACGTAGCAGTTATTAATGGTCTCACTGTCTACACCAACTCTCCTGATGCGTTCTATTGCCTGAGCAACCGTCAAATGTTCCTTTAGATCCACAAACTCCACAGTCATCAGACTTCCGGCGGAATCCTCCGGAAACTTCAGCAGCTGATTAATATCATTACGCACTTCCGGCGTCGCATTCTTCAAAAGTTTCTTTACCACATTGGCCGGCATTTCCTCCAGAAGGTCTGCTGCATCATCTGCCATCAGATTATTAATGACATACGCCGTTTCCTTGTCTGTAAGGGCCGTGATGATCATCTGTTGATTCTCAATCTCCAGATAAGAAAAAACGTCCGCCGCCAGATCCTTGGGAAGTATCCGAAAGACTTTTAATTCATCCTCGTCTGTAAGTTCATCCATGCATGCTGCGATATCCGCCTCATTCCATTCCCCCAGAAACTGACGCAAATTGGTATACTGCTTTGCATCCAGCATCTCCTGCACTGCTTCAAGTCTTGTCATTTCTTCCATAGCATTTCTCCTTACCTTTCAAAATGCTTTCTTCAAACAACTTATTCTATGTTCAGAATTATTTTAGTCTTTAGATTCGCGTTTGTCAATGAATTTCAAAATACAAAGTATCCGTCGCCCAACTTCTCCCAATGTATCCGGCCGCTGGTAGCCTCGATCAGTTCTTTCTGCAGGCTTTCTGCCAATTCACTTCTAAAACGGATTTTTAATGCTACATCAGCCCCATAATCGCTTTCATAGGCAGTAATCCCCTTTTGTGTCAAAATGTAAAGCACTTTTCCGATGCCATTGTAATCTGTCTTTAGCTGTACTTCTAATCCGTGGCACATGTTACCCACCAAACTGTTGGCAATTCCCTCCTTCACAGCCTGAGTGTAGGCTCTTACCAACCCGCCTGTTCCCAACAGTACACCACCGAAATATCTGGTCACTACCACGGCAATATTACGAATGCCCTCTCCCAACAGCACCTCCAACATGGGGCGGCCGGCTGTTCCGCTGGGTTCTCCATCATCACTGCATCTGGTAAGCTCTGCTCTGCTGCCGATCACAAATGCAGAACAATTGTGTCTTGCATCCCAATATTTCTTTTTCACTTCTTCTATAAAAGCAATCGCTTCTTCCTCCGACTCAACCTTCCTGACCGTTGCAATAAAGCGGGATTTCTTCTCCACAATCTCTCCCTCACCGCCCTCTAAAAGAACACGGTATTCCGACACCTGATTCTGCTTCATTTTGTTCCTCCGTTTATATGTCACACATAATTTTTAAAATATTTACTAAAGTATACCACAAACCTGAATAAATCTAAAGATTTCGTGAAAAACCTTTATTTACATAATTATTTTTGTTATAATCACTCCTATAAAGGTTTTGAAACAAAGAAAGGGCTGAATATATGAATTATACACAAAAAGGAGTCCGTGCCAAGCAGCAGGCTCTGTATTCCAAATCAGAGAAATGGGGAAGAAAATTCTTTCTCAATCTGATTGTCATTCTGCTGGCAGCAGTTCTGATGATCGGCGTTTGGGGTGCCTCAGTTGCATTCGGCATGTATAACGGCATTTTAGCTTCCACTCCTCAAATCAACATTAATCAGATCGCACCTACAGGTGCTGCAACACATATTTTTGATCGTGAAGGAAAAAAGATCGGCGAACTGGTAGCCACCAACTCCAACCGTATCATTGTAGATGCAGACGAAATATCGGAATATATGGGACTTGCCATCGTGGCAATCGAAGACGAGCGCTTCTATGAACACAATGGTGTGGATTTCCTAAGTATGCTTCGTGCCGGCTACCAATTCTTTAAGACTCTGGGTGACGAAACACAAGGTGCAAGTACCATTACCCAGCAGCTCCTGAAAAACACCATCTTCACCGATTGGACGGAAGAAGGCGACAATATGATCAAGAAGATCAAGCGTAAGATTCAGGAGCAATATTTAGCTGTGGAAGTCACCAAGCGCCTGGACAAGGACGAGATTCTGGTGCGATACATGAACACCATCAACACCGGGCAGAACACACTGGGTGTAGAGGCTGCAGCACAGAGATACTTTGGCAAATCTGCCAAGGACCTGACAATTTCCGAATGTGCTACGATTGCTGTTATTACACAGAATCCTTCCAAATACAACCCTATCAGTCATCCGGACAAAAATGCCGAGAGACGCGGGAAATGCCTTAAGAAAATGCGGGATATGGAATTTATCACCCAGGCACAATATGACGAGGCCATGGCTGATGATGTTTACTCTCGAATCGAACGGCACAACATTACTTTTTTAGAAGAAAACTCCAGCAGCTCTTATTTCCAGGATGCTGTCCAGTATGATGTGGAACAGGACCTGCTGAATGCAGGTTACAGCGAGGCCAATGTAGATTTCCTGCTCTTCTCCGGCGGTTTGCGCATTTATACCACCATGGATCCTGTGTTTCAGGCAATCGTGGATGAAGAAGTAAACAACCCTGAAAATTATCCTAATGACCCCCAATGGGAGTTGGATTATGCATTGACTGTTTACAAGCCGGATGAGACCCATCAAAACTACAGCAAGGAAATGATGAGCAAGTGGTTCCGGGAAAATGTAGATGCCCAGTTCGACCTGCTTTTCCCAAGTCAGGAAGAAGCCTATGAGGCAATCGAACAATATAAAGCCTCCGTGATGACAGAGGGTGATGAATGCGATGAACGCATCGAACTTGTGATCCAGCCACAGGTTTCTGTGGTAGTCATGGATCAGTTTAACGGAGAAGTTCTTGCCCTGTCCGGCGGACGTGGTGATAAAGAAGGCCGTCTGACCTTCAACCGTGCTACCGAAGCCTATCGTGGTCCCGGTTCTACCTTTAAGGTATTGGCGGCTTATGCCCCGGCTATTGACAGTGCAGGTATGACCTTATCCACTGTATTTAACGATGCTCCTTTCCAATACAATGACGGTAAAATGGTCAACAACTGG
>JAZPYS010000068.1:0-4392 GCA_045544275.1 Acetatifactor sp. | reverse complement strand
ATCTGCTTGCAGTCCTTGAAGTCTCGCCTGTGCGGTGGGGATAGATGGTTGCCTTTGTTGGCTTTCGTAGAAAGACGACAAGGGCAAGTGCCGCTTTATATATAACAAATCCCCGACATGCATGCCGAGGATCCGTTTAGTTATATGTATCAACCTACCTATTTAGTTGTATGTGCCCTAAAGAGTTCAAATACTGATTCGAAATCAGGATCATTCAGTATCTCCAAGTCTGGGTAATCGCGATAGATGGTTATCTCATACTCAAAGCCTAATTCTTGCTGTGCTTTTGCATACTCGTCGTATGTTTCATAATCCAATGGACTAATAAATACCGGTTTGTATGATTCTGGATGATATACGAAGCGGAGACCTTTCACATCATCCCAGGTCCAGTATGGAGTATATTTTCTAAAATCTGAGTATGGTGCAAAATATACATAGGTTCCATCATGCATATCCTTGAAATCCAGTCCAACCCTTGAGTTGTACTCTTTGGACCCGAATGTAGTTTTGTATTGTGGGGTTTTGAACTCTACAGAAAGCATTGCATTACGCATCAACTCATTGGTGTGCATATATACTCCGTCTGACTCAAATGTGACCTTGACTTTGGTATAGTCAAACTTTGTACTGTCATTTGCATCAGGAACAGGTAATAAAATGCCCTTTTCTACCTTGACATATTCTTTACCTTCTTCAGGCTGAGGATTGTTGTTACATGAGATTCCAAGCAGTAATATGCTGAAGGAAATCAAGAATGAGAATAAAGGTTTCATTGTCATAGTATTTTTCTAAATAGTAAGGTATTAGTTCTGAATAGATGTAAGTTTTCCATTTTCCATATAGAGGTATCCTCCCCAGTCATAGCACCATTGTTCGTGCATGCCCCAACTTCCAGAAGAACGATTTATATCATCAGGAGTACCCCATGCCTCGCGACACATTTCTGCCGTCATTCCGATTCTTACTTTTCCTTGAATAATTAGATCTGCATATGTTTTACCATATTTCTTTGTCAATCTTGCTTTTCTCTCTGCCTTAAGGCGTTGCTCTTCTGCTATTCTTTTTTCCTCAGCAATTCTTTCTGCTTCTTTTTGGGCGTAATAATCTTCTGCTAGAATGAGGTCCTCCAACTGTACTTCATAGTACATATTCCCGTACTCATAACCCTCAAAATTAGTCTTATTTAAGCCAGATATACTATATCTATATGTATCTGCAGCTATGTTTGGATCAACGCAAAATTCTTTCCCGGTGCTATCTGTAAAAAATAGTCTTATATCTGTGCACCAGAAATCAAAATAATCATCTTCATAAAGCAGAGAATCGCTCTTTTTTCCTTTGACCAGACTAATATCTGTACAAATCAAATCACCTGATGCATACTCATATTTACCGGTCGCAAGATCCTTAAATAAGTATGTGCGTAAAAAAGTAGGATCTTTAGCATGAAACTTCTTGCCAATATACTTTTCTGAAATTTTATCAATGTATGATATCATCAATATAGATGGGCTATAATCATTTACACTATTTAGCCCAACATACACCCTACAGTTGAAGATAACAACTTGTCCATTCTCATCTAACATTGTTATTTCAAAAAGACGCCTACCAGTATTATCCACTGAGGAATGTCGAATTCCAGTAATAGTAAAAGATTTACCATCAATAAGTCCTCGTGGAGTAAAAAAACCACTTTGTTTGTTTATCGTTGGATATAATATGGAAACGGGAGTGAATAGTTTGCGAACAATTCCATTTTCTACATAATGAGGCATATATGTATTAACTAGTGGATATTTTACCTGATAATCTCCCGGCTTTATCTTCTTACGTTTCTTAATCCAAATTGTATCAGGATAGTCAAGCATTTCAGCATATTCAACAACTGTAAACCCTTCATAATAGTCATATGTTTTCTCTTCATTTATATTAGGCGAAAACAATACTTTCTGATTATTATAGTAGTTAGGATTATCTATTAATTTAGCAAAGTCCAGATGGACGAATGTGGTGTCATATACTTCCAACTTCACCTCTTCTATTTGAGTAGGTTCTAATGATCTAACGCCGATTGTTTGAGCAGAACTTACAACAGAGAGAAGTAGTGCTAATGAGATGAGTGTATTTTTCATTTTTTCGAAATGTTACTAGTAATAAAAGAAGCGTGAGCTGAACTGCCACACTATACTTGACGGTCGTAGGAAACCACAGATGCAAATGTAACAATAGCAGCCCACGCAAAGCGTAAGAACCGCTATGCCACCCTTGCATCTATTCGAAAATTTCCTACGTTTTCAAGTACAAGATAAGCATTACGCTTCGTATTTTATTCGTATGTTGTCAGATAGCGTTGTCGCTATCCGACAACAAATATAGTGAAAAGTGTTTACATTCTGATTGTAGGTGTCAGAATATTCTTTTGTGGAAATGTAAGAGTGTGGATTTTATCCGTAATTTTTGCAAAATAACGGTGTATGATAGATGCCCGATCAGGTCGGGCATGACGAATAGATGGCGGGTCGGAGCCGGCCATGACGGATTTTTGAGACTGTATTTAAATCAGGTATAGATGTTGCTAATGATTCTGCTGAAGATGCAGGAGGTACTAAAGTTCTTCTAAATGGAGAAATATCAAAAGTTTTTGATACTAGTTAAAATAATTTTTGTATCTTTGCATCATCTCATTGACCATGTTGTCAAAGGAGGTTACGGGATCGTCGCAAGGCGGTCCTTGCTTTTTATATGGAAGCATCTTTCACCTCATCATCAGGAATACGTGCCATGATGTCCTTTACGAGTTCATCTGGCGTGAAATCTCTACCCACTTTCTTTTTCCATGCCTGGTATTCTTTTTCTCGCTTTGCGGCATAGTTGGGGTAATTCCCGTAGAATGCAGTCAGCAGAAGTACATAGGTCTTCCTTACAGATAGAACCACAAAATAGTTTTCGTTATTCTCTGCTTCTAACCAAATACAGATACGTCTTCCATTACGACGATCTTGCTCCCAGAACTTCAGGCCCATTTCCTCAGCCTGTTCAATAGTCGGTCTTGCCCAAGGCATTCTTTCGCATCTGCGGAGGTCTGGGAGCCTGTTGTCCTCATCTTCTCCTACGTGAGTCATGTGATAGAATGCATAAGCACGATTCTGCTGTAAAGGCTTGAACCTTAGATTCAATTTGTTGGTTCCGAATGTGGCCTTATGTTGTATAAAATCCCGAAAGAAGACATCATAGATTGCATCTATGTATGCCTGATAGTTGCCTCCGTATTCTTCCAAAGTTATGATTCTTGGAAGTTTGTCTAATGATATGGCCATATTACTTCACTCCTTTCCAAATAAATATGTTCATCTTGTCCTCTTTGTAGAGGGTGTTCTGAAGGAGGTTGTAGCCTGAGCGCTCCCTTATCTTCTCGATTATGGCCAGTTTGGCAGTGCTGGTCTGTAATCCTCTATGGACGTAACAAATTGCACCGACTAGAAAATCGGCAAGTCCGACAAGTTCTATCTCATGTGAACGTACTTGCTGGATCCTCTTTACCATGTTTCTGTCAAAGTCATAATGGGATTGATTTAAGTGTGCTTGCAGGTTCTCTACCTTGTCCTGACTGTTTGTGTCCTTTATGTCAAGGTAGATGTAATATGATGACTTCGGCTCGATGATGGTCTTGAGAAGATCAAAGTACAGTTTGTAATACAGAGAGTCGTGAGACATTTTTGCCTCAGAGAGATTCAGCACGGATTTGTCTGGAACTATGACTGTACGGAAATGCAGATCCTGGTTGTCAAAGAAGTAGTTGATGACGTCAATGTAGTATGCTAGTTTTGCTGATGATACGGCATTCCACTTTAGTTCACAGGTTGGTTTCAGACCATGCTCAATCTTGATCTCGCGCAGTCTTTTGAAGATTTCGTCCTTTGCTTCTTTGGGGCACCATACGGCTCCAAGAGCCATTGGCTTGATGTTGTCGTGTTCGAGGTGACAGGTTTCGTCACAATATACGGTATATTCCATATCGTTTTCCGTGTTTCTTTCTGCAAATGTAATCATAAAGATTTGGATTTATCAACCCCGATTGCATTCTCTGCATTCTCTGCACTTTGGGGTGAGGGAATTGGTGGAAGAATGCGAAGAGTGCAGAGAGTGCAAAGGGGTAGGAATTTATGTTATTTGTAGCGTTTTTCGTTGGTTCCGTAGTCGAGTTTCTTGAAGATGGCTGTCTTGATCCAGTCTTTGAATGTGCGTTCTGACATTGAGTGCTGGAGGGCTATGGAGAGGCCTTCACGGGTGGTGAAGACGGATGGGAGGTCGAGGTAGATGCTGCGTTGTTTTTCGGTGAGTGTGCCGAGTGGGTCGGAGTGGAATTTCTTGAGGGCTTTCTGGGCT
>JAZPYS010000067.1:0-14554 GCA_045544275.1 Acetatifactor sp. | reverse complement strand
GATGAAGATGCCATCATTCTCACTGACATGCCCCGTCAGATCACGCTGGGTTCTGATAAAGGCAGCAGAAAAATTCAAGTCAGCTATCCGGATATGGCTTATTTAGGCTTGTGGCATATGCCTCACACCGATGCACCTTATATTTGCATTGAGCCATGGAGTTCCCTGCCTTCCAGAAAAGGTGTGATTGAGAATTTAGAGACCCAGGATAATCTGATCTCTCTGGGGGCTGGCGAAAGTTATGAGAATTGCTGGGCGGTAGAGATATTATAAGCTTCCATAAAGAATGGGCGACCTAAACAGTCGCCCATTCTTTATAAAACCCTCGAAGCATCCCTCTCTTAAATATGAGACTTTTATTTACTACTTACAAACCAAGCTCCGGATTCTCCGCAAAATGCTTCAGCATCACGATAGGTTCTGTAGTAGACGTATTCGTAATCACCACACCTTCCTTTGCTGCCTTCTCCGTTACAAAATACTCATCATGTGTCAGCTCCCCGTAACGGATCAATGTGGGTGTCTCAAGCTCCCAAACACCCATCGTGCCATGTCCCTGTAACAGGATGATGCCATATGCCGCCTGATCCTTGACATTGATGCTCTGTCCCGGATAAATGGTCAGTCTCTTGGCACTTACTTCTTTACACTTATAGCAAATCCACTCTTCGCAGCCTGCTTCGTTTTCCCAGATTACCTTTGGTGCCATGAAACGATTCTTGTGGAAATTAGGATCCACATTTGCTTCCCAGTCAATGACATCCATTAAATAGTCATAATTGCCCTTCTCTTCTTCAGGGCAGTTTTTCCACAACAGATCTTCTGAGACACAGTGTCCGCCGTATAACACTGACTGGTACATTGCATAAACATCACTTGCAAACTGAGGCTCATAGGTACAAAGGCTGGCAGGTGCATGCAGCACTCCCGGCGGTACATCCCAGCCGGTGTCCAAAGTGATCTTATAAGCACGGGACAAATCAAGCAGTTTATTGTCCCCCTTAGCAAAATTCATTAGAGTCTCTTTCATTTCTTCCTTGGTGGTTTCCGGATTCAAACCAAAGAAAGTAAAGGGAAACTCCCCGCCATGGTTATTGCACTGAGATGGGAAGAAATACATTTCCGGCTTTCCATCCGCTCCCACTCTTTTCGCATGCTCATCCCGATGATGAATGTGGTGCGGCAATGGGCCTGCATTATCAAAGAACTTGGAGAACATGGGCCATTTTTGATATTTATTCCAAAGTTTATCTCCGATGACTTCTCCCTTCAATTCATCCACTGCATCACGCAGCAAAATACGCTCCTTGCCATCTGCGGATACGATGTAGCTTAAGCCCTCGTCCTCCGGCGTTCCCGGACCATTTTCTGCCCATGTGGTGGATGCAAACCATCGCTCGTCCACGCCGCCTCTCTCCAGACCAAACACATAATAATCATCCGGATGCAGTTTGATTCTTTTACCCGGACGGCAGAATGCTCTGGGCACCCAGGTCGGGGCTAGACGATAAATTCCTTTTCCTTCTTCCAATAGTTTCTTTGCAATTGACATAATGTTTCTCCTTTCGAAATTTTATCATATTTTTAATGTGTGCGAAACACGGAAAACCGCATAAATGCGGCATTGGGGTCTATACGAAAAAAATTTTCATATAGATCCCCTTTTTGGGTGATTTTGAGCGCCAAAAACATAAATTAGACTCTTATTCATAGCAAACATTTGCCCAGACCCCGTAATTTTATAATTTCGGGGTCTCAGAAGATTTTTTTGTAATATAGGCCCCCGAGCATCAATAAACAACTTTATACCGATCAATAAACAACCTTGTACATCTCAAAGATATCCAAATCAGAGACTTCAAACCTTACATATCCATCCTCATATCCAAAGTCAATGGACGATTCATCTGACAAACGCAGCACTGCTGCAAGCTCTTTATCACAGCGGACCCATACGCTGAAGTTTTCTACTCTTCTTGCTTTGTAATCCTCGTTTAGAAGTACAGCATTCACATAAACCGCTTCCTGCGTCCTAAAACCTGTAATCTCCACATCCTTTGGTGCATCGGATTTTATAGTCTGTCGGAATCTAAAGAATTTCTCAAACAGATTCAGCAAAACTCTGCGGTAATCATACATGTCTACTTCCTCGATAGGAAGTGCGGACCAGATTACCTTACCTGTTCCATACCCTGTCACTGCCACTGCCGGAATCTGCGTAGCAATTCCCGGCGGATTGGAATGAATAGATGCAAAGGTAATGGTATCCTGATTGGTATAAGGCAGTGTAATGGTAGCTATCACCTTGTCCGGATCCATGCCTTCCGCAATCGGTGCTGTTCCTTCAAAATGCATTGGGTATTTTCCATTGAAATAGCCAAAAGTATCGCCGGCCTTTTCATTCGGTGCAATATATACTACTTTTTCCTTGGTCCTTCCTACGATCTTTGCACCAAAGAATGCCTTTAAGAGACCGTGACAGTCACTGCCGCTTATATATAATTGTCCACCCTTATGTACATAATCAATGATTCTTTCATATTCACCTGCATCCACCTCCGTCAGCTGAGGTGCCATCAAAATCTGATATCCATCCAGGAATCGGAAGCTCCCTGCAACTCCATTTGGAATATGATTCATGATCATGGTCTTTACGGAATTTACACTGGCTCCATGATTACACCAGTTTTCACCGTAAGCATTGAACTTGCTTCTGAGGCTATAATAAATCCCTATATCCTCGACCATATCACCTTCAAAATATTTCTCATAACAGGCTTCCTTTGCAAAAACCTTCCCCATCCTGTCATAAATACGACTGTCAAAGGTTCCAACCGGGTCAATGGCATCAATCATCAGCGTTGCACCATGGTGGGCTGCTGTCACCATGACTGCACTTCGCAGCGTATCTTCCGATTTTGTAGTGGTATGTTTTGACAATGTGGGCGTACATCTGGCAACCATATTTTCAAAGGGCTGGTTCTTTGTTACGTTTTTGTATAGTTTGCAGATAAAAGAATGACTGTAAATGTCTCCGTATAGATCTCCTCCTGCATAATCTGTAGCCTGCAGCACCTCCTCTGCCAACCCTCTCTCTGCATTAGGAAGACCTGCAAAAGCAACATTATGTTCCACACTGGCATGGGGTGCCACCCGTTTTGATTCATCCGTCGCAAACTGTGCGAATTCGCCCATCCACTGACGACGTTTCTCCACATGCAGCAGCCAATTCGGATCACTCCAGTCCCGAACTGTGGGCAATTCTCCACCCACTTCTTCTGCCCATCTTTCTTTGCAGGCATCGCAATAGCAAAAATGATTCCAGAATGGCATATCAAAGAACATTCCGTCAAATTCAAAATATTCCGCCATTTCTTCAATCTGCATCTTTACAAAATCTCTGTACTCTTTATTATTGGGACAGCACAGACCATAGCGGCAGAGTCCTTTACCGGCAAATTCTGCAACCACCTCGGTGCTGGTCTCTCTTAAAGACTTACCCTCCGGTGTTACCATTCTCCACTCTGGATGGGTGTCATGTGCCCAATTGTTATAAATCAAACTATAATATCCGGTAACAGTGATTCCATTCTCCCTGCATAACCGCACAAGACGCCGCATCGCATCTTCTTTACCCCGAAATCTACCATGCATCTTCCCGGCTTTCGTAGGATAATAACACAAGCCAACATGAGATTGAAAATACAGCATGGCATTCTGGATATTAGCTTTTTTCAGATTTTCATAATACTCTTCCGGTGAAAATTCAGATAAAAAGCTTTCATCCCAGTCATCAATATGCATATCGCACAAATGACGACGATAGCTGTTCGTATACCACATATGCGTTTTCCTCCTTTTTTCTTGATTTTATCATACAGTAGATTTATAATACACTCATAAATTATCTGAAAAATAGCACTTTTAACCGGAGATGAACATATGTATATCAGTACCAACAAAACCGAACTGCTGCAGCTGGCGCAATACTTTTATAACATCACAAATACTCTGATCAGTATCTATGATGAGAAAGAAAATTTAATCTGCTCTTACCCGAAGACCATGTGCGAATTCTGCACAGAAATACGAAAAAACAAGGAATTGACTGCGGAATGTATTAGAAACGATGAAGAAGCTTTTCGAATTTGTAAGGCTACCAAAAAGACCTACATTTACCACTGCCATATGGGGCTTATTGAAGTGGCCACACCGATTATTTACAACAATGTGATCTTGGGCTATATGCTTTTTGGGCAAATAACCGATTGTCAGGATAAAACTGCACTTTTAGCCAATTTGGAGAGGGTTGTAAAAACGTATCATGTTGATGCAGATATCCTGACCTGCGGACTTATGAAAATCAGCTATCACACAGATGAATACATACAATCCATTGCGAAATTATTGGAAATGTGTGCCAACTATATCTGGCTCAACAGTATCATCAGTATCAAAAAAGAGGGAATGGCTTTCAGCATCGACCTGTATATTAAAGAACATATAAAAGAGGACTTATCCGTCACGCAGTTGTGCCGCCAATTCAACATTGGTAGAAGCACCCTATATGAAATCGCCAAAAATAATTTTGGCTGCAGTATCAATGAGTATATTCAAAATTACCGCAATGAATGTGCAAAGGAATTGCTGCGAAACAGAGCTATGAATATTTCTCAGGTGGCAGAGGCTGTTGGAATCAAAGATGTAAACTACTTCATCCGTTTCTTTAAAAAAAGAAACGGATGTACACCTAAGGCATATCAAAAAGAACTACCATGACCCTGCCCATAGGGATTAGCTAATTTCTCCTTCCTCCATGTACCGGGAGCCTGCCCGGTCATCTTTATAAAAGCTTTATATAAATGCGAGTAATCTGAAAAACCACATTGGGATGCGATAGCGTCCATGGTCTCACCTGTGGACTCTAACAACCACTGTGCCTTTTCAATCCGCTTTTTCGTCAGGTAATCATAGGGAGTCATTCCATATTCCTTCTTAAAAAGATTGATAATATGGTTTTTGCTGTAATTAAACTCTGCAGACAATTCTGCCAGCGACACCGGATGCTGCACATTTTTGGAAATATAGTCAGCCATATGATTGACAAACCCATACTCCTGATTGGTATGATAAAGGCTGGTCAATATCTGCAAAAAAACACTGGTCCGCTCTGTCAAAGTACTCTCACTATGAGACAATACATCCATTTTTTCCATCAGCTCAAACAGCTTCTCACAGGAAAAGTTCCCAGACCGAGGCAAAATATTTGTTCCTTCAGCCCACTCTCCCCAGAAATGCACATACAAATACTGAGGGACACTGCTTGCTTCTGTTCCACGCTGATAGCTCCCATGCTTCTGAATATGATATTCCCCCGGATGTACTTCATAAAGCCTGCCATCCTCCTCAAAACACAGTACCCCTTCATATACCATAAGCAACACATCATCACTGCACACCCTGGTAATATGATACTCCCCTTCCTTAAAATACCTCATAGAAGCATGATGAAATTCCACCGGTTGATTTAAATCGATTCCCAACATCACTTTTTCTCCTTTTTGTTTCTTTTTTTATATTACAAAAGAATTGTGATATTTGCAATGCTTATATTACTATTTTCAATTGTTATTCAAATTTTTATGTGATAATTTAAATATATATTTATAAAACTATTTTAATTTCCAGGATGATGCAAGAATATTCCAATGAAGGGGCCTTTTGAGGCGTCGGCACTTGAAATTTTCAAGTGTAAACGCTGAAAATTTCTTAGTGTCCGCTACGACCGAGAACGGAGCGAGAGCGTCCCCAAATGGAATATTCTTGCATCATCCTGGAACTCAAATAGTTTTCCACTCTATATATACATCTCACAGGAGGAACTCCACAATGTATCAACAGAAAAAATACAACTTTTTTACATCTAACGAATTAAAGCCCACCGGCTGGCTGAAAACTCAGCTTCGTACGCAGGCGCAAGGATTGTGCGGCAATTTAGACAAAGTATGGCCCGATGTCCGGGACAGCGCCTGGATCGGCGGTACATGCGAGGGCTGGGAAAGAGTCCCCTACTGGCTGGACGGATTCATTCCGATGGCATATTTGTTGGAAGATGAGGACATGATCGCACGGGCAAAGAAATACATTGATGCCATCATTTCCTCCCAAAATGAAGACGGCTGGATTTGTCCCTGCAGCCAGTCTGAGCGGGCAAATTATGACACCTGGGCGGTGCTTCTCATTACGAAAGTCCTTGCATTATACGGAGACTGTTCCGGTGATGAACGAATCCCTGAAGTAATCGCTAAATGCCTAAAGCAATTTAGCAAACATATCAATGCACATACTTTGCGCAACTGGGGGGCTGCCCGTTGGTTCGAGGGGCTGATAGCAATCTACTGGCTTTATGAAAAGACAAACGAGGACTGGCTCTTAGTTCTTGCACAGAAACTACAGTTGCAAGGCTTTGACTGGCAAATTCTCTTTGAGACAAAAACATTGGATGCCTGCAGTGATGGCTGGGACTATTACTCCCACATCGTAAATATTGCTATGATGCTTAAGTCAGAAGCACTGACTTCTCTGATCACCGGTAAGGATCCGGAAAAATTTGCTGATATGGCCTGGGAATACTTAACGGAAAGACACGGCACTGCTATCGGGCATTTTAACGGGGATGAAAACCTGTCCGGGAACTCTCCCATCCAGGGTGCAGAGTTGTGCAGTATTGTAGAATTGATGTTCTCTTATGAATATTTATTTGCTGTTTCCGGCAACCCAAAATGGCTGGACCGTTTAGAGGAATTGGCCTACAATTCCCTCCCTGCAAGCATCAGTCCTGACATGTGGACTCACCAGTATGACCAGATGATCAATCAAGTTGCTTGTTTCCCTATGTCAAAACAGCCATTTCGGACAAATAATAATGTTGCCCACACCTTTGGCTTAGAACCTCACTTTGGATGCTGCACCTCTAACTTTGGACAAGGATGGCCCAAAGTTGCCTTATCAACATTTATGCACTCAAAAGCCGGTATCTCCTCCTGTGCACTTGCGCCTGCCATGCTTCAGACCCAGATCTCCGGTGTTCCGGTAACCTGCGAACTGATCACAGAATATCCCTTCCGCGGTCAGTTCACCTATAAAATTACAGCAGATGCTCCGGTGGATTTTACCTTCTCCATCCGCATTCCGGGCTTTGCAGCTTCTGCTGTGGTTGAGGGCGAAACGGTTCCCTGCGGAACCTTCCATCATTTACACAGAACATGGAATGGCTGCAGTACTATTCAGGTTTCACTAACCTTTGAAACTACACTCATAAACCGCCCGGAGGATATGGTCTGCGTGCGCAGAGGCCCCTTATTCTACTCTATCCCGATAGAAGAAAAATGGGAGCCTGTGGAATATACAAAGGATGGCGTGGAACGCAAATATCCTTACTGCGACTACTACATTTATCCCATGTCTAAGTGGAACTACGGCCTTTCCGGAACCGAATTCAGCGTCTGTGAACATCCGTATGACAGACCCTTCTGCCCCGAAAAGCCCCCTGTATCCCTCAAGGCAAAGGTGGCTGAGATTGACTGGAGATTTAATAATGGGCATTGCGACAGATTGCCAGTTTCAAGAAAACCGATCAGTGACGTACATGAAGTGGATATGATTCCTTACGGATGTACCAACTTGAGAATGACGGAAGTGCCGAGGATTGGGTAGGAAAAATATCATGGTATAAACAGCCGATGAAAAAATTTTCATCGGCTGTATCTTTACGCTTCTTCATATATTTCAATTAATCCCAGATCAATTAAGGCTATGACCAATACCCCTAATAACCTGTACGCTTTTGAATTCTTAAATTCCTCCTCTTCAAAGTCATAGATTTTTCTATTATCGGTGCTAAAATCGTCAATATCCAAACTTATATCTCCGATGATATCTAATGCACACAATAATTCTTTCACAGCAAAGAGCAATGTTTCTTCATTTATCTTCTGATGATTGTAATTATTTTGATGTGCATATTCCTTTAGATTTTTACCGGTATCAATTCGTGTTTCAAAGCAATTCTTTTCAAAATTGCTTACAGTAAAGCTTTCAATAGAAGGATAACTTAATAACAACAACCCTTGCCTGTCTTATCCTTCATTATCTCTGGAATTTGCCAACAAATGGAGCATAGCTTAGTTTCCACTTGATAATCAAAAATTGTTGTAATAGCCAAAATTGCATTTGTTTTTCCTGAAGCATTCGCTCCAACAAACATAAGTCCCTTTAATACATTTCCGCATACATTACTTCTCCGCCTACCATCCCTCACGTTTCTCCTTTCTCCAGGTACCGGGAGCCTGCCCTGTTACCTTTACAAAAGCCTTATATATGTGGACTCTAACAACCACTGTGCCTTTTCAATCCGCTTTTTCGTCAGGTAATCATAGGGAGTCACTCCATATTCCTTCTTAAAAAGATTGATAATATGATTTTTCATACACCTGATTGGATTGGTAGAGGCTGGTCAATATCTGCAAAAAAACACTGGCCCGCTCTGTAGAAAGACACGGCACTGTTATCGGACATTTTAACGTGGATGAAAACCTGTCCGGGAACTCTCCCATCCAGGGTTTGGATGCTGCACTGCCAATTTCGGCCAAGGATCGCCCAAATTGGCCTTATCTACTTTTACTATAAACAGCCGATGAGAAAATTCTCATCAGCTGTTTGAACCTTTCCATAATTTATCAATAGTACATTTTCCCCTACCAGCACTCCACGCACTGCATCTGCCCACTGATCCGATACTTGCCCATCTCACAGGCCGGCATAAAGAAATAATCACCCTTCTTTAATTCACGCCGATAGCCATCACCTTCTATGCATCCACTGCCCTCAGTCACAATATACACTCCATAGCTGTCCGGGATATTCAGACACTTCCTACCGCCATCTAAATGAATCCGGTTAATCACAAAGCAATCCGTAGTTTTAGGTCCAATCAGATTTTCCACGATCACACCATCGCTCTCTGAAATGACTTCAGGGATCAGCTTTGTATCCGGTGCCGGGACAAAGTCAAAACAGTCCACAGCTTCTTCTTTGGAAAGTCCCAAATACATCTCCTGATCGGACAATGCGTAATCTGCGCACCAATGCTCCGGCTGAATGGTAAAGTCCGTAGGCTCCTGCACTTCCAGGATCAGGCAGCCTGCACCGATGGCATGAATGGTCCTTGCAGGTACGAAATAAAATTCACCTTTCTGAGGAGTCCGGTACTCCATCAATCTTTCCATGGCATCCTTATCTGTCAGACTTTCATCAATTGCTGTTGCAAAAGTCTCCCTGTCAACGCCATCCCTGAATCCGAAATACAGCCTTGCATCCGGTCTGGTGTCCAATATGAGCCAGCTTTCAGTCTTGCCGTATTCTGATTGGAAATACTTTCGGGAGTATGCCTTGTCCGGATGGGCCTGTGCCGGCAGTCTCACTGCACTGTCTAAAATCTTTACTAAAATACGCATTTTCTTGCTGCTGCCCAACATTGCTTCCGGATCCTCTGCCAGCATTTCATCAAAATATTTATCATTGTTTACAGGCTTGGAAAGTCCTTCCTTATCAGACACACTGTTCTTGTTCAATGCTTTGACGGAAGAGGCGATCCATTCTTCCGGATAAAAATTATCTGCAGGTTCATCCCCCCACATTCCCTCAAACAGTTTCCCGCCGGTATAAACACGCCACACACGGTTTCTTTCAAAAAATATCGGTTCTTTTATCATTTTTTTATTTGACTCCTTCATATCTGATCAATGTCTGTGCACGTTCTGCACTCTCAAATGCGCCGCATGCTACCAATCCAAACAAAGCCGCACCGTATGCTGCTTCTTCCATGTGTTCAGGCACTTTCAGTTTGCCGTCAAACTTACCTTCCGCAATTTTAACCAAATGTGCATTCTTTCGAATACCGTTTCCGGAGCCTACTAAATTGATTCGCTTCTCACCCATCTGCTTATACATGGTGTACAGTTCTTCCATCATGCCATCTAAAAATCCATAGGTCAGATTTACCGGTGTAAAATTACTTTCCGTAATACCACTGATGCCGCCACATATATCCGGCTTCTTTCTGGTGCCCGCAAAGCGGGTGTCCACCTTAAGTCCCTTCGACGCAACATTTTCCGCAAGCATCCGATTCATCACTGCATACACATCCACATCATCTATCCCTGCTGCCTGCAGAAAATCCTTATAAAAATCCTTCAACATGCTGTAAGCTCTGCCGCCGCAAAGTGCCGCACCTACAATCAAATATTTGCCGTCAAAGTAAGGTCTTGACTCAATATTTTCCCCGGTCTTAATATCATCAGACACCACAGACACCTGACTGCCGGTTCCCACGTTGATCAGTATATCCTTCTCATCTGCCAGCGTAGAAAATACACTGGCCTGATTGTCACCGATTGCCACACTGACTGGGATGCCTTTATACTCTCCTAATATATCAAAACCATCACTGATTTCCGCACCCACCTCATAGGTGAAAGCTTTCTTCTTCAGATCAAAACAACCTAAACTGGCAGCATTTGTGGTATGTATCTTAGGGTTCTTTAAGCCACAAAGCACCATGCCGAGGTAATCCATGATGGTACAATGAGCTACCGCATCTGCAGGCCGCAAACCATTAACTTTATTATAAAAATCCGTTACATTTCCATACCCTGCAAAGCTGCCTAAGTGCTCCGCATAGGTAGTTCCCTGATAAGGCAGACTGCCCCTGCCATCCTGCCAGGTATAAAGAGGACTCACAGCTTTTCCGTCTGCATTTACATATACGATACCGTGCATCTGTCCGGTCATCCCGATAACTACCGCCGGATAATCTGCAAAGCTTTCTAATATTTCCATCGCAAGAGCAATGATCTTTTTCGTATCCTGAATCTTCTCCCATGCATTTTCTGTAGGAATAAAGGCATTGCTCATTTCTGTGCGGGATTTTACCACTTTCCCTGTATCAGTGTCTACTACGACACCACAAATACTTGTGGTGCCGATATCAATTCCGATTGCGTACATATTTGCCCCTTCCTTAAGGAAGTGCATCCCCCATTGAAGGATCACATTCCGTCATTCTTTTTGTTTTCATTTATTCCTTTAGCACCCCATATGTGTGGATTGCAGATCCAGTCTGGTAATAATATCCTTCTGGATTGCCGGTGATAAATCTAAGAAATTCACGAAGGTTCCGTGGATTCTCATGATATACACACCACTGGGTGCATATTTTTTCGGATTTTCCAAAACCTTTCTCAGTGTCTCCGGTGTGGTCACATTCACATACAGATAGAATGGTGACACTCCTTCCTTCAGTTCATTAAAGAATAATGGCTGAATAATATTCTGGGAAAATTCTGCACCCTTCTCCTCGTAGGTTTCTCCCTTGAAATACTTAGGGTCCACACCTAAATGGGAGGCATATCCGCCATTGAACTGTTCAAAAGGCAGATTCATATTGGACAGGATTCTAAAGCCCAGACCATTTGATGCCTCTCCGTAAAGCGGATCCACACCATAGCCTAACATATCTCTGCTCTTACGTCCGTCCGGAGTAGCACCTACCCAGTAGCCATAAGTCAAATGGGTGGAAGGGCTGGAGAAATCAGGACGGAAGGAATTGCCCAAATAATTCTTCTTGGAGCGCAGCATATCTGCCACTTTATTTGCAATCTCTGCGGCTTCCCTGTCCACTTCCTCGATGTTATTGCCAAATTTCGGACAGGATAAGAGGAATTCCCTGATATCCTCATATCCTTCAAAGTTGTTCTGAATCGCTGCAATTAATTTCTCTTTGCCGTCAGAATATTTTTCCGCATACTTATCAATGGCAATAAAGGAATCTGCCAGCACTGTCAAACCATGCACTAAACACCCGCTGCCATTGTACTTTGTGCCCTGTCTTACGGTATCACGCATATCCGCACCATATTCCAAACCACCCATAAAAGCACTTAAAAATGGTACTTTCAGCTCTGCTAATGCAGTGGATGCACCATTTGCAGCGGTCACCATTTCATCCATCACTTTATTCAGTGTGTCATAAAATGCCTTACGTACCTCGCTCAATTCGCAGCCTTGTGTCTCCATCAGCTTTTCGCCGGTAACCGTAGATACACCGCCTGTCAACACCATTTCCAATACTTTGGGGAGATTCAGCCAGCTGTTGGTGGTGTTGCCATTGTCCTTGCCCATGATCAGAGGCTCCTGACAGCCTGCTACGGAATAATCCGGCAGATCCTCTTTTTCAATACCATGTGCTTCCAATACCGCAAACAATGCATCATCATTAAACAAAGATGGTGTCAGTGCCCCCGGCGTAAAGAAGAATCGTCCCATTTCCTCATAAAGCTTTGCCGGCGAATTCTTATGTAACTTCACAGACAGAATGGGCTGGGGCAGATTCATATCATAATATGCATCCATAATAGCATACGACATGGTATTGGTCAGATCATTGCCCGCATTGTCCCGGCCGCTGACGATCACATTCTGGGAAATAGCCCAGCTTCTGTCACCTACATTATAAAACACAAGAAAGTGTTTGAAAAGCTCTGCCGCTTCTTCTCTGGATAAATCGTTGCGGTATGGTTCAAAAATGCGATCTGCATTACCCACGGAGAAAGCATATGGATTGGGTGCCTGTTCCATACACATAATCTGCCATAGGATTAAATACATCTGCAATGCTTCATACAGATTTGTAGCACCGCCGCCGGAAATCTGCAGCAATGATTTTTCTAAATACTCCAACTGTTCTTTTCTTTTGGGGCTACAAGTCAATTTCTGCTCCTTGATCAGTTCTACATATCTACTAATTACAATTTTTACGGCTGATAATGCAACTGCTGCCGCTTCGTAGAAGGCCGCCTTCTCAGCCTGGTCAGCTTCCGATCTATCTGTTTTCAAGCTTGCTGCTTTCTGATTCGCTTCTGCAATCAATGCATCCACGCCCACTTTCAGGGCGGTACGAAAATCCGGAATCACATGTCCCGTTACCTGCTCCACGAAAAAGATAACTTCCTTTGTGTAATCCTCTGCTTTTCCGTAGACTTCATTCAGCATACTTACCATGGGCGTCTTTTCCATATATGCACGCATGCTCTCAATTCGTTCTTTCGCAAATTCCTCATTGGGCTCTATATCATCATAGATTGCGGTAGGATTACAATACCCGGAAAACCCTTCTACGGTAAAAGAAGGATTGATCAACGCATAGCTCTTTGCAAATGCATCTCTCTGTGTTCCAACAAAAATTGCATTCTCACTTAAGTTAAGCGGAATCGTACCCATTACATCGCATAGTAGATGTGCTTTTTTTACCTCCGGGTGCATGCCTTGATACTTTTCCTCATTCAGGCGCTCCGTTTCCTTAGCCAAAAACCAGCCATCCAGTCTCTTGATGGCACGTTCTTCCTGAAAAAGTGCCTTTGCCATTTCCGTAATCTCACCTTTTTTGTAAATTGTAAACATGTTTGACCTCCTTATGATCTTGTCATTTACTATTTTCATTATGTATTTCCCGATAGTCTGTTTCCACATATTCAGATTTACTGCTTCTACGTGGCAATCACTTTCAACCCATACTCTGCGAATGCGTCCCTAAAGCACTGAATCTTCTCCCGGTCAACAAAACCATCTTTGACCTGATACTTTTCTGTCCACTTATCCTTTCCGTATTCGTGATACGCCAAAAACTCATATACTGCATTAGGATTCTGAACACTTGCCAAATACACAGCAAATCCTTCCGGAGCATCCGTATTGATCCCATTAATCAACGGAATCCGGACATGTATCTGTCGCGCCTGACTGCAGATAGTCTCATAATTCCTTTTGATCTGTTCATTACCCATACCGGTATATTTCTTCAGCACCTCACTGTCATAATGCTTGAAATCCATCATCAGATAGTCAATGAAAGGCAGCAGCTCCGTAAGGCGGCATGAGGTTCCATTGGTCTCCATGGCGGTATGAATCCCCGCTTCTTTCAATTTCTTTAAAAGTTCTATCAGTTCATCTGCCTGCAGAGTTGCTTCTCCACCGGTAAAAGTCACACCTCCGCCACCATAGAACATCAATCTGCTCCTGCAGCACTCCCTAAACAGCTCATCCACACTGTATTCTTTTCCGCCGATCCTGCCCATACCTTCCGGATTGGAACACCAGATGCATTTCATATTACAGCCCTGTAAATGGTAGACCAGACGATTACCGGGACCATCCTGCCCGAAATTAAATCCCTTCTGAAAAATATACATATGTCACCCCTAAATATTTTGTTAAGTCATTTAACTAATTATAGAGTATCACACTTTTTTGATTTATACAATATATTTTGTTTAATTTGTTTCTTTCAATTTTAATGTTTTAGGCATCAGCGTCAAGTTTCCTCTCTGTATGCCTAAACGCATTTCACAAAAGGCCTCAAATCCAAAATCACCTATTATCAATTAAAAAATTCATGGGTTACCAATGCCGATGCCACCAGTGACCTTGAAATAACCTG
>JAZPYS010000066.1:0-45666 GCA_045544275.1 Acetatifactor sp. | reverse complement strand
TGTGATCTTAATCCTGTCGGAACTGTTCCGAAAGAAATGATCCGTGCCCTTTACTCTGTCTGCCCGTTTTTCTCTGACTGCTCGGTTTCTTCCGATCCATCCGCGATACAGTTCTTAATCAACGTCCAAATCTCGACTCTGCCCTGCTTACTCACTGCGGAGAAGGGAATCAGAATATCCTCTTTCTTCATGCCAAGAGTCTTCTTGATGATGGTGCACTGCTTTGCGATCTGGTTCCTTCCCAGCTTATCCGCCTTGGTGGCAATGATCACCGGGCGGAAGCCCTGATAGCAGATCCACTCATACATCTGAATATCGTTGGCCGAGGGCTCGTGGCGGATATCTACCAGAAGGAATACCAATTTCAGCTGCTTGGACTGATGCAGGTAGCGCTCGATCATCTTTCCCCACTTCTCACGGCTCTCCATGGAGACCTTCGCATATCCGTAACCGGGCAGATCCACATAGTAGAGCGCCTCATTCACATTATAAAAGTTGATGGTCTGGGTCTTTCCCGGCTGGGTACTGGTACGAGCCAATGACTTTCTATTCATAAGTCCATTGATCAGGGAGGATTTTCCCACATTACTTTTGCCTGCAAACGCCACTTCCGGCTTGTCATTTTCCGGCAGCTTACTGGTGATACCACATACAGTTTCCAATCCAACTTTCTTTATAATCATCTGAAAATCCTTTCTAAACACAATGCCGCTCTCAAAAAGAGCGGCATTTGTTATTTCTTATGAATGGTAATCGGCTCACTCTTACCTTCCACCGCATCCTTAGTAATGATACAGGTTTCAATCGTATCGTCCGAAGGTATCTGATACATCTGCTCCATCATGACACTTTCCATAATAGAACGAAGACCTCTTGCACCGGTCTTTTTCTCAAAAGCCTGTTCCGCAATCGCTTCTATAGCATCTTCTTCAAATTTCAATTCCACATTGTCAAAATCAAAGAGCTTCTGATACTGCTTGATCAATGCACTCTTAGGCTCTTTTAAAATCCTTACCAATGCTTCCTTATCCAGTCCCTGAAGAGAAACATTAATCGGAACACGACCCACAAATTCTGGAATCAGACCAAATTTCACAAGATCCTGAGTCGTTGCCTCTGCCAATAGCTCACTGATCTCCTTGTTACTCTTTTGGGCAGGTTCAGTATTGAAACCAATCGCTTTGCGATCCAGACGTGCTTCGATAATTTTTTCCAAGCCATCAAATGCACCACCACAAATAAATAAAATATTGGTTGTGTCAATCTGAATCAACTCCTGATGAGGATGCTTACGTCCACCCTGTGGAGGAACACTTGCAATGGTACCTTCCACAATCTTTAAAAGTGCCTGCTGCACACCTTCCCCGGAAACATCTCTGGTGATGGATACATTTTCACTCTTCTTTGTAATCTTATCGATCTCATCGATATAGATAATACCATATTCGGCTCTCTTCACATCATAATCAGCAGCCTGAATCAACTTCAGCAAGATGTTTTCCACGTCCTCGCCAACATAGCCTGCTTCGGTCAGAGACGTAGCATCTGCAATGGCAAAAGGCACATTGATGATCTTGGCCAATGTCTGGGCAAGATACGTCTTACCGGAACCGGTAGGCCCGATCATAATAATATTACTTTTCTGAAGTTCTACATCATCCAAGTCCTTTGGTGCAGTCACTCTCTTGTAATGATTATATACTGCCACTGACAGAACCTTTTTGGCCTGTTCCTGACCGATCACATAATCATCTAAGAACTTCTTGATTTCCTTTGGTTTTAATAAATTAATATCCTGATGCAAAGCATCTTCATCATCATAATCTTCTAACTCTTCGTCCAGAATATCTGAACAAAGATCGATGCATTCATCACAAATAAAAACTCCATTAGGGCCTGCAAGCAGTCTGCGCACCTGTCCCTGAGACTTGCCGCAGAAAGAACATCTGACATCACTGCCGGGAATTTTTCCTGCCATACTTATACTCCTGTTTCCACTCTATAATTTCCGTCATTATACGTTAGCATGTGAAGTAATGACCTTGTCAATCAGACCATATTCACAAGCTTCCTGTGCACTCTTCCAGTTATCACGTTCTGTATCAGCACAGATAACTTCATAATCTTTGCCGGTATTTTCTGCCAACATACGGTTTAATTTCTCTTTTGTCTTTAAAATATGTCTTGCAGCGATCTCAATCTCTGTAGCCTGACCCTGGGTTCCTCCAAGTGGCTGATGAATCATGATCTCTGCATTAGGAAGGGCATATCTTTTTCCCTTTGCACCGCCTGCAAGGAGGAATGCACCCATACTTGCTGCCATACCGATACAAACAGTGGATACATCACATTTGATATACTGCATAGTATCATAAATAGCCATACCGGCTGTGACACTTCCACCCGGGCTGTTGATGTATAAATGAATATCCTTCTCCGGATCCTCAGATTCCAAAAATAACAACTGAGCTACTACCAGACTAGCCGTTACTTCGTTTACCTCTTCCCCCAAAAAGATAATCCTGTCCTTTAAAAGTCTTGAATAAATATCGTAGCTTCTTTCACCTTTACTGGTCTGTTCAATGACATAAGGCACTAAACTCATAATCATACCTCCATTACTATATAAGTCAAACAGAGGATGCTAACCAAAAGCCATCCTCTGTTTAACATATCCATTTTGCCTAAGCACACGCTTAATTTATAATTAAACTTCCTTTGCGTTCTCTACTAAGAACTGTGCAGCCTTAGTTACAGCCAAATCATCTGCGATCTGCTTCTTGCCTGCTTCACCGAGAATCTCAAGAACTTTTTCTTCTTCAAGCTTGTAAGCTTCCGCCATTCTCTTGATTTCTTCATTCACATCTTCTTCGCTTGCTTCGATGCCTTCAGCCTTTACAACAGCTTCTAAAACCAGACGGGACTTAATGTTCTTTTCAGCCTGAGGCTTACACTGTGCGATCAGACCCTGAACATCCATACCGGTGATCTGCATATACTGTTCCATAGAGATGCCCTGTGACTGAATTCTCTGAGCAAAATCTTCAACCATCTGTCTCTGCTGGGTCTCGATCATCGCTTCAGGAATTTCCATGGTTGCACCTGCGATAACTGCTTCAATAACAGCATCTTCCTTAGCTCCCTTAGCAGCTTCTTCCTTTCTGGATACAAGTTTAGCCTTCATATCTTCTTTGTATTCAGCAAATGTATCAAATTCAGAAACTTCACATGCAAATTCATCATCTAATTCAGGAAGTTCTTTTTCTTTGATTTCCTTAACAGTACACTTGAATACTGCAGCCTTACCAGCCAGCTCAGCTGCCTGATAATCTTCAGGGAAAGTCACGTTAACGTCAGTTTCTACACCAATTTCAGCACCAATCAGTGCTTCTTCAAATCCGGGAATGAATGCACCTGAGCCAATGGTCAGAGGATAGTTCTCACCCTTACCGCCTTCGAAAGCAACACCGTCAACAAATCCTTCGAAATCAATAACAGTCATATCGCCGTCTTTTACAGCTCTGTCTTCAACGGTGATGGTTCTTGCGCTGTTGTCTCTTTCCTTAGCGATTTCAGCATCAACTTCTTCTTCGGTAACTTCTACAGAAATCTTTTCAATTTCTACACCTTTGTATGTTCCTAAAGTTACTTCAGGCTTTAATGCAACTTCTGCAGTAAAGATGAAAGGCTTGCCTGCTTCTAACTGAACAACATCGATCTGTGGCTGAGAAACGATAGTCTCTGTACATTCTTCCAAAGCCTTATCATAAGCTGCAGGAATCAGATCATTTGCTGCATCTTCATAAAATACTTCTTTACCATACATCTTCTCGATCATCTTACGGGGAGCTTTACCCTTACGGAATCCCGGAAGTGTGATTTTATTTTTGTTCTTCTGGTATGCTTTTTCAATAGCCTTTTCCAGTTCTTCAGCTGAAACTTCGATCGTCAGCTTAGCCATGTTTTTTTCTAATTTTTCTACCTGTAAACTCATTTGTTACAATTCCTCCTTGATACAATGTTAACAGTTCAGCCTTACAGACCGGACTGTACATGCTCTATATTGAAGTATATCCTCCTGCTCATCCGGCTAAAATGTTCAAAAACAGACATACTCACAGTCATTTTACGATTATAACATATGAATCCACATTGTGCAAATGTTTTTGAAAAGTTAGGTGTAAAACCATTAAATTTTCCATAAACAAATAAAAAAACTGCCTGATACCCAAAAATCTTTTAATTTTAGGCATCAGGCAAAAGGATTATCCCTTTCTTTCATTGCAATTAGACATTAGCACGTATTCAATCATCCCTATGCCTAATCTCTCCATCAACTTGATCACGAGTCGCTTTTATACATTTGGTTGTACCATCTTGAGCTGGTTTTAGCAACTATGCAAATGTTTTTGAGGCATTAACTTTTTCATTGGACGGTTAGTCCAATAGGAGCTGACTAATACCACATTGTCTTTATCTTTTCTACATTGCCTTCCGCAGGTCTCTTTCCACACCACTGAAGTGCACCTGAAAGAATCACATATGGAACGGCGGTCTGAGGCAAATGCCATGTAGTCTGCAGCATACCATGACTCTTTCTTTCGTGACACAAGGAAACCATACTCTCGATACTTTCTTCATTAATAAAGGGCGAATAAATTGTCTCAAATCCTTTATCTTCAAAGAAAGATGCATCCTGCCACTTCTTTCCCGGATTATTATGGGTCCAAATATTTATCAAAATATTTTTAGGCAGATAGTCTGATGCCTTTTCATCGCATTTCCAGTAAAGAGCATCCATAGAAGAATAAAGCATGTCTGCCCACATAACCATTCTCACATTTTTCTCAGACAAGTATGTATTTAACCAGGACAAATGTTTTACAAGCAGCACATCCGAACTCATGGTACGATCTTCTTCTGTTGATCCAAAACAAAATGCTTTATCACAGCCGGTATGGAGATACGGTGGATTTCTAAATGCATCAATCAATTCATCCATAAGCAATCTTAAAAATTCTTTCGTCTTCGGATTCTCAGTTGCAAAGCACCAGCCCCCCGGAACGTACATATCTGCCATATCAGGTCTCTGATCCAATACCGTATGTTTTCTTGAAATGATTCTGCTCCAAGCGGCATGGGAAGTCAGATTCTGCTGAGGCAGTGGCCTGATATGCATCTTGTCCATAGCATAGCTTACCAGATCTCTCACATCATCCATTGAATATGCATTTGGCCAGTGTGCATAATCTAAGCTATATGGGAACATTCCCCAGAATTCAATGAAAATATGGTTATATCCGCAGATTGCTGCTGTTCTGATCATTCTTTTAATATATTCAGGGCTGCTTTCCTCCTTTTCTGTTCCATCATCCGGTCTGAACATACATGTATGAACTGCTCTGAATGGAATATTAGGCCAATCCCTGATCACCATCTGAGGCATGGTTTCCAATTCACCAGACATTCTGATAAATGCCTTTAATCCAAGCAGCATACCTTCCACCGTTTTGGCTGCAATCAGAATATCCTCTTCTGTAATTTCCATGTAGTATTCTTCATCATTTGAAAACTCAAAAGTCTGAGTCTCAATCTTTGCTTTACCAATGGAAAGGATATAAGTATCTTTGGCATTATCAAAAACCTTAACATGCGCTTTTCCTTCAAACCCTGCCAGTTCAAGGAGATATGAAAAATCAGTTTCATCTGCATTTGTATAGATTTCAGCAGACTTATTGTGCTTATAAACTCCTTCCTTCAACTGCAATTCCTTGGGTTCAATCAACATTTTCTTAAAAATTTCATGTTTTTTCATAGTTAAATCCCTTTCTTTTTTATCTTACTCTCGACTTCTTCTCTTGAAGGAATCGAGCCGATTACATAATTTCTTCCCACACTGATACCGGATGCAGTCACCGCATATTTACAGCTTTCCTCCAAGCTCTTTCTCTCTGCAATACAAACAGCAAGCACTCCATTGAAGGTATCTCCCGCTCCTGTTGTATCCACAGGCACAACATTCATTGCCGGTATCACCGTACTTCCATTAATACAACAGCCTCGTTTTCCTAAAGTAGTAATTCGATTTTGAAATCTTGTTATATCTATAAATTTTTCTTCCTGCTCATTTGGGGTAACAGCAAACACATATTCTGCAATTTTATCACTGATCTTTCTGGCCGGTGCAGGATTCAAAATCACTTTAATACCATGCTCTTTGGCGATCTCAACTGCTGTTTCATTAATTTCCAGCGGAACCTCCTGCTGAAGCAAGAGAATATCACTGGTAGCAATCTCTCTTTCAAATGACTTTACATCATCCACTGTCAGCTCAGCACTTCCATGGACCGTGACACGATTTTCACCATGCTTATCCGTCAATATAAAAGCAACAGGTGTACGCTTTCCTTCTTTCAGTTTCAGTTCTGCTTTGATCCCGTTGGACTTTATATCACGAGTACAGATACGCCCATACTCATCATCACCAATTGCCGCAAGAAAACTGACTTCCGCCCCCATCCTTTTGGCTGCAATTGCCTGATTAATACCTTTACCGCCTATTTCTTCATATATCGAATCCGCAGTCAGGGTTTCACCATTCTCATGAAAGTGATCTACGTTCATAAATACGGACTGCCCACAGATTCCTATTACTGCTATTTTTACCATATGCATCTACCTCACTTAAAGATGCTTGATCCTTGGCATGTAACGGTCTATCATATCTTGATTTTTCTCCATTCCGCCGGGGATATTTCCACTGACATATACCGGTGGCATGATTCCTTCATTCCACAAATTTTCATCTGCCTGTACGACGATACTCTGGGCGATCATACATGCAGATATGGTAGAAATAGGTCCTGCCTTTATTCCACTGTCACCAATCCAAACAGCCGCATCACCATGACAGACGCCATTATCTATGACAAGATCCGCCACATCGTGCAGCTTCTTTCCACTCATATGTCTCGATTTATCCTCCGCATATGCCATGGAAACAATGGCAATTACCGGTATTCCTTTCTCTTTTGCACACATTGCCATTTCAACGGGAACCGAATTAATTCCTGATGTAGATACGATCAACATTACATCATTGGTTGTCAGACAATAACGGTCAAAGATCGGTTTTGCAAGTCCTGACATACGCTCATAATGACTGCTCTTCACCGCTCCTTCATGCAGCATCAGATCGCCATCCAACATGGCACATACCGGAACAGTTCCCCCGGCACGATAAAATAAATCCTCGCCTATTATATGAGAATGCCCGCATCCAAACACATACAACATCCCATCCTTAGCCAGACTATCTGCAACAAGCATGGCAGCCTCTTCAATTTTTTCCTTTTGAGTCTCCATGACTTTTGAAAGTACTTCTTCCACTCGTTTAAAATATTCTTGATATACCATATATTTTCTCCATCTACAGCATAGGTACTCTTTTGGCGTACTTTTCCATAAGGGCAATATTTTGCCTTTCTCCCTCCGGCGTGTTGGCATTTGCCCATACCGGAGGTAATATTCCCTTCTTCAGGCACGCCTCCATGGCAGCAATTTCTATCATATGAGCAATTGCAAACGTACCTACTCCGGATAAAGGTCCTGCTTTTACATTCATCCCTTCCAGTTCTACAGCCGCATCATCCACCGTATTGCAGTCATTAATATAAATATCCACAATATCACGCAGATTTTCTTTTCCTGTAGAACGAATCTGTGCATCAGCAGATGTTTCATCCTGCCAATGATCGCTGGCAATTCCGACCACGCTAGCTCCCAATCGCTTAGCTTCTTTGGCAGCTTCAATACAGGTTGCGTTCACTCCGATGGTGTGAAATAACAGCAATACATCTCCCTGACCAATTCCACTGGAAGAAATCAAAGCACTTCCCAATCCCTGGCACCGCTCTAAGGCAATGAATTTCCGTGCCGAACTCAGTGCCGTCAGACCGATTTCAGAGATTGGATAGATATTGGCAAATCCTCCAATCCTGAAAAACATTTCCCCTGTCACAAGAGAAGTATGTCCTCCTGCACCAAACACATAAATCAATCGATCCTGTTGAATCATCTCCGCCAGAAGGATTCCTGCCTTACGAATATTTTCATGCTGTGTCTGTTCAATTTCCGCGAGACGTTGACAAGCTAATTCTATGTATTCTTTCATTGTTTTTTCCTATTTTGAGGTAACTCTCTTATAATTTCTTCCGATATTATCCCAAAGTTCCAGTGCATCCTTTGCCGCAACACTGGTACCATATCCGCCACGATAAGTCCAGGTTGCCAGTCTGTCCACACCCAGTTCTTCGTACATATCTACAACTTTATCAATCTGAGTGAAATCATCCGGACGCTTGTTATAACCCATCAGCCAACGTTCGGACTGCTTGCCGTATTTCTTTGCCATCGCTACAGTTCTTTCTGTGATCTCACGGAAGAAACTATCCGGTAAAGACCAGTTGATAATTGTAGTTGAGAAAACATCAAAGTAAGGACACGCTGCCACCATTTCCCAGTTATCATAACCGCGCAGTTCTGTTACATAGTACGAATTTAATGTAGCATGTACGCAGCAAGTGATTTCTAAATCAGGATTGATCTCCTTCAATGTCTTCGAAGTATCTGCCAATGTGAATAATGCTTCTCTCCACCGGAACTGCTTCACATCATCATTCATAAATTTGGGCATCTCATATCCATAATAATCCTGGAATTTCTTCATACACTCCGGACAACGGCATGCCCAGTCATCCCCTGCTCCTCCGGTAATTGATGCATAGGATTTTGGATATGCATAGTGCGGTTCATCCCAGAAAAATCCATCCACTTCCGTTTCTCTCGCCAGCTTTACACATATCCCCTTAAAGTAATCGCGGAATGAGTTGGTATTGAAACAAGCTGCATTCAGCACCTCTCCTGTATAAGCTGACACCTGACGATGATGAATATTGTTCTGCAAAAAAAGACTTACCTGCTCACCACCGAAATATTTACCGATTCCCCAGGTATCTGCCAAAACACGAAGTCCCATCTCATGTGCCTTTTTTACAATAGCATTGATATTAGGGAACCAGAAATCCATATCAAACTCTGTAATCGCCAGAATCACAGTATCACATCCATGATCCAACATCTCCTGAAAATCTTTTTCTGCATGTTCCACATAATTGAATCCATAATAACTTACTGCTGTGTGTTTGATTGCCATAATCAGTCTCCTTTAACATGTTTTTCATTATATTCTTTTGTAAATAGTTCAGGCGTCTCTTTAAGTCTTGCAAGCATATAGTCCACTTCGGCGACCACATCCACAAGATAAGACTCTGCTGAACCAAACATTACCTTTCGGGCAATTCCTTTTTCCAGAAACTCCGGTTCCACTTTGTTATAATACCAGTTATGATGCCCTTCATGACGTTTATACTCTATAGAGTATGTGTTACCCTCATAGTCCGTAGCTGTAAAGTTCCATATATACGAACCTAAGATTCCCGGTACTTCTGCATAGTCCTCAATAACATGCATCAATGTATTGCAGGACAAATCTGTTCCTAAAAATAATACTTTTGCCTTTCTGTCGTAAAGCTTCCCCCAAGGAGTATCCCAGCTAAGGTTTCTTATGGATTTCTCATGTCCTGCACAAAACTCTTTTGCATCCGGGCCAAAAGCTGCAACAGACGAGGATGGTGACATAGAACGTACTACCCCGGCACGCTGTCTGAACAACTCCGTAATCACCCCCATCCCATGTGTGGGAGTAGTCCTCACATCATAGTGATTACCATATTCCCAAAACCCTTCTGCAGATCCCAACACAGGGGAACGGGTCTCCCCTTTATCATTGATCAGGTATCCCAACTTGTAACTCAATGTCGGAAATACAACAAGTCCTTTTTCACCGAAATATTCTATAAAGGCATCAATCACTGTATCAGCTCCACCTTCAACACCTACATCGCCGGCAATATTTTTATACGAGGAATGAACCAAAACCGTATCAGTTTCTTTCAAACCTATTCTCTTTAGATTCTCTATAAAATACTCTTTACTATACAACCTCACACCCCCTTCATATGCAATAAGTATATCACTTGGTCTTTTTTACGCAAACACACTAAACATACCAAAAAGTGGACAAATCGATACTTTACAAACATTCTCCATGCATCTATAATTTTCATATAAGATAGGAGATAAATTATATGTTTTTTAATGAAAATGAACTTGTTTTAGATCTTTTAGGAGTATTTAAAATTACTCGCAACAAATTTAATCATGAAAGCTTTGATGGCAGAACACATGACAGTATTGGATTCCGTCTGTCCGGGAATGGGAGTTTTCGATACAATAAGAAAGAGTATCCAGTAACTACTTCTGATATTATATACTTGCCCCATAACATTCACTACTCTCAAAGTACAGAAGGAGAAACTATCATTTCTATCAATTTCATTAATTATAGTTCCAGAGAAAAGAGCCCCTTACAGGTACTGCATCTTGAAAACCCTGACTGGTACAGAGATACCATATGCCGTATGTACAAAATATGGAATGAAAAAGAACCCGGCTATAAACACTTGTGTACATCTCTTTTATATGAATTACTTTATATGACAAATAAGCAGTTAAAAGAAACAAACCTCACTTCTGACAATTCGGGTACTATTATGAGCAGTGCTGTTGAATACATACATAAAAACTACAGAAACAGTGACCTTTCTATTGCTGACCTTGCCAAGCGATACTCCGTTTCAGAGGCTTATTTCAGAAGGTTATTCAATAAGACTTACCTGACATCACCAATGCAGTACATAACCAACCTTCGTCTGGAATACGCTTCTCAGCTTTTACTGAGCAAATTTTATACAGTAAAAGAAGTATCTGAAAAATCCGGATTCAACGACGAAAAATATTTTAGCCGCATTTTTAAAAAAACATTTGGAAGCTCTCCCAAAACATATGTCAATACTTTCTATGATAATATGCTTGATCAGAAAAATGGCACCTCCCATTAGGGAAGTGCCAAATCATTATACAGGCTTCATTCCATAAATACCTGCCAACCAATAGATCACATGCGAAGCAAAACCATGATTGCAGCTTGCTCCTGAGTGTTCATGTTCCCACAGGGTTCCTGTGATTTCTGCCATCTTTGCAAAATATCCCCGAATATTATCAAGAACCTGATCATATTGACCATCCCGATAAAGAAGTTCAATACGCAGATAGTTTCCAATAAACGCATTTGCAAATGCCACCTGGGGATGTAGCTTTGTTTCTTTTCGCTGTGGTCCGAAATCCTTCATCAATATCTCCCACAATTCAGAATCCTCCTCTTTAGATGCAATACCGGTAAAGAACGCATAATACTGACACACTTCTGTGCAGTTGCCTGGATTAACATAGCCCTCTGATGTAGTTCTTTCATTATCAGTAAAGAACACATTCCCTTTAGACCTATCTCTTATCACCTTTTTCAGACGAACCGATTTTTCCAAAAGAGCCTCATCCTGATAAAGAGTTGCCACTACTCTTAACATCTTTGCATACAACATATTGGTTGGAAAATTCACCTCCTGCACCACATCTTTGTCATTGGCACGAGACCACTCTACGAAGATCCATCCTTGCAGGCGTTCCAATAAGCCATGCTGATTTTCAAATGATTTAAAATAATCCAACAGACCATAAACCCGATCCTTTGCCTGCCGAATCAATTCCTTATCCCCGCTGCGATTATAGTATTCCTCTAATTCCAATACAAACCACATAGCCCAGTTTGGAATAAAGTTACCATTATAATGATCTGCCGGATAACACATAGGCAGCATTCCTTTCGGCAGATATTTAAATTCCTGGGCAATCAGGAAGTTTTCCAAAAAGGCTCTTTCCACAACAGACTTGCCTGTTAATACATACTCTACTCTGGAAGTAAAAAAACTGTCACATAAATAACCAGCACGTTCTCTGGATGGACAATCCATAAAGATATCCACAGAATTGGACAAATACGTTTCCAATGCCGCCTTATAAATCTTTCTTATAGCAGCATTCTCCTGATCACTTATCTCAGGGAGCTTCACATCGTATGCTATTGCCGGATGCTTATACTCCATCATATCCAAACTGTGTAAAGTGCATTCTCCTTTTACAGCTACCTGAACATATTTCATAGTATATGGTGCAAAGGTCAATATGTCATGTTTCCCTGCATCTATATAATATTTGAAACAGTTACAAGTATACGGCCGCAAAAAATCTACTTTCCCTTCACATAAAATTTCATCAAAAAGTACGTAAACAATACAATCTTTTTCACATTCAACCCTCAAGTGTAGAAATCCGGTTGTATTAAACGGAAAACAATAAAGTCCATACCCATTTTCAATTGACAGCGGTTCAAAAAAATCTGTTTCAATAGTCCTGCTGCTTTTCCAGACCATCATTCTTCCTTCATTAGATAAATGCTCCTCTAACTCTTGGACAGTATACCCCTTCTGCTGTTCACGAATCTGGGTATAGCATTTATCTTTTAAGAAATCCGGACTCTGATATGTAAACTCGGCTGTTCCTATCTCCAAATGTCTCTGTATCGGCAAAACTTCAAACTGCGGCATCTCTGTTCTACGCCTGATGCAGCATTTCTCTGGTTGTACCTGCATTTCCTGCACACGGATTCCGGTTTCTTCCCATTCCGGTATTGTATGAAAGTTTTGCGTTGCAGCATTTAGACGATAACATTCGGCAAAAGCTCTTTGAAAACTATAACGTTGTACTTTTTGTACTCGTTGCTGTAGATCATAGATTTGAACCAAATTACCACCTGTCCAGGAAACAGGAACATAATTGTGCAATATTTCTGCCTGCAAAAATGCCGGCTGATCCAATGTATCATAACTATTCACATTATATCCTACTACTTCTATTACAATAACATTCTGCTCTTTTGTCAGACGCTCCGTTATATCCAACTCATCTACACAGTAAGTTCCATGTGCTGCCCTTGCAGGTCCTGCTGCCACAAAATTACCATTTATACGAACTCGATATATAGTAGATGCTGCCAGTGCTAATACTGATTTACCATTGCTGTTTTCTGACATCGGAAGTGCCAGTTTGAATGCCAGCTCACAGTTCATTTCTTTCTCTCTGCCTGCTGCCCAAATGGGCACTGCCTTTTGAAATTGATATTTTTCCATATATTTAATTCCCCTTCTAGGTACATGTCATAGGAAAAGGTGCATGTGCCTGATTACACTTAAAACCAATCCTATCTGTCTCTTTTCTTAAATCATTATAGTATCTCCTGTAATCACTTCTCATAAGTGCAGCAGTTTTCTGTTCGTTAAAAAAACAAAAATCGTATGCATCAAAGCCAGCTTCCTTTACCGCCTTAATTGCATGTACCTCTCCTAACGCTTGTATTACACGATCTATGTCAATCGATAGTCTCATCATTACCCCTCCTCAAGCACTTTTTTACACTTAAGCTTCATAACCTCTGCCAGCCTGTCATAACGCTGCGCCACTCCCTTAAAATTGTGTCTCCAGTAATCCCTTATCCGCTCCGCCCTCCACATATCCAAGGGAAGATAATGAACTATGTACCAGAATAGTATCATCTTCTTTTATACCTAACTGTCTTAAATCACGAACCATTTTTTCATTTATCATATAACCCTCTTTTCCAACACTTTTTCATCACCGGCAAAATAGCTTTTGCCATTCGATAAAATCCCAAATCATTAGGATGTACCGTATCAATTGTACAAAGCTCGCGGTCTTCTTCCCCGAAAAAAGTTTCTCCATCTAAAAAATATACATTCCTGTCTCCATCCGCCAACGCATTCAAGAATGTTCGTCGAATCACATCTCGTCTTGCAATTGCATCTTGTGAAAAATCAAAATTGGGCCTGGATAACATCAATATAGGAATTTTTGGATTCTTTTCTCTAATCCGCCTGAAAAAAGCTTCATGTGTATTCTCTAAGTGCTCTACAGAAGGGGCATTATGATCATAGTCATAGACAAGCATTTTAAAATCAATTGTATTGATATAATCTGCCATTTCAATTTCCCCTTTTGCATTTCCTGAAAAACCTAAATTATAGAAATCCAAATCCAGCCATCTGGACAAAAGTGCGCTATATGAGTTCGTAACATTACAGCAACATCCGCCTTCCGTAATAGAGGAGCCATAATACAATGCAGGTCCATACTTATACGGAGTAGGTTCCTCAATAATGGCCTCATCACAGATAGAAATCTCCACATCCTCAATTTCTTCGTTACGCAAAAGCCATAATGTTATCTCTTCCATCTTAGACTCTTTGTAAAATGTCTTCTCAAAAACTTTCTCATTATAATTTTGGGGATTTACAAGACCGGCAAAAGCTGCCTTTTGCCGGTCCCCGATCATTACATTCACTGATTGACAACTGAAAATACTCATTCCGATATCAGGCGTAAATGACTTTAATATTACTTTAATCGTAATGACTGGAGAGTCTGTGCGAAAACCAATTCGTGCTCCCGGACACCTGCGTCCCGAAAAATCCAATTGTTTAAATTTTGTCCGAACGCTTAAGGGAAGCCGTTCAAACCGTTTTGTTTGCTCCCAAAAAGGAACTCCAAATACCTTTATGGGTTTCTCTTTACAACTATACTTTTTCAAAGCATTGATCCCTCCATAAGTTTGACTTTATTCGTACAAGCGATACATTTCTGTACACATAAGTACAAATGCACCCATTCCATGTAAGTCATTCTGTGTACATTCACGGTTGATATAGTGTTCATAAGAACCATCCTCAATACATGTCCCTATACATACATGATCAACCACCAAATGTCCTTTTGCATCATAGTAAAGAGTGTCCGTACTGCCTTTATATGCCTTTTCAAGTATCGGCATATATATTTCTTTAGAGATAATTCCCTGACGGATTGCCTTTGCATAAGAATATATAAACAAATTGGTACAAGAGCTTTCCACCCAATTACCTTCTGCCCCAGGCTTATCCAATACTTCAAACCACATACCCGTTTCAGGATCCTGATATTTTGTAAGGGACTCCAACAAATCTGCTTCAATTTGCTTTAGTCTTTCCACAGCCGGATGATCCTTCGGAATATCATCCATGACATCTAAAATTGCGACAGTATACCATCCTACAGCTCTGCCCCAAATGTTTTCAGAGAGCCCCGTTTCTTTGTCAGCCCACTCAGCTTGTTTAGTAGGATCCCACCCATGGAAATATAGTCCCGTTTTTGGATCTCTGATATGATCATTCATAATGAATATCTGATTGATTGCACGTTCTCTTAAAATCGTATCCCCAAACCGCTTTGCATATTTCACCGAAAGCGGTCCGCACATGTATGCACCATCCATCCACATCTGATTGTGCTGATCCATCATATGCCAATAACCGCCATATTTATTGACCGGCCAATAATACATGGACTCTCCAATTGTCTTGATCGCATTCATATACTTCTCATCACCGGTTTCGTCATAGAGCTTATATAAAAGGATAACCGGCTGTTTACAATCTAACATTGTCAGTTCCTTACCGCCAAACCAGGATTCCTCTCTTACCCCCAATTCATGGCAAAATCCGTACACTTCACCATTTGGTCCAAGAACATAATCCACGTAATCTTTAATATAATTAAAATATTTTTTATCTCCACTGAGCTCATACAATCGTTCCATACCGGACAGGAACACCCCTTGATGATAGAAAAAACTCCCCTTTGGCGGCAGCTCCTGTGGTGCATATTTATCCATGATCGCTTCGCATGCCTGTATCGCATAATTTAATGCACTATTTTTCATAATCGTCAATTCCTCTCTCAGTTACATCATTTCTATAAACTGTTTCACCTGCTTGTATAACAAAGGATTTTTTATCATCATATACCCATACATCAATATCTGAAGGATTGTGGATAATTCGTTTATCTACACTTGTCTGCAGATTTTTATATGCCTGCACATAATCATATATCTCAATGTTGGTTGCATACCATATATCATCTCTTCCTCCGACAAGCTGAGCAAATTTCTCAATTACTTCCCAGTTATTGTCGTTGTCAAACTCGTAACTATGTCCCCAAAGATAAAACATCCATAGGTAATACTTCTCATTCAGATTCGTGCTGATAAACCGTTGCGCCAGTTCCATCAATTTGGGATTATTATGATGGCAGGTAGGATTCAACGTCAACCAATTTTGAGGCATCAAAAACCACTCTGTTGAATCAACTGTTCTCGAATAACAAATCCCACAACTTCTCAAAAGCTGAAGTACTTCATCATTATAAGTGCCATAAGAATATGCCATTCCTCTTGCAATGGTCCCGTAATCCCTCTCAATCGCTTTGCGATCCTCCAGAATCTCATTGATGACATCCACACTTTCTAATCTATGTAAGAACTGATGCTTAAATCCGTGGACAGCGACTTCATGTCCGGAATCTTTATATAGTTTTTGGGCTTCCGAAAGCTTTAATTTCCCACGAAATTTATCCCGTTTTTGATCCTCCTGCATGTATAAGCCGCTGTTTATATTAAAGGTTCCTTTTAATCCATGCCTATCCATGATATCCATAAGCCTTATATCCTGAACCATTCCATCGTCATAGCTTAATGTCAGCACCTTGGATTTATTATCTTTAAATCTCATATACATAACGTTTCACCTCATCTCCGGGCGAATATCATGCATCAACCACAGCAATCCACTGTTGGCAGGAAATTATAGCCATTTCCTGTCATCTTTCTCATAAAGCTCTTAAGGTTGGTCTGATATCTTGCAAGAAACACCTCACTATCTTCGGCTTCCAGATCTCCCCATATGCGTACAACACCTTCATCTTCATAATAAGTCATTACCTGCTCGCCCTTGAAATCATTCCACTTTCCAATCTGTACGATTTTTCCGCCAAGATACTTCACGATATTACCATTGGCATCATATACTGTAGTCGGTACATCCTTCTTTCCGTACGGTTCTACAAACTCATGGATTCCGTCTCCATTGATATCTATCGGTCTAAAGCTGGAAATATCAAAATTAAGTGCTACCTTTTCACCCGTAATCGCATCATAAGCAAATATATCCCGCTCGTTAGCGTGCTTTGCAAGCGCTATTTTTTGATGGTTCTCTCCTCTCGTAAAGACATAACCAAAATGAATATGTCCGGATTCTTCAATAGCAGGGTCTGTATAAACATCCTGCCATACTACGTTACCTTCAAAATCAAACATTACTACACGGGGGCATCCTTCATAATTCTTTCCTTCACGACATGTCCAGATATAACCTTTTCCGGTATTTGGATCAATAAATGGTGCCACAACATCTGAATGTCCCCAGTAGGAATCCTTACCGCAACAAATTAAATCCTCCCCAGTATCTAAACTAATGAGTCTTTCTCCAAAAAAGATTTCATCAATTCCGTCACCATTCACATCTAATGTCAATATATGATGGGATGCGCGAGGTCCATCATGATCTTCTACCACTCTTTCCCAACGCAGACTCATATCGCTGTTATAGCACTGAAGATACATTTCACTATAGGTTCCCTGCTGCATGACAATAACAGGTTCCCCCTTCACATAGCCTCCTGTTAACATATATCGATATGCCTCACACATAAACATAAATCCAATATTCTCGGCCGGGAAGTGATATTGCCCTATTGTTTTTCCGGTACGTGCATCCAGTCTTTCCAATACTCTTGTCCGAATCTGCAAAGGAAGATTCGATGTATTATTCACAAACCAAATTTCATCCACCCCGTCTTTATCCATGTCCAATGCTATGAATGGACAGAACCATACTCCGGGTATCAACCCAGGTCCAAATTCCTTGTGCCAAAGCTGCTGCCCATCCTCACCGTACATAGCAAAATGCAGCGGATATCTGGCAGAAACATAATAGGAATCACAAGGATCACAGGTAATCTCCTCAGAATAGGAAAACAACATCCCCTTTTCACAACCAAGATCCACCTCACAGCTTCTAACCTGTTTGGGTTTTAATCCAAGATTGTACTCTCTTAATTTTGCAATTTTCATCACGAAATCCTCCTTTATTGATTAAACTATTTCTTCTAACACTGCTACCTCGTATGGCTTAAGTACAATGCCGCTCTGGTACTCTATCCCAGTTAGCATGTCCTTCATTTTGCCTTCGAAATGATATTCACATTCCTTTCCATCAGTAGCAGATGCAATAACTGCCTTCAATCCATTCCCTTCTCTTTTCGTCAACATCATGCCCTCTGTAATATTTCCCCTACATATGCAGGCATGATTTGCTGCTCTTTCTAAAATACGCCGTAATTCTTTTTCTTCCGGAAATGTTCCCAGCCAGATGATTTTTCCTTTCCCCGCAGAAACCTCTGCGACACATGCCTTTCCGGCAAGGCTACTATATCCGTTTTCGACTGTTATAAGACTCTTAAAATCACCTTGCTCAAATATTTCATAACTGCGTCCGCATTTCACAATTTGTCCTTCATCATTCATACAGGTCAGCAACCCTTCGTCATCAGGAAGTGTATATGCAAGCTGTATTCCCGTCAACTCCTCCAAGAAACCATATGGCGATGTTTTATACTTTGTACCGTTTTCGCTGCGGATATCAGTTAGCGGGCCTACAACCCAGACACCTCCATTCTGCACCCATTTTGTAATTCGGTCTCTAAAGTTGTACTCATCCAAAGTGAACGCAAGCGGTGAAATAATTAATTTATACTGATCCAGCTTTTCTCCTAAATCAATTACATCCGTATGAATTCCTATCTTCAGCATCGCCTTATAGAAATCATGGCAGTTACCTTCAACGTCCTTGATTGAATTATTTATTGTCTGACTCTTCTGTATGTTAAAATTCAAGCTGGTAAATACCAACGCAGTATCATACATTGGCGTAGTCTGACACAGTACTCTTTCTGCCTTTCTCAAATCACTCACTGCACGACGAATATCTTCATTTGCGATGGTATATCTTCCACATGTATCTATCACTGCACCGTGCATTAATTCCTGACCTGCCCAGTGTGTTCGCCATAGCCAGTAAAGATTTACATTGCCTCCCAATATAAATGGCAGCCATGTATTCATATATATGAATCCTTCCGGCAAGAGCGGCATTCCCGGGGCTGTGGAACCATTCCAACAAGGCTGCGTCTCCGTATTCCAAAATGGAATTTTTGAAAAATGTTTCATGTAGTCCATCCACATAGCTGCAACCGTAATGTTCCCCGGCACATTGTAATGATTAAATTGTGCTACATTTAACTTATCATTTAATTTTCGATAATCCATGGCATTACGAGGCATAGTATCTGTACCAATAGGAGCAGATGTATACTTTTTCAGAATCCCTGCCTGCATATGTACAAATTCTATATGGTTTTGTGCCTGGGACAATGCCCACTCTAATTTAATCTGTGGATTGTGCCATCCATTTATCGGTATCGGAATATCATCAATACTTTCATAATTCTGGCTGAATATGTTAAGGTTCCATGCTCTGTTTATCTCTTCAACACTTCCATATTTCTCCCTTAATCGCCTGTGAAACGCCTCGCGACAATACATACAACAACAACCCGGATCATTTGGATAAATCTCATTATCAATCTGCCAGCCTATTACATTTTTGTCAGAGCCAAACTCCTGCGCTAATTTTTCCACAATAATCATGCTATGTTTGATAAAATCCGAATGAGAAGAACAGCAATGCCGCCGCCCACCATGTGCCTTTCGAATTCCTTGATCAGACAACACCGCCATATCCGGATATTTTTTGTAAAGCCAATGAGGCGGAGCCGCCGTGGGAGTTCCCATGATCACCCTGATCCCTGCCTCTCCCATTTTATCAACCACGCGATGAAGCCATGAAAAGTCAAACTTCCCTTCTTCCGGCTCATCCTTTTGCCACGCAAATTCACCAATCCGAACCACATTAAATCCGCACTCTTTCATTTTTTCAATATCGAAATCAATCCGGTCCTCTTCCCAGGCTTCCGGGTAATAATCAGCACCGATATAAATCTTATCCATAAAAACCTCCAAAGCGATCTCTGTACTGTGTAGGTGTACAACCAAATTTTTCTTTGAATTTCTTTGTAAAATAATGATGTGTCCTATACCCGGATAATTGCGCTATCTGTTCTATAGGCAAATCACTTTCAAGTAATAGAGATCTGGCATTTTCTATCCTTTTTTCAGATATATACTCAATCACACTCTGGTCTTTCATCTGTTTAAAAGCCCTGCTTAAATACCCGTCACTTACATTAAAATATTCTGCAATATCACTTATAGATATATCTTCTGCAAAATGAGCGTCAAGATACTCGCAAACACCCTGTATAAACTTCTCCTTTTTACTTTCCGTGGAATTGATTTCTGAGTCTAATGCGTTCTTAATCATTTCTCTAAATAACTCAAAAAAATCAAGTAAATCTTTTGTCTTCTGAAAATGAACTTCCAAATTTTCCACAGCTAACTTTATATTCATGTTACGGCAGTATTCTGCCAAAACTCTTACCATTTCCAATAGTTTTAAATTCATATAATCGTAATGAAATGGAAATCCCTGAACATACTGTTCTATATTTGCAACAACCGCCAAGGCTCCATTCATATCTTTTTCTTTTAACCTTTGACCAAATTTAACATTTAAGTCCTTCATGTCATCATTTTCCGGAGTTGACAGTCGCGAAAAAGCGTGATAGTCATACACCATTACCCCTGCATTAAAGTAATAATACTCCAATGCTTCCTGAGCTTGAGAATAGCTATAGTGAAAATCCATAATATCTTTATAGCTTCCCCCTATACCAATTGACACAGCCCCTACCGGCAATGATTTAAATTTATTTTCAATCACTTTATTCTGTATATCATTATCATCAATATACATAATTGCCACTATCTCATTTGTCTTATAGTGGCTTACAATATTTCCCCCATAACCAATTTGCTTTAACTGATTTATCAGCTGAATAATAAAAAACTGCAGATTCTTATCATCCATTATCTCGAAAATCAAATCATTGATTCTCAATATTACTACCTTAAAATCGTTCTCCCGTTCACTGTCATTCAATAGCAACATGCTATTTCTAACTGCTTCTCTGCTATTTAATGTTTTGTTAATCAATCCGGTTATAATATTATATTCAATCATTGGATAATAGGATTTTACGATTCCTTCCAGATCATCCACTGTATTATTCAAATGAAATATTTCTCTATCAATAAATTCATACTCATTTCCCTGATAATAATTATGTTTTTCGTTATTTCTGAGTAACTTTTGAACAATCCCTTTTACTGGGAAATAAAAATACCGGGAAAATTTCACAGAAACTAAAATGCCCACAATAATACAAATAATAGTGACAACCATAATGGATTTCTGCATAAATTTAAGCGATGAATAAAAGTCATCCACAGGTGTCAATAGCGCCAAGCGCCACCCATTCGATAAAGAAGGTGAGTATGTCATATATACTTCTTTGTCTTCTATTTCAATTAATTCTCCTCCACCATTTTGTGAGAACTTAAAATTCTCTTGTTCTAAAACAAAAGACTCTTGTTTTAACGGAATCACTGTACTCTTTTGATCCAGCAGGAGCAACTCTCCTCCGTGACCGGCTGTAATCTCATCAAGTAAGCCTATTAAGGCTTCTTTCTTTACATCTATTACAAAATAACCTTTCATAGGTGCCGAATTCAGCACCGGGTATTTATGGGAATATCGAAGACTGCACACCCCCTGTTCGTTCATGAACAATCCCCATCCTTCAAACGGTTCCTGCTTTATTGCCCACCACTCTGAATCTCTGGTATCTAAAACAATGAGCCCTTCTTTCGCAGACAATATCAACCGATCCTCAATATTGTATAAAAATATATCTCTTACCAATTCATCATTTTTCAACAACTTATTTTTTAGTTCTTTATTATACCAGTATATTTTTCCTGAATCTGTGGTGTCATGAAAAAAATTGGTCAACTCCTTATATTCTTCATTGAGTAGCAGATCCATAAAAAGACTGGTAGCCTCATTAATTATTTTCGTTTCAATCAAGTCCGCATATTGTTCTAAAAGTACTGCCTGATCACTTTCTATCTGTCTGGAATAGACAAAAGAAGCAATAGAATATGCAATACTTCCTATAAACAATGTGCTTACTGTACTCAAAGCAATATATGTTACAAGAAGCTTTGTAAATATAGATCTCTTTGATTTCATAGACATTTCTCCTTATATACATTTTTGAGATACATGAGCTCTAAACCATATTATCACAAAACTTCTTAAACAAATTCATGATATTTTGCCAAGAATGCAGTCTATGCATTCGATATACATAGACTGCATCATTCATACTTAATTATTTCATACTCTCGTACCAATCATTTGCTTCCTGCGTCAGAATATCATTTCCTCTTTCATTATACTCTTCTACAAAAGCATCCCAATCTAATTCCACTTCACCCTGAATGATCTTCGTCCAAAGCTCACTTCTGTATGTGTGCAGTTCTTCGAAGTAATCCGCATTAGAAGGCAGTGCTACTTTCAAATCAGACATATGTCCTACTGTCTTTCCAAGACCCTCATGAGAATTTACAATGCTATCCCAGTAAATATTGGAAGGTGATGCCAAAGAAGCCTTAAAATAAGTTGCATTTAAAGGTCTTTCCGAACTATATACATTACTGTATCCGTCAACACCAGCTTCTCTTCTTGCTAAAGCATCCACATATTTATCCGTATTGATCCAAACATATGCACCATCTTCATTGACTTCATAATGCTCCCCTTCAATACCATACTTCATCAATTCCATCAACTCATCATCTGCACAAATCAGATTCAGTATTGCAAAAATAGCAGCCAGTTTTTCTGGGTCATCATTTAATTCTGCATTATATACAGTACCGTCTCCAATGGTATAAACATCTCTCAGGAAGCCTGCTCTCTCACCGGTAGGTCCAGTAATAAACGGACCATATACGATTTCCGCTTCTTCTCCCTGAATCGCCTTTAATTCCGTGAGGCAGGAACCCTGATTTACTGTAACATTGCCAGCTTCATCCTTCTGTTCAGACCAGTAACGTCCGTAAGGAGCTGAGAATGTTACACCGATTCTCCCATTGACAAAGGAATGACTTAATGCCCAGTCGCCACCCTGATTTTCACCAGTCAACCATTCAGGATCGATAACGCCGTCTTTATTCAACTGTACCAACAGCTCCAAAGCCTCCTTGTTAGAATCCATAATATTTGCACTTACTAACTGACCTTCCACATCATAGAAATGTCCTGCATCAAAGCTCATAAATCCTGTATGAGAACCATAGGCACCAAAGATGATGTCGATACAGCTTCCAGAGAAACCATAAGTATCATCTTTGCCGTTTCCATCCGGATCTTCATTAGTAAAACGATACATCAAATCTACAAATTCATCCAATGTCTCCGGAACCTCTGCTCCTAAGTTATCCAGCCATGTTTTATTGTATACCATATAAATAGGACATCCACTCTGCAGAGAGTAGGTTGGAAGACAGCACATCTGATCTGTTCCATTTTTTGCCAATGTCCAGTAGAAATCTGCATAATCTGCATTGATTCCATCCGGATCACCATTGTCAATAAAAGCCGCCACATCCGGTGCGTTTTCACGGAAAAACTCCTCGTCCCAGGTAGCAACCAGTCCCTGCTCAAGGTACTGATTTAAAAGGTCCACACCACCATTTAAAAAGAAAATATCCGGTGCTTCTCCCGCTGCCATCTTTAAACCGATCAGCTCATTATACTGACTCTTTTCAAAATAAACGTGTTCAAGCTCCACATCATAGCCATACTCCAGTAATTTTTCCTTAATCAACGGCCATACAGGATTGTTCTCTCCCGGTGCTGCCTGATTCGGTGCGTAAGTAATTGTACCGGACCACTTGATTGCATCTTCCGGCTCTGCTGATGATTCAGTACTTTCTGCTTCCTTCGAAACAGATTCCTGCGTCTTCTCTGCACTGGGAGCATCTGTTTCCTGCTCACCACAGCCAACAAATGCGGTTGTTACCATTGTTGCACTGAGAAGCAATGCCATCAACTTCTTTACATTTTTTGTCTTCATTGTTTTTTTCCTCCTTTATTTAAACAGCTTGTGCTGTTTTTAACCTTTTTAGCCTTTTAATGATCCCATCATAACACCTTTTACAAAATACTTTTGCACAAAAGGATAAACACACATGATCGGAAGAATCGCCACAAATATAGTAGCAGCCTTAACGCCCTCCAGACTGACAAGCACTTCCACTGCTGAGTTATACAAGTCATTTCCCATGTACTGTTCTGATCCGGATTCAAGAATTCTTCTCAATACATTTTGCAGGCAGTATTTGTTTTCATCATTGATATAAATCAAAACATCAAACCAACTGTTCCAGTGTCCTACTGCCTGATACAATGCAATGGTCGCAAGAATCGGCTTTGAGCAGGGAATGACAATTTTGAAAAATATGGTAAATCTGCCGGCCCCATCTATCATACAGGACTCTTCTAATTCCTCGGGCAAACTGCTGAAATAGTTTCGCATTAAAACCATATTATATGCACTGATCAATCCCGGTAATATCAATGCTGCGTAACTGTCCATTAACCCAATATTTCTAACCAACAAATACGTTGGAATCAAACCACCGGAGAAGAACATGGTAAAGACAATAAAAAATGTCCAAAAGGTTCTGTGCGGAAAATATGGCTTTGAAATTGCATAGGCACACATGGCTGTGAAAAACACCTGTGAGACAGTTCCTACAACGGTACGAAAAATGGTGTTTCCGTAGCTTCTCCATAAATACTCATTCTCAAAAACAGATTTATAATTTTCCAACGTAAACTCCGTAGGAAACAAATGCAGGCCGGGTTTGCTGGCTATGTATGAGGGACTGAAGGAATGTGTCAACAAATGCAGAAAGGGGATCAATATAGTCGCACATACTGCTAACATAAAAAATGTGTTGACCACATCAAATGGTTTTATTCTTTTTATTTTCTTTCTCATATCGATTCTCCTTACCACACACCTGATCCACTCAGCTTCTTACTTACGATATTGGTAATAACAACAAGGATAAAGCCGATCACATTCTTAAATAAGCCCACTGCCGTGGAAAGACTGTACTGCATTTTTCCCAAACCAATTCGATAAACATAGGTATCAATAATATCACCGGTTTCATATACTGCTGAATTATACATATTGAAAACCTGATCAAATCCGGCATCTAAAATTCCACCCACTCTAAGGATAAATAGTGTAGCAATCGTAGGTGCCAACAATGGCAGGGTAATCCACATCATTTTTTGAAAACGCGTAGCACCATCACATTCAGCCGCCTCATAGTATTCCGGACTGATTCCGGAAATTGCCGCCATATAAATAATGGTACTCCAGCCTACTCCTGCCCATATGTCGGTTGCTACAAGAACAGTTCTGAACCAGTCATTACTTGCCAAAAAATAGATTGGTTCTATTCCTAATAATTGCAGCGCATAGTTAACTGCTCCTGTACTTGGTGATAACAACTGAGTAAAAATACCCGCTAACACTACCCATGACAAGAAATGGGGCATATAACTTATGGTTTGAACCAGCTTTTTAAATCTTAAATTTTTGATTTCATTTAACAACAATGCTAAAATAATCGGTGCAGGAAATCCGAATATTATCTTTTGAAAACTAATGACAAGAGTGTTTACCATTCCTCGGGTAAACATATCACTTCTCATCATCTTCTCAAAATGCTTCAGTCCAACCCATGGACTTCCCAAAATTCCCTTGCTGAGACTATAGTCTTTAAATGCCATTGTCACACCATACATGGGTGCATATTTGAAAACGGCAAAATATACAATTGCGGGGAAAAACATTACTACAAGCGGGAAATATTTCTTATACCCGTAAAAAGAATGAAAAAACTTTCTTGTCTTACTTGCATTTTTTACACCGCACACACTTGAGTTACTTTTAATCTTGTATTTCATATCACGTCCTCCTTGTACCTACATTTTAGCTTTCTACATTCCGATAAGTCTATACAACGATTCTGATTGCGGTACAACATTTCTGTTAATTCCTCCGAAACAACAGAAAAATCCCCCTACCATCACCGACATTTCGGTTCTGATAGAAGGATTTTATACTATATTCTTTCAATCACACACTCATGTTTTCGCTTTCCTGCCGGAGCATTCTTATCATAATTAATACCCACCAGCAGGATTTCTCCGCCATATTCCTTGATCGCATCCGGATAGTGCTTATCCTTGATCTGTGCAATTGCACCCTGTGCAGATTGATTCCATTTCATTTCGATCACAAGTGCCGGCAGTACTGAGTCTTTCTTAGGCAGATATACAATATCTGCATAGCCATCACCCGCAGGCAGTTCTTCGAACTTTAGATATTGGTCTTTATAACTGAAGTATGCAAGCTTGATTACACTGCGCAATGCCTGTTCGTCATTATAAAAGAGCACTGCGGTTTCCTCTGCATGGATTTTTTCAATCTGAGCCGACACGGCATCGGCATTCCGGTGCACCGTGTCATAAATGAGCTGGTCACTTTCACGTACACGTCGGATGGTTTCATCCCGTTTGACTTCCCGGATGGTTTTCGCAAATTCCCTTCGGATCTCTTCATTTGGAATATGAACCCTTTCGGTTTCTTCATTATATGCAAGGTATCCTAAATGAGTCAACAGTGTTAATACATCATCCTTGTTTCGAAACGTTACAAGATCATTTGCAAATCCATAAGGATCCATTTTCACTTCGATGCCGCCAAGCAGCTCTGCCATTGTTTTGGACAGTCCGTCAAAATCAAGGCTGATATACTCCATCAGGCTTTTCGACGCAGAAGTTTCCGTCCAGTAAGAACGAAATCGGTTGTTGCGTATTGCCTGCATAACTGAGTTAGGATTATATATGGAGCCAACTCCTTCTAATGAATAGCCATCATACCACTGCTTCATCAAGGAAAAGTCTTTACCATTTTCCTCACATAGTCCCTTCACTTCTTCTTCAGTAAAACCCACATATTCCGCAAATTTTCCGGGAAATATCATGGAATACTCCTGAAAATCAGAGATTGCCGACTGTGATCCACCTTTTTTAATAGGAAGAATTCCTGTCATATATGCAGCGGCAAAGATCTTGTCTGTGGCTCCACTGTTCTTAAATAAAGAACGAAGAAAGGACAGATATTCTTTTTGTATGTCCGGAACCTCCCGAATGGGAGCGTCCCATTCGTCAATGATTGCTACGATCTTATTCCCTGTCAACGCAACGGTATTTATTAATGTCGTCGTGAAGGATTCGGGATCAGCTTTTAACTCAGGATATTCCTTTACTAACTCCTCAGCAACTTTCCTTCTGATATATGGAACGATTCTTTCTCCTCCCGTTTCACTCAGAATATTGGTCATATCTAAATAAATCACATCATATTGATTTAGATGCTTTAAATACTGTTCGTCTTTTGCTATTTTGAGATCATCAAACAACGCTGCAGAATTACAGGTTTTATCATAATATGCACACAGCATTTGTGCCGCAAAGGACTTGCCGAAACGTCTGGGTCTGCTGATGCAACTCAGTTTCCATTTTGTTCCGATCACTCCATTGATTTGCTTGATCAAACCGGTCTTATCTATATATACCCCTCTTCTGACTTCTGCAAAACCACTATTGCCCGGATTCACATAATTACCCATATGCAGCGAACCTCCTTCTAAAGCTTTCCTATTTCAGTATACTTGATTTTATATAAAAATACAATATATTTGCTTTTCTACACATGCGTGTATAGGAAAAGTTGTGACATACTTTAGGGTAATACCAACATCGGATTCTTCAGCAGTTCCGAAACCATGGTTTTATATTTCTCTCTATCATAATCTTCTAAAATTGAGGTAACACGACTGCCTGCATCCTTTGAGGACGAGCCGCATTGTCACTAAATATTGTAATTTCAAGCTCCGACCTACATCCGATCAATAACTCCAACGTTTTTATCCCAATATAATTGTCAACTATATATATGGTTTTCTTAGCCTGTTTATATATTTCATCATATACCAAGTCTGCCATGAATGGTTGTCCATTCAGCACCAAATACCCTCTTTTTATATGCGGTTCTCCAAATTCATTCATAATCTCTGACAATTCTGAACGCACTACCACATCACTAAGACGATCCATAACTTCCGCCATCTGGTCTTCTACAACATTCAGATCCGACCTCAATTCGAGGGTTTTGCGCATATTATCCGATATCTGCATAGATAATTGCAAATACTCACGCCTACCGATTAAATCCTGATTTTCAATGATATAATCTTTCATACGCTTAAAAGTCCGAATGAGAGCCCGGCTTTGCTTGACTGCCATATCTCCTCTCAATACTGTCATTAGCATATATATACCTTGTTCCGTAAATGCATAGGGTGCATATCTTTTACCACCCCAACTTGAGGTGAAATTTATGCACCTCAAGTTTTCCCACTCTTCCTCTGTCAGTTGAAACATAAAATCTTCCCCCTCAAATTTGACAAGATTATTTTTTACTTGTCTATTAAAGTTTTTTGTTTCATACCCATATATTTCCGCCAACTCAAAATCAAGCATGACTTTCTGCCCACGAATCATATGTATTTTCTCAGCAATTGTCTCCTCGTTGATTAAGATAACTTCTCTTTCTTCCATTGTAAAAACACATGTGTAGCAATCAATACAATCTTATTCTTTCCATTCTCTTCAATATACCTCTGCATCTTCCCGCGATTCTTCTCATCTAATCCCGCAAAAGGTTCATCCAAAAGCACAATCTCCCGCTTCGCCGCAAAAGCTCTGGCCACCTCCACCCTGCGTTTCATGCCTCCGCTTAACCTGCAACATGGTTTATACAGATCTTCCGCATCAAGAAGGGGTGTTAAGTATCGGTAAGCCTCTGTCGCATCCCCGCATATTAATTCCAGATTTTTTAATGCACTATAGGATTCACACAGCCGGTTTTCCTGAAAGCAATAGGCAATCTTGTCATTTATAATAATCTGCCCCTCATCCGGCTTTTCCAGTCCGGCAATCATACGAAACAATGTGGTTTTACCACTGCCGGAAGGTGTCTTAAAATAATATATCTGTCCTGATTTATATTCTGCACTGAACTTTGCAAAAAGCTGATTCTCTCCGTAGGATTTTGACAAGTCACGGATACACAGTACTGAATCCTCTTTCTGCGTTTCTGTCACAGAGCCCGCCTCATGCACACCTCTGCACTTAGGCTGCCATTCCAAAAAACTTCCCCACAGTTTTAAAAAGATTTTTTCACACAACGTGCTGATTAAAATAATCACCACCGTCCAGGCCAAAACTCCTGCTGTATCCAAATAAATTTTGGACATATACAGCTGCTCCCCAATAGAAAGCTCTGGCGTTGCGATCACTTCTGCTGCCACACCGGATTTCCAACACATGCCTATAGAAAGCTTCATACAGCTGTCCCAAAATGGCTTCAATGCAGATCTATATATAGAGAAGAATTTATCAATTGGATGTAACTCATATACTGATGCCATTTCTATCAGTTTCACATCCGTGCTTTTGATGCCTTCCAGAGTACTCAAATATACATTAGGAAGCACTACAAACATACTGATCACCACCGCTAACATATCCGTCCGAAACCAGATCAGAAACAGCACTACGAAAGATGCAACAGGAACTGTCTTGATCAGGGACATAACCGGTTTCAATGCCTCTTCCACCCATTGAACCTGCCCATTAAAAGACGTCATTCGACTCCATCCACTGGCCGCTGCCAACAATAACCCTAACAGCCATCCTGCAAGAAAACCTGCAATTATTCGAAACATTGACATAAAAATCGTCTTCCAAAAGGTAATTTCTGCAATTTTCTCCAGCAGAACTACAAATGTGGTCACCGGTCCCACTAACAATATGGAATTGTCTACGCATACACTGATGATCTGCCAGGCAATCAACCATGCTATTATAATGGCTGCTTTTCGCAGCCATTTGTTCCCTTTCAACTGATTTTTTTTACTCATTCCAAAACTTGCTCCTATTTCTTCGGCAGTTGAGAATATTTATTTATCCCCATGGAAAATCGCCTTCAGACGTAAGGATCCCCCCAAAAAAATTCATGGCATCAAATATTCCAAACATTCACACTGCTTCAAGACACACAAAAACACATCCACAATGCTTTACGGCACATAATAGAACCCATCCACCGGCAAAGCACCGCCAACAGACTTTGGATCCTGTTCAAACAACACACTCAGATATCCCGATAACGCTCTCTTCATCTCTTCCCCAGCAATATATGTAATATTACATTTTGGAATGGCTTTCATGGCAATAGGCTCTTTTGCAATAATACCTGCTGCTACAGCCAATTCAGCACCTTTTTGTACATCCGCATTTATCCCCTCTGTGCTTTCCTTATGTTCCTGCAAAAAAGTCTTCACCGCTTCTTCATTCTCTTCCAAAAATGCATTTCTCACAACCGTTACACCGGTCACCATTCTGCTGCCGTCATCTCCCTGCAGTGCCGTCCACTGTTCATTCATATCCATGACCACGTCAAGCTCTTCATTCTGTGCACATGCTGCTGTCACGAAAGGCTGAGGAAGCAGCCCCACTGCATCTGGATTTTCAGCCAGTACTGCTGCCACTTCTGTTGCCTCGGATTTATATTCCAGCGTTATATCTGTATCTTTCAGGCCATTTCCCTGCATAATATAATGAAGCACATAATCAGGTGTGGTCCCTTTACCTGTCAAATATACCGTTCTTCCTTTTAAATCCGCCGGCACCTGAATGCTTTCATCACCGGAAACCATATATAACACACCCAATGTATTGATATCGATTACAGATATGCCGCCTTCCGTTTTATTGTACAAAACACTTGCCACATTTGCAGGAAGCAATGCAATGTCCAGCTCGCCTTTTACCATCATGGTCAGCAGTTCATCCGCAGCTGTCACCATGGTAAATTCATAATTCTCTTTCGCATTGCCGCTTTTGTTCATTTCCTGCAAAAATAAAAGTCCCATGGAAGTAGGTCCCTTTAAACCACCCACTCTGATATCCACCCTTTCCTCTGCCTTTGCGCCACACCCTGCTAACATTGCAAGGCTTACAATCACTGCAATACTCAAAATTGTAATCTTTGTAAATATTTTTTCAAAAGTTTTTTTCATGATGTCATCCTCTTTTTAAGTTAGTTTAACCTATCATAGTCTAACATATCTTGAAAAACTTTCCAACATATTTCTTTTTTCATGGTTCATACTAATACCAAGATAAGTGATAGCAAAAACTTAACGCAAACGAAAAACTCGTTTAAGATAAGTGGCTGTTAACACTTATCTTAAACAAAGAAACAAGAGACCACCGTCTAAGACGGGGCAAGAACAGGAGGAAAAAGATATGGCAAGCAGATCTTCAAACAGAGTTGAAGTGCCAGAAGCTAAGGAAGCTCTGGATCGTTTTAAAACAGAAGTAGCATCTGAATTAGGTATCAGCCTTAAGGAAGGCTACAACGGTGACTTAACATCCCGTGAAGCAGGTTCTATCGGCGGCGAAATGGTTCGTCGTATGATCAAGAAGCAGGAAGAACAGATGAAATAACATCTGCTGATCCAGCTGTAAATTGTGCGGTATACGCATAAAATGGGGGTGTCGACCTGATGGCCGGCACCCTGTTATCTTTTCAGCAGATAATCACTGCCCCCAGATTTCAAGAAATTCTTTGAATATCTCATTCTCGATTAACTCAGTCATAAACAGATACATCTCCTGTCCCATTCCCCAATTTGTTCTTATGAAGGCAAATGCATTTTTTGATGACCTTCTGCTCATTTGCATCTGCTCATCGTGTTTTAAAACCTGTTCATTAAAAAGCTTTCTTACGATTTGAAACTGTGCCTCTTTGTCTTTTTCCCGGGCACACTCGACCTGGTACTGTCTCAATATTTTTAAAATCTCCTGACCCTCTTGTCTCTGTCCGGTATTTAAGGTATTGGAATTTTCCTTCTGCCTGTACTCTTCTCTTAGTTTATCCATACATTTCTCTAACAACATCGGAACCTCTGCTGTATCAATTTCCAATTCCATTTTGACATTTCTTAGTTCTTTTAGTACTCTCTGAAGAATATGCTCCATTTCTACTGACTGCTTGAATTGCAAATTCAAATCTTCCAATATCATTTTTAACTTAGAAGCCCTTTCCTCCACATTAAACTGATCTCCTTTATACTCACTCATAAATCCCCACTCCTTCCATAATTTTTACAGTTTTATACACATACTGATAATTTCCTTGATACAGGTTAGAATTTTAATAAAAATATTTGAAATAAGACACTGTAGCCATTTTCAGGCTACAGCAATAAATTTGAAGCTCCATAACTACATAGTAGCATATAGTTGTAAGATTTGCAAGTACTTTTTCTGCCCGACCAGGGAAGGGAGGTGTGTTTGAAATGTAAGCGACAAAAGCGGGCGTTTACGGTCTGATTTTATATTTCTACAAATTAAGCCGTACTTATTTTTCAGGTTTACGGTCAAATTTCTATATTTGTATCATTGAACCGTACTATTTCAGCATGCATTACGGTTGTTTTCTAGCTATGTATCATTTAAGCCGTAATAAGCAATTCATATTTACGGTTTTATATAGATAAAATTCAAAATGAACCGTAATAATTCGTATTATATACAGCCTATATTAAAGAAAACGTGATACCAACCGTATAAACAAATAAAATGTGGGGTATCAAAAGGCAATATGCTGTTCCTAAAATCATCGCTGCGCCCCATTTTGAGCGCTTCTTGCCATATATATTTTTCATCCTTCTTACCCTTCCTACCAATTCATGTTTATCTTCCACCATCTGGGAGGACAATCTCGAATACATCTGCTTCTCCAGCGCCATCTGCATGATCACATCAAAATAATGCTTCATACCGCCGGCCTTTTCACAAGCCCTGCAGTCACAGGCATACTCGCTCCAGGTATGTACCCTCTTATACAGCATCCAAGCCAAAGGATTATAAAAATGGATTGCTAACAATACCACCATAATCCGTTTCAGCAGTACATCCCCCTGCTTATAATGCATCAGCTCATGGGCAAAGATCACCTGTAGTTCCTCATCGGTGTATTCTTTCACCGGTAAGATAATCATCGGTCTCCATATACCCTTTATACAAGGTACTGCTGCATGATAAGACTGAAACAATTGTGGAAGCCTTTTTCCGGCATGTTCCCACATTCCAATCTCCGTTACCACGCTGGCATAGACACACTGCACATGCTTCTCACAGGGAAAAGCATCCTCGTACAATTTATCCAGCTCATTGACATCTTTAGCTGTATGCAGCAGCATGTACACCATGCCACTTCCCCATACTGACAAATAGATTTTGACACAGATCAGTATCGTCCCTGTCGGTGAGAAAAGATATCCTCTTCCAATTTCCATCTCAAAAGCTTTCAAGAAAATATAGCCCACCGGACAGAAAAAGAAAAATGCAGACAGTTTCATCAACTCGAAGACGATATTTACATATCCCATCTTTTCCAGCCGTTTGCCAATCGCCAACCAGACAAACGACACGATCCCGCCCGCGATGGAAGTCGTAAACAGCAGCACCGCTAAATTGATCAGAAATATATTAGTTGTCAGAAATGGCGATATCATCCAGCATGCTCCTTATCTCGTCGGCTTCCTCTTTTGTCAATTTCCTTTCGCTGCAAAGTGCTGACATCACGTCTGCGATCTTGTCATCAAACCAGAATGCAGCCTCTTCTGCCATCAGCTTTCTCTTGTATTCTTCTTCACTTCTAATGGCACGGGCATAGGATAGCTTCCCTTTGCGGTATGTGCGGACAAAACCTTTGCCAGACAGTTTCAACAGGAAAGTTGCCACCGTGGTTCTGGCATAGTCCTTGCCATATTTTACTCGCAATTGATCCATCAAATCCGGTACTGATATATCCTCCTTTGCATCCCAAATGGCCTTCATGATATTGGTTTCACTTGCACTTAAATTTTTCTCTTCTTCGAAGAAATATTGTTCCATGGTATACCTCTTTTCTATTGCACACTCGTGCTGTTTTTAATCGTCGACATACTTATTTTACTATACTTATAGCGTTTTGTCGATAATAAAAAGATACTGAGAATATATACTTTTTGGCATTTTATATATTCTCAGTATCTGTTGATGCTTATTATGCACATACCTTCCTGTCACTTCAACAAGAACAGGGTCTATTTCCCCATTTACCTTCATCAAAACCAATGCTGCCGGGCTTTGCAAGTATGGTCCAACTTTGCTGGACGCACAGCTAACATCCTTCAGTTCTTCTCTCAGCTCGATCAAAGCTGTCCAAAAAAAGTCCTTTAGGCACTTCACCCAAAGGACAATTTTTCTTATTTATTCTTGCCGCAGCATTTTTTATACTTTTTGCCGCTTCCACACGGACATGGATCATTAGGGTATACCTTCGCATCTTTCACGATAGTGGTAGAAGACTTCTGCTCTTTATAAAGTGCCTTTTTGGTCTCTTCGTCAAAGATAGCATCCCACTCAGTCAGATTGTACAACCAGTCTGCTTCTGCTGCCACCATGTTCTTGTATAACAGGGCCTTGTCAAATCCAAGATTTACAACGGTATCTTCTTCCATCTCTTCGATAGGATTTGCTTCAACCAAGCTGTCATTGATACCATCCAAAAAACCTGTCATAGTCATAACAGAAATCCCAAACTTCTCAGCCAATTCCTTTACAGTGCCCTTAACCACTTCATCAGGATTCTTTAAAAGTACCTGATAAATCGCCTTTTCCTGCTGGAAATAAGCTGCCCAGAACTGCTGTAATCTGTCTCTTCCCAATTCCTCATTATATGCAAGTGCTCTCCAGTCATTTAATAATGCCATTTTTCAATACCATACCTTTCTCTCGAAACATATTTTTCTAATACTTCAAGACAAAAAACTTGTCCACACTTCTTATAGTATATAACAAAACTTCTCTAAAGACAACATATTTTTTACGCATTCACGCCCATTTTGCACAATTCCTCTATTGCCTGCTCCTTATTTTTGAACACAATGCCCTTCATTCCCACAGCCAGTGCACCGTTAATGTTCTTTTCTGTGTCATCTAAGAATACGCATTCCTCTGCCTTCAGTCCGTAGCGATCCATCAACAGATTGTATATGGCCGCTTCCGGTTTGATGACCTTCTCACGATAAGACAAGATCCCCCCATCCATATAAGGAATAAAAGCCAACTCTTCTTCACAATCTCTATACGCAGGCCAGGAATAATTGGATAGATAATAAACACCATACCCTTTTGCCTTCAGTTCCTTTACCCAATCTACGGCATAATCATACATAACAAGCAACCCCTTCAGATTGCTCAATGTTTCACGAATCTGAGGCTCTATCTCCGGATCATTGGCAATAAAAGCCTGCAGTACTTCCTCTTCTGTCCAGACTCCTCTGTCATACTCATTCCACACCGGGCTTAGGGCTGTTGCTTTGCACAGCCTTAAGTAAGTTTCCTGTGGATATCCAAATTCTGCAAAATATTCTCTCCAGCGGAATGCTACCAATACATTTCCTATATCAAATACTATATTTCTAATCATTTTTTCGTTTCTCCTTAAATTTATCAGACCTGCACACTGCATCTATACTCGTTTTTCAGGCTCTCCAAAATCATCCGGCTCTCTTCCTCGTATTTGTTCAGCCGTCCTTCCTGACGCCATTCTTTCATATTAACGATCCCCATATACCCGGGAGAATTTTCCCAGGCTTCATTCACATGCTCTAAAAGCTTTTCCAGTTCCATTTCCTCTGCATAATGTTGGGACAGCTCTGCCACAAAATCCACATATTCCCGATCAGTCAGCTCAAACCGCTTTGCGCCCAGATAGGCAATCAAGCTGCCACTGTTTCCACCAAGCTCATATGCCTGTAAAAATGCTGCGGCTGCCTTATCGTACATCATCATATTGGCATACACCACGCCCATATTGTGCAGAACAGCTGCCGCCGCCCTGCTGCCCTGCATGCTCTCATACAGACGTTCATATTCTTCCAGGGCGGAAGTATATTTCTTCTTTTCCGCCATATAATCGATCTGAACTTTGCGTTTCTCATAATCGGACAGATGAGCCCCCTGCTTCAGCACCATTTCCACCTGCCTGATTTCTTCCGGAGTATAAAAACCCACATACTCCAAAATCATGCTGACAAAGGTACTGACATTTCCTTTCTTGTGTACCAGCGGATACAATTCCCTTGCCAACTGGGGCACATCGCATTCATTACTGATAAATTTCAGCAGACCATCATGCATGATCTCCGTGCCCAGCAAAAAAGCATTTTCCTTCAGACAATAGCACAATTCCTCCATACAGGAAACACGAATATCCAGTTTTTCAAAATAATAGGGCACCTTTGCATAACTGCCCATGCAGGCTATTGCTTTCATAGTTCTACCTCTTTTATCCATTTGCCGTCATGGGCTTCCCGAAATTCCCCGAATCCCAAATCACATACGGTAACTGTCAACAGATTTTCCCGGGGCATAGTCAGCTTCATCCGCACTCTGGTCACCTCGTTTTCTCCCAGAACCAGACCATCCAGCTCCATGAACAGCAGCCTGGGCGCCGCTTTTACCAGTGGAGTTATCATAATCTCCAGATGATTTTCACCCCTTAAATAAAACTCAAATATCTGTTCCATGCCATTCCAGCACATTCCTGCATCCAGTAGGGCATTATAAACCTCTTCTCCCCTCTTACGGACTTTCATGCCGATATTGGCCTTCAGCTTATCAGGACCCAAAAATAGATACTCTTCCGCTTCCTCTTCATCTGCCTTCCTGCCGTATTTTTGCCAAACCGTATAGCAGGCACCCTTGCTGTACAAGTTGTTGCCCTGGAATACACGCCTGCCCTGACACAGATATTTCAGGGATTCATTCATCCAATCTCCGCCAAATTTTTCTCCGATCAGGTAAATAGATGATATTTGTCTTCCTTCACAAACTTCACCGGCAATATCCAACAACTCCCTGTCCGTCCCTGCAAAATGACATCTTCTCTTTGCAGAATACATGACCTTTGGAATGGTATTCACATTACCTTCCACATGCACACAGATCAGTTCCTCTCCCCGATAATCCAGCAGCAATGCACCGCACTGCCATAAGTCTTTCGGCTGATGGGTCAGATAGGAGAAAAAACTTTCCTCATAACACTGACTGAACACTTCTGTATTTTTCAACTCCAGCGTGTTGATAATCCGCTGCAGCAACATCCCCAGCTTTTGATCAACTTCTTCACAGGTAAACATGATCGCCGCAATTTTATCCACAGAGCCACCCTTCAGCACCGTACTCAGACTCCGTTTGATGAACAGGGCTAAAAGTGCTGCCGGGTGATACCCTCTGCCATCGATCTGCACAACTTCACCATCCAAAGCTAAATGCAGGAGATTATCTACCAAAATACCTTCCTCAGGATGTTCCCCCACAAAACGTAACGCAGCATGTCCGAAAAGCCACTGATTTGTTCCTGCCCGCTTGCAGAGCACTGTGGGAATATCATAATTTTCTTCCCCTTCTACAGTGGCTACCGTTTCCACATCATCGGTTTCTTTCTTATAACAATAACTGATCTGAGAACAGGTATTGGCCAAATCATATCCTATGATGATCTTTTTATCATTTTTAAATAACACGCGCCCGTCTCCTTCAATACGATTACATCAATTTAAATAAGTAGCTTCCTATAAAATCCTTTTTCAGATAATCCTCCAAAAGATATTCAAACTGCTTGTCCTTTTCCAGGGCCTTTGCCTCAAGGATTCCGTTGATTGCCTGAAATCTGCTCCCCTGCTCATAGTCCGGCTCATTCTTTTTCAGGATGCCGGTTTCCATGACTATATCCGTTCCATCAATCTCTTCCAATACCTCGTAACGGACACTCTCTCCAAAGAACAATACCTGCTCTGTAAAGAACACCCTCCTGCACACCGGATACATATTGATGATTTTCCAGTTCATTTCTGAAAAATCATCCTTCACCGGAAGGAACCTGAATTTTACCGCTACATCTCTGTGGGCGTGATATTCCAACACCGTCTTATCCAGCATACTGTCAAAATCCACATGGGACTTTCTGTACCGCAAAAACCAGGGCAGATGGATGCCTGCCTGCATCAGCTCCTTCAAAAGCTGTACCAGCAGATTCTCCTTGCTTTCCTCGGTCAATATGTCAATCTCTGCATAATATTTCAGACAAGACAGCCGGCATATTTCAGGTAAGTGCTTTTCATTCTCATACTGCTGCAAAATATATTCAGCCAGTCCTGCATCTAAACTGTAACCCTCCAGATAATAAGCATAGCTTCTGCGAATCATATAAGCATAGATCAAGTTCTCCTCCGGTTCCTCCTTCAGATATCTCTTGAAAACTTCCCCATGTTCCTCCACATAATCCCCAGTAAAAAGCATCTGCACCAGCAATCGCTCACTGAAATCTCTGAGTTCTATGCCGCACGAATACGCCGCCTTCCATATCTGATACTGGTCATGCGCCGTGCCATCATGATGCATAGTCAGATATCGCAGAATTTCATTGGTATATTTTCCTTTTTCAAAGGTTTCAAAGGCATAGCACAATAGATGTTCATCTGCCTCATACTGTCTTTTTCTGATGATTGCCGTTAACAGACTTGCAGATATCTTGCTGTCCACCAGCACCGGACTATAGATATCCATCCACTCATAGGCCAGATCATCCATTCTGCAATAAACCATATACTTGATAGCCTCTGCAGCTTCCCTTCTGGTAAGGAGCTGTGCCGGCAGACCTTCCAGATAAGATGCCAAATTGGTCTTGTCCTCTGTGTGATAATAGTACTTCATGATCCGCACTGCGGCTTCTCTTCTGATCTGTAGGCTGACTTCTTTGTTTTCCCACAGTCTGAACAGTCTGCTTAATAATTCTGTGTCTGCCTCATAGACCATTTCCCTGGCTTCCTGCAGATACAGGTCCAGTGAAGTATTATCTTCTATATATATAGCAGCTCTCTCCACAATCGGATGACCGGCAAGATCATGACAGATTCCCACCGTACATCCTGCTGGAAAACGATTGCCCTCCGGGTCCTCCCATACCACACAACTTTCTTTTGAAAATATAGGAATCCACACAGTTTCCTGGCTTACCGGATACATTTTCGGTACCAGTCTTCCCTTCTGATACACATAAACCTTTCTTACCAATCGATTGGGAACCTTCATGTGACAGGAGAAAAGGATATTTACCATGGCAGCTGCATTCTGCTTATGAAGCATGTCCGCTGTCAAAAACATTTGATACAACTTATCCAACCGATCACTCATTCGTTCCTTCTGTATCTGCTCTTTCACAAAACCTTCTATTCTGTGAACATAGCTTTCATATATTTCAGGATACTCCTCCCGATGCTCTGCCACATAACTGTACAGATACGCTGCATGAGCATGATCCAGATTGCTCTGATATGTAAAATACAAAAGCACAATCTTTGGAATCTCTTCTTCTTTTTCCAAATCCAGAGACATCATATAGTACTCGTACAGATTGGTGATACGGATACCTGCCTCTATTCCCAGCTTGAACCACTGATAATACTTTTTCTCTACGAGACTGCCTTTGATCAACAATGTACAGATTTCTTTGATGATCCTCTCATCCTGCGTCCTTTCATAACATTTTACCAAAATCTTGTACAACAAAGGTGAAAACTCTTTGACCTTTCCTGCCAGATAATATACCTGCTCTAAAAGCTGTGGTGAAAGAATCCCCTTTTTATTGCCATAGAACAGAACCTGCAGCTCAAACCGCTCTATCTTACGCAGAAGTGCCGGATTCCTGTTCAGAAGCTGCACTGCCTCAAAGTAGATGATCGGGCTTCTGCAGCCATGTTCGAACTGTTCCTCCAAAAAAAGCCACTTACGGGTAATACTCCTCTCATACTCCTTGGACACATACAACAACAGCCAGGCCGCCCGCCAGGACTCTCCCTGCTCTTTGTAAATACGTTCAATCTCACTTGCCACCTGCTTTGTATATGCCTCATCTTTTCGAATCAGGCTGGATAAATACAGATAATATGCTTCCTGTTGGGGATCTATCTTCTCTAGTCCATCCCCGAAATGCTCCAATATCCAGCTTGCCTCGCTGTAACGCTCTGCCGTAATGAGTATCTGCGCAAAGAACAACTTCGCTGCCCCATCCTTCTCATCCAACGTCATCATTCGCTGCACCAACTGATCTGTCTCCCCAAGCCAGCCTGCGGTGTTCATTTCCTTCAAGCGAAACGCCTGATAAATATCCGTAAGCCTGCAGCTGTTCTTTCTCTTTTCACGACGTATCTCTCTTCCGGGCAGAGTCATTCCATGACGGTATACTTCCACCGGCACTTCCACCGAAATATCATTGTCCCAGAGGATGATGCGCCCGAAATTCTTGCCGGCATGCAATTTATCACTGTCTATATACACAGACAGCTTGTATCGATTGCCCAGGAAATCATCGTCTGTAATGATGTCCTTTTCCACAAATACAAAATCACCATCTGTTTCTACATCCAACCTTGTATATCCCCAGCCATTACGCACAATTCCCAAAGAAATCTCTGTAATATCCACAGGGTCCTCATAAGACAGCAGACTATCCTCCACAAAATAACTCATGCGTTGTTTCTTGCCCGCTGCAATCAGAAACTGATCCATATTGTGTTCGCTGCGTTTCACAGCAGAAAGCCCCTGATAACACTGATACAACTGAGGTTCCTTTTCCTGAATCAGTTTTTCAAACCGGGAAGAATAGAAAACCCCCATTGCCTCCTGCCAATCTGCCCTCGCCAAATTTCCAAACTGCATCAGATTCCGGACGGTTCCCTGGGACGTCCAGATCTCTTCCTCCTGTGCCCTCACTTCATAAGGCAGCACATACTGCCCCTGATTGCTGAGAATCAGAAATTCACCTCTGCAGACCTCATCCGCCTCCATATGTTCACCATGAAACTGAAAATATACCTCTTCCGTCCCAGCAAAATTTTTTGTAATACATTCCATGCGGGAATCCGATGACAATATATAGCCATAGGCATACTTATCTTCCGGTGCATGCAGCAAAAAACTGCCCTCATACACCTGCCCCGGCCAAAGCACCATTTCAAGCTTCTCCACAGCTCCATCCTTCTGTGAAAAGAGAAGCTTCCCCCGATCCAGATCAAATTTTTCTTCCAAAATAATATCTAAGATTTCCCGCATTTGCTGTTACCTTTCTGCATGGTTCATTATATATGATTATAACGCAAAACCGCCCGAAAGACAATTGTCTTTCGAGCGGTTCTCAATGGGAATATATCCTACCCGGAATTCTTTCATTGTGGCTTTCTGTATTGTCACCACTTCTCTATCATACAATTTTACATTGTTGAATTCCACCATTCCACCCGCTTGAAACAGATGTTCCACCCGTTTTCTGAACTCATTCTTTTTATTACCCGGCATTCTGTTCCCATGTTCTTGATACAATGCAGCAAATGATCCCATAAGCTCTTCTCCACTTTAAACACTCATACTACTATTCATACTCTGCACAAACTCTTCCAGAGATGACGCCTTAGCTGCTATTAGCAGCCATGTATCTAAAACAGTAACATTCGCCTCTCCCTGAATTCGTTTCCTCAATTCATCTGAAATCTTCCCAAATTTTCCGAGGATTAAAAACAGTGCTTTCTTATTTGCCTTACGTTCACCTTCTTCCACACCTCTTTTGCGGCCTTCTTTAAGACCCTCCCGGCGACCTTCCTTGCGCCCCGTCTTGTGTCCATCCTGATAAATTCCATCAATCGCTTTACACATATCATATTCTCCTTCCTTCTCCACTTTTTTCTTTACTACTTTTAATCTATAACAGCGCGACATTACACTGAGCAGATTATAGGTACTCTCCTTTAATCTAGAAAATATCTTTTTGTTTTTCTCCACGTAGGCAGCCAACTCCTCTTTGTCTGCATCCCTCTTCAGGAATCCAAAAACGTACCTAATATCACTCATGAATTGATCTGACTGATTGTACTCTCTTACATCTAACAGATGAATCGGATAATCCACGATAAACCGCTGCAATTCCAACGGACATCTCTCAAGCTCCAGTATATCTTTCAAGCTTCTTGGACCATCCCAGGGTTTCTTTCCCCAGTATATGACGATCGTAATCACCGGATTTAGCGTATCATCCTTCGTAAAACCGGATATAAATTCTGCATCACTCACGTCCTTATCCTTCCGGTGACTGTCCGCAATGGCTTTCCACTCCTCGTGATAGCGGGCGGCTTCCTCATTCATCACCCGCACCGGCATAGCATAATGATCTTTGACTGATTCTGCAAACACACAATCGTCACCTGCATCCTCTGAAACACTTCATTTACCACGTCCAGCGTCACTTCCTCCGCTTCAATCTTCCTTTCCTGCCCCTCAATCCGGTAAACTCTTTCGCCTCGGTTCTGTACATCCTCTTTCCTGACGACCTGTTTTCCACGATAAACATAGCCATTCAGCAAATCAGCCACACGAACCGGGTCTTTAAAAAATACATTTGATACTGCGTCCTTTTTCCACATACGCCCTCCTTATACGATTGTGCAGGAGGTCATTTGCACTTCCGCCTTGATAAAACCTCTCTGCTTCTCTGAATTGAATTAAAAGCATTGAGATTTCTCCTGATTTGAATTCCTGTTTGGAATTAAGAATATTTGATGCGGTATCATTAATACCACATAGAAATTTAGAAATATAATGCTTTGACATGATTGTATCATATAAAAGCAAAAGTGGCAAGTGGTTTTGCAACCACTTAGCCGCTTTTTCGTATCCAATACCTATGTAACTCAAATCCCCTGAAAATTCCCTCCTTCCAGCCACTCTCTCATAACCGGTATCAGAACATCTGCCCATACACGGCACCCTTCCTCATTTGGATGTCCGCCGTATTTTGCTTTGCCGTCCCATTCCGAACCATCTGTAAGCAGCGGTGCTACGTCAAATATCTTGTCCACGTGCTGAGCAAGCTCCTCTTTGATGTATCGGTTGATGCGGATCCATTTTGCCAGATTTTCACCCTGCCAGTCAAATGGAGGCAAAGTTTGGAGCAATACTCTGACGCCGGCCTTTTTCAGCTTTAGGACAGTTCATACTGCCTGTAAAGGTAGCCTCCACACATAGGTATTCATCTTTTCGCGCCTCAATCTCCACACCATCCGATACAAAGAATTCTCCCGGCATGACAGTCTTGCTTTTTCTTCCCTGAAAAGTCAGTTCCTTTACGTTTTGGGGATCTATCGCTTTATCAGGACTGCAGGTTCTGCATACTCCTACAGAAACACCAAGCAGCTGCCAGGCATCACAGATCATATTGCAGACGCTTGAATCCCCGTCTCCATAAGTACTGTCTATTATATTTGAAAACAAAAGCGAATACTGATATTTGCCGCCGGCAAATACCTTGTAATATACACGTCCTTTATGGATTCTGTCATCTCCCGTCAGGAAAAATGACTGATTCCCGCTCCCTGCCAGAGTGTTGGATCCATACGTTTTAAACCAATCCTTCATTTGACCTCCTGCACATTACAAGTTTCTGAAACCTTCCACTCTGTGAAAGGTAGAGTAATTAGCATCATGGAAATTGTGGGCATGATTCATGGCTGTCCTGCAAAGGTATATGATATCCTCCCCGTCAAACTCAAAATCCACATACTGAAAGCCTACCTTTGCCGGATCCGTATGTCGGTAATCCAACAGGTCAGTAATCACTTCCCAGTTCTCTATGTCATAAGAGCCCATCAATGACAAGAGATTTCGATTACCGATGTCGTCATCTGACAATATTCTGCTGGCTATGGAATAATATTTTTTTGACACTGCATCGTATTTGATCATAAACTTGGAACAATTTGCCGGAAACTTTGTGGCATGAGAGTATTCCAAAGGTGCATCCGGATCCTGTGAATTTACACGATACTGTAGCACCAGTCCATACTTCGGTTCGCAGTGCATGGTGGTCTGATAACGCATGACATTCATCAGCTCCCCTGCCGGATTGATGCAAAGAGTGCCTTCCAAAGTGGCATTTGCAAACCCTTTTGCAACACCTTCCCACATAGGATTATAAACCACCGGCGGTGTAAAATGCCAATTCTCAGCTACTAACAGATCATCATTCTCATCACAGGACATGACCATGGCGGCGTGCTTATATGAAACACTCCATGAGCCCCACTCCAATGTCTCATAGATTCTGCCCTGATAATAAACTACATTTTGCGGATTCTTATGAACTCCGGCCCCTCTGTTACTGCCTGCTCCCCGCAGCAGCACCGTAGGTGTGCCAAATGTCTTCCCTTTATCTGTGGACTTGCCGATTAGCAGATCACCATATTCTGTAGACACCGCAAGCATGTATAGATCCCCTTTATGCAGAAACATTTTGCCCCAGAAACAGGGAAACAGCTCGCTCACATAATGCCAGGTTTCCCCATTATCATCGGAACGATAAATCAAGGTCAGATTCTGAGGTGCATTCCCTTCAAAGAGATCCATGGACGCTAACAACGTGCCATCCGGATATTTCACCAGGGATGGAGAGCATAAGTAGTTTCCGGAAAAGCTATATGCCTTATCCTCCGGATGCAGATAGTTCACTACTGTTCCTACGCTCTTTCCGGTTCTTGCGATACGCACGCGGCTTTTTTTCTCCCCGGCGGTAATATAAAATTCATAATCACGTTTTTCTGTCAGGCCTTCTATGGTATATTCATTGCCTTTTACGGTACCCCAGCAGTCAAATACCCCTTCTTCCTTTTCTCGCAAAAAAACCTGATATTCTGTATCCTGATCGCCCAGCCATTCAAAATGAATACTGTCCACATGGGGTACGATCCTGCAAATATAGATATCCCCTGTTTCAAATAAAAATGGTTTATATGGTGCATATGACCATCCGTTATGTCCTTTCATCACACATCCTCCATACCAATTTTCATATCTTCGTACCAAGAATTCTCTAAGCTTCAAGAATTTCTTCAAAATAATCGCTCATCCGCTTCATCTGGTGCATACAGTCCTTGGCATATGCTGTCAATTCTTCGCTCTTTCTGTTGCGTGCCACATTTGCAGTAGGGATGCCTGCCAAATTCATATGATATTTAGCAGTTAAAGGATATGGCAGTCCTACTTCTGTAAATCCTGCCGTTCCCAAAAATGCCTGCAGCAGATCTGCCTTTTCCGGTTCTTTCTCGAAGTTTTCGCACAGCCAGTTATACAGCTTAGGGTGGAAGTTGCTCATAATACCACAATACCCGTGACCGCCATCTCTCATAGACTGCAGCAATGTCTGGCAATTTGCATTGAGCAGACAAATACTGCTGCC
>JAZPYS010000065.1:0-38992 GCA_045544275.1 Acetatifactor sp. | reverse complement strand
CAGAAGCCGGATCATGCTCAGACAAATCCGGAACAGGAGGATGTAGCTGAACCGGCAGCAACAGTAACAGAAGAATACATTTTGTCTGTGTGGAATCGGGTACTCAGTGTTCCGATCACGGATCCCCGGTGTTCCTTCTTTGAACAGGGCGGAACTTCCATGGGGGCATTGAATGTATTGAGTCATTACTTCAATGATCATCTGGAAATGTCATTGGCGGAATTTTATGAAAATCCTACCGCAGCAGGTCAGGCAGCACTGCTTGGCAGGGAAGCCACCGGCAATGTGAACCAGACGGCCACGGATGAGGATATGACAAAGGCAATCAGAATAGATTGGTCTTTGGACCAAAAGCCTGCAAATAAAAAGACGGCAAACAAAAAGAAACAGGGAAAAGCAGTATTAGTGACCGGTGCTACAGGATTTTTCGGTGCACATCTGGTAAAAGAACTGCTTACAGAAAACAGACAAGTGATCTGTCTGCTTCGTGACGGAGATGCACAGCGGCTGCATCAGTGTCTGGAATGGTACTTTGGACAGGGAATGCTCATGAGCGCAAAAGAGAACCTGAAGACCATTAAGGGTGACATTTCTCAGGAATATCTGGGTATGTCTGACAGAGATTATATCATGCTGACAGCCAGAATTGGTGAGATTTATCACTGTGCTGCGGATGTACGTCATTATGCTGCGGATGAGGAAAATTATCTGGCCACCAATGTAACCGGTACCGCCAACATGCTGGCTTTTGCCCGATTGGCAAGAGCATCCTTCTATTACATGTCCACTTGTAGTGTCAGTGGCGATCATTTAAAGGATGGAAGAGAGGAAGCGGTATTTACGGAAAAAGATTATGACATTGGACAGATTTGGGAAGAGAATATTTATGTAAAGAGTAAATTCCTTGCAGAGGGTCTGGTGCTGCAGGCTGCCAGAGAAGGATTGGATACAAAAATCTTCCGTTTAGGCAGACTGGTGGGAAGAGCCAGTGACGGCGTATTCCAGAGAAATCCTCAAACCAATGTATTCTATCTGATTTTGAAGGCTTTCTGTACATTGGGAGAGCTGCCACAAAAGGCGGCACAGGAAGCAGTGGATCTGATGCCTATAGATGTGTGCGTCAATGAAGTTCTTGCCCTGAAGGATGGGGAAGGGTTGATTTATCATATTATGAGTCACAGACCACCACTTTTCGGAGATGTTTTGGAAGCTGTTTATGAGAACATCAGAATTGTCAGTGATGAAGAATTTGCTGAAACCATGGAAAAGAGAGCTGCCAAAATGGACAAAGAATTGTCTGCACTCCTGATGGATCACTGGCATCGCAGCAAGACCAATCCGCCTGTGATCAAAGTCAGCAATGAACTGACCATGGAACACCTGGCACAGAGTGGATATACTCCGGAGATTCCGGACCCGAAACAGATACTGAAGGGATTTTTCCTACAGGATCGGTCATAAAGAAAGAGGAGAGAATCAATGGTTTCAAATTTGGCATTGGGAATATTCTCCTGCGCACTGTTTAGTATCGTTGTCTTCTCTATATGGAGCAGACACACGCAGAAGAAGAGGAACCTGCTTCACAGTTTATATCAGTTGTTGGCACTTACACTTGCCAGTTGGATGCTTCCTGTTATGTGTATTCGTCTGGTGGATCAAGATGACACGCATGTCATGTTTTTGCTGGACTGCCTGATGCAGCCAGGGGGAGCATTGTGTGCACCTTTGTATCTGTGTATTGCTATTACCTTTGTGGAAGGCTATGAGCATATGCGCAAATGGATGCTGACATTGTTTATCGTGCCTGTAATTACCATACTGATCGTCTGGACGAACCCACTGCATCATTTGCAGTATGTGGAGTTTTCGGTGGTCAGAAGCGAGATTATTTTTGGCCCCTATGTATGGGTCAGCGGTGTGTTTAATTATATTTATCTGGTGGCAGCCATTATATATATGGTAAGGTTTGCATTAAAAAATAAGGCCATGCTTTACTGGAAACAGTGTATACTGTTTACGTTAAGTGGCCTGTGCCCGTTAGTGGTCAGTATTTATGCAACCTTCAGCGGACAGGATGTGCCCATTACAGCCACGCCCATGAGCTTTATCGCAACTGTGATTTTCAACGGAATTGCAATCTACCAGCTGCACATGCTGGATATTACACCGGTAGCGACCAGACATATTTTGGATGCCATTTCAGATGGCTACCTGGTGCTCAGTGACGATGGGTTAGTATTAAGTTATAATAAACGTTTTGAGGCATTGTTTGCCAATGAATATGGTATTGAAGAGAACCGTCATCTGAAGGATTGTGTAAAAAATGAAGATATCCGGCAGAAGACTGCTGTATACAATATGCTCACTGCCATGGAGTCCAGCCGGGAAGGCGGTACTATGATTTCCTATGAACAGGCAGTGACTATTGAGTGGAATGGCAAAACAAGAAGACAATATTTTGTAGTGGATGTATCTCCACTGGAAATCAACGGACAGATCGTGGGTTTTGCAGTATTGTTTAAAGATATTACCCAGCTGCGTGAAAGTATGCAGAAGCTTCAGGACAGTCAGGAAAGAATGATGGAGCAGGAGCGTATGGCGTTCTTAGGTCAGATGATCGGTGGATTGGCACATAACCTGAAAACACCGATTATGAGTATTTCGGGATGCATTGCGGCTGTGGAGGATCTGGTGGAGGAATGCCGGGAAAGTCTTGCGGATCCGCAGGTGGAGGAAGAAGACTATCGTGAGATCTACAGTGAGATGGAAGAATGGTTCCAGAAAGTGAAAGATTCCACGGCATACATGTCCGATATTATTACCGCCATTAAAGGACAGGCAGCCAATATCAGTACAGATGAAAAATCCACATTTACCATCGAAGAAATGATCAAGAGAAGTATGCTGCTGATGCGGCACGAACTGCTCAACAGCGGATGTCGTCTGAAAGTGGACTATGTAAAAGAGAAAGAAATTTTGCTGCAGGGAGATATCAACAATCTGATCCAGGTAGTGGACAATCTTTTGTCCAATGCCATCTATGCCCAGAAAGAGACGGGCGGTGGTGAGATTGAGATTCGAATCGATCACGACGAGGAGAATCTGAAAATCGCAGTTATGGACAGAGGTGCCGGAATCAGCCCCAATGTAAAAGAGAAATTGTTTAAATCCATGGTAACCAGCAAGGGCACCATGGGAACCGGATTGGGATTATACATTTCCAATGTGGTTATTAAAGGAAAATTTGGTGGTTTTATGTGGGTGGAAGACCGTCAGGGCGGCGGAAGCATCATTGGCATATCCATTCCTTTAGAACGTGTGCAGATCAGATAAGCAACCGAAAAGTGAGGTTTTCGAAAGATGAGAAGAAGTAAACTGATTACCGAAAATCGTATATCCATACTGACTGTGGATGATGATCCCATCATTACAAGTACCATACAGGCGTATTTTCAGCGCTCCGGGTATCGTGTGGATATTGAAAATGACCCCATCACTGCTATTAGCAGGGTACGTGAGGGTGCATATGACATTTTGATGCTTGATTTCCTGATGACTCCGATCTGTGGTGATCAGGTAGTGGAAGAGATCAGGAAATTTAATACCGATATTTTTATTATTCTGCTGACCGGACATAAGAGCATGGCACCACCTGTAAAGACCATAAGGCAGTTAGATATTCAGGGATATTATGAAAAGGATGACCGTTTCGACATGCTGGAGCTGTTGGTGGAATCCTGTGTGAAGTCGATCCGTCAGATGCGCACCATTCGTGAGTATCAGGGAGAACTGGAAAAGGCTTACATGCAGACCATAGAGACCCTGCGAAATGTTGTAGAAACCAGGGATGCTGAGACCAAAGGACATTCGGAACGTGTATCCAGCCTGGGAACCGCTATTGCGGGAGAACTGGGAATGAGTGAAGAAGAGATAAACAGAATTCGTGTAGCCGGTTTGTTCCATGATATCGGTAAAGTTGGCGTGCCCGATGCCATACTGCTAAAGCCCGGATCATTGACCGATGAAGAGTTCAAAGCAATTAAAAAGCATCCGGCCGAGGGAGAAAGAATCATGGCGGCCTATTCTCCTTTTAAGGAAATGCTCGCCGTTGTCAGATCACACCATGAAAGATTTGACGGCAAGGGATATCCGGACGGACTGGCAGGAGAGAATATCAGTATGGGAGCAAGAGTCATTGCAGTAGCAGATTCTTTCGATGCCATGATATCCAACAGAACCTACAGGCAGGGACTGGGCTTTGACAGAACAATAGAAGAAATAAAACGAGGGAAAAATACACAGTTTGACGGACAAATTGTAGACGCATTGTTACGACTCATAGAGAAAATGGGTCAGGAAGCATTTGAGGAAATGTATTGTAACGGCGCAAAAAAGACAGACTAAAGGAGATTACGGATGAGAAAATATGCTTTGAATCAAGTAGACTACTATGAAAGATTCCGGGACATGATAGATGGTATGGCTGAAAAGTACGCAGATGCACCTGCTATTTCCTGGTTTACCAGAAAACAGGAAGAACAGGGTGTCAGTTACCGACAGCTGCAGCAGGATGTCAGATGTCTGCAGGAAATGTTGATTGAAACAGGACTTGCGGGAAAGCATATTGCTATTGTAGGTGAGAATAGTTATGAATGGCTGCTGGTATACTTTGCGGCCAATTACTGCGGCAGTGTAGCAGTATGTATTGATATTGAACAGCCGGATGAGACCATTTTACAGATGCTGGATATGGCAGATACAGATGCTGTTTTTTTGACCTCAGCATATCAGGATATCTGCAGCAAATATGCAGGGCAGGAGAAAAAGATGTTTTTACTTTCCGGTAAAAGCAGTACCCTGCCTACCGTCAAGAACCTGATTGAAGAAGGGGAAAAGATCTGGCAGGAAGGCAGAGAGAATAAAGAAATGGATGGAAAAGTGACATCGGATCTGACGGCATCCATCGTATTTACATCCGGCACTACCAGTTATTCCAAACCGGTTATGCTCAGTCAGTCGGCAATACTGACCAATGCATCCGATGCCCTTGCAAATGTAAAAATCGGAGACAGGACCTTTACCAATCTTCCCTTTTATCATACTTACGGACTGACTTGTTCTGTGTTGTCCATGTTGATTCCGGGAAGTCATTTATATATCAATGGTAATTTAAAAACAGTGCTGAGAGATCTGCAGATGGCTCAGGCGCATACCCTGCTGACCGTTCCGCTGATGCTGGAAACAATCTCCAGTAAAATCTGGCAGACAGCAGAAGAAAATGGCAAGGCTGAGAGCCTGAAAAAACTGTTCGAACTGAAGAAATTCATGTTCTCGTTAGGATTTAAGAAAAGTGGAAAAACTCTGGATGCCATTCGTAAAAAGTGTCTGGGATCTATCCAATTGATTATCTGTGGTGGTGCCCATGTGAGTCGGGAAATCATGGAACAGTTTCAGTGCATGGGTGTCACGGTATTGCAGGGCTATGGTATCACCGAGTGTGCACCCTTGGTCAGTGTCAATAGAAATGAGGCCAACAAGCTTGACTCTGTGGGACTTGTAACTGCCAATTGTGAAGTGAAGCTGGAGAATGGTGAGATTTTGGTGCGCGGCAAGAACCTGATGAAGGGGTATTATAATGCCCCCGAACTGACAGCGGAAGTTATGAGAGACGGGTGGTTTTGCACAGGTGATATCGGTGAGGTCGATAAGGATGGTTTCCTCTATATTACAGGCAGAAAGAAAAACCTGATCGTATTTAAGAATGGCAAGAAGGTATCCCCTGAAAAGCTGGAAGAGAAGATTAAGAATATTCCGCTTGTTCAGGATGTGCTGGTATATGGTGCAGTTAGTGGTGCATCCACAGATGATGTACAGATTGCAGCCAGCATATACCCCAACAAGGAAAAGACGGAGGGAATGACATCCTATGAGATTCTGGAATCTTTGCAGGCACAGATCGATAAGATCAATGATGAACTGCCAATTTATCAACAGATTCAGATGATCAATATCAGGGAACAAGAATTCTCAAAGACTTCTCTGCAGAAAATTAAGAGACACTTAGTATAGGAAAATAAGGAGTAATACAGATGGAAGAGAGACTTTTTAAGTTCATACAGGATACAGTGGAGGAGGTTACGGGGAAAAAGGGACTGGTAATGGACACGGATTTTGTAAAGGATTTAGGGCTGAATTCTTTTGATATTATGAATGTGGTTTGTGCCTTTGAGGAGCATTTCGATATCGAAATTCCCAACAGGGACGTGTGGCAGCTGCGCCAGGTGAAAGATGTGATCGATTACATGATCAAAAAAGGATACACGGAAGTATGAGGGAGCCGGTAACGCAGGTATGTGTGTATATTTTTCAAAATAATGACAGCCGTAGTCCGAAACAGCGGCTTGCTTATGCTGTAGAGCAGTACTGTGGGACTAAGGTGAATGTTGGAGCAGATATGGAGAAACCTACTGACAGACTGCATGTGGAGCGGACCCAATCCGGAAAACCATATTTTCCGGATTGTCCTCAGCTGCACTTTTCTATCAGCCACAGTGGTGAATATTGGGCATGTGCTGTAGCTGATGTCAACGTGGGCCTGGATTTGCAGGAACATGTTTTAGGGAAAAATGAGACAAAAGAGGAGGCAGCGGTCAGATTCCGGAGGATGGCACACCGCTTTTTTCATCCTTTGGAAGCAGAATTTGTGGAATTGGAAAGTTTTGAACATTTTTTTACAGTGTGGACAGCAAGAGAAGCATATGTGAAAAATACCGGGCAGGGGATTGATAAGTATTTTTCGGAACATTGCGTGGTGCCCCGGGATCGGAAAATTGATTGCTGTTGGACTGCATTAGGAAAATGGTTTCGGAAGACAGAATACAAGATGAATTATTCCTTGTGCATTTGTGCAGAGGAGGCATTTCTGTGGAATATTCAGGAATGTCAAATGGTCAATCAATAAAACAGAGACAGGGTATCAGGTATGGAAGAAGTGCTTGATGCCTTGTTTTTTATTGTTTTTTTTCATTATTTCATTAAAATGAAGAGAAATAAGTTAATATGTAACCGTTTTTGTAACTGGTACAGTATATAGTAAAAGTATTAAGATAATGGATTATTGTCTTCATCTTTACAGACCATGTAGAAAAGGATAGCAGAAATGGATCACTTGCCAGTATTACAAGTCCGATTGTTCGGAATAGAGAGAATTACATATGGAGATACCCCGATTCTGTATGGAAGAAACAGTATCACAAAGGCTATGAAGCTGTTGTTGATTTTGTTGTTTAACGGTAAAGACGGAATCACCCGGAATAAGCTGATGGAAGACCTGTATGGCAGGGAGGAATTGGCGGATGCATCCAACAACCTGCGTGTTACGGTTCATAGGCTGAAAAAACTACTGATTGATGCGGGATTGCCGGAGTATGAATATATCGTGGTGAAGGGTGGCATCTATTATTGGGATAGCCCTATGGAAACCGTAGTGGATGTGGACCGGTTTAAGCATTTGATCAAAGGTGCTCAAAAAGAGCAGGATGATAGGAAAAAGCTTGAGATGTACCGTGAAGCGTGCCGGATGTACAGTGGTGAGTTTTTGCAGAAAATGTCGGGAGATGAATGGGTGCTGATGGAAAGTGTGCAGTGCAAGAATCTGTACACAGTAGCATTGCAGCAATTATGCGAATTGCTCATGGATCAAAAAGAGTATGAGGAAGTGCTGCGGATCGTGGAACCTGCCTGTGAAATGTATCCATTCGATGAATGGCAGGCAATAAAGATTGATTGTTACATAGCCATGAACCGATACAAGGATGCATTGAAGGAATATGAGCTGACTGCGAAACTTTTGATTGAAGAGTTGGGGGTTACACCTTCGGAAAAAATGATGAAGCAGTTCCGTATCATGAGTGAGCATATCAGCAACCGGCCACAGATTATCAGTGAGATTAAGGCTGATTTACGTGAAGACCCGGACCAGAGAGGTGCATTGTTTTGCACTTTTCCCGGTTTTCGTGATGTCTATCGGATGATGCGAAGAGGCATGGAGAGAAGTGGCCAATCCATTTTTCTTGTGTTATGCACAGTTATTGACGGTAAAGGACGTCCTATGGGGGCATCTCCTAAATTGGATGAGATGTCACAGGAGTTATTTGAGGCAATAAAAAATTCGCTGAGAAGATGTGATGCTTTTACCAAATATAATGCTTCACAATATTTGATTATGCTTGTAGGGACCAATGAAGAAAATTGTCAGATTGCAATAGATCGTATTATTCTGCGCTTTACAAAGGAACATAAGTCATGGGGAGATCATCTGGAGTTCAGTGTATCTTCATTGCTGGATCTTGAGATAAGAGAGTCCGGTATACATTTCAGGAAATAAAAAAGTTGCAACAGGAGAAATAAATATGGGAAATGTAGATAAACAACGTGTTAATATATCTGCACCGAATTTGCTTAACATATGTGTGGACGAAGTACATGGTGGTGAGTTCAAGGGGAGGCTGTATCATTGTTATAGTGTGGAACCAGTTATTTTTTCGAATATCATACAACTTCTTCGGGAAGCAGAAAAATTGTTTGATGAGATTTCTTTTCCTCAGGCGTCTACAAAACCCCGCAGCTTTGTAGACAAGGACATAATGCAGAATGGATTTAGGCAAAGACCACAGCGTTTGGTTACTCAAACAGAACTGATAAAGCATTCCGGCGAGGTGGGGACTTTTATAACAAGTGTCAGATTCAGGCAGAATTCAACCTGGCAAGGTGAGATGTACTGGGTAGAGCAGGATGAAATGATGAAGTTTTTCAATACGCTGGATTTCATAAAGGGATTGGACGTAGCATTGCAATAAAATTAACAAAAAATGGATAAAAATTAATGGTTCTTGTAATGGCAGCACATTTATAATGGACGCATAATAAGAGAAAAAGCAGAGAAATGTAATATAGAATCTGTTTGAAGGAGGAAATATGAGAGTAAAAAGATTTGTATCGCTTATGACTGCCGGTGTGCTTGCATTGTCCATGGTACCAGCATCTGTACAGGCAGAAGAAAATGTACATACAGCTGGTTATGAAGCAACGGATGCGTATGGGCTTAGATATGAAACGAATATAACTGGTAAGTATGGACCATATGCATTTGAGTATGTAAGCCCGTATAGCCCTGAAATGACTTATAAGCATTTCAATCAGACCTACACTGATTATACAGGAATGGGTAATATGTATAATGTTAATAATCCAGGAGAGTATATTAAAGTATACTGTGTAGATCAGTACACAGGTATAGCTGATGCATTTTATAAGAGAATGAATTTGGAAGACTCAGATTTTTATTCTGTTGATGCAGCAGCATTGCTCCGTTCAATTGTAAGTGGAGGATTTCCCAATGTTGACTGTGAAACACTTGCAGAACTGGCGGGTGTAGACAGTCTTACAGTAGGGGAGGCAGTATCAGCGACTCAGTTAGCCATCTGGCAGGCATCTTATGGTGATCAGTTAATCGTTGAGAATTTTGTGGGTAAAATTCAGAAATGGTTTGATTCGGGATATTATAGAAATAAAATTCGTAATAAAGAAGAATGTTATAAAGAAATTAACAATAATTATGCCAGTGATGAGAATATAGATACCATTTCCAATCATATTGAGGCTGTATACAATTACCTTATGAATCTGGAGCCAACAGCACCCAATGAGGTTGCAGTATCTGCCGCATCATTTGTTGAGTGGAGTGATACACCTGTTGTAGTAGAAGATGGTGAAGGCATATATGATATTACTGTTTCTGCTACCGTAAACGTTGTTGAGCATGACGGAGACGATCTGAAATTAAGTGCCGTTTTAGGAAACTATTTTACGACAGTGGATTTGGAAAATGGCAGCCAGACGATTGAAATAACAATTCAGGATGTGCCTGCTGATGCTGCACAGGGAAAAATTACCCTTGCTATCGATGGTACACAGACTGTAACAGATGTGTATATGTTCGAAGTGGAAGGCGGAAGAGAAGCTGCACAGAGAAGAATCGGATACAGCAATTTACAGTTGCCGGTGCATGCAGAAGTTACTGTGGAGCCGGAACGTATTATCGAATTTTGGAAGACAACGAAGGTTTCCGTAAGAGATGATGCAGAGGGTAACCCTGTTTATGAGCGTTTGCCTTTGGAAGGTATTGTGTTTGATCTGTTCTTTGTAACTGATTTAGATAAGTATGTAAGTGGCCAGGAAATTTTACCTGCTGTTCCTGAGATAAAAGCACCTACTGACAAAGAGTATAATTATCCTGATTATACAGTAACAACTGACGAAGAAGGTAAAGCCACTGTAAATCTGACTAAGAGCGGTCTTGCGGATGGTGTGTATATTGTAAGAGAACGTGAGCATGCAGCGATTAAAGAACCTGTAGAACCGTTTTATATTATGCTTCCTTATACGAATGAAAATGAAGATGGCTGGAAGTATAAGCTTAAAATTGAACCTAAAAACACTGTAATTCCGGGTCCGGAAATTAAAAAAGATGTTATTGAGATTGAACACGTAGATAAATCAGGCGAGGAAGAACAGAGATTTTTTGTTGATGCAGGAGAAGCGTTTACCTGGATCATCCGTGGAGGCATTCCGGTAGACCTTAAGGATGCAAAAGAATATGTTATCACCGATACATTGGATTATCGTTTGACTTATGCCGAAAATCTGGTAGTGAAGGTAGAGGAGATCACAGCAGAAGCGGATAATAGTGTTTCAAACGGTGATGTTTTGGAAGCCGATGAAGACTATAAATTAACAATAAATAGTAAAAAAGATACAGTAAACGGCAAAGAAGAAGATATCAAGGAATTGGTTATTGAATTGACGGCAGCAGGTATGGATAAGGTTGCTGAGATTGCCGGAGAAGAATATGCCGGCAAAGAGATCCGTGTATACTTCAACACAGTTATTGATGGCGATGTAATGGACAGTATGGGTAAAAATATTGCAAACCAGGCAACTCTGGAATATACCAATTCTGCTAATTTCCAATATGAATCAGAATCAGATGATCCGAGAGTTTATACATGCGGTATTAACCTCTACAAGTATGATGCGAAGAAGGGCGCAGAAGATCCTGAAGGTGCTTTGGCAGGAGCAATTTTCAGATTAGCAAAGGTTGTAGATAAAGAAACAGAAGGTGCTGCTCCGCTGGTAACCAAAGAGACAGGTACAGTTCATGTAGTATATGAAGAGTTCTACACTGCTATCAATGCTGACGGCGAGCTGGCAGCAAAGAATGATACAGTAATAACAGATGCAGAAGGAAAGGCAATGCTCTATGGTCTGGAAGAAGGTACATATTATCTGGTAGAAACAAAGGCTCCCGACGGATACAACTTGTTAAGTTATCCGGTAGAAGTAACCTTAAATAATGTTTCTCATGTGACAGAAGATGACCCTGCAACTGAAGCTAATGAAGATATGACTGTAAAAGTTGCCAACAGCAATCAGTTCAGACTTCCCGAAACCGGTGGTATCGGTACTACCATCTTCACTGCAAGCGGAATCATGATGCTGGCAGCGGCAGCAGTAGTGCTGGTGATGAAGAAAAAAGAGGAAGAAGTATAAAATACATAAATGACTTGTGAGAAACAAGTGAATGACACAGCGGCGGGAGGGATCCTGCCGCTGTTTGCATAAAAAAGTTGGAATGTAATAAATTTTAATGCTTTTGGTAATGCCTGGTATGTAAAATATAATTAAAAGAGTAAATTGATAAGTGTAGTGTTTAAATATTGCGATTTTTGAAAGGGAAGTATGTTATGAAAAAATTAATGTGTACTATAACTTGTTTACTTGCTGCTGTGATGATGATAGGGATGATGACAATTTCAGTGGCAGCTGAGGGAGAAACGGCAGAGAAAAGTAACACAGCGGAAAGCGGATATACTGCGGAGGATTCTTACATATTAAATTATAATGGTAAAAAACGATACCTTTCTGTATATCAACCTCGTGCATTATGGTATGAGAGATTTTCACTTAATAAACCTGGAACACGTACAGGATGGATTTTCGGATTGTATAATACTACAAGTGGGAAGGTTGTTGATGCGTACTGCATGGATGTAAATACAGGTGCTGAAGCAGGTTACGATTATCGTCGACTTAACTTGGAGGATTCTTCTTATTCAGAAAGTACTGCTGGTTTGGTTCGAAGTATTTTGTTGAATAGTTTTCCGCATAAAACGGTGGATGAAGTGGCGGCAACGACTAATATAACAGGACTTACGACGTGTGAGGCTATTATGGCAACACAGCTTGCTGTTTGGGAAGCGGTTCATGGTGAGCTGTTTACTGTTACAGAGTTCTATGCGAAGCACATTGAAACATCATCAAGTTGGAATGAGAGTGTAATAGAAGAATTTATTGCATGTAATGCGGAGGTAGTAAATGGATATGCTGTTGATCCAAATAATGAGGAATTAATTGCATCTCACATTGAAGCGTTATACAACTACTTGCTTAACCTGTCACCAACAGCACAGTCATCCGGTCAGATCGGAGTCTCTAATGAGTCTTTTACTGCTTGGGGCAATCCAATTGTATCAAAGAATGAAGACGGAACCTACAATGTAACAGTTACAGCCACTGTGAATGTATGTATGACGGCTGCAGATAAACTGACTTTGAGTGCAGTATTGGGCGATGGAGCACATTTTGTAAGTACAGATCTGGTGAATGGAGAAAATGTTAAAACACTGACGTTAGAGAATATTCCCGCAGAGTTTGCGTATGGTGATGTAAAATTGACAATTGATGGGATACAAACAGTAGCTGATGTATTCCTGTTTGATGCAGAAGGAGGACGTGATGTATCACAGACCATGGTTGGTATTACAGATGAACAGATGTCTGTACATGCCGAAATCGTAGCAGAACAGGAACGTGTTATTCGTTTTAAGAAGCACGGTAAATTCAAGATTGGCGAAGAAAATGGCAATTCAATTTATACAGACCTTCCTTTGTCCGGCATCACATTTGATTTATATCTGATAGCTGAATATCCGGAATATATAGAACAATATGTAAATGGCGGCAAGGAGCTTCCTGATCCGAAAGAAATCTCTCAACTTGGAAAAGATGGAAAGAAATATCCTGACTTTACAGTTGTTACAGATGCAAATGGAAAAGCTGTAATAAGCCTGACAAAAAATAACTTGCCGGATGGTGTTTATGTAGTTTCTGAACGAAACAATGACGCAATTGTAGCTCCGATAGATCCGTTTTATATTATGATGCCAAATACCAATGCTTCCGGTGATGGATGGGTATATGATGTTTTGATTGAACCAAAAAACATGGTAAAACCGGGACCAGCAGTCAGAAAAGATGTTATCGAGATTGAGCATGAGGATAAATCAGGAGCGGAAGAACAAAAGGCTTCTGTTGCAGCTGGTGAAGCATTCACCTGGATTATCAGAGGAGATATTCCAGTAGATATGGCACGTGCCAAAGAATATGTAATCACAGATGAACTGGATTATCGTTTGACTTTTGTAGATAAGGAAGAAGATATTACAGATGATGTGGTTGTAAAGGTAGAGGCAATTGCTGATGATGCAGATTATAGTGTTTCAGGCAATGATGTTCTGGTAAAAGACAGCGATTATACGCTTACTGTTACGCAAGGAACGGCCAATATAGATGAAAATGGCAACGTGGTAGTAGACGGAAGTGGTACACAGAAAAATATTCAGAAATTAGAAGTGAAATTAACAGTGGCAGGTATGCAGAAAGTGGCTAAAATTGCTGGCACTGAATATAAAAATTATGAAGTCCGTGTGTACTTCAATACTATAATTGATGAAGATGCAGAGATAGGGGAAGAGATACCTAACGATGCGGAGCTGGATTATATTAGTTCTGTTGGATTCCGTTATGAAACAGAATCAGATGATCCTAAAGTTTATACATGCGGTATCAAGATCAATAAGTATAACGCAAAAGATCATGCTAACATGCTGGGAGGAGCCAAATTTAAGCTGGCAAAAATTGTGACACAAGAAGAAATAAATGCCGGTAAGAGTTATGATGGTATGTTAGTAACAAAAAACGGTATGCAGTATGTAAAATATGTGGAATTTTACAATACCGCTGATATGTCAGGTAGTAAGGTATATGAAGTAGAGACAAGTTTCGATGATGCTAAAACACAAAATGTAAATGAAGGCGGTATTGCCTATATGTACGGATTAGAAGCCGGTAAATATTATTTGGTGGAGACAAGGGCTCCTCAGGGTTATAATCTGTTAAAATTGCCTGTAGCGGTAACACTTGATGCAGAGCACTGTTTGGTAGTAGAAGGAGTTGCAAACAGCAATGCATTCGTTCTTCCTGAGACTGGCGGTATTGGAACAACTATTTTCAAGATTTGCGGTGGTGTACTGATCATTGGAGCAGTGGCAATCCTCATCGTGAAAAAGAAAAAAGATAAGGATGAGGAAGAAGAGCAAGAATAATATTAAAAAAGATATAAAATAAGTGAATCTTAATGGTTTTTGTAATACGGGAGTTAATATAATGAATGTGTTACATGATACAGTAAGTGCTGTATCAGTGAGCAATATTTAGCTACGAATAGAAATATAAAGGAGAATGCTATCATGACTAAAATATTAAAAAGAACTACGGCATGTGCACTTGCAGTGACTCTGTGCTCCGGTATGGTGAGTGTACCTGTTTTCGCAGCAGAAAATAACAGTACCAATCTGGAATATATCGTAAGCACTGCAAAACCTACGGACAGCAACGATATGTTTGATCCGGGCTACAACATAGACAATACGAATATTCCGGCTGTGACCGAGGGGTATTCTCATGTATATCTGGGATCAGGTAATCTGAGTGATTATTATGCTGCGTTTATATGTTCCGAGAAAAAGAAAAATTTTCAGACGGAAGAACCGATCTATACCGATGAAAACGGCAGAAATTATTATGTTCAGGATCCACACAATAGATTTGTCGATGGAAACTTCTTAGTAGATGGCCTATATCTGAACGGATCTTATATTGAAGGAACATACCCAGCAAGATGGGGCAGTATCCAGCAGTTTATACTGGCAGATGCACAGACGAAAGAACTTATTACTACATATTGTGCAGACCAGCAGACATCGACAATAAAAAATTATTCCTATATTATTGAAAATGTAGAAGATGCTGATTATTATGAAGATGGTCAGGCGGCAAAGATTCGTAGTGTTGCACTGAACGGTTATTGGGGTACCGAATCAGGAACAGGCAGTCTTGCTGCTGTGAAGGCCATGATGAAAGAATCCGGTAAATTTACAGAAGAGGAAATTAATGGATTAACTGATGGTATGGCTATGACTGCAACACAGTATGCAATCTGGTCTTTCAGCAATGCAAAAACCGGCAATGAATATATTAATGTATACTTGGCGACTGCAGGTGGAAAAGGAGCTCATAAATGCGAAGGAGAAGCCGCAAAAGCAATTCCGACTATTATGAAACTTTGCAATCACCTCGTGAATCTTGCACCTACACCGGTTGAAAATACTACGGCAGATACCATTATCAATAAAGATAATTTTTTGAAGGATATTTCTATATCGGCGATAAATAAGATCGAGGATCATCCCAATAATCTTGACGAGGATAAAACAAACGATGCCTACAACACCAATCTGTCCTTCGTAATGTCAGTCATTCCCAGTGATGCAAATGGTGATGATCTTGTTGCAAAGGTTCTGGATGCTAATGATAATTTGCTTGCTGTTGGACGTATTGCCGGCGAACAGCAAGATGGTGAAATCCTTCTGGAATCTGATGGAAATGGAAAATATACCTTTACGGATCTGGAAATGATCGAAGGAACACAGGTTCTTAACATTACGCTGGAAGGTGAGCAAAATCTGAAACAGGGAGTATATCTGTATACTTCTGAAAAGAAAAACAACAAAACTTCACAGACTATGGTGGGTATTGCAGAAGGCACACATCAGGTTGACGTTGAGTTGAACTGGGAATTGGATTTCGATGTTGATGCTCGTATCTTACATATTTACAAATATAACACAATCAGTGAGGCAGATCCGGCAGGTGATGGTACAGAGGTAGAAATTGATACAGAGATTCATACACAGGCATTGGCAAATGTATCCTTCAAGATTTATAAAGTTTGTGAACTGGAAGCACTGGAAAGTGTAAATGGTGCAGAGCCTGCTGTAGTGTTGGGAAAAGAACCTACTGAAGCAGATATTAATGCTTACTGCACAGACGAAAATTTAGTAGCTACTGTTACTACGGATGGACTTGGTCATGCAACGTATGATTTTGGTAATGGTGAGGCTGATGGTGTTTATCTGGTAGTAGAAGAAACTAATCCTGATATCGAAGTAGCAGCAAAACCGTTCTTTGTAAGTCTTCCAATGACCAACCCTACTCAGGATGGCTGGTTATATACTGTTTATGTATATCCAAAGAATGACCTGAAACCGGCACCTGAAATTGATAAAGATGTAATTAACGTTGGCAATGACTACGGTACCTTTGATGTGAATGATAAATTTACTTATATCATTCGCGGTGAAATTCCTATAGGTCTTGCAACTGCTGAAGAATATGCATTGTCAGATACTCTGGATACCCGTCTGGACTATGAAGGGAATGTTAAGGTAAAACTGTACAATGAAGCAGAAATAGAGATTGCATTAATAAAGAATAAGCATTATACATTGACTGAAACTGCTGCATCAGGAGAAAAGGGTGCATTTTTGAAAATGGAATTGACTGAGGCCGGCATGCAATATGTTATGGAGAATCTTGGTGATGATGTAAAGGATGTAGAGCCTGAAATTCGTGTATATTTCGATGCATCTATAAATGCTTCAGTTGAAATGGGTACTAAGATTCCAAACAATGCAAAGATTGAGTATACCAACGCTACCGGTTATAAATATACTCCAAATGAAGTTCCGGAAGACGACCGTCCTGAGGTGGAAACCGGCGGTACAAATATCTTAAAATATAATGCTGCTGATGAAAGTGAACATCTCACAGGAGCACAATTTATGATTGCCCGTTCTGCCAGTGATGGAGATGCAGCAGACGATATTAAGAAGCTGGTAGTAAACGGTACGACAAAGGATGTTGTATACGTTGACTTCTACGCAACAGAAGCTATGGATGGCGAAAAAGTAAATGTGGCAATTACAGATGAAAATGGCGAGGCAGTTATCTATGGTCTTGCATATGGTGAGTATTATCTGGTAGAGATCAAAGCGCCTACAGGATATAATCTGTTGAAAAAACCTGTTACAGTAACCATCGATTCTGACAGTCATACAGATACAGAGACGATCAGGGTGGCTAACAGTAATAAATTCCAGCTTCCTGAAACCGGTGGTATCGGAACTACCATCTTTACTGCAAGCGGTATCATGATGCTGGCAGGGGCAGCAGTAGTGCTGATAATGAAGAAAAAAGAGGAAGAAGAATAATAGGAATCGCTGACTTATAAGCAAAAAGTGAAGTGCAGTGGTGGGAGCAATCCTGCCGCTGCTTTTCAGTATATAACTTTTTTAATGCTTTTTGTAATGCCTGACGTGTAATATATAAGTATAGACGTAATGAGGAGGTATCTTCCGTGGAAGATAAGAAAAAAAAGACAACGAAGAAAAAGAAAAAAGGAATAAATTCCACTATATTGATTATTGTTTTAATTGTTGCAGGTTTGTTGGTTATGTTTTATCCAACCATCAGTAATCTCTATAATGAGATGACAGGTTCTTATGCTATTCAGGAGTTTAATGAGCAGCTTGGGGGACAGAGTGAGACTATGCTGGCTGAACAGAAAAGGATGGCAGAGGCTTACAATGCTGCACTTTTGAACAATCCCAATGAAATAAACTGCCCGTATGAATATGAAGATATCATGGATTTTGGGAATGGAATGATGGGATATATTGAAATACCTGCCATAGATGTATATCTTCCGGTATATCATAGTGTAGAGGAAAGTGTTCTTTCTAAAGGAGTGGGACATATTCCAAAGACAGCCTTTCCTATCGGGGGAGAGAACAATCACAGCGTTCTGAGTGGTCATACAGGATTGCCTTCAGCGGAATTGTTTACAGACTTGGCAGAGGTTAAAGAGGGAGATCAATTTTTTATCCATGTTCTGGGTGAAACCATAGCATATGAAGTGGATCAGATTCTTGTGGTGCTTCCTGAAGAAGCAGATAATCTCTTGCCGGTGGCGGGAGAGGATTACTGTACATTGGTTACATGTACACCATATGGAGTTAATTCACATCGTTTATTGGTGAGGGGAAGCAGGATTGCTTTTGTTGAAGAAATGGAAGCAATGGTTCAGCCACAGGAAGAAGATACAAATCTATGGACCATCATATGGGTTTGCGCAGGGATTGGTATAGGTATTATAGTGTTGATTTTAGGTATAAAGTTTGCAAAAAAGAAAAGGTAATGCTTTTTGTAATGATTTTCGTAATACAACATGTAGTACAATTATAATGTGTATATAGTTGTAACATATGTGATAAGGAGAAATATAGCTGTGAAAAGTGGATCAGATAGAACGAAAAGTACATTTATTGTTAAAATTATGAATAATCAAAATTCCACTTGGCAGGGGAGCATTACATGGGTTGAGGAGCAGAAAACCCAGAATTTTAGAAGTGCTCTGGAAATGATAAAGATGATTGATGGTGTGCTTGATGGAATTGATGAGATAGAAGGAGGCGGCAATGAGGAAGATGAATAGAAAGTGTGTATTGGCTGTTTTTCTTTGTGCCATTCTGATCTTGTGTAATAGTGTATATGTATTTGCCGATGGCAGTTCAGAACAATCTCATCCGGGGAGTACAGTAAGCTCCGGAGACGTAATACCGGGTGGATCTGTAAGTTCCGGCGATGTAATACCGGATAAATCCGTAAGCTCCGGTGATGCCCATGACTTGAAATATCAGGTGGTAGATGGCGGTGATAATGAGATCGCAGGTACATTGGTGGTGAATTCTACAGTTACTGATCATGGAGATGAAGACGCGAATACATTTCAACTGATTTTGGAAGCATGGGTTACCGGTTCTGTTGTTGAAACGTATGAAAGAGCTACTGTGGAAGAGGAACCTGTAATGGTGGATTCTGCAGTTAAAACCAGTTCTTTACTTGATGGAACGACGGTATTGAAAAACCAGATTAGTAAATACTTTGACTATTATTGCGGATGTGAAGGTGAAGAACATACATGTATCGAAGTATTTACATCCGGATGGGATGGCAGCGGTTTTCAGGAAGTAGTCAAAGTGTATCCGGCAGAGGGTGAAAATACGGAACAGATATCTGTCCAAATCAACGAGGATGAAAAGACATTAGAACTCAGTGGATTTGAATATAACAGACATCCTGTGGTAAATGGTGATAGCACAGGCAATGGTCAAAAGTTGATTGTAAAACTGTCAGTAGAAACGGAAGTTGGATTCTGGGGCGGTAATGCAGTACCTTTAAATGAGCAGGTTACAGCCATTTATCATGATGGACAGCTTCAGGAATCATTCCTAGTACAGACTGCAAATGTGCCGATGACAGTAGATATTGCAGCAAAGGATAAGACAGTTTATTATGGTGGTTCTATATCCGGTCTGGATTTGATAGACAGTATTTCTGCCGGTTATGAAACAGCAGGAACAGAGGAAGGAAAGGTTACTGTTAATGCTGATGGTACTTGCAGCCCGGTACAGGAATGGATGGATGATTATGCTGTGATGCATTGGGATGTGCGTATGGATCAACAGGCAGTATCCGTAAGTAATAGGGCCACAGGCCGTTATGAGCTTGCAGCCAATCTGGTACCTGCCGTTGAAGCAGATTCAGCATCAATGGGAGCGGGAGCAGTGATTGGGCCGGAGGGAGCCGCAAAAAGTGACGAAGGCTTTGTGTATGTGATGGTGCCGGTGGTTTCCTTCAGAAACACAACCATTTATCGTGGGTATATTCCGGATGACAATTATTTTGGAACATATAACCAGGTATCTGTGGAATGGCAGGAAATGAATGGGTTTGTGGCAGAAAGTGCTGTGGATGAAGATCCTTATACTCACCCCATGCCGGAAGGCAACATGCCGGAATTGTATTTTACATATATACCTGAAAATTATGATTTTTCGGCAGATACCCGTGTTAAGGTAGTGGTTACCAGTAATATTGACAATCCGGCAGAGTCACTCTATATTTCAGATGCAGTAGTTTTCGGAAGTCTATATTCATTGCTTGCAGAAGAGGATAGCAATTATGCATTTACCATTGGTGTGGAATATAAGCCAGCTTTTGAAATGCCGGAAACAGGTGGGCCGGGAACATTCGGCTATACACTGATGGGAATGATCCTGATGGCAGGAGCTGCATTAGTGTTATATAAAAAGAAACGTAATGCGGGAAGAGGATGCGCACTGATTCTTGCTGTAGTCATAGCTATTTCTGTTGTTACAGTGCCGGCAGTCTATGCAGCTGTTGGAGTTAAAACAGACCGGAAGTGTACCGTCCAGGTGGATTTGCGGAACAGTGGTTTCAGTGAATTGACAGGAAGTGAAGCACTTCCTATAGAGGTAGAACTTTATAAAGTAGCTGATATAGATATATCGGGAGATTATACTCCCACATCAGATTACAGTACATTAGATTTCTCGATCATTGATTCAGAAACGACCAGGGAAATGTGGGAGATTCTGGCAGATAATGCAGTGAAGATCATAAAGGAAAGTAATATTGAACCTTCAAGGACGGGAATAAATGAATATGGTGAGGTCACAATGGATGATCTGGCTACAGGCTTGTATCTGGTAAATGTGGAACCGGTAATGTCTGACAATTATATCTATGAATTTACACCATTTCTGGTATCCCTGCCAAATAATTACTATTACAGTACAGGCGATGATACATGGATATACGATCTGACCGGAGAACATGCCATCAGTTTAAAGACAGCAAGAAAAGAACGGTATGGAGATATTGTTATCAATAAGATACTGGATACATACAATGCCACCATCGGAGGAGCTGCATTTGTATTTCAGATTGAAGGTGTAAAGACGGATGCGGATACTCAAAAGGCAGAAGTTGTTTATAGTGATGTAGTGTCCATGACTTTTGACGGTACCGGAAAGGATAGTCTTGTTATTCGGCGGATTCCGGCAGGTACAGAGGTAACAGTAACCGAGGTGTATAGCGGTGCAAGTTATCAGGTAACAACGGATCCGGTGCAGACTCAGAGGATCGTTGCTGATGACATTGTAAGTTATGAGTTTGAAAATACTTACGATGGACGCCTTAACGGAGGATGTGGTATAGTAAATGCCTTTACATATGATAGTGAAAGCGAAGGGTGGATCCCTTCACAGACTGAGGATTCAACACCCTAAAGGAGGGATGGAATAATGAAAAAAAATACATTTAAAACCATTTGCCTCATAGCGGGCGCGTTGATTTTAACAGGAAGCATGGTGGTTGGAACTGCATGGGCTTATTTTACCACATATGTAACGGCAAAGGGCGGATATGTTGTGGAACTTGGTTTCACAAAAACAGAAATAGAAGAAGCTGTAGAATACGGCAAAAAAGTGGTAACACTGATAAATACCGGTGATTATGACTGTTATGTTCGGATGAAGGCTTTGACAGGAAATGCGTACAAAGACAGTCTGCAGTATTTGGAACCTGACAGTGCAGAGAATTGGATTCCGGGATCGGATGGGTTCTATTATTATAAGGGAATCCTGAAACCGGAGCAGGAAACATCTGAACTGGTGGTAAAATTCTCTTTTCCAAATGGAAAGGAGCCGGCAGATTTTAATGTGATCATTATTCAAGAGTGTACACCTGTACTGTTTGATGAGAGTGGTAATCCGTATGCGGACTGGTCTGTGACAGCGGATGTGAGCGAGACAATCTACAAGGGGGAGGATGAATCATGAAGAAGGTTAAAGCATTGAAAATGGTACCTACGATCCTCCTGATAGCAGCAGCTTTGCTATTATTGGCCAGCGCAGCGGGAAGTACACAGGCTGCATTGACATATTATAGTGAAAATTATACTGCAGGTACGTTTCTTTCCCATATAGGTGTGACTCTGGTGGAAAATGACAAGGATGTCAGTTGGAGAGATTATATTGCAGAAGCTAAGTGGCATGAGCATACCGGTAAGCTGCTGGAAAATATGTTGGAAGAGGAAGATGAAGGTAAGCTGGTGTTGGGTAAATATTATGATGAAGTACTTACGGTTCGCAATACCGGTGAAATTGATACTTATGTAAGAGTTACACTGACAAAAAGCTGGCATGACCGGGCGGGTGTGAAGAATACTGCCTTATCACCGGAAATGATTGATCTTAACATTCTGTCAGGTGACAATGGATGGATAATTGATGAGACGGCAACCACTGCAGAAAGAATGGTATTGTATTATACCAAGCCCCTTGCAGTAGGAGAGAGTACACCTGCTTTTACCGATACATTGAGAATTGATCCGTCTATCGGTACAAAAGTGACGGAGACGGTAGAAAAGAAAACAGAGAATGGAAAAGTATACAAGACGATTACTTATGAACACGAGTATGATGGATATACTTTTGAAATTCAGGCAGATGTAGATGCTGTACAGACCCATAATCTTATAGATGCGGTTAAGAGTGCATGGGGTGTTGATGTAGTAGTAGCTGAAGATGGCACCTTGCATTTAAAGTAAGAGGAGGTACAGAAGTATGATTAAAAAAATAATGTGCCTTTTCATGGCAGTTCTTTTGCTGGCTGGAATGCCGGTAACCGTAAATGCAGAACAATTTCAGGGATCAGATGACTGGTGGGTGAAATTTCTGGGTGATGAAATGGAGAGTAATTTCCGGAGTTATCAGATTCAGGAAGAGGTTGCCAATATTCAGCCGGGAGATAGTGTTATTTTCAAAGTGGACCTGAAAAATCAATCTGATATCACCACGGATTGGTATATGACAAACGAGGTGCTTCGTACTCTGGAAGAGAGTAACGATTGTGCAGAAGGCGGTGCATATACATATATCCTTACTTATGTAGATACGGAAGGGAAAGAGAATATTCTGTATACAAGTGAAGTGGTTGGAGGAGAAGAAGATATTACTTTAGAGGGAGAAGGTCTTCATCAGGCAACCAATAATCTGGAAGAATATTTTTTCCTGGATAGACTGCAGGCAGGCGAAGGCGGATATGTCAGTCTTTTTGTTATGCTTGACGGTGAGACTCAGGGTAATGATTATCAGGATACATTGGCCAGACTGCAGATAAATTTTGCGGTAGAAAAAGTCCTGACAGAGACCATTACCAATTATGTCACAGTAACGGAAACAGTAGTGATCACAAATGCTGTTAAGACCGGAGATGAAAGTCCTATTGTGTTGTTCAGTGTGCTGACACTTGTCTGTGGTATCGTTCTCTTGGGCTTAGCTGTGGTTATGAAAAAACGTTGCAATGGGAAAGGGGAGCATGAATCATGAGAGTGTGGAAAAAACTTCTGACATTGATCTGTGGTAGTGTATTGATCTTTGGCCTTTCCGTGTGCAATGTTTCAGCAGCAGAACAGCCCTATACATACAGAGTAACGATTTATGCAGGTAATCAGGGGAAATTTGGCGGTACAGAAGGGCTGGTTCTAAGTAACAAAGATGCCCAAGTGACGCAGACAGAAGATAAAATAGTGGTAAGTGGTCTGCAATATGGTGATGAAGTTGCATATACAGCGCAGGCTGATGTCAAGCTTGACAATTCCAGCAAATATTATGTGAAGGGGATTCGTCTTGGGGGCCGGGATAACGACACGGTGGCTGCATCTGCATTTATTGTTAAAAGTGATATGGACTATGTGGTAGCATATGGCATTAAAGGAAATCAGGTCAGTTATACTGTTAACTATCATGATGAGTATGGTAATGAAATGTTAAATAGTGAGACATTTTATGGAAATGTGGGAGATAAACCGGTAATTGCCTGTAAGTATGTAAATGGATATATGCCACAGGCCAGCGGTTTGACAAAGACATTAAAGGAAAATGCAGCAGAAAATGTGATGACATTTATTTATAAACCCAATGCAGGACCTACGGTGGAGACCATAATTACTACAGTAGTAAAAGAAGAGTATGTAGATGGTGTGCAGATCGTGCCCGGCAGCACAGGGGGAACCGGCACAGGTACCGGAAACGCCGGTGAAGGAGCCGGTACAGGCGAAGGTGGCACAGGTACCGGTGAGGTTGGCGGTCAGACCGGGGGTGAAGCCGGTGGACAGACATCAGATGAAGGTGAAAACGGTACAGAAGATAGTTTCGGTGAAGGAACAGGAGAAGGAGAAGGCGACGATATCATCATAGATCTGGATGAAGAGGATGTACCACTTGCAAATCAGGATCCCGTCGTCGATGAAACCAGCAGCAAAGATGTCCCCATGTTTAGCTATGTGGGTCTCATCATTGCATCACTGGCAGCATTAGCATCACTGGCAGGTGTGGCTTTCGCTTTGAGAAGACGTGGAAATAATGAAGATAATGAAGAAGCATAAGAGGAAACTGCTTTGAAGAGAAAAAGTAATGGAAGGAGCCCGGTGTGCACACTATGCAGCGCACTGGGCACTGCCTTGTTAATCGTATTGATATTATTGTGCATCCCCTTCACCTTGCCCGGATTCATGGGCTATAAAGCATACACTGTAGTTAGTGGAAGTATGGAGCCTGGGATTCCAACGGGAAGTCTGGTCTACATCAAGGATATGGAACCGGAGGATGTGGAGACCGGACATGTGATCGCCTATTATGGTGGACGTGACACAAATGTCATTATTACTCATCGGGTGGTGGAGAATCGTGTGACCAAAGGGGAATTTATAACTAAGGGAGATGCTAACCGTACAGAGGACATGAATCCGGTATCTTATGACCATTTTCTGGGGAGGGTGGAGTTATCCATACCAAAGCTGGGTGTGGCAGCTCAGATTATGACCGGCCGGGAAGGGAAGACTGCGGCGGTGTGTGTGATCGGGCTGGCTATAGTGCTGCATATGATTGCAGCAGTACTGGGACGAGAGAAGTCTTAATTGAAAGGTATTTACATAACTGAAAAGCCGGGGGCAAATCTTTGATTTGCCCCCGACGTCTTTAAATTATCGATTGTTAATAATCTTGGTCAGTTCTACCGGATCAACAATCTTGCCATCCTTGTAAACACGCATGTTACCGGAAGCAATTTCATCGATCAGGATAACTTCATCGTTGTTGTAACCAAATTCAAACTTGATATCCCAGAGATCAAGACCGATTGTCTTTAAGTCATCAGCAACGATCTTGGTAATCTTTAAGGTCTGTTCCTTCATGCTTTCAAACATTGCAGGAGTCATAACACCAAGTGCTGCAAGACCTTCGCCTGTTACAAGTGGATCACCCTTTTCGTCATTCTTGAATGTACATTCAACATAGCCGCCTTCAAGAGGTGTGCCGTCTTTGATATATTCGCCGTATCTGCGTACAAAGCTGCCGGTAGCAACCAAACGACAGATTACTTCCAGACCATTTCCGCCCTGTGCTTTGCCAAAGCATTCAGCAGGAAGAACTTCCATGGTAGCATCTTCAAGATTTGCACTTACATAGTGAGTCTTGATGCCGGCTTCTTTTAATAATTCAAAATAGTGGATAGAAGTCTCAAGATTTGCCTTGCCGATGCCTTCGATCGTCAGACCAACGCTGTTTTCACCGGGATCGAAAACGCCGTCTTTTCCGGTACAATCGTCTTTAAATTTTAACAATACATTGCCATTGTCAAGGCTGTAAACATCTTTTGTCTTTCCTTCGTAAATCTTCTTCATTGTTTGATATCTCCTCATAATTGGAATAGAAATATAATAAACATTTCATTACTATGTTATCACACTGTTTTTTCCTTGACAATCATTTTTTTCACGAGATAATTATAAATTTTTGGCTAATTTTGGGAAATTTTACCGCACACTTACAATGTCGCACCAAAATCAGCAACGATAACCTGTCCGGTAATAGCACGGGATTCATCACTTGCTAAGAACAGCAGGATATTTGCAACATCAGCAGGCATACATGGCTGAACAGCCAGGTTCATATGCTTTCTCATCTGCCCCATCATATTAGGATCCAAAGATGCAGGATCGGTGGTCATGGTCATAGGAGTTACGATGGTACTTGGATTAACAGAGTTACATCTGATACCGGTTCCTGTGAAACGTACTGCGGTATGCTTGGTCAGACCAATCACCGCTGCCTTACTGGTAACATAAGAAGCACCGCCGGTTCCGAAGTGACCTGCAACAGAGTCTAAGTTGATGATAGAACCGGAGTTGTTCTTCATCATTTCCTTCACAACGGCTCTTGTACAGTACAGAGTACCCTTGGTATTTACACCTAAAACCATTTCTAAATCTTCATCACTGTAACATTCGATTGGCTTTAAGCCTTTTTCCAATACACCCGCATTGTTTACAAGTACATCGATTTTGCCAAATGTTTCAACTACTTTTGCAACCATGTTTTCGACTTCTTCAACCTTGGAAACATCGGTAGGTACAGCAAGTACTTCTCCGCCGTTTGCTTTGATTTTTTCAGCAACTTCGTCCAACTGTGGTTTGCGGCGTGCAGTAATAACAACCTTAGCGCCTTCCTTAGCAAATAATTCAGCAGTAGCAGCACCTACGCCTGAATTTCCTCCGGTAATAATTGCAACTTTTCCATCTAAACGTCCCATATCATGTTCTCCCTTCTAACTATGTATCATAAATTGAAAATTGCTATACTTATTATAACTGTGAAAAGGATTTTTTACAATAAGAAAATTTGGCAGAAAGAATTTTGTATATTGAAGTTTGGAGAACAATATGATATAGTTTGAATATAGAAAAATAAAGTATGAACAGAAATAAATAAAGTTACAAAAGGCAGGAAAAGAATATGTCATTTTCAACAGAAAAGCGCGAAAGTATAAAACGATATATGCTAGAAAAGATACGAATGAATGATGAACAGTATGTGATGAAGACGGCAGAAAATTTTCAGATTTCGGTAACGTCTGTAAAACGATATATTAACGATTGTATTGCGGATGGAATCATTGAAGAATGCAGTGAGAAGGCGACCGGATATCGACTGGTAACAAGGGAAAATGAATTTAAATATGCCCTAAAGGATTTCTTGTGGGAAGATAAAATATATTATACTGATATATACCCTCTTCTTGCGCATACTTCTTCTGAAGCACAGAGTATTTGGAGCTACAGTTTTATGGAAATGATGAATAATGCAATAGAACACTCAGAGGCTGAAACAATTTATTGTCATGTGAAACAGGATTACCTTTATACAGAGATATCTATTATAGATGATGGTATTGGTATTTTTCGAAAGATACAAAATTATTTGGAAAAAAAGTTGGGACAGAAAACAGATTGCCAGGATGCCATTTTAGAGTTGCATAAAGGTAAATTTACTACCAATTCCACCACACATTCCGGGGAAGGAGTTTTTTTTACATCTAAGATGCTGCGAGAGTTTGTTGTTTTATCGGATAATGCATACTTTTCAACAGGATGTACAGAAAAAGATAAGTTAGTACAATCCCATTTGATTGCATATTTAACAAGGATAAATCGGATTGGAACGATGCTTGTTATGAAGCTGGAAAATCAGGCGACAAGGAAACCAAAGGAGGTGTTTGACATGTATGCACCAATCGAAGAAGGCTTTATTAAAACGTGTATTCCGTTAAAGGAAGTATGTCCTTATGGTGAACCGATAGCCCGCTCTCAGGCAAGGCGGGTAGCGTATAGATTAGAAGAATTTAGGCAGATAGAATTTGATTTTTCGGGAATTGATTTTCTGGGTCAAGGATTTGCGGATGAAATTTTCAGGATATTCCAAAATCAACATCCGGAGATTGAGTTGATACCGATCAATGCGAATGAAACCGTATTGGGTATGATAAAGCATGTGCAGGCAAATTTGAGAAAATAAGTGGACTGAATCAATGAAAGTATTTTGGAAAGAGCATATATATGAACATTTACACCAATATCGATATGATAAAGACCGGAAAGAGACTGGAAGATGCCATCAGATCCGCAGGGTTTGATGTAAAAACCATACAGAATTATCTGCATTTATCCTGCCCTCAGCCTATTTATCGTTGGTTTAAAGGGAAGGTGTTGCCTTCCATAGACCATTTGTATGTACTTAGCGGTCTTTTAGGGGTACATATGGAAGAGCTGCTTGTACCAAAACAGCAAGGCAGACAGATTTGCTTTGTGCAGACCGGGAATATTGTTTATGTTGCAGATGAATACAAGTCAGATCCGGAACGCAGATTACGGGCATATTATCGATGCGTTTGTGATATGGTGGCATAGCGTATTCATTTTGGACTAACAGTCCAATGACAAAGTACTTGACAATATATTATCCTCTTATCAGAGCCGGAAATATCGGCTGTGATAGGAGGATTTTTTATGGGAACAAATTATAATCTGATCAGTACGGACAAAACATGGGTAGTAAAATATTTCGGCGAGAAGTATGCAGACGAATGGAGGCTGGTGGATGTCCCTTTCTTTGGGTATGCAGTGCATATCGGCAAGCGGTCGAATGGCTGGAAACCGCTGTTCCAAACCCACAATCGGGCCTATAGGTCAGTGGCCGGAATGCTGGAGTTTCTGCGCCGGGAGCAGGGTAAGTACCGGATTTATGATGAGTATAATAAAGAACTAAATATTGAGGAACTGACTAATGAATTGATAAATTGGGGAAAGAATCATAAGAGTCGAAGATTAAGTTATGTGGAAGGAATGCTTTTGGAGGACCCGGAAGGAGAAATTATAACGCCGGTGGATCATTTAGAGTATGCGAGACTGGATGCAAAGCGTGCGGGAAGAAAGCAGCATTACTGGAGAGATAAGGATGGGTATAATTTTAAGGATGGGTATTTTTGTTGAACTTTTATTGACTTGCAGCCTTCATCAGTACATAATATTAATAGAACAAGCAAAGACGGGGAGGAGAATTGCATGCAGGAAAATCATCAGAATTTGGAAAAACTACGAAAAGAGCTTCGAATGACCAGAATTTTCAGCAGTATTACTTCTGTACTATTGATATGTGTATTGATTGGAGGATTTATTATCTTTTCAAAGATGCAGGACTATATGGATACAGCCATGCAGTTGGTGGAGGAGCTGTCTGCCCAACTAAAACAGTTGGATATGGACGCCTTGAATGAAGCCATTGCCGGATTGAATACGGAGGAATTGTCAAAAGCATTGGAGAATTTGAATGATGCTGCAGAGACGCTCGAAAATTTCAGCGGGTCCATCAAAGATTTCTTCTCGAAATTTGGCAGGTAGCATAAAATACCCCTGAACAGAGTTTTTGTAACCTGTTCAGGGGTGTTTTTCGGTTATGCCATCTCAGCCAGTAATTTCTCAACACTCACTAACTTCACGCAGAGCACAAATACTTCCGCAGCAACCTTCATTTCTTCCGGAGTGGGGAAGGTAGGAGCGATACGGATGTTGGAGTCTGCCGGGTCTTTGCCGTAAGGGTAGGTTGCACCTGCACCGGTCAGGATAACGCCCAGATCTTTGCACTTTGCAACAATAGTCTTTGCACAGCCGGGCAAGGCATCGAAGGAAATAAAGTAGCCGCCTCTGGGTTTGATCCAGCTGCCGATTTCTAAACCGCTAAGTTCGGTTTCCAAAGTATCCAGTACTGCCTCAAATTTCGGGCGAATGAGCTGTGCATGGAGATGCATATGGGCTTTCAGTCCATCAATGTCCTTAAAGAATCTTGCATGTCGTAACTGGTTGATCTTGTCGTGTCCGATGGTCTGAACAGTCATGTGGCTCATGATGAACTTGATGTTCTCAGGAGAAGAGGCAACTGCAGATACACCGGAGCCCGGAAAGCTTATTTTTGAAGTAGATGCAAAAATGTAGACCATGTTGGGGTTGCCGGCTTTTTCGCACTCGTCTAATATGTTCAGGATTTCATCATGGGTATCATCATATAAATGATGAATGCAGTATGCATCATCCCAGAAGATACGGAAGTCTTCTGCTGCTGGGGCTAAGTTTGCAAAACGTCTTACTACTTCATCGGAGTATGAGATACCGGTGGGGTTGGAGTACTTCGGTACGCACCAGATACCTTTTACAGCAGGGTCGTTATTCACATACTGTTCTACCATATCCATATCCGGACCATCACTATGGAGAGGAATATTGATCATCTCGATGCCGAAGGTTTCCGTAATCTTAAAATGTCTGTCATATCCGGGCACAGGGCAGAGGAATTTAATCTTGTCAAGCTTGCACCAAGGGATAGAACCGTTAACGCCGTGAGTCATGGAGCGGGAAATAGTATCGTACATGATATTCAGGCTGGAGTTTCCGCAGACCACTACATTGTCCTTTTTTACAGACATCATATCAGCCATAAGGCGGGGGCATTCGCCGATACCATCCAGATCGCCGTAATTGCGGACATCATTGCCTAAAACGGTTCTCATATCAGAAGCACTGTTAATCACATCCAACATGGGCATTGCCAGGTCAAGTTGTGAAAATCCCGGCTTGCCGCGAGCCATATTCAGGTTAAGGGATTTTGCTTCCATGGTTTTATATTCTTCTTCCAATGCTGCTTTGAGAGTAAGCAGTTCGTCTTTGCTTAAATCTTTATAGGCTTTCATACACTTTTTCTCACTTTCTGTATTGGATTATTGTATACAATTATTCATTTACCCTATAGTGTACCATTAATTTCTAAAATATGCTACATAAAAATGAAAAAGAATCGCATCAATTTTCATGATGCGACTCTTTTGGGCTAAAAATGTTCAAATTACAGTGTAAAATACTTTTCAAATTCTGCAGGATGCGGTATTTTGGACATCTGCAGGCATTCATTTCTCTTAAGCTTAATGAAGTTCTGGATCAGATGTTCCGGGAACACACCGCCGGCAGTCAGGTAATCATGGTCTGCTTCCAGTGCATCCAGTGCGTCCTCCAGTCTGGTGGGAAGGGAAGAAAGCTTCGCTTTTTCTTCTGCAGGCAGATTGTAAAGGTTCATATCGTAAGGTCCCCAGCCATTTTCATGAGGATCGATCTGATTCTTGATGCCGTCCAGACCGGCCATCAAAAGTGCTGCATAGCAGAAGTATGGGTTGCAGGTAGCATCCGGGTTACGAAGTTCAAAACGGCGAAGAGCAGGAGTCTTTGCATATGCAGGAATACGGATGACAGCACTTCGGTTTGAGGTAGCATACCCTACTGTTACAGGTGCTTCAAATCCTGGAACCAGTCTCTTGAAGGAGTTGGTGCTTGGATTGGTGATGGCACAGAGAGATGCAATATGTTTCAGCAGACCGCCCATGAAATAATGTGCTGTTTTGCTTAAATGTGAGTAACCATCATCGTCAGAGAAAACAGGTTCTCCGTCCTTTAACAGAAGCATATGTACGTGCATACCATTGCCGGCTTCACCGTAAACAGGCTTAGGCATAAATGTTGCAGCTTTACCATATTTTAATGCGGTGTTGTGGATGACATATTTGATCATCATGGAAGCGTCTGCCATTTTGGACATCTGACCAAGCATAGGCTCGATTTCGAACTGGCCTGCGGCGCCTACTTCCGGGTGGTGATATTTGATGGCAATGCCCATCTTTTCCAGCTCCAGACACATTTCAGAGCGGCATTCATAAGTATCATCCAGCGGCTTTGCAATGTGATAATTCTTCTGATGAGGCACAATGCGTCCTTTTCCTTCTACATCACTGTTCCAGTAAGCCTGGGCTGTATCTACAGACATGCTGATATTGTTTGGCTGAACGGACCAGCCGGCCTGATCGAAGAGGTGGAACTCAAATTCCGGCAGAATCAGCATGGTATCTGCGATACCCAGGTCTTTCATGTACTGCTCAGCAGCCAGTACGATATTTCTGGGATACTGAGCCAGCGGGCGATTTTCCGGGTAATCGATGATCATGGCGTTGCCGGTGATGGACAGGGTAGGAATCTCGCAGTAAGGATCCATAACAGCGGTGTCCAGATCAGGAATAAATACCATATCGCTCTTTTCTACAACTGCATATCCATAATTGGATGCATCGAAACCGATACCATCCTTCATTGTATCAGGAGTGAACTGGGATGCGGGGATGGTTACGTGGCGGAACTGTCCATTGATGTCGACAATCTTGAAATCTACCATCTTAATGTCCTGTTCCTGAATTAACTTCATAATGTCTTGCGCAGTTCGTTTCATTTTTGACCTCCATATATCGTTTTGGAAAGTATATTCTTTTATAAATAGAATAAAGGAAAATGCTTGAAAATGCAACATTTCTTTTATTGACCTTAAGGGATTCCTCTGCTATAATCGAATTTAATGAGTAAAAGCGTTAAAGTGGTAAATCACCTGACGCAGATCGAGGAGAATGAAAATGCCCATTACAGAGTTTTTAGAGAGAAACGCCAGACAGTACCCCAATGATGTATGTCTGGTAGAGATTAACCCGGAGATTAAAGAGGACAGAAGGGTTACATGGAAAGAATATGAATTGATTGAAGCCAGTCCCAAAACCAGCTATCGTCGTGAGATTACCTGGAGCGTGTTTAATGAGAAAGCCAATCGTTTTGCCAATCTGCTGCTGCAGAGAGGTATTAAGAAAGGGGACAAGGTTGCGATCCTGATGATGAATGGTCTGGAGTGGCTGCCCATTTATTTTGGAATTTTGAAGACAGGTGCGTTGGCAGTGCCCCTGAACTTCCGTTATTCTGCGGATGAAATTGAGTATTGTGTTAATCTGGCGGAAGTGGATGTATTGGTGTTCGGCAATTCCTTCATCGGACGTGTGGAAGAAATTGCAGACCGTATCAGCAAAGGCAGATTATTAATCTATGTAGGGGAAGGCTGCCCCGGATTTGCGGATGACTACAATTCGTTGGCAGCAAACTGTTCCAGCCAGTCTCCGGCCATTGCTATTTTTGAAGACGATGATGCAGCCATTTATTTTTCTTCGGGAACCACCGGTTTTCCTAAGGCGATTTTACATAAACACAGGAGCCTGACTCATTCCTGTTTGGTGGAGCAGAATCACCATGGACAGCAGAAGGAGGATGTGTTCCTGTGTATTCCGCCTCTGTACCACACAGGTGCAAAGATGCACTGGTTTGGCAGCCTGCTTTCAGGAAGTAAGGCAATTCTTTTAAAAGGTACCAAACCGGAGTTTATTTTAGAAGCGGTATCCAAAGAAAAATGTACCATTGTTTGGCTCCTGGTTCCCTGGGCACAGGATATTTTAGAAGCCATCGAAAGCGGCAAAGTAAATCTGGAAGATTATGAGTTGGATCAGTGGCGTCTGATGCACATCGGTGCACAGCCAGTTCCCCAGAGTTTGATCAAAAAGTGGAAGAGCATCTTCCCCAATCACCAGTATGATACCAACTATGGTCTGTCAGAATCCATTGGCCCCGGTTGTGTACATCTTGGCGTGGAAAATATACATAAAGTGGGTGCCATCGGCAAAGCCGGATATGGTTGGGAAGTAAAGATTGTAGATGAGCATCGCAATACCGTTGCCAAGGGTGAAGTTGGAGAACTTGCTGTCAAGGGCCCCGGCGTTATGACCTGTTATTATCGTGATGAAAAGGCTACCAATGAAGTATTGGGTGATGGCTGGCTCTTCACCGGTGATATGGCACAGGAAGACGAAGATGGATTTATCTTCTTAGTTGACCGTAAGAAGGATGTTATCATCAGCGGTGGTGAGAACCTGTATCCGGTACAGATTGAAGACTTCATCCGCACCAACAATAAAGTACATGATGTTGCGGTTATCGGTTTGAAGCACAAACGTTTAGGTGAGATTCCGGCAGCTATTATCGAATTAAAAGAAGGCATGGAGATGACCGAGGAAGAGATGAAGGATTATTGCATGGCACTACCAAGATACAAACGTCCCCATGTGATCATCTTTGCGGAAATCCCCCGCAACCCTACAGGCAAGATCGAAAAACCGAAGTTGCGTGAAATCTACGGAGCCGTAGGATTAGTTGCAGACCAGAATCGCGGTTAATTTAGTGATGTTTATATGTTATGAAAATATCTACTCTGCAATGCGCAACAAATGATTCCAATGCAGGGTCGTTTCGAAACGCCGGCACTTGGATTTTTCGAGTGTAAACGATGAAAAATCCTTAGTACCGCTGCGTTGAGAACCGAGTGCGAACGTGCCCAAATGGAATCATTTGTTGCGCACTGCAGAGACAAATATTTTCATAAAAATTAAAGAATATGAAAGGAACATAAATATGAGTGAAGTAAAAATCATGCTGGGCAATGAAGCCATTGCCAGAGGTGCATATGAAGCAGGCGTAAAGGTATCTGCTGCTTATCCCGGCACCCCCAGTACAGAAATCAGTGAAAATATTGTAAAATATCCGGAAATATATGCAGAATGGTCACCCAATGAAAAGGTGGCTATGGAGGTGGCTATCGGAGCCTCTATCAGCGGTGTACGTTCCATGGCGTCTATGAAACATGTGGGTGTGAATGTGGCATCTGACCCTCTTTATACCGCAGCATACAGTGGTGTTAACGGTGGTCTGGTGTTAGTTGCAGCGGACGACCCGGGGCTGTATTCTTCTCAGAATGAACAGGATACCAGATGCGTAGCGAGAGCTGCCATGGTGCCTATATTGGAACCATCTGATTCCCAGGAAGCAAAGGATTTTATGAAATATGCCTTTGATCTTTCTGAAAAGTATGACACACCTGTCATATTAAGAACTACCACCCGTTTGTCACACTCCCAGGGACCGGTTACATTGGAAGAAAGATGTGAACCCATAGATATCCCTTATGAGAGAAATGTCAGCAAATTTGTCATGATGCCGGGCAATGCAAAAGGCCGCCACGTATTTGTAGAAAAGAGATTGAAGGAAATGGCAGCAGACGGCTGCGATATGCCTATCAATAAAGTAGAAATGAACGATACCAAGATTGGTTTTATCACCAGCGGTATCGCATACCAGTATGTAAAAGAAGCCTGTCCCAATGCTTCTGTGCTGAAGCTGGGTCTGGTGCATCCTTTGCCAAGAAAGCTGATCGAAGACTTTGCGGCTAAGGTTGAGACTTTATACATTTTTGAAGAATTGGAGCCTGTATTTGAAGAACAGATCAAATCCTGGGGTATCAAGTGTATCGGTAAGGAGATCTTTACAGTACAGGGTGAATACAGTGCAAATATGATCCGTAAGGCAGTATTAAAAGAAGAAGTGGAGATTAAGGCAGCAGCACAGGTGCCTGCAAGACCCCCCATTCTTTGTCCCGGATGTCCTCACAGAAGTGTATATTCTGTATTGAACAAGCTCAAAATCCACGCAGCAGGTGATATCGGCTGTTATACCTTAGGTGCGGTTGCTCCTTTAAGTGTAGTAGATACCACTATCTGTATGGGTGCAAGTATCTCCAGCTTGCATGGTATGGAAAAGGCAAAGGGTAAGGATTATATCAAGAACTGGGTAGCGGTCATCGGTGATTCTACCTTTATGCATACGGGTGTAAACTCCTTGATGAATATGGTTTATAATCAGGGTACCGGCACAGTTATGATTTTGGATAACTCCACCACCGGTATGACCGGTCATCAGGACCATGCTGCTACCGGCAAGACCTTGATGGGAGAAGAGGTTCCAGCAATCAATATTTACTATCTGTGCAAGGCTATGGGCATCAAAAATGTAGTGGAAGTCAATGCATTTGATACTGTTGAGCTGGAAAGAGTTATCAGGGAAGAAGTTGCAAAGGATGAAGTATCTGTAATTATCACAAAGGCGCCTTGTGTACTGTTAAAGGGCAATAAATTTACCACCAAATGCAAACCGGTTCCGGAGAAGTGTAAGAAGTGCGGCATGTGCTTAAGACCGGGCTGTCCTGCACTGACCAAGAATGCGGACGGAACCATCTCTATCGATGCAACCATGTGTAACGGTTGTGGTCTGTGCAAGGGAATCTGTAAATTTGATGCAATCGAAACAGTAGAAGCGTAAGCTGGAAAAGAGGAAAGTTATGGAAACAAAGAATATTATGATCGTCGGCGTAGGCGGACAGGGAACTCTTCTGACCAGCCGAATTCTGGGTGGTATCACTGTGGCAGCGGGCTATGATGTGAAATTATCCGAAGTACACGGCATGGCACAGAGAGGGGGCAGTGTCGTTACCTTTGTGCGCTACGGGGAAAAGGTAGCGGAACCCATCGTAGAAGAAGGTCAGGCAGATGTGCTGATTGCTTTTGAAAAACTGGAAGCACTTCGTTATGCACACTTTTTAAAGAAGGATGGTGCCATTGTTGTCAATGATCACCGCATTGATCCGATCACCGTTGTAACGGGAGCAGCAAACTATCCGGAAAACATCATTGAAGATCTGGAAAAAGAATATAAGGTATATAAAGTAAATGCAGCAGAGGAAGCTCTGAAGCTGGGCAATTCCAGAGTATTTAATATCATTGTTCTGGGTGTGGCTGCAAAGCACATGGACTTTACAAAAGAAGCATGGCTGGATGTGATTGAAAAGACCGTGCCACCAAAGACTGTGGAGATCAATAAGAAGGCGTTCCTGCTGGGATTTGAAGGTTAAGCAACAGGCTCTCAAGGGTTGGATAATTGGAGAACAGGCTCTTTCAGCTCAGCTGATTAGATGATGAAAATTTGATTAGGCATATAACGTAAAAAATGCATGGCAGTGCCTAAAAATATCAATATTTTAGGCACTGTAGAGATATTTTTTCTTGTAGTGGAAAATTGCTTGTAAAAAGGTGGCGAAAATCACAAATAATTGCATATTAAACATGGAAATTAGGCATAGCAAATTGGAAAAACTTGTGTATGCCTAATTTGTTTTGGTGGCCAGGCAGCAGTGCTGACAGATGCCACAGGAAATATATATGAGAAAAAAACAAAAACCCCTTGCATTTTTTTCAGGGGTTTTGTATAATATAATCACTTTGATGCTTTAAAGTGTAACGGTTTAAAGTGTTACGCTTTAAAGCGGCAAGAAAAGAGCGATAAAAAGACGGAGGATACAAGGATTCCGTCTCAGGAGGCATTTCAATGATTACAAAAGTTATTTTTCTGGTGATTTTCTTTGCAATTATGATTGCGGTAGGGCTTTACTCCAGAAAACATGCAACAAATGTAAATGATTTTGTGCTTGGGGGCAGAAGTGTAGGTCCTTGGCTGACAGCCTTTGCCTACGGAACATCTTATTTTTCCGCGGTGGTTTTTGTAGGATATGCAGGTCAGTTCGGTTATAAGTACGGCTTATCTGCGACTTGGATCGGTATCGGTAATGCGGTGATCGGTTCCTTACTTGCATGGATCATACTGGGCAGAAGAACCAGGGTAATGACCAATAAACTTTCCGCATCCACTATGCCGGATTATTTCGGCAAGCGGTATGCTTCCAATGCACTGCGGATCGCAGCATCCGTGATTTCCTTTATATTCCTGATTCCATATACAGCATCCGTATACAATGGATTGTCCAGATTGTTTGGAATGGCATTTGATATCCCATATTCTGTGTGTGTTATCGCCATGGCGGCATTGACCGGTGTATATGTTATCCTGGGTGGTTACATGGCGACGGCTATCAATGACTTTATTCAAGGGATCATCATGTTGTTCGGTATCGTAGCAGTTATCGTAGCTGTACTCAATGGCCAGGGTGGCTTCTATGAAGCAGTGAGAAATCTGGCAGAAATCGAAAGTGATGTACCTTTGACCATGGGGCAGAAGGGTGTATTTACTTCCTTCTTCGGACCGGATCTTCCGAACCTGATCGGCGTTGTCATTCTCACATCCCTTGGAACCTGGGGACTTCCCCAGATGGTACATAAATTTTATGCGATCAAGGATGAGAAGTCCATTAAGAGCGGTACTATAATTTCTACATTATTTGCAGTAGTAGTATCCGGTGGCTGTTATTATCTGGGCGGTTATGCAAGACTTTTTGATACACCTGCTATTTATGCAGAAAATGGAAGTATTGTTTATGATGCAATCATACCAAGTATGCTTTCTACATTGTCTGATATGTTGATCGGTATTGTAACTGTGCTGGTTTTGTCCGCTTCTATGTCAACTTTATCATCATTAGTATTGACTTCCAGTTCAACATTGACATTAGACTTTATCAAGGGTAATATCATTAAAAAAATGGACGATAAAAAGCAGCTCCTCTGCATGAGAATCATGTTGGTGTTCTTTATTGTGATTAGTGTTGTGATCGCTCTGGATCCGCCTGCATTTATCGCTCAGCTTATGGGCATTTCCTGGGGGGCACTGGCAGGTGCGTTCCTGGCTCCATTCATGTATGGTCTCTACTGGAAGGGTGTTACAAAGGCAGCTGTGTGGGCAAGCTTTGCATGCGGTGTATTGCTGACAGTGTTGAATATGTTCTTTAAATTCATTGCATCACCCATCAATGCAGGTGCTATTGCAATGATTGCCGGACTGGTCGTAGTTCCCATTGTCAGCCTGATCACACCGAAGATGGATAAGAAGAAGGTGGAGGAGATCTTTAATTGCTTTAATGAGACAGTTACGGTAAGTAAAAAGAAGTCCATAGAGGAGTAATAAATGAAACGGTAATTAGAAAAATGCAATTGTACAGATGATGCAAAACATCTGTACGATTGCATTTTTGGAATGTAATAAATTAGTTGCAAAACCTCTTGCAATAATTCAAATGTTATGTTAATATCCTATTATAAATTCTATCAGCAAAGTTCTGATATCTGAAATTCAAAGTTCTACATTCAAATGGCGATTCTGCCGTTTTACACAGAAGTTTGAGAAAATTAAAATGGC
>JAZPYS010000064.1:0-3895 GCA_045544275.1 Acetatifactor sp. | reverse complement strand
CTGCCTGCTTTCCTTCGCAGCAGGCGCCATGGTGTATGTGGTGGTGGAAGAATTGATCCCCGAATCCGCACAGGGAAAGCATAGCAATATCTGCACGATTGGATTTGCGGTGGGATTTACATTGATGATGGCAATGGATGTGGCATTGGGATAGAGCGTGTTTGATAAAAAAGTGTATTTTTTTGCAGTTTTTCGTTGAACTTTGGATAAATATGTCTTACAATAAATACAGTGAAAAACACATAAAAAGTGGAGGAGTAATCAGTACACATGGATGTCAAAGAATTAATTGAAAAAGTAGTGGATGCGATCAAAGACAATGATTCCATCAAAAAGCAGTTTGAGAAAGAGCCTGTTAAAGTAATCGAAAAATTTTTAGGCGTTGATCTTCCGGACGAAATCGTTGAAAAAGTCATCGACGGCGTCAAAGCTAAGATCACCTTTGATCAGGTTGCAGACGTAGCAGGTGCTTTGAAAGGCCTGTTCAAAAAATAAAATGTAGAAATTTTTCAAAAAATTTTGAATTTTCTCTTGTCAAATGATGAAACATTTGATATAATCTCATTTGTCAGTTGAAGAACTGACAAATATAGGGGAATAGTACAGCGGTAGTGCGGCGGTCTCCAAAACCGTTAACGGGGGTTCGATCCCCTCTTCCCCTGCTCGATATGAAAAGTGCCAAAAGACTGAAAATAGTGTTTTGGCACTCTTTTGAATTGTAAAGAATTGCAAGGTTTCAAACAGGTTTTTGTTAGATAAACTTGACGCCCGCTTTTTTTGGGGTATACTATGATAGTAGCAGAAAAGAGAAGAAACACAGCAATATTTGACTTGAAATTACTCCCACAAGGCGAGAAATATATGCGGATTATGATTAAAATGTAACTAACAGATAAATATGATGATATCATACGAACATAGGAGGTTACATATAATGAAAGAACTTGGATTACAGCTCTACACCATCAGAGATTTCATGCAGACGGAAGAGGATATTAGAGAGTCCTTCCGCAAAATGAGACAGTACGGCTATACACAGGCACAGACTGCCGGCTGCAGGATTCCTTACGCTGATTTTGGTAGGATTGCAAAGGAAGAGGGGATTCAAATCGTAGGTACCCATGACAATTTTGACATGATGGTGAATGATTTTGAGCAGGCGTTGGAAAACCACAAGCTTCTTGGAACCACCAATATGGGCATTGGCGGCAAGGGCTACAATTCCATATATGAAGTAGAAGAGTTTATTGAGCAGGCAAATATGGTAGGGGAAAAGGCTGCAAGAAATGGCATGAAGTTTACCTATCACAATCACAGTCATGAATTCTTCAAATGGGAAAATGGTAAGACCACTATGGACATGTTAGTGGAAGGTCTGGATCCGGATACTACATCTTTTGTGTTGGATACTTACTGGGTGCAGCACGGCGGCGGAGATGTAAGATACTGGATCGAGAAGTTGGCAGGACGTGTGGATATTCTTCATTTGAAGGATATGAAGCGTGTTCTTCGTAATGACAATGTGCAACAGATCACAGAGGTAGGGAATGGCAATTTGAGCTGGGATCTGATCTTAGATACTGCGAAAAAGACTGGTGTCAAGTACTATGTGGTAGAGCAGGATACCGGTTATGCTGTGAACTGCTTCCAGTCTATCAGACAGAGTGCTGAGTATCTGAAAAAGTTCATGAGTTAGGGAAAAGCCCACCTGTTGTGAAATTTCTTCGATAGAAAGGTCGGTCTTTGCCAGAAGTTCAATGGATTTTTCGATACGCTCATGTGGGTTTTATAAACACAAAGGGCGGAGTGCGTTTAAGCATTCCGCCTTTTGTAATCTACTGCATACAATTATCGCAGCACAACTGAAACTCTTCTTTTTTGGTCAATACGGGGGTACCGTTTTCTTTGAGTTTTACATAGTCTCGTGGGGTCATCTCCATATTCTGGACAAAAACCCGGTTAAAGGTCCGGACGGAAGAAAATCCGGAAGAAAGTGCCACGTCAGTAATATTGGAACTGCGTTCCAAAAGGTTGCATGCGTGCTCTATCCGTAGACTGTTGATGAAATCTGTAAAGCTGATATTCAGTCGTTCATTAAAAATATGTGAAATATAATATTTATTTAAATGCAGTTCTTTAGATATCTGCTCTAAAGTCAAAGGCTCTGTGTAATTTTCAGAACAATACGTCAGGACACTTTTAATGCTGTCGTGTACAGTAGGGGTATTGACCAAAGTCATCTTAGGCAGGAGCTCTGCTAACAGAGACAGCAGATCCCCTTTGGCAGCAATCTTTTCGAAGCTGGAATCGGAACGGTTTTTGTTCCTGATCTTTTTTAAGCGGCTGCGAAGATCCAAAGGAAGCTGCGGGCACTTGATGATAGGGGAGTGGGGGATCTGGGTCTGGAAGATTTCCTTGAAATCTTTGAGCAGATCCGGACTGAAAATAAACAGATATCCCTTCACCGCACAGCGGTCATGATAGTAGTGTATCTGGTTGGGGAAGGACAAAAATAAGTCTCCTTTTTCAATTAAAAAATTCTTGTTGTCCACTGTTGCAACACTGGCTCCCTCCTCCATATAAATCAGTTCTAAATGGGAGTGAATGTGAGGAATGGTGGATAGTCCGGTAAAATTTCCTGTTGAGAGAGGGACGCTTCGGTTTTCAATCTGGTATAACATAATGCACCTCCAAAGACCGCAATAATTGGCTAAAATTTGTTTGCCTACGACTTGAATTATATTGCGTATTGGATAAAATGTAAATATAGGAATTAAAAAAATAAAATATATATTTAGAGAAAGGATGTGCAGAAAATGAAAAAAGACAAAATTGCGTTGCAGGTTTATTCTGTCAGAGACCAGATGCAGGAAGATTTTTACGGCACCCTGAAGAAAATCAAGGAATTTGGATACAGTGGTGTGGAATTTGCAGGCCTCTATGGAAATGATCCTCTGGAAGTGAAAAAGGCGTGCGAGGAAATCGGACTGGTTCCACTTTCCGCACATGTACCCTTTGTAGATCTGATGGAGAAAATGGATGAGACCATCGACTGCTACAAAAAATTAGGTGTTCAGTATGTGGTAATTCCTTATCTTACACCGGAATACAGACCGGGCAATGCCGGATTCCAGACTGTGATCGAGGGTGCAAAGAAGATCGGTGCAGCATTGGCAGAGGCAGGCATGGTGCTCCAGTATCACAATCATGATTTTGAATTTGACAAGATCGATGGTGAGTATGCACTGGACATTCTGTACAAAGAAGTAGGACCGGAGCTTTTACAGACCCAGATCGATACATGCTGGGTAAACGTAGGCGGCGAGAATCCTGCTGAATATCTGAAGAAATATGCGGGCAGAACACCTACCATCCATTTAAAGGATTTTGCCGGAAGCAAGTCTGAGAACATGTATGCATTGATCGGCATCGATGAGGATGAGAAGAAGGATACAAAGGGAGCTTTCGAGTTCAGACCTTTAGGTAAGGGCTTGCAGAACTTCCCGGCTATCGTGAAAGCAGGAGATGAATGCGGAGCAGGATGGTATATCGTGGAGCAGGATTCACCCAGTATGGGATATGCTCCGTTAGAGTGCGCACAGATCAGTATTCAGTATCTGCTGGAAAATATTGCAGAATAAAACAATAATAGAGAGTAAAGGAAGGATAAAAAAATGTCAGAAAATATTTTAGATCGTTTTAAAGATGTAGTGGATGAAACAGTAGTTGACGCTTCTAAGAAGGTTCGTGTTGGTATCATCGGAACCGGCTGGATCGCAGATGCACATATGGTAAGCTATTTGAATCAGCCTGACGTAGAAATCGTAGCCGGTGCTGACTTAGTGGAAGGCAAGGCAGAAGCATTTTTTGAAAAGCATGGTGTAGAAGCAAAGTG
>JAZPYS010000063.1:0-6506 GCA_045544275.1 Acetatifactor sp. | reverse complement strand
AATAAAGCCCGTCTCCTGTGTTTGGTTTACAGAAGACGGGCATGTACCCGTGTTACCACTTCTATTCATCCATTCCTCGCGGAATGAACCTCAGCGAGTCCCATAAGACTCTCCCGCTGTAACAGGCGGACCTGTCGCAGTCTAACGTCTCCCCTCCTCCAATAATCACCTTAGGGCAATCACTGTAAATTGGAGCGTACGCTCGGTGCGCTGCTCAGAAGCCATCTTCCACACTCCTCAGGCTACATTCCTCTCAGCAAATGTGTTATTTTCAGGAAAGCCTTCGGGATTTCATATCTCTGCCGCTGCCCAAATCCTACACCGAAATGTTCTCTGTACTGCTTTAAAATGTGTACTCTCTTCGTCATTGCGTTTCTCGTCTATTTATTAGATTAGCATAGGGCGGATGATAAGTCAATGAAACAAATTATTAAATATCTGGAAATAACTGTAAAATTTATAATAAATTCCGAGCTTTAAGCTTTACAATATTCCTCTAACTCAGAAAAATCGATTGCAGCATCTCCTAATATTCTTGCTGTAACAGTATCTGTAAAGCGGTACAGTGACGGTGATTCATTGTTTTCTAAATCATAGACAACAACAGACTTTTTTTCCGGATCCACTACCCAATATTCCCTGACACCAACCTCTTCATACACATGCAGTTTTAAATAATAATCCATTCTTTTGCTGGAAGGGGATATGATCTCGATCACCCAATCAGGTGCCCCTTGACATCCTTTTTTATCCAATTTATCCATATCACAAATTACCGAAATATCAGGCTCTACATAATTTTTATTATCCTTTTTTATATACACACCAAACGGGGCCGGAATCGTTTTACATCTGCCACCTCTTTCCTTTATCTTCGCATATATCTCACTGTTTAACCAACTCAAAATCATCTGATGCACTGTGACAGGCGGTGCCATCATATACATCTCCCCGTCTAAAAGCTCTGCCCTTATGCCTTCCGGCAGGGCTTCTATATCCGCTGTGGTATACTTTCCTGTTTCTGACATACGATAAAATTCCTCTTTTCTGATTGCTGCTCCCATACATACCTCCTGTTTCGGCACAGGCTGTATATATACTTAATGCCTCTGCCACTGTTTATATTGTAGATTCTTTGGAAAATGTGGCAGAACCGCCAGATGCGCTGATGCACATGAGTTCATTTTCTAATAGGAACATTATAATGCGGAAGCATGTTTTTGTCAACATACCTTCGTAAAGTAGCAAAAATTCCGTAAAGCAACTTTACTTCCGGAATAAAATTGTTACTTTTCACACCCATGCCATATGGATAAAAGCGACTTATGATCAAGTCGATAGAGGAATTAGGCATAGGGATGATTATATAAACACTGATGCCTAATTATAATGGTGAAAAGAGAAAAACAATGCAAAAATGGTTGACATAATATGGACATTTTCCATCAACTAAAAAATCTTTTGCGTGATGCCTAAAATCATAAGTTTTTTAGGCATCACGCAGTTTATTTAATTGTCTATGGAAAATATAATTCAAATACAATTTCACTGCGTGATCGACTTGCCGTTTTTGCCATTATAGTTTACAATATGTTTGAAAATACACCAATAAATTTCATCGGCAGCCACATTCCCCGTGGTGCAAGCGTTGCGGACGCCGTTTCTGATAATTTCGGAAATGAAGCTGTGGTGAAGGCTGTTACAGAGCAGATTATACGGGAGCTTAAAGGGTGATTTTTCAAGAAAAACACCCTAATCCTTCCCCTTGTTCATTTCCGGCTTAAATTTAGAATAAATAATCCTCTGACTGTGGTACAGCCCGGAATATCCGGACAGCATATAACTCACCGCGATACCCAGCATCATGTAGGGAAATGCATCCATACCGAACAGTTCTAATGCAATCAGCAGGGTACTGATGGGTGTATTGGTCACACCGCAGAATACGGACGCCATGCCCACCGCCGCACACAGAGAAGGCGAAATGCCAAGCAGACTGCCTGCGAAACAGCCAAATGTAGCGCCTACATATAGTGTAGGAACAATCTCACCGCCCCGGAAACCAACTCCAAGAGTGATGGCTGTGAAAATCATTTTCAGCAAGAATGCCTCAGGACGAACATGCCCTTCCATAGCAAGCTCAATCACAGGCATCCCTGCTCCTAAATAGTCCGTAGTACCCAAAATCCAGGTCAACAAAATGATCACAACACTTCCTGCTGCCACTCTGATGTACGGATTTCTTATCCTCTCCTTCGCAAAATCTGATACCGTGTGTAGAATTTTGCAGAAAATTGCACTGACCGCAGCGCAAAGAGCTGCTAAAATAATAATTTTTACCGCCGGTACCAAAGTAAACTCAGGCAGATTCACAATTGTAAAGCTTTCTCCATGTATGCCCAGCACCTTCGCTATGCCCAGCGCCACCAGACTGGAAATCACACAAGGCACCAATGCAGCGTAATACATCAATCCTACGCTGACCACTTCCATAGAAAAGATGGCTGCAGCCATGGGTGTTCCAAACAAAGCGGAGAATGCACCGCTCATGCCGCACATGATCATACTGTTGATGCTCTTTCTATCCAGTTTTAACAGTCTGGCCAGACCATTACCAATACTGCCGCCCATCTGTAGGGCAGCCCCTTCTCGTCCGGCAGATCCGCCGAACAGATGCGTAATCAAGGTACTGACAAAAATCAGCGGCGTTACCCTGACCGGAATGGTATCCTGCTCCCTGACTGCCGCCAGCACCATATTGGTGCCTTTATCATGGTCACGATGACTGACATGATACAGCCAGACGATCAGCACACCACCTATGGGCAATCCCAGGATCAGCTGGGGATACTGTCCCCGCAGAACTGTTACAAAGGTAAGCCCATGAGCAAATGCGGAGCCCACCAAGCCGGTAATCACACCGACTATTGTTGCCAACACTGTCCATTTTATAAAATAATAAAGATGCCTTGCCGGAACCTTAAGATATTCTATTACCGCCCCCACAACTTTCTTCATATTATCTCATACTCTCCAAAAATCTTTCCACGTTCTCTGCAATGGAATTTTTAAACACAGAAGATCCCGCAACAATCACATTGGCCCCTGCATCCAGAACTGTCTGAACATTGTCCAGGGTGATGCCGCCATCCACCTGTACGTCCACATCCAGGCCTCTTTCACAAATCATATTTCTGACCTGCCTTACCTTCTCTGTACAGTATTCAATATATTTCTGACCGCCAAATCCCGGCTCCACCGTCATGACTAACACCATATCCACCTGATCCAGCCATGGTTCAATGGCCTCTACTGGAGTCCCCGGCTTGATGCTGATACCCACTTTGGCACCCTTTCCGCGAATTTTGTCAATGGTCTCCTGCACCTTTTCTGTGGCTTCCACATGAAATGTTACCATATCTGCTCCACAATCCACAAATTCCGCAGCATATCGCTCCGGCTCGGTAATCATAATGTGCACATCAAAAAAAACATCCGTATTTTTTCTGATGGACCGGATAACCGGCATTCCATAAGAAATGGAGGGTACAAAGATACCATCCATCACATCGATATGCATATATTGGGCACCTGCTTCATACGCTTCCTGTATCTGTTCTCCTAACTTCCAGAAATCCGCTGATAAAATAGAGGGGGATAAAATATTCATAATCTTCCTTTCTTTGCACCTTTCAGTGCTGTAAGTAAATTAACTCTTTTGTACAGCTATATGATAACAGATGCTTCCCCGAATAACAATCTCTAAAATACAGAATATTTATACCCGCCAGACAATTTTTCCGTCAATAATGGTATATAAAATGGTGGTATCCAGTGCAAAAGGGGTTCCTTTCACCAATACAAAGTCTCCATCTTTCCCCACTTCAATACTGCCTACCCGATCTTCCACACCGATATGCTTTGCAGCATTGATGGTCACTGCCTGCAGTCCTTTAAATGGATCCATCCCTGCAGCAATGGCCTTACCTACACAATGATTTAAAAAACGCTGCTCTATGACCGGCGAGTCTGTAATAATGGATACTCTACAACCGGCTTTGTCTAAAACCGCCGGCGTTTCAAAGCTTCTGTTTCTCAATTCATACTTTGTGGCATGGCCGAAATTAGGTCCCACCGACACAGGATAGCCCTCCTTCGCCAACGCCTCAGCAATCAGATGCCCCTCCGTGGTGTGATCAATTGCCAGCCGCACCCCAAACTCATTTGCAATACGGATTGCCGTAAAGATATCATCCGCCCGGTGAGCATGGGCCTTTAAAGGGAGCTCTCCCCTGATGACCGGAACCAGAGCCTCTAACTTGGGGTCGAAAGCAGGCATCTTAGACCAGTCAATGTTTTGTTTTCCTCCGGTACATCCTGCCTCACGCAGTTTTTCGTCATAAATCTTGGCTTTCGTTAAATATTCCCGCAGCTTGGCTGCAATGGACATTCGAGAATAAACACCCTTTGTTTTGTAACAATTCTTAGGATTCTCCCCAAAGGCAATCTTCATGCCCACCTTCTCTTTTACGATCATATCATCCACACGATCCCCCCAGGTTTTTATGGCACAGAATGTCCCTCCGATCACATTGGAGCTGCCGGGTCCGGTACAGACACAGGTGACGCCGCCGCTCCTTGCCTGTTCAAAAGTTACATCCTGAGGATTGATCCCATCAATTGCCGAAAGATCCGGCGTCACCGGATCTCCCATTTCATTAAAATCTTCTCCTTCAAAACCTATGCCGTATCCGTCCAGACCAATATGACAGTGAGCGTCAATAAAGCCGGGGTAAACATCTAAACCTGTGGCATCTATTATCTGCATATGATGCTCCTGTTGGAGAAACGTTGACCTAAAATTCGTAGCTTCCGCAGCACCCAACCTGATATTTTCTCCGATTTCAGTAATCTTTCCGTCCACAATCAAAATATCCGCCACGTACGGCTGTTCATTGACGGCATTGTGGATATTTCCCTGTTTAATAATCAATATACTCATAAAAGCACCTGCCTTTTTTGAGTTATTATGGCGAATCTTTATCGAAAATATTCTGAGTATCTTGTACTTTCATAACCCTACTTTTCTGCTATTTTCTCCATTTAGTAGGGCACAATGAGTTTCCGCTGTCCTACTTTTCTGTTGTTTGAAACATTTAGTAGGACACAATGAGCTTCCGTCGTCCTACTTTTTTGCTGTTTGTAACATTTAGTATGGCACAATGAACTTCCGTCGTCCTACTTTTTTGCTGTTTGTAACATTTAGTAGGGAACAATGAACTTCCGTCGTCCTACTTTTTTGCTGTTTGTGACATTTAGTAGGACACAATGAGTTTCCGCCGTCCTACTTTTTTGCTATTTTCATCATTTAGACGGATATCACATAAAAATGCGGAAGAACACAGTTGGAGTTCTATTGCCCAAAATCAGATCAATAAATTGATTTTTTTAATCTTCTGGTTCTTACTTTGGGCATCAGAACCTGATTGGCTGCTTCATTTTTGGGTAATGCCCAATCCGGTCTGCGAGCAATCATAATAATAGCAATAAAGTCAACGGATGAGCCATGACAGTACGGATTCGGCTGAACTGTTACCCAAGAACGACCATAATTTTTCATTTCTATTGCAAAAAAGGAATACTTGTGGTATTATATTTCCCGCCATTTTTACTACAGTAGTAAGGCTAAATTTTATTGTTATCAGTCCCATTACATTAAGAAAAAGTGAGGAATCAATTTTGGAAATCTGGATTATATTTATCATACTTTACGGCATTTTAAAGGGAAGCCGGGAACCCATCAAGAAGAATCTTTTAAAAAATGTGAATGTTCTGACTTCTCTGTTTGCATATACTTTTATCGGCTTTCTCATGTCGGTTCCCACTGCAAGCGGAGTTTTTGATGTGCCCCTTTCCACATTTGGATGGATTTTGGTAAAGTCCGGATCCATATTTTTTGCATGGATTCTTTCTTTTACGGTGTTAAAAAGGATACCGGTCAGTATTTACGGTATTACCGACATGTCCAGAGTGATCTTTTCTACACTCATGGGTGTTATTTTCCTGCATGAAAGTTTAACGCCAAAGGGAATCGTCAGTCTGTTTTTGGTGGTTATGGGATTGTACCTTGCAAACCGCAAGACCTCTGGCAGCAAGGAGCCTTACAGCATGCGACTAATCTGGCTGCTTTTTCTGTCCTGTTTTTTGAACGCCATATCGGGTACACTTGATAAATATATTATGTCAACCAGCACCATTACCAGTTCCTCCCTGCAGTTCTGGTTCATGCTTACCCTGTCTATGATGTATCTTGCTTACATACTGATTCGCCGGGAAAAATTAGAATTAAAGAAAGCGGTGACCAATCCATGGATTTACGTTTTGAGTTTCTCCTTGGTGTTGGGCGACCGCCTGCTATTCATTGCCAACTCCGACCCTGCCAGCCAGGTCACTGTCATGACCCTGATCAAGCAAAGCTCCGCAGTGGTTACAATTATCCTGGGCAA
>JAZPYS010000062.1:0-6805 GCA_045544275.1 Acetatifactor sp. | reverse complement strand
TTATATCAGAAGTTTGAATTGAAGAGGGTGTTTTACTCCGCTTTCGTGAAGGTCAATGAAGATAAGGCATTGCCTGCGCTCCCGGGAGGACCGCCTCTTCTTAGAGAACATCGATTATATCAGGCTGACTGGCTGCTGCGTTTTTATGGATTTAAGGCGCAGGAATTATTGGATGAGAAGAGACCTTTCTTTAATGTTATGTTGGACCCCAAGGAAGATTGGGCGGTGAGGCATTTAGAAAGCTTCCCGGTGGAAATCAACAGAGCATCCTATGACATGCTGCTGCGGGTGCCGGGAATTGGGGTTACCGGTGCGCAGAGAATTGTGAAAGCCAGGAGAAGTGCCAGACTGGATTTTCAGGATCTGAAGAAGATGGGGATTGTGTTAAAGAGGGCACTTTACTTCATTACCTGCAATGGTCGTATGATGTATCCCACAAAGTTGGAGGAGGATTATATTGTCCGAAATCTGACCTGTGACAAGGACCGTGTAAAATTTGGTACTGACGGTATGAGTTACAAGCAGATGTCCTTGTTTGATTTAGGACAGTTTACGGGAGAATATACAGTGCAAGACCGGCTGCAGGCAGTTTCGGGACAGATATAGGGGAGGAATTATGTACGTATATCTATGTGAGGATACACCGGACAGTATATTTACAGCCATATATAATATTTATGAGGATAAACACAATCTTCCGGATACCCGTCTGCTTTTGGAGTGGGAACCGATGCTGTTAGCGGAATATATTACTGTGGAAGCAGATGAAGAGAAGGCAGCAAAAGTGATCCGTACCATACATCGGCAGTTCGGAGAGCGTGATACCCATTATATTTTTATGGCGCTGTCTTCCAATTGTGCTGAGAAGGCAGAGGCAGTTTATCGAACCATTGCTTACGGACTGCAGAATAAGTTAAAACCGGGGCATCTGTTTGATCATTTGTCTGACCGATATATATTACAAACTCATAAACTGGGGCTGAATGCCAACAGGGAATGCCAGCATTTGAAGGGATTTCTGCGATTCAGAGAGTTGGAAAATGGGGTGTTGTTTGCACCTGTCGATCCAAAGAATCATTTGCTGCCGGAATTAATGGAGCATTTTTCGGATCGGTTTCCTTCGGAGAACTTTATGATTTTAGATGAAAGGCGACAGATTTTCGGGATACACAAGGCCAAGGAAAGCTGGTTTTTAGCAACCGACGAGGGCACTGCTGAGAAGATAAAAATGACAGATGTGTCGGAAGGTGAGGAGTATTATTCGGGACTGTTTAAACATTTCTGTAAAACCATTGCCATCAAGGATAGAAGAAATCTGGATCTGCAGAGGAATATGCTTCCTTTGCGATTCAGAACCTATATGACGGAGTTTCAGTGACGAAAGTGTCATATCGCAACAGCGAGAAGCATTTGACGTATTCCTGTTGATAAGGTAATATGAAAATATGCATATTTAGGCAGTGAACTGTACGATGCATAGAAAGGTATGGTACCTGAGTGGCTCCGGAGAATGATATCAAGAAAGAACAATTACGCATATCAGTGAGAAGTCTGGTAGAATTCATCTTAAGAAGTGGTGATATCGACAACAGGCATACTATGTCCTCTGAAAATGCTATGCTGGAGGGCAGCCGCATTCATCGAATGATTCAGAAGCGAATGGGAGCAGAGTATCAGGCAGAAGTGTCTCTGAAATATGTACATTCTGCAAAAGCATATGATTTGATCGTAGAAGGGCGGGCAGATGGTGTCATCGATACCGGCAGCACTGTGACCATAGATGAAATCAAGGGAACCTATCGGGAGCTTTCACACATGAGCGGACCGGTGCCGGTACATGTGGCACAGGCAAAATGCTATGCATATATGTATTCCATGAAGACACATGTGGAGCAGATAACAGTTCGAATGACGTATTGTAATTTAGATACGGAGGAGATTCGTTATTTTACAGAAGACTGCAGTGTACAAGATCTGGAAATATGGTTTGGTGGGTTGATTGAAGCTTACATGAAGTGGGCAGATTATCGTATTGAATGGAAAAAGCAGAGAAATGAATCAATCAAGGCTGCTGTATTTCCTTTTTCCTATCGGGAAGGTCAGAAGGAGCTGGTATCCTATGTATATCAGACCATTTATCATAAAAGAAAATTGTTCATACAGGCACCCACAGGTGTGGGTAAGACCATTTCCACGGTATTTCCCGCAATCAAAGCCATGGAGAGAGGCATGGGAGAGCAGCTGTTTTATCTGACTGCAAAGACCATTACCAGAACCGTTGCGGAGAACACCATTCAGATTTTACGAGATCAGGGGTTGAAGTTTAAAAGTGTTGTTCTGACAGCAAAGGATAAAATATGCTTTTTCGAAAATCCGGACTGTAATCCGGAGAACTGTCCCTATGCGAAAGGGCATTTTGACAGAGTAAATGAAGCCATGTTTGATTTGCTGATTCATGAAGAAAGCTTCAGCAGAGAAATGATAGAGAAGTATGCAAGAAAATACCGGATATGTCCCTTTGAGTTTGGACTGGATATGAGTTTGTTTGCAGACGCCATCATCGGAGATTATAATTATTTGTTTGATCCTCATGTGTATCTGAAGAGGTTTTTTGCGGAAGGTGTCAGTGGGAATTATCTGTTCCTCATTGATGAAGCCCACAATCTGCTGGAGCGGGGAAGGGAAATGTACAGTGCCTCTTTGATCAAAGAGGAATTTATGCAGCTGAAAAATGCTTTGCAGGATGAATATCCGGGTACAGTTCTTTGGGGGAGAGGATATGCCGCAAGGATGGTGAAGCAGTTAGAAAAGTGCAATAAAGAGTTTCTTGCACTAAAGAGAGAATGCGAAAACTGTTTGATTGTGGATTCCATAGATGGACTGGTGCATGAGGTGCTGAGGCTCCACAGTATTATAGGAGAATACTTAGAAGAAACGGAAGAGGGAAATCCGGCAGAGAAGGAAATGATACTTGATTTGTATTTTAAATTGAGCCATTTTTTGGATATTTACGAGCGTGTGGATGAGAAATATGTGAAATATACACAGCAAATGAATGACGGAAGTTTTCTGGTAAAATTATTTTGCGTGGATCCATCCACTAACCTGAAGGAATGTTTGGCGAAAGGAAGAAGCAGTATTCTGTTTTCGGCTACGTTTCTGCCGATACAATACTATAAAAAATTGCTGGGAGGAGAAGAAACGGACTACGAAGTCTATGCACAATCAGTTTTTGATCCTAATAAAAGAGAATTGGTGATAGCAGAAGATGTTACGAGTAAGTATACGAGAAGGTCTGAACAGGAATATTATAGTATTGCGAAATATATTTTTGAAATTGTAACAAAAAGGCATGGAAACTACATGGTCTTCTGTCCGTCGTACCAATTTCTGCAACAGGTCTATGAAGTGTTTGAAGAGAATTTTGTCACCGAAGAAATGGAATTGCTGGTACAATCGGATTATATGACGGAAGAGGAGAGGGAAATCTTTTTAAACAAATTTCAAGGCAATTATTTATGTGATTTGAATGAAAATATTAATATGGATATTGAAATGGAAGCGGATTCATACTTGATTGGATTTTGCGTACTTGGAGGAATTTTCAGCGAGGGTATCGACTTGAAAGAAGATAGTCTGATCGGTGCGATAATCGTAGGTACGGGACTACCTCAGGTGGGTTATGAGAGAGAGATTCTAAAGGGGTATTTTGATGCCCGGGGAGATAATGGATTTGATTATGCCTATCGTTTTCCGGGAATGAACAAGGTGCTTCAGGCGGCTGGTCGTGTGATTCGTACTTCAGATGATGTCGGTGTTATTGTCCTTTTGGATGAACGCTTTCTTCAGCCTTCTTATCGTGCTCTTTTTCCCCGTGAATGGGACAGGTTTGATGTAGTGAATCATAGTAATATTTCTTACCGTATTGAACGTTTCTGGGATTCCTGGTTATAGTTATTTTTTGTAGATCATATGGGCTTCATATACGTGATTTTCATGTATATGGGGTCTTTTTTTATGGTTTTTACTTGTATTTTTCTCATTCCATGTAATTTTATGGAGTTTCTTGTCAAAAAGTAGACATAAAAATATATAAGTTAATATATTATGTAATCCAAACATAAGTTTGGAAACGAGGTGTTTTGAGAGAGTGACATGCAAGATTTCACCCAAAATGACGTTTTTAAAGGTAGAATATGACATGTGTGTATATGTGGATAAGTATGTGGATTATGTGGAAAAAAATAAAAAGCAATGAAAAAACGACAGAAATAACTTTTTGTGGATAACTATGTGGATTGCATGTTAAATTGCAAATTTACTAATATAGTCAAAAGTGTTATGTAAAGCAATAAATAAGTTATGTAAACTATTTTGCACGTAAAATGTCGTTTGTATTGAAAAACTGCTAAAAAGGTGGTAAGATGAACAACATGAAGAAGTTTTTTGTATTTTTAGTGTGTGCAGTATTGGTAATTGGTGCTGCACGAGTGGTTTCGTTGCGTTATCAGGATAGACCGGAAGATTTTGCAAGAGTGCAGGAGTGGATAGATATCGGAAAGGAAAAGGTAGAGCAGGTAACAGATCATTTTTCCACACAGATGGCAGGGCAGAATTGGGAATTGGAAGGGAATTATGATATCGAAACAGAGAATTGGTTCGACAGTGAAGGTGAAACATATAGTGGAAGTCTGAAATATACAAAGTTGAGTATAGGAGAGGTCAGACAAATGGTTCTGCAGGCTGCAGGATGTAAGGTACTTTTGGATGTAACGGAAGAGCCGGACTTTTATTTTTCTTTTGAAAATATGAAGAAAGTTCAGGCCTATCAAAAGGGGAACAGCATTTTCATAAAAGTAGTCAGAGATACTTTGATAGATGAAGAGGATGAAGGGAATATTCTGACTTTGTATGTGCCTGCAGATTGTGTAATGGATACGGTAGAATTAGAGTTGGGTGCCGGGAGTATGCAGGTGGAGAAGCTGAATGTACAGAATCTGGACATTTCAGTGGAGGCCGGGAAATTAACAGTTGATTCACTGGATGCAGGAGATGTTACCATTTCACTGGGTGCAGGGATGGTGTCGATAAATAATGCAAGTATGCAGAACACGAAAATGTCGGTAGGTGCAGGAAGCATGAGCATAAATGGAAGGATTGCAGGAAATGTAGATGCTGATTGTGCTATGGGAAGCCTTCAGATGAAGCTGTCCGGAAATGAGAAAGATTTTAATTATGAACTGCAGTGTATGGCAGGGAATATTGTACTGAATGGAGAGAAGCATTCCGGAATCAATGAAGGGATGCTGATTGGAAATGCAGCAGAGAAGACCATGGAACTGGATTGCGCTGTGGGTAGTATGAAGATAACATTTGAAGAATAGAATGAGCCGGCTATAGAAGCCGGCTCAAATTTTGTTCAAAAAGAACACCTTCTTTAATAGGTATATTTGCCTGTTCGCTGTCCCGGATACAGGCTGCTATAAAATCAGTTGCCTCACGAACAGAGGCAGTAAAATCTTTTCCCTTCAAGGCATTTGCACTTAATATAGAAGCAAACATATCACCGGTTCCAGGACGGGAAGCACCGGCAGACGGAATACAGATGGAGGAACTTTTTCCTTTATCCCAGAGATAATTGCGGAAATTGTTTCCCTCATGAATGCCGGTAATAACAATTTGTTTATAATGTTTCGGGTCTAATTTGTGGCAAATCTCCAGAAGTTCTTCGTCAGACCAGATGTCAGAGTGATATGACATGTCTGTCAACATACATGCCTCTGTCAGATTTGGTGTGATCAAGTGTGCTTTTTGGATCAGATGCTTCATTTTCTCAACCTGACTCTGCGTGACCGTAGAATAGGCTTTGCCATGATCACCCATGACAGGATCTATGATGATTTTGGCATCCGGATTCAGGAGCCGTGAAACGGAAGGCACCGTCATTCCAGAGTGATTCGGGGAGGTGGAATCCAGCAGGTGTTTTATGATATCCAATTGTGCAGGATTGCCCACATAGCCCAGATACAAACCGTCGAAGCTTACTCCGATGTCATTCCAGGCATTAAGATACTCCTGCATGTGTTCTGTGAAATCTGCTTTATGGCAGGGGGAGTATGCAAGATGGCTGGAGAGAATTGATGTAGGTAGTGGACATGCCTGTACCTGCATTACACTGATAATCGGTAATGCGGCTGTAATTGAGATTTTGCCAAAACCGGCAAAGCTGCTGATCACAGCCAGCCGGGGGATTTGTTGTATCATAGTTCTTTTACCAATTACTTTCTTTAATAATTTATCGTTCTGCTTTTGGGGATGCCTGATTTAGCATTTTGGTAATTGCCGGGCGGATTGCCATACTCAAGGGAACGGCAACGATGACTGCAATGATGCCATTTGCGAGTGAGACAATGCCTTTCTGAGCAATATCAACCATGACACCTTCCAGCGGCAACCCATATACAATGTGGTCTTCGATAAAATTTTTGGATAAATAAAGGATGACATAGGTTATTGCACCTGCTGCTCCGGCAACGGCACTGTAGAGAACAGTCTTTCCATTATTTTTCCACTTCTTGTATAGTATCCCGCAAACCCATGCCATTAAAAATTTAAAAGCAAAAGTAAATGGTGCTGATGCAATATACGCCGGATTTGTCAGGTCGAAGAATGCGGAACCAATGCCGGCAGACATGCCGCCCCATACGGGACCCAACAGCAAGCCGCTTAGCAGGCACATGACATTGCCCATATGTATTCTGGTGTTTCCGATGGCTGTGGGAATGGGAATCTGTAAAAAGGCAGA
>JAZPYS010000061.1:0-3432 GCA_045544275.1 Acetatifactor sp. | reverse complement strand
GTTTGATGAAATGCAGAAAAGAGGAATATCATGAAAAAGATTCTTGAATTAATATCAGAAGAAATGCAGCAGGCGTTTGAAGCGGCAGGCTATGACCCGGCATTGGGTAAAGTGACTATTTCAAATCGTCCTGATTTATGTGAATATCAGTGCAATGGTGCCATGGCGGGTGCTAAGAAGTATAAGAAAGCACCGATTATGATTGCAAATGATGTTGCGGAAAAGCTGGCAGACAGCAAGGTTTTTTCAGAGGTGAGTGCGGTTGCCCCCGGATTTTTAAATTTGAAAATTACAGAAGAATTTATAAAGGATTATATGACCGGTATGCGTGAAGATGCAAAATTTGGTCTGGAAATGCCGCAGGTACCCAAGAAGATCATCGTAGATTACGGCGGACCCAATGTTGCGAAGCCGCTCCATGTAGGACATCTGCGTTCCGCAGTGATCGGAGAAAGTATCAAGAGAATCTGCCGCTATGCAGGTCATGATGTGCTGGGTGATGTGCATTTGGGTGACTGGGGACTGCAGATGGGGCTTGTGATCACCGGGCTGCAGGAGAGACAGCCGGATCTGGTGTATTATGATGATACTTATGAGGGCGAATATCCGGCAGAAGCACCCTTTACCGTATCCGAACTGGAAGAAATTTACCCGGCAGCAAGTGCTAAATCTAAGGTGGATCCGGAATACAAAGCGAAAGCCATGGAAGCGACTTTCAAATTGCAGAATGGTGTGAGAGGTTATCGTGCACTCTGGAATCACATTATGAATGTTTCCATTGCAGACTTAAAGAAGAATTATGATACTCTGAATGTGGAGTTTGATCTCTGGAAAGGTGAGAGTGATGTACATGACTTGATACCGGAGATGGTGCAGCTGATGAAGGACGGTGGATATGCCTACATCAGTGACGGTGCTCTAGTAGTAGATGTAAAAGAAGAGACCGATACCAAAGAAATGCCACCATGTATGATCTTAAAATCAGACGGAGCGTCTTTATACAATACAACTGATCTGGCAACTATCATGGAACGTATGAACCTGTATCAGCCGGATGAACTGATTTATCTGACGGACAAGCGTCAGGATCTATATTTTGAACAGGTATTCCGTTGTGCAAGAAAGACCAAACTGGTAAATGAAGATACAAAACTTCGCTGGCTGGGCTTCGGAACTGTAAACGGCAAGGACGGCAAACCTTTCAAGACCCGTGACGGCGGCGTAATGCGTCTGGAGAATCTGATCAATGAAACTAAGATTGAGATGTACAGAAAAATCGTAGAAAATCGCCAGATGGAGGATGCAGAGGCAGTAGAAATTGCTAATATTGTTGCAGTTTCAGCGCTGAAGTATGGTGATTTGTCCAATCAGGCATCCAAAGATTATATTTTTGATGTCGACAGGTTTACTTCCTTCGAAGGGGATACCGGCCCATATATCTTATATACGATTGTCCGTATCAAGTCTATCTTGAATAAATATAAAGAACAGGGCGGTAGTCTGGAAGGCCTTGCGCTGCAGGCGGCAGAGAATGAGTCTACAAAGGGGCTGATGATGCAGCTGGCCGGTTTCAACGCCATGATGCAGAGTGCATGTGAGGAAATCGCACCTCATAAGGTTTGTGCATTTATCTATGATCTGGCCAATGCATTTAATCACTTCTACCATGAGACTAAGATTCTGGGAGAGGAGAATGTAGAGAAGAAGCAGGGGCTGATCGCACTGTTGGTACTTACCAGAGATGTATTGGAAGCTTGTATTGATGTGCTGGGATTTGAAGCACCGGAGAGGATGTAGAGCACATGAAGAACTTCCCGGCTTGCATAAACCAGGCCGGGAAGTGTGCAAAAAGCATATGCAATACAAAAAATTATAAAAACTCAAAAATATTCAAAAAAGTGGTTGACAAAATATTTGTTCCAGTGTATACTAACGAAGTCGGTTGGGAAAACAACTGAACAAATGGGGTCTTAGCTCAGCTGGGAGAGCATCTGCCTTACAAGCAGAGGGTCATAGGTTCGAGCCCTATAGGCCCCACTCCAGCAAAACAGTTGGATATGGCGAGATAGCTCAGTTGGCTAGAGCATACGGTTCATACCCGTAGTGTCGAGGGTTCGAATCCCCCTCTCGCTATTGCAAAAAAGAGCTGATTTTATCAGCTTTTTTTGTTGTCTAAAAAGATTAGTACCCTACAGAGCGAGAAAAGGAGTATTTTGTGAATAAAGAAACTAATATGATTGAAAATATTGTTGTAGAGGCTCGTGAAGTGGAAGAAGAGAGCACTCTTGCTATTATTGAAGATTTGTTGGATCCGCGAATTGTCCGTGCAGTGAAGGATATGGGTTTTACGAAGCTGACACCCATTCAGGAGCAGGCGATCCCCTATTTGCTGGAAGGTAAGGATATCATTGGTCAGGCACAGACCGGTACCGGTAAGACTGCGGCATTTGGTATTCCCATGCTGCAGAATATTGATCCAAATAGTAGAAAATTGCAGGCAATTGTTCTTTGTCCCACCAGAGAGCTGGCTATTCAGGCGGCAGAAGAACTGCGTAAGCTGGCAAAATACATGCATGGTATTAAGGTGCTGCCTATTTATGGAGGACAGGAGATTGGAAGACAGATTGCAGGACTGCGTGGGGTGCAGATTGTAGTCGGGACCCCAGGACGTGTCATGGACCATATGCGCAGACACACGATTAAGTTAGAAGAAGTGAATATGGTGGTGTTGGATGAAGCGGATGAAATGTTGAATATGGGCTTTCGAGAGGATATGGAGCTGATCTTGGGTGAGATTCCGGGAGAACACCAGACAGCGCTGTTTTCAGCAACTATGCCCCAGCCGATCTTAGAGATTACCGGAAAATTCCAACATGATGCAGAGCTGGTAAAAGTGGCATCAAAAGAATTGACGATTCCATTGGTTTCTCAGAAATATTTCAGAGTGAAGAGTCAAGACAAGGACGCAGCAACGATCAGACTGTTGGAGTATTACCAGCCAAGACTCTGTCTGATTTTCTGCAATACCAAGAAAAAAGTGGATGAGTTGGCAAGTTTGCTGAAAGAAAATGGATTTCAAGCAGAAGGGCTGCATGGTGATCTGACCCAGTATCAACGTGACATTGCCATGAATCGTTTCCGCAGTGCCACTACCAATATTTTGATTGCTACAGATGTGGCAGCCAGAGGTATCGATGTGGATGATGTGGAAGCGGTCATCAACTATGATGTGCCTCAGGATATTGAATATTATGTGCATAGAATCGGACGTACCGGTCGTGCAGGTAAAACCGGAAAATCCTTTACTTTTGTCAGTGGACGTGAGATTTTTAAGATTCGTGAGATTGAGAGAATTTGTCATACGACGATCGAAGAAATGCAGATGCCCACCAAGAGAAAGGTTATGCGTGCAAAGGCATTGAAAACATTAGA
>JAZPYS010000060.1:0-7873 GCA_045544275.1 Acetatifactor sp. | reverse complement strand
ATTGGGCATCAGAGGGGTATCTTTGGGAAACTTTTCAGCGTGGCAATATGGATCTTGATCAGATGGAGAAGGATTTCAAGAAGCTGATGGCATTTTGGAAAAGTGTTTATCTGCGGAAGGAGTAAGGCATATGGATGCAATTCGGATTACGAAATTAACGAAATATTATGGTAAGAACAGGGGTATTGTCGAGCTTGACCTTGCGGTAAAGAAGGGAGAGTTTTTCGGTTTTATCGGGCCAAACGGCGCCGGGAAATCTACAACGATCCGCACATTGCTTGGATTGATTTCACCTACCGGCGGTAGTGCGCAGATATTCGGGATGGATGTAGTCAAAGAGAAACAGGCTATCTTGCAGAAAATTGGTTATCTTCCCTCCGAAGCGTCATTTTATCCAGGCATGAATGTGAAAGACGTTCTGAAGCTGTCTGCTAATCTTCATAAAAAAGATTGCAGTGCCGAGGCTAAATTGCTCTGTGACCGTTTACAGCTCGACACAGCACGAAAGGTGGAAGAACTTTCCTGCGGCAATAGAAAGAAGGTTGCAATCGTCTGCGCTCTGCAGCATTGTCCGGAGCTCCTGATTCTGGACGAGCCAACCGGAGGTCTGGACCCATTGATGCAGAAGGCATTTTTTGATATCCTGCAGGAGCGGAATAAGCAGGGAACTACGATTTTCCTATCCAGCCATGTACTTTCGGAAATTCAGCGAAATTGCACCCGTGCGGCTATCATTCGTGACGGTAGAATCATTGCCTGTGACAGCGTGGATGCTCTTTCCAAAACAAATGCCAAACGCATTACTGTTCATGGTCAGGTAAACTTAGATAAATTAGATGGTGTTCGTGACAAGATAGAATCCGTGGATTCCGTCAGCTTCCTTTTCGGCGGCGACATCAATAATTTGATTCGAGCTTTATCTACCTGGCGGGTGTTCGATCTCACGGTCACGGAGCCGGATCTGGAGGAGATATTTCTGCATTATTATGAAAAGGATGGTGATACTGTATGACGCTTGTAAAGCATGAATTAAAGCAAGGAAAAACTTCATTTCTTGTATGGACAGTTTCCATCGGATTTTTACTGGCAGTCTGCGTTTTCCTGTTCCCGGAAATGAAGGGACAGATGGACGGAATCAGTGAAACATTCGCTTCCATGGGATCATTCACTGCAGCATTTGGCATGGATCGCTTGAACTTCGGCACGCTGATCGGTTTTTACGCCATCGAATGCGGAAATGTTCTGGGACTTGGCGGTGCATTTTTCGCTTCGCTTTGTGCCGTTAATATTCTCAGCAAAGAGGAAAAGGATAAAACAGCTGAGTTTCTTTTTGCCCATCCCATCAGTCGCACAAGAATCATCACCGAAAAGCTGATTGCTGTCCTGATTCAGATTACAGCGTTGAATCTGATTATATATGCCCTTTCCGTCGGCTCCATGACCATGATCGGTGAGGAAATTCCCTGGAAAGAAGTGAATCTTCTGCATCTTGCCTACTATCTGCTCCAAATTGAATTGGCGGGCATTTGCTTTGGTCTTTCCGCTTTTCAGCGCAAAGGCAGTGCCGGGATTGGACTTGGTATTGCGGCGATGATGTATTTTCTGAATCTGATCGCCAATATTGCCGAGGTTGCAGAATTTTTGAAATACGTAACCCCGTTCGGATATTGTGAGGGTGCAGATCTTGTGAGCAATGGAAGCTTGGACGGTACAATGGTCGCCATCGGCATGGCAATGGGTATCACAGGTATTGCTGTTGCCTATCAGCATTACATCAAGAAGGATATTCACTGAGAATACAACTGGAAAATAGGTATATTATTTTCTAAACCTGAAAGAATATTAATGATTATAAGTACATTAATATTCAACAGTAAGGAGAGGAAAATATGCAGTCAGGAAAACGTAAAGTAGTCATCGTAGGAACCGGTATGGTAGGCATGAGTTATGCTTACAGTCTGCTCAACCAGTCTGTCTGTGATGAACTTGTATTAATTGATGTAAATAAAAAGCGTGCAGAAGGCGAGGCGATGGATTTAAACCATGGTCTCGCTTTTGCCGGTTCCAGGATGGTAATTTATGCCGGGGATTATGATGACTGCCGGGATGCGGATATTGTAGCTATCAGCGCAGGGGTTGCCCAGAAACCGGGAGAGACCAGACTGGATCTGCTGAAACGCAATACAGAAGTGTTCCGGTCCATTATTGAGCCGGTGACCGCATCAGGGTTCAATGGTATCTTTTTGGTGGCCACTAACCCGGTGGATATTATGACAAGGATTACCTTTGAACTGTCCGGATTCAATGCCAGACGTGTGCTGGGAAGCGGTACAGCGCTGGATACAGCCAGGCTTCGATTTTTACTGGGAGATTATTTGAAGACTGACCCGAGAAATGTTCATGCCTTTGTCATGGGAGAACATGGGGACAGTGAATTTGTACCCTGGAGTCAGGCGTTGATCGCTACGAAATCCATTGTAGAGATGTGTGAAGAGAATCCTATGATCGTACAGAGGGAAAGACTTGACCAGATTGAAGAAGAGGTTCGTAGTGCGGCGTACAAGATTATTGAAGCCAAACATGCAACTTATTATGGAATCGGTATGGCACTGACCAGAATTACAAAAGCAATTTTGGGGGATGAGCAGAGTGTGTTGACGGTATCGGCTATGCTGAAAGGTGAGTTTGGTCAGAGGGATGTGTTTATTGGTGTCCCCTGTATTATCAATCAAAATGGCATTCAGAGGGTGTTACCGGTCAAACTTACCGAGGAGGAACTGCAAAAGTTAGATAAATCCTGCAATACTTTGCGGGAGTGTTACCGGGGAATCTATTAAATCGGTATTCACGAAAGGCAAAAATCATGCTACAATCTAAAGAAGAATATAAATAATCTGTAATCTGAGGGGATGCAGATCGCTTTAGGAGATGTTATAGATGAGTAGTGTACTGGACGGAAAATCCATATACGGTGGCGTGGTGATCAGCAGGATTCATTTCCATGGGAAAAAGGATGCAAGTGTAGTAAGGCGTTGTGTGGAAGATACCAGGGCGGAGATCCTGCGTTTTGAAGATGCCTGTAAAAAGGCACAGGATCAGCTGCGGTCATTATATGATCGAATGCTGCGTGAAGCCGGGATAGAAAATGCGGGCATATTTGAAGGACAGCTGATGATATTGGAAGATGAAAATTTTATCAGATCAGTGAAGCAAATGATTGCAGAGCAGTCTGTCAACGCAGAATATGCAGTGGATGTGACGGGGAATCATTTCGCTGAAGTGTTTTCCGTGCTGGAGGATGAGTACTTCCGGGCACGAAGTATTGACGTCAAAGATATATCCCAGAGATTGAAAAATGTACTGGAAAAGAAAGAGGTGCCGCAGACAATATCGGAGCCATGCATCATTATGGCAGAAGAATTGACACCCAGTGAGACAGTACAGATGGATCGAAAAATGATGCTTGGGCTGGTAACCAGACTGGGGTCCTCCAACTCTCATACAGCCATTCTTGCCAGAACTTTTGGGATTCCGGCGGTAGCAGGTGTGGATATTTCCGAGGAAATGGATGGAGCTATGGCTGTCATAGACGGCCATGGGGGGCAACTGATCGTGGATCCGGATGAAGAGACACTTGCCTTTTATCGGGAGAAAATACAGGAAGAAAATGATAAAAAGGCTTTGCTGGAAGCGTATAAAGGCAAGGAAACCATCAACCGCTTCGGCAAAAAGATATGTGTGTATGCCAATATCGGAGAATTGTCCGATTTAGCAGCAGTGTTGGAAAATGATGCAGAAGGTGTTGGCCTGTTTAGAAGTGAGTTTTCTTATCTGAAAGAAAATGATTTTCCAACGGAGGAAGATTTGTTCCTGGCATACAGACAGCTGGCGGAGAAAATGAGAGGCAAAAGAGTGGTCATCAGGACGTTGGATATCGGCACGGATAAAAAAGTGGGATACCTGAATCTGCAGGAAGAAGAGAATCCTGCTTTGGGATATCGTGCCATCCGTATCTGCCTGACCAGAGAGGATATCTTCCGAACTCAACTGCGTGCTATTTTGCGGGCAAGTGCCTATGGGCAGGTTGCCATTATGTATCCTATGATTGCTTCTCTTTGGGAAGTGAAGAAGATCAAGGGGATTCTGGAAGAAGTGAAGCAAGAACTGGATGGTGCAGGCATTCCCTATGGTAAGGTGGAACAGGGCATCGTGGTGGAGACACCGGCAGCTGCCGTGATCAGTGATCTGTTGGCCAAAGAAGTGGACTTTTTCAGTATTGGAACCAATGATCTGGCACAGTATACATTGGCAGTAGACCGGCAGAATTTAGAGCTTGACATGTTTTACGATGCCCGCCATGAAGCGATTTTGCGGCTGATGCGTATGACTGTGGAAAATGCCCATAAAGCCGGTATCAGAGTGGGAATCTGTGGAGAGTTGGGGGCAGATACAACGCTTACAGACACTTTTATGGAGATGGGCATAGATGAACTCAGCGTAGCACCGTCACAGGTACTGGCGGTGAAGCAGGCGATTATAGGTGGGAAAGATCATGCAACAGGATAAGAATCAATACGAAAAGAAAATTATTCAAAACAAAGAATTTCCCATACAGATTATTATTAATAAACGGGAGAATTTAAAGAAAGACGCGGCAATCTTTAATGCCCACTGGCATGAGCATATTGAGCTCCATTATGTCATTTCCGGGAAGATGGAATTGACTCTGGATCAGAAAAATTCCTTTGTTGTGGAAGCGGGAAATCTGGTAGTGATCAATGGAAATGTACTTCATGAGGGGCATTGTACCAGCAGATTAGAGGCTTTGGTTATTATTTTCAATATGGATGACTTAACCCGAGAACTGGCTGATAAAAATATTGTTTTTCAGGAGATGATCCGGGAGGATGTTTATATTCAGAAGATGTTGAATGATTTTTATGAGGAGTATAAGCAAAAAGGTATTGGCTATTGTCTGGCATGTAAAGGAATTTTGTTACAGCTGATCAGTTATATGTCCAGAAATTATGCCCATGCAGTACTGACAGAAAAGGAAAGTCTCAAGCACTTAAAAAAACTGGAACGTCTGAATATTGTCAGACAGTACATAGGAAAGCATTATGCGGAGCCCATCAGCAACAAAGAACTGGCGGGGTTGATTCATTTAAGCGAGGATAGATTCAATCATTTGTTTAAAGAGTGCATGTCTGTTTCTCCGTTACAGTACATAAATGAAATCAGGCTGGAGAAAGCAATGCATCTGTTGAAAGCAGGTGTTTCAGCAACGGAAGCTGCAAGCATGACAGGGTTTGCCGATTACAATCATTTTGGAAGATTGTTTCGTCGTAAATTCGGGGTTTCTCCGGGGAAGGCAGCGGAGCAATCCGATCATTAAAAATAGCAGAATTGTATGACTAAAAAAGCAAAAGGATGCTATCATTCTTCTGCTTTTTCTTTTATGATGGATTTATCAGAAAAATCTGTTTTGGAATCGGAGGAAAAGACCATGAAGAAACTAAGAGTAGGTATTATTGGATGCGGTGGTATTGCCACTGGCAAACACCTGCCGGCTATGGCCGGAACCGGTCTGTTTGAGATGGCGGCTTTTTGTGATTTGATCGTGGAAAGAGCAGAAAGTGCAAAAGAAAAATATGGAGCAGAGGGTGCAAAAGTCTATACAGATTATCAGGAACTCCTGCAGGAAGAACTGGATGCAGTTTATGTCCTGACACCGAATAATTCTCATGCTCCCATATCCATTGCGGCTATGAAAGCTGACAAGCATGTGATGTGTGAAAAGCCTATGGCAACCAGCTATAAGGAAGCAAAAGAAATGGTGGATACAGCAAAAGAGACCGGAAAAATCCTTACTATCGGGTATCAAAACAGATATCGTGCGGATTCACTGTATCTGAAAGCTGCCTGTGAAGAAGATGAATTGGGCGAGATCTATTATGCAAAGGCTCATGCTGTCCGCAGAAGAGCAGTACCTACCTGGGGAGTGTTTTTAGATGCTGAGAAGCAGGGTGGTGGTCCGCTGATCGATATCGGAACCCATGCATTGGATCTGACTCTTTGGATGATGGACAATTACGAACCGGCTTCTGTTACAGGATCCGTATTCCGCAAACTGGCAGATCAGAAAAATACTGCAAATGCATGGGGAGATTGGGATGATACCAAGTTTACGGTAGAAGATTCTGCATTTGGCTTTATTAAAATGAAGAACGGAGCCACCATTGTATTAGAAGCATCCTGGGCTTTGAACTCTTTGGAAGTAGATGAAGCAAAGACCAGTCTGTGTGGGACAAAAGCGGGTGCGGATATGAAGGACGGACTTCGTATCAATGGTGTGAAACACAACAAAATGTACGTAGAAAAACCGCAGCTTGGTGCTGCAGGTGTTGCATTTTATGATGGCAGCAAGGAAAAACCACAGGAAATCGAGCAGAGGGTATTTTACGATGCCATCGTAGATGGAAAGCCGCTTACAGTGAAACCGGAGCAGGCAATGGTGGTAACACAGATTCTGGAAGCAATATATGAATCTGCGAAGCAGAATAAGACCATCTATTTTGAGTAGACGTAAAAATACGAAAGGACGGGAATAAAAATGTTAAGAGTAACCATATGGAATGAGTATGCACATGAAAAAACAGACGAGAGAGTAAGGGAAGTATATCCAGGTGGTATTCACAATGCGATTGCAGATTTTCTTAAAAGTGACGACATTGAAGTTAGAACAGCTACTTTGGACGATGAAGAATGTGGTCTGACGGAAGAAGTGCTGAAGAATACAGATGTATTGATCTGGTGGGGACATATGAAGCATCATATGGTTCCGGATGAGGTGGCAGCAAGAGTGCGTGATGAAGTATTAAAAGGAATGGGGTTCATTGGACTGCACTCAGCCCATCATTCCAAACCATTCAAGATGTTAATGGGAACCAGCTGCAACTTATCCTGGCGTGAAGATGGGGATATGGAGAGGATTTGGACAATCAATCCTGCACACCCTATTGCACAGGGAATCGGCCGCTATTTTGAGCTTCCTCACGTAGAGACTTATGCGGAGCCTTTTGGTATTCCGGAGCCTGATGAAGTGATCTTTATGGGCTGGTACGATGGCGGTGAAGTATTTCGCTCAGGCTGTACTTTCCATCGTGAGAACGGACGTATTTTCTATTTCCAGCCGGGACATGAGACATTCCCTATTTTCTATGATGAGAATGTACAGACAATCATCCGCAATGCGGTATATTGGGCAAAGCCGATCTTGCGGTTAGAAAAATTAGAGTGTCCGCATATCAGCAAGATTTAAACTGTTTTTCAATTTATATGCGAGTATATTTTCCATAGACACTTAAATAAACTGCCTGATGCCTAAAAATCTTTTGATTTTAGGCATCAAACAAATATTTTTTTCTCTGATGGAAAATAACTATATTATGTCAACCGTTTTTGTATTATTTTCTTTTTTATTTCATTGTAATTAGGCATCAGTGTGTATTTAAGCATCCCTATGCCTAATCGCTCTATCAACTTGATTACGAATTGCCGGGGCTTTTCTGAAAATAGCTTGACAAAGCGAAAAATAATTATTATTATGCTTGCTGAAAAGAATGTGGATAAATATTGGAAATAGAGGATGGAAAAATATGAGAATCACGTATCAGGACCTGAAAAATAATGAAGCAATCAGTACTTACATTAAAAAGGCAGACGAGTCTTTGATTGCTCTTGGATATACGGAGCACAGTTTCGCTCATGTGACCAAGGTGGCGGAGCTGGCAAGCGAAATCCTTCTGACATTGGGATATAGTGAAAGAGAAGCAGAACTGGCAAAAATGGCAGGATACCTGCATGATATCGG
>JAZPYS010000059.1:0-6059 GCA_045544275.1 Acetatifactor sp. | reverse complement strand
AGCAGCTCTATGTAGAGTTTTATCCCTTTCTCACTCACCTCTGCAAGCTGTTTTTTCTGCTCTGCAAGCTGCTTGTCCTGCTCCGCCAGCTGCTTGTCCTGTTCTGCTATCTGCTTGTCCTGCTCTGCTATCTGCTTGTCCTGCTCCGCCAGCTGCTTGTCCTGCTCCGCTATCTGCTTGTCCAACTGCTCCAGTTGATTCTTCTGCCCCTCTATCTGCTGACGTATCTTCTTGCTTTCCGCATACAAATCCCCAAAGTTCGCATTTTCAAATAACTGTGCCACTTTCTTCTCCCTCAACTTTCCGGCATTTGCTTCTGCCTCCTCCGGCGGAATCTCTGCCTTTAACTGAAACATCAGATAGATATCTGCCACCAGCCCCACTATATGGGGCGGTGTATACCTTAAGATGGTCTGCATCACATCCACGGTTATCTCATCCAAAAAACGCCCTACATCTTCCTTGGTCTGGAGTTTGTTAAACATCATGATCAGGGATATGGCATCCTGCATTTCCATAAGCTCCTTATTGGTGTACTTCCGGATGGGCACTAAATAATACTTAAAATCCGGAATATACTCCCCAAATATATCACTTCTGTCAACACGGTCCTTAAAGTTCATGGGTGCCGTCCACCTGTCCACACCTTCATAATATACAATCGGCAGAATCGGCGGATAGAGAAACTCCTTTAACTTACTGATCCCTTCCCGCTGCTTCTCCATTTCCTTTTCATAGGACTCCCAAATATACACCATGTACCGGAATATCTGCATACATATATTGTACTCCACCTTGGTTTTATGTTCAATAAGGGATATGAGAAAAACAGGGGGCTTCTCCTCTCCGTTACTGTCCTTTTCTCCGGTCTTTAACCGGATTCGTTTTACTCTGTCTGCATTACGTTCCTCTGCAAACAGTGCCACAAATTGGGACGAGACATCCTCAATATCCTCCGCAGTCACCTGTTTTAACTCCGGAATATCCACATAATCTCTGACAAACTGGGCACACAGTTCATTGTCAGCAAATATGGCCTTACCGCCACTGTCCCTGACTTTGGAGTTTAGGATAACATCCTCACTGAGTGCTCCGGTGTTCATTACTTCCGTTTTTTTCGTTTTTGTACCTGTGTTTTTTGTTTCTTCCATCATACGTACCTGTCCTTTCTTTCGTTAAGTCATTTCTTCAAAACGCAAGTCTGAAATTCTTCGGACAGTGTATTAAGAACCTTACAGTACAATGAACCTGTACATAAAGACTGTACTTAAACCCGACACAGTAAACCTGCCTGGTGGCCTGCAATCACATCAGAAACATCCTGCCCGTATAAAAAATGGTGAATTCCACGGGCGAAATGCCCAGACGCCGATGCTTTTTTAGCCCAGAACAGACCTTGAAATGCGCATCCGCAATACTTGTCTAATGAAAATCTTTACATACTTAATATACTTCCATTCAGTCACTTTGTCAAGCACAAAATTTTTATATCCACGAAACCTGGCCCTAACGTTTTTGATTAATCGGCTGAATGCCCTCTTTTCTGACATTATGTTCCTGATTCTGATTTTCAGGCTTATCCTTCTGTGTCACCGCATTAAACTTATTCAAGTCCTTCTGCTGATTGATTTTTTCCTGTTTTTTCTTGTCCATTGCCATCACCTCATGAGTAGTATGTCCCAATACGACACTTTTATCAAAACTTTTTAGTTGCTTTTACTTATGTTTAAATTTTCCGATTGTTCGAACCACTCTGAAATGCTATACTATAAACAAAATACACCGAAAAATATCCTTCACAAGAGCGAGGTAGGTACAATGCTGAAAAGAACCGTTTCTTATTCCAAAACTGAACAGGTACATTTGGTACAGCCGGCTGATTTAAATGGTGGCGGCCGCTTATTCGGCGGAACCCTTCTGAAAATGATAGATGAACTTGCAGCAATCGTTGCCATGCGCCATACCGGGCTTAAAACGGTTACTACTGCTGCCATCGACAACCTTACATTTAAATCTGCTGCTTATGTAAACGACCTGATCGTACTTATTGGCTATATTACCTACACCGGCCGCACCTCCATGGAGGTACGCGTGGATACCTATGTAGAGCGCAGTGATGGTATGCGTTACCCCATCAATCGGGCGCACATCGTGCTGGTAGCTTTAGACGAAAAAAACCAGCCGGCGGAAGTGCCAGGACTGGTTCTTGAAAACGATATTCAGCGGGAAGAATATAAAATGGCAGAAAAACGCAGACAGCTAAGACTGGAACGCCGAAAAGGCGGATTTTAGCATTTCCTTCATTTTTGCTACCACGCCTTCCGGTCCCTCGATCTTTACCTTGTCTCCCAATGCAAAGACCCAACCGAAAAAAGGGGCACTGACCGCCACATTGATATTTATACGGAAATGATTTGCATCCACCGGCATCAGTATCACATCCTTGCCAAACCGGTCGATGACCACTCCTGCCAGACTGTTGTGACAAAGAAGCTTTACATATTGTTCCTCACCACCAAACATCCCAAAACTTTTTCTGGAATAGTCTGCCATATCAAACTTCTGAAACAGTTCCCTTCCTTCTCTTTCCGCCTCCAGACAGTAGATCTTCAGCATTTTATCTACCCGAAAATGCTTGATTTTATTCTCCTCTGCATCAAAACCGATCATATAATAATTCTCATCATCCCAAGATAATGCCCAAGGACTAATCTCATAAAACGCTCCATCCCTGCGAAGTTCCATTTCTTTTTTAGTATTCCACTGAAAATACTGAAAACGAATTTTTTTATTTGCTGCAACGGCATTGTGCAGCTCATCTATATTGTAATAGATACTCTCATTCATGGTCTTAACCCTGCCGGAAACATATACCTGTCTCTGCAGCTGCTTTGCCTCATGGACACTGGCAAGACTCTCCAGCTTCTTAATTAATTCCCTGGACTTTTTCTCCGTGATAAACTTGGAGGACTGTATCGCATCTACCAGAAGCTTTAATTCTGCAAGTTCAAATTGCCTGCCCGCAACATGATAGTAGAACATCTTACCCTGCTGCTCCCCTACTATATCAATTCCTATATTTCGTATCGTCTCCAAATCCCCGTATATACTCTTTCGTTCTGCCGTAATATCATTGTCTGCAAGATACTCTATCATATCCTGCATAGTTACACTATGTTCCTCGTCCGTCTGCTCAAGCAACATTTTTATCAGATAAATTAATTTCAGTTTTTGATTTGCTCCTTTTGGCATATCTGCTCCTCCGCCCGCATTACTCTGCATTCTTCCACATAACATTCCGCATTACGCAGACTGGACGCAATTTCTTCCTCCGTGACAGCCCGCTTTACTTTCGCCGGATTCCCAAGTATCAGGGAGTTGTCCGCAACCTCCGTATTCTGTGTCACTAACGCTCCTGCACCCACAATGCAGTTTCTGCCAATCCGAGCACCATTCATGATAATGGCTCCCATTCCGATCAAGGAATTGTCCCCAATTTCACAGCCATGAATCACGGCACTGTGTCCAATGGTTACATTTTTACCGATCTTCACCCCATGGTCAGCATCCACATGAACCACTGCATTATCCTGAATATTGCTTCTGTCTCCAATCACAATGGGAGCCCGGTCTCCTCTGACCGTAGCATGGTACCAGATTCCCACATCCTCACCCAATGTCACATCTCCCAATACAATCGCACCGGGAGCGATAAATACTTTGTTTTCTATTGTCTTATTCTTGATATTTTGCATAATTTACTTACTATTCTCCATAAATTTCTTTAATAATATCTGCAACCTCATTCATTGCCCCTTTGAAAACAATATTGCCATGATCGATTACAATCAGATCGTTACAAACATTCACAATATCCGCCATATCGTTTGAAGTTACTAAAAATGTAGTGCCCTTTTCTTTATGTCCCAAACTCAATTGACGTACCGGCCTGTTTTCAATAGCTGCCAAATCTAAAATATCTGAAAAAACCTTTATATTTTCCCTATATACTTTATCCGGTATTTTATATATCTCTTTAAACAGCTCAAAGGAATCTTTTACCAGTAAATCCCACCACAACTGACTTCGATTGCCAAATACTACACCAATCTGCTTCACGTACTCTTTTCGCTGCTTTGTGGATATGCAAATCAATATTATTCACAGCATGAACGATCTCTTTCTGTGGTGCAATTAAGCTTTTTAAAAATTGCTTTTTATTTTTAACCACAGTATAGCTTTTTGATAAATCTCTCGCTTCGATGATTGCCATACTTTTCCTCCCCTCAACTGCCGGTACTGTTATAGTGCTCCAGTGATATCTTCCAAACTGCCAAAGCAATCACTGAAAGTATTACTGCCACGGGCACTGTCATGAAATTCAAAATGTTAGTTGCATCCTCACGCCCCAATATATATAAAGAGGGATAATAGTTGATGAATGCCAATGAAAATACATACGTTAAAAAGGCTACTACTTCTTTGCCATATACATAAAGTGGATAATTCAAAAATCCTTAAAAGCACCTACAAGCACCACTATTTTAGCAATATTCTATTGTATATCATTATAAATACAAGACAGCACCAGCACAACAACGGAAGGTAAAAGCTGTGCAATACTATAGGATGTCAAAAGTACACCATATAAAAAGATCAGATTCCAACCGTCCCAAGATTCAAAACCATCAAACTCTTTTGCCACAAACCAGGAAAACAACATTTGGATCAAATGTATTGGTGCTACTGAAATGCAAAGCAGTATAAAGTTTAAACGATATTGGAAACTCCTTCTGAAGCTCATTTTCATATATTTTATAAATAGCTTCATATCATCCTCCCTGCACACTCAATTTACTCACAGCGACTCGCCATATCCAAAGAACTAAAATATACAAAACCGCTATCCAGCCAAGCTGGAGTAATAATATCTCAACATATTGCGTTTCAAGTCCAACCACTCCGGCATCAGCCAGGTGGGCAAAAATTGACCTGAGAGCAAATTTATTACTCCCTTTTCGGCAAAGTGTTCCTGACATATAAACACTTTGTTCAGTTCAAATATATCTATTCGTGATCACTGAAACAACTGGCTAAATTTCTGTGGAACTTGTGATATTAATTTAAATCAAATCTTCAAAAAATCTACTCTCATAGCAATGTTCATTCAAGAAGGAAAAAGTTGATCTGAGTTTTTCCTCGAAATCAGGTTGGTAGTTTTTATAATCAGCATAAAAATACTGCTCGTGAATCATCACTCTAATACAGTTATGATTTATCAGATTATTAAGTTTTATTAAAATATCCTCCTTTGAAAAACTATTCAACACAATATCTATTGAAGCATAGCTTATCTTGCCAACTTTCACTGTTTCTCCATCACGTATTTTTGGGGCTTTATTTTCCTCTATACCATACGAAGTTCTCGGTTCCTCCTTAGTACCAAAAAGTCCCAATAAGCCTAAAACAGTATTATCCGAAAGTGCATTTAATCCTTCTGACGTGGCAAGACAGTAATGAACTGTCGTTGTTTTTGCCAACGAAGCTGGAGACGCAAAGCGTAATATTTGATTATTTATCTTCTTTACATCTTGATATACTTCATCATATTCCGAAAACTCATATGGCTTTACATTCTCAAAATCAGAGTGAAAAGACAGCTTTAACCAATCAGAATTCTCTTCCCATTCGGAAGAATAAGTTGAACTCATTTGTGAAAGTGCAAAACCATCCATCCTAAAGAATAAGTTTAACTGTACCTTTAAGTCAAATTCTTCATGCAAACGTTTATACATCGCAAGATAAGGGTGCTCAAAAATACTTTTATAGTTCTTTTCAGCTATTTCCTTTAAGAAACGAATATTATCGTCAACCGTGAAACAAAATGTTTTTGACATTCTACTCTTTTTATCAACGATTTTTATTCCTTCTTTCAAATCATCACCTATAGTTTTCATCGTAACCACCTCCTAATCATAAGTGCATTATATAAATAGCCCGCTGCAACTTTTTCTGTTGTTATAAAAGCTTCGTCAAATTCAAGTTTCACCTACATTATA
>JAZPYS010000058.1:0-14744 GCA_045544275.1 Acetatifactor sp. | reverse complement strand
TTAATGTGCGTGGGGGATTTTGAAGCTTCAAATAAAACAACAAGCCGGTGTCAAACAATCTGACTGATGCGTATCTTTTTATGCAGAAACAGCTTCAACTAATGTGACAATGAAAGCATCATCTAATTTGCCGAACAACATTATCCAACGTATGCTTTATGGTGGATGAAAATAGGTCTATACATATTTTTTGATAAAGTAAATTCCAATATACCAGTATTTCACGGTTATTTGATGGCAAATATGCGGCGTTGTTACTCTATATATAAAAATTGGTCTTCCGGAATCCATTATATTGCAAATGATGGAATCTTTTGTATGATTTTATCGTTATAGATACAAAAGCCTTAAATTTCGCAAGTGTTTTTAAGTTATTTTCTTCCATGTAGATTCCCAAAAGGCAAAAATTTCATATAAACCTAAAGTTCATTTAATCTCAATTGAATTCATTTTTCGTGAGATCATTATAGAAAATAGCGCTCAATTATTTTTTCAATTATCTCAGTACTTAATGGATGCTCTCTCGTTTCATAAGTAGTGATGAGTTGAATGCTTGGAATGATTCCGTGGGATATGTAGAAGCGCAATTTGGAACAGGCTTTTTGTGCATATGCGGAATCGTCCATTAGACCAAAGTGCTCCCAGTAGTAGAACTCGCCGGTTTTAGGATGACGAATTGTGAAATCAGGGTATATAATTGTATCATTTAGATGTAGGGCACATTCGTAGCGGAATGGGATTTTGTTCAGATATAAGAGCGTGTCTATCATCATTTCAGATTTTGATCTTACAAGATTACCGGAACTGCTTTTAGTATTAAGATTTTCTGGGTGAAGAAGGTTCTTTTCGTAGGGAGTATGCATCCAATCAGATAACTCTTTTGATAGTGGAGTAAAATATGGTGCAAGGAGATTCTGATACTCAGAAGTGTTGGTAAGAAGTTCTTCGGCCTTTCCAGAAGGGGAATGGTGTCTTAAATAAAATTCAATGGCTCGTCTTTCATTTTCTAAATCTTCTAAGTGTAAGGATAAATATTTTTTGATTGCCAATTTTTCAGCAAGAGATTTATCTTTTTTAGAAATGTAAGATTTGTTTTTGTCAGTACGATGATACCATTTGCAGTGATTTTTGTGATGACAGCAGATTAGTTTGCCAGGCGGCATATCCTGTAATTGCTTTTGGATGATGTTGATTTGCCCATTTAATTTCTTGTGTTCTGAAAGAATTTTTTCGTAAATCGTATTTGATCACTCCTTTATATAAAAATTTACCATTATTAAATCATATGGAAGGAATAATTGCAAGTAAAATTGATGTTAGTAGGTCTATATTGGAAAAAAGTTGATGTGGAATCCATTTGATTTAAATATAGCATGTTTTTTGATAGTATAAGTGATGTAAAGTATCTATAGAAATAAATAATTTCTTCGGAATCTATAAAAGTAGAATTTGTGGAATCTGTAAGTACAATTTTGGACTATGGATACTTTTAATCTCTTTTTGGGGGATGAAAATAAGTTAAAAGTATGAGATTGGAATCTATACCTGTAAAAAATCTGTAAAGACCAAACTTCTGCTTTGTGATAAGGCCGAAGCTCAATGTGCTTGCTACATGAACATTCTACTGGATATTTCCTCCGGGATATGGTATGATATCAACGGATTTATTATATTTTAATTGCAGATTTTATACAATGTCGGGGGAACATGATGAAAAATAAAAACAGAAGAATGGTTACTGCATATAAGGGGCCATCCAGAGATAAGATAAAGCATTTTGACTTTGCTAAGAAACCGCATGATCCATGTTTTCTTTTGGGGGTTGCGAAAGCAATCATTTGTAAGCCGGATTTAAAGAAACGAAATTTCAAGTTAACCAGAACGAATATGGAGAGCATTGACGGGCCATTCCTGATGCTTGTTACACACTCATCCATGGTAGATTTTAATATTATGGCTATGACCACAGATGAGTATCCGTACGGAGTGAACAATGTAATGACATTGGAAGGCTTTAACACTTACACAGAACCGCTGATGCGTTCGTTGGGTGTTTTGGGGACCAGAAAGTTCATTTCAGATGTTCATTTGGTGAAGAATATTAAGTATTGTATTGAGAAGCTGAACAATATTTTTGTATTGTTTCCGGAAGCAAGATATTCATTAGATGGCTGTACATCCTATATTCCTGATTCTGTGGGCAAAATTGCAAAAGTCTTAAAAGTTCCGGTGGTAGTGGTGCGTATCCACGGAAATTTTGTCACCTGTCCACAGTGGAACAAGATGAACAAGAAGACTTATGTGGAAGCTGAGATGGTGCAAATCTTGACGAAAGAGGATCTGAAGACTATGAAAGTGGATGCCATCAATGCCCGCATACAGGAGTATTTTGTATACGACGATTTTAAATGGCAGTTTGATAATAAGATAAAGATCGATCATCCGAAGCGTGCAGAAGGGCTTCACTGTCTCCTTTATAAATGTCCTGCATGTAAAACGGAGCATCAGATGTACTCTGAAGGCACAAAGCTCTGGTGTGATCACTGTAAAAAAACATGGGAAATGGACGAATATGGTCGTCTTCATGCTTGGGAAAGTGAGACTGAATTTGCACACATTCCCGACTGGAGTAATTGGGAAAGAGATTGTGTGCGGGAAGAAATCGAAAACGGAACATATTACTTTGAGGATGATGTACGTGTGGAGACGCTTCCGGGATCTCTTAAGTTCTACAAGCAGGGCATGGGCAAGTTGATTCAGACGCCGGATGAGACCAGAATCGAGTGCAGCTACTACGGGAAACCGTTCACACTGGTGCGCAGTGCAAAACATTTAGAAAGTATGCATATCGAGTATGATTATCTGGGGAGAGGTGACTGTGTGGATATCTCCATACCCGATGATAGCTTCTGGTGCTATACTACTAAGAGAGATGTGATTACAAAGATTTCCTTTGCCACAGAGGAGATGCATAAGAGGGCAAAAAGGCTGGAATAATAAAAGTCCAGCCTTTATAAATATTACTTATATTCTTCCAACTCTTCGTAAAGCATCTGAATAATCTTTTTCGGCATGGTACCGGGCTTTACATAACACTCCATAGAGTTACCCTTCAGCGTCCGTACATGCCCTACATGTACATATTCTTTCATCTCAAACATATCCCTGTAGTTGCCAAAGTAAAGAAGCGGGAAGAGTTCTTTTAAGGTTTCTTCGTCCGTAATGTTAAGCTCTGCATAAGACTCCACAGCAGCAGCGGTTGGCATGGGTTTGCCGTCGGCGGAAGCTATCTCCACAATCTCCACTTCTGCAGTGCCCCTTGAACTTGTGGACTGATCATCCACAGCTTCAGAAGAGGATTCGGCTGCATCAACTTCAGAAGAGGTTTCTTCCGGATAACCGAAGTATTCATACAATCCATTCAATGTATAGCCGCTATTTATGAACTTGTTGTAATAATTTGTGTTCATAAAAAGTGCTGTATATTCATCTGCAGTCTCGATGGTTACCGGATGTTCCGGATAGTGTTTTTCTACAACTGCAAGTGTTCTTTCGTATTCCATCGGCACGTCTAAAGAGAAGTAATTGTAATCAAGGCCAACTCCATCGGTATAACTGCCGGAGAAGCTGAACAAAGTCATATGGGATGCTTCATTTTCTAAGGAAAAATGTGCTGCAAAGTCTGCCCAGTAAGCATCCATGAATTCCCTGATAACCGTTTCGGCTAAATCGTTCTTTTGGGGGTCAATGTCTATACTGGTGTTCATCAGCTCTAAAGTCAGATTCCGAGGATAACCAAAAGCACCGGTACTGTACTTATAATTGGCTGCAATGTAGTCCTCAGATTCTACAAAGGGTTTCAATTTCTCGTACAGATCATCATATATGCGGTAGCGGCGTTCGTAGACGCGCCCGCTTTTCAGTTTGATTTTCGCATAAAAGTTGGTGTATCCACCGTCACGATCTCCAACATATGTATCATTCACGAAGGTTTCTAAAAGATCATAGCATATATCGTTGTCCGTAAGCAGCTGTGTCTGAGGAACTTGGCTTGTGTTGTTCCGGGAGGTAGTGCTTAACGTAGGTCCATCTGAACTTACGATGATATCAGTAAATGTAGAACCATCTGTGAATTGGTAGCTATAAATTGCCATACCGGCAACATCTTCCTTTTTGGGAAGATAGGCATCATAGCCAAACCAGTCTAATTGGAAAGCTACGACGATCAGTATGCTGACAGCTGTCGTCAGAATCAGTTGCATCCAGTGTTTGAAGAATGCTTTGATCGTGGTTTTGTAAATGCTGTTCAGGGCACCAAAGGTCACAATGGAGCAGAGCAGTGCACCAAAAATCCCCCAGCCAAGCTGTTGGTCATTGGAGGAAATCGACGCAAAGAATAATGCACCGGCAATTCCCACCAAAAGAGTAGCAGCAATGCGCGACAGAGTAATGTAGCGCTTAGAATCGGTTCCTCTTTCTGCCAGTTCGCTGGGACGTTTCATGCAAAGAATCCAGGATACATCCAAAAGTCCCAAACATATGATTACACTGATAATGATCAGAGGTACATGATATTTCAATCCATCTGATGTCAGATAACCATAGATGGCAAACGGTGCAGTCAGGGGAGAGAGACTGTACAGGATATCTCCCAGCAGAGCAGAAGGTTCGTAACAAAAAGTATCAAAATAGTTTCCTGCACAAGCAAATATTGCCATCACGATTCCAATGACGCAGCAGCCTATGATTGCCATGTTGGCAAACAGATTCAGTACATTTCCGCTTAAGTACACTGCTGTTAAAAACAAATGATAAAAGATAAAGAAACATAACAGCAACAGAAGGATGACCTTCATCAATGTACCGAGGCATTCTAAAAAGTATGGTTCCCCGGCAGATCTGAACAGATAGAACGCAAGCACAGATCCGGCATTCACCACGAAGGGCAGGAACCAGATCAGGAACCCATGCAGGTATTTTGTTAAAAACAGGCGGCTGCGGCTGATAGGCACACTATGATATAAATCTACCATTCTTCTTGAAAAAAGATAACGGTAAATAAAGATACCTATGGCAAGGCAGCCTAACATGGCAAGCAGCTGCCACATAAAGTAGCTGTCATTGAAAAAGTTTTGATATCTGCTTGCTGCAGTGCTTTGATTCCAATTCTTGTATCGAGTGGTATTTAGTAGAAATACCACCGGCCCGGTAAGCAGATGAAGCAGTCCGGTGAGGCCGAACATCCAGGCGTTCTGACGGATTTCCTGTTTTAATAATTTACGAATAGAGATTTGAGAAGTCATATCCCTGTACCTCCGTTTCACTGATAAAGATTTCCTCCAAGGACAGCGGTAGTCTTTCGTAGAATACCGGATCCAGTGAAGTCATAAATGTGTCAAGTTCTTCGCTGCTTCCTCGCATGGTAAGGGTAAATAAGGAGCCTCGTCGTTCCTCCTGCAGTGCTGTGAATTTGGATTTTAGTGCGTTCACATCTGTTTCATCCCGAAATACACACTGCAGCTTAAAAATCCCCAATTTCATGTCTTCCAGGTCCTGCGTGAAAAGAATGCCTCCTTTATGCAGCAGTCCTACATGCTCACAGATATCTTCTAACTCCCGAAGATTGTGGGAAGCGATAATAGGGGTCAGTCCCCGTTCCTCGATCTCTTTGATGAAAAGGCTTTTTACTGCCTGTCTAATCACCGGGTCCAGACCGTCAAAAGTTTCGTCGCAGAGCAGGTATTTGCAGCCGGAGCAGATTCCCAGAAGTACAGATAATTGTTTTTTCATACCTTTTGAAAAAGTATTAATGCGGCGGTTTTTATCCAGCTGGAGTACATGCAGAAGATTTAAAAATCTTGCCTCATCAAAAGCCGGGTAGAAGGAACGGTAGTAGTTTACCATATCCATAGGGGTGCCGTTTGGAAAGAAATACTGATCATCCGAGATGTAAAAGATCTTGGATTTTGCGTTTAGATTCTCATAAACTGGTTCATCGTCTACGATGATTTCTCCCTGATCTGCTTTCAGTATGCCGCAAAGGGTACGAAGCAGTGTGCTTTTTCCGGCGCCGTTGGTGCCGATCAGACCGAATACATGTCCTTCTGCAATGGCGGCAGATACATTGTCAAGTGCCAGCAATGAGCCAAAGCTTTTGCTGATATTTCTTATTTCAATCATGTCAATTCCTCCTTTTCCTTTCCATATACAGAGTCAATCAGTGAAAGCAGTTCTTTGCGCGGCATGCCGGCATCTTGGGCCTGCTCCAGAAGCTGCAAGAAGTCATGGGTAAGAGCTTTGAAATGTTCTGCTTGCCATTCACTTTTGTCCGTTACATAATTCCCTCTGCCGATGATAGTGTAGATGTAGCCATCCTGTTCTAACTGTGCATAGGCTCGCTGGATGGTGTTGGGATTGACAGACAGGTCCATTGCAAGAGCACGGACACTGGGAAGTTTGCTGTTTGGTTCTAAACCACCGCAGATGATCAGATGCTCTAATTTTTCCACGACTTGTTCGTAGATGGGACGTTTGTCCCGATAATCCAATACAATCATTTTTTCCTCTTTTCATTGAAAAATGGTAAAGTTTATGGTATTATGTATGTGTAAGTGTATTAAGATGATTAATACACTGTATATACTAAACATAATACATATATTGGAAAAAGTCAAGATTACAATATTGTTACAATTCTTAAAAAAAGCTAAATTATGAGTTAAAGGTATCGTAAGCGGGATAAAGATGTGATAATATATAATATATTATTTAGATAAACAATTCATTGATGTTGTCTGAATCAGGAAAAGGTATCATAAAGTATGGGAGCATTTGTAACTTTTAAAGATGTAAAGAAAATATATAAGACAGGTGAAATAGAGATCCCAGCACTGACAAATGTCAATTTTGAGGTGGAAAAGGGAGAGTTCTGTGTCATTGTGGGTGCATCAGGTGCGGGAAAAACGACGATTTTAAATATATTGGGTGGTATGGATACTCTGACAGAGGGAAAAGTATTTTTGGATGGCAATGAGATATCTGCCTACAATAACAGACAGCTGACCACTTATAGAAGACACGATGTGGGATTTGTGTTTCAGTTCTATAATTTAGTGCAGAATCTTACAGCACTGGAGAACGTGGAATTGGCGGCACAGATTTGCAAAGACCCGCTGGATGCCAAAACAGTACTGACGGAAGTTGGGCTGGAGCATCGACTCTCAAACTTCCCGGCACAGCTTTCCGGTGGTGAACAGCAGCGAGTTGCTATTGCAAGAGCACTCGCAAAGAATCCCAAACTGCTGCTTTGTGATGAACCTACAGGAGCACTGGATTACAATACCGGTAAGGCAGTTCTCAAACTTTTGCAGGATACCTGCAGACAAAAGGGGAAGACAGTGATTGTCATTACCCACAATCAGGCATTGACGGCGATGGCAGATCGTGTCATTGAGGTAAGAAGCGGCACGATCCAGAGTATGCGGAAGAATGAAAATATCGTGGATATTGCGGAGATAGAATGGTGATAATAAAAACCACTTTGAGAGAAATACGGCAGAGTTTGGGCCGTTATATTGCAATTTTGGCGATTGTCGCACTTGGAGTGGGTTTTTTTGCAGGGCTTAAGGCGGCGAAGCCGGCAATGGTAGATGCTGTGGAAGGGTATCTAAATACATTGAATTTTTATGACTTCAGATTGCTTTCTACCCTGGGATTTGATGAGACGGATATTGAGACTTTTCAGGAGCAGAAGGATGTAGAAACAGCTGCAGGCAGTTATTCCTTCGATATTATTTGTGAGAATGCACAGGGGGACAATTCCTTTGTTGTAAAGACCCACAGTATTACAGAAGGGGTCAATACTTTATATCTGACAGCCGGCAGGATGCCGGAAAAAGCGTCGGAATGTGTGGTGGATTCTCTTTTGTACAGCGATGCACAGATTGGAGAGAAAATCATTCTTTCCCCTGAAAATGATGAAAAGGATCTTGAAAATTTTGTAAATAAGGAGTATACCGTTGTTGGTATTGTGCAGTCTCCCCTCTATATACAATTTGAGCGTGGTAATACCTCGTTGGGAAATGGTAAAATCAGTGGTTTTGTATATCTGATGTCGGAAGCTTTTCAATCAGAAGCTTATACGGAAGTATATATAAAATTTGAAAACGAGTTTCCTTTACACAGTGATGCATATAAGGAGTTTATAGAAGATAAGGAAGAAGACTGGTCCTTGATATTGAAAGAGGCTGCCGGCAACAGAGCGGAAGCTATCCGGGAGGAAGCGAACCAAAAACTTTCAGAAGCAAAGGAAGAACTGGAGACAGAAAAGGTAAAGGCCGAAAAAGAACTGGAGGATGCAAAGTGGCAGATTGAAGAAGGAAAGAAGCAGCTGGAGGCTGCGAGGGCAGAGATTGATACCGGTTGGGCAGAACTGAAAAAGCAAGAGAAGCTGCTTGTAGAAGGGGAAAAAGAACTAAATGATAATGAAGCAATACTGTTGGAAAAGGAGGCCGAATTAAATGCCGGGATACTGATCTGGCAGGAGAATAATCAGAGGCTTTTAGATTCCAAAACGCAGTTGCGTGTTGCAGAGGCGGAAATCTCATCTCAGGAGAATCAGTTGTCTTCAATGGAACAAATGATGGGGATGCTTAATCTCATGATTGATGCAGTGAAGGAACTGTTGGAGAGTGAAGAGAGTGAGATTATAGAAGATGAAAACGAAAGTACAATTTACAGCAGAGAGCTTTTGGAAAAACTGATTGCACAATATGATGAATATGCGAAGCAGATAGCAGATGGACGTAAACAGCTGGAAGCTGCCAAAGCACAGGTCATAAATGGTTGGGCAGACTTGGATAAAGGGGAGCAGGAGCTGAATAAGTCATGGACTGAAATAGTCAATGGCCGGTCCCAGATTGATGCAGGTAAAAAAGAAATTACTGCAGCGCATCAGGAAATCAGTGACGGCAGGCTGCAGATAGCAGAAGCAAAGGAGACTCTTGAAAAGGGGGAAGAAGAAATCATTAAAGGTGAGCAGGAGCTTGCTGAAGGTGAAAGTGAATATAAAGAAGGCATTCGGGAATTTGAAGAAAAAATGGCAGAGGCTGAAGCCGAACTTCTGGATGCACAGCGAAAAGTAGATGAAATTAATGATCCGGATACTTATGTGCTGGATCGAAATACAAATGTAGGTTATGTATGTTTTGAAAGTGACAGTAATATTGTGGAAGATGTAGCAAAAGTGTTCCCAATTTTCTTCTTTCTGGTAGCGGCGCTGGTGTGTATGACAACTATGAGCCGTATGATCGAAGAACAGCGAACTCAGATTGGTGTATTGAAAGGTCTGGGATATGGTGAGTGGATCATTATGTCGAAATATCTCACATACAGTGGAAGTGCTGCATTGATCGGGTGTATGTTAGGTTTTTTCCTGTTGACATATATTTTCCCGGCAGTTATCTGGTTCTGCTATGGTATGATGTATGATGTAGTACCTGTATCCTATTATTTTGACTGGCGTATGTTGGTTATCGGAGTCATTGTAAGTCTCTTGTGTTCTGTAGGTACCACATGGTATTGCAGCAGGAACGAACTGAGGGAAGTTGCTGCACAGTTGATGCGTCCGAAAACACCGGAAGCAGGAAAACGAATATTTCTTGAAAAAGTTGATTTTATCTGGAAGAGACTGAAATTTTTACAAAAGGTTTCTATTAGAAACGTGTTCCGGTATAAGAAACGTTTCTTTATGATGATCATCGGTATCAGCGGATGCACTGCATTGATCATAGCCGGGCTGGGCATAAATGATTCTGTTAAAGGCATTGTGGATCAGCAGTATAAACAGATCATGAAATATGATATGAGCGTAACATTCTCGGATGAACTAACTCCGGAGATTTTAGAAGAATTCGAGGAAATTACGGATGGAAAGATTTCTTCTTATACCGTAGTAATGGAAAATTCATTGGATATAAAAGTTGGTGATATTACGAAAGCTATGAATCTGATTATATTTGAAGATACAGGTGTTGTAGCAGAGTATATGGATATTCACACCAGGAAGGGTGAAAAACTGCCGTTCCCCGGAACCGGCCGGGTTCTGATCACTCATAAAATTGCGGATACTTATAATATTACCGAAGGAAGCAGTGTTGTATTTTTAAATGAAGAACAGAAAGAATTGACTGCTGTAGTCAGCGGCATTAACGAAAATTTTGTTTCCAATTATGTGTTCATGAATGCAGATACCTATGAACAGGCTTTGGGTGAGCCGGTAGAATTCAAAACAGTCTATGTGAATGTTCCGAAAGACAGTAGCTTGGATATTCATCGGTTATCTGCTGAGATTATGGAAATGTATGAAGTAGCTGCTGTGACAATCAATCAAGATTCTATAGACAGATTAAATGTGATGATGAGTAGTTTGGACTACATTGTTGGTCTGGTAATTTTGTGTGCAGCAGCATTGGCATTTATTGTATTATATAATCTGACCAATATCAATATCACTGAAAGGGTCCGCGAGATCGCGACCATTAAAGTATTGGGATTTTACAAGAAGGAAACCAGTTCCTATGTCTTCAGGGAAAATATGATGCTGACGGTGATCGGAGCATTGGTTGGGCTGGTTTTGGGAAAGATTCTTCATATTTTTATCATGGATTGTATTAAGGTGGATATGGTTTCTTTTGATGTGAAGATTAGTGGAATCAGTTATGTGTATGCGGTTATTCTCACATATTTGTTTGCATCTTGTGTGAATCTGTTGATGAGAAAGAAGATTAACCGGATCAGTATGACAGAGTCTTTGAAATCTGTGGATTAGATTAAGTTTATTATAAAATTGTCGCCTGAGAGGGGAGTTTATTATGAGGGGTAGTTTCAAAAATGTACTGTACTTGTTGGGGGCATTTGCGGCAGGATTTTTGCTTCAGTTTGTGGCGGCCTTTGCAGTGATGATTCCTGCTACAGTTGTAAAACAGATGCAGATCATCAGCATGGGACTTTCTGGTACAGTGGAAGAAACTAAGATGTTGAATCAGCTGGTTACAGATGTGATGGGGCCTACCGTGCTGGTAACGCATATCATCCTTCTGATCAGCTTTGCGTTGTGGTATGGATTCGGATGCTGTAAAAAGCGTAATGCAGCCATTACTTTTAAGACTACATTTATAGGGAAAAATGTTGTTATTATTGCAGTGTTGGCAATCGGAAGTTGTTATCTGACCAATTTTGCAATGCCGCTGGCAAGTCTGGTCATACCGGAGAATATCATGCAGTCTTACATTGATCTGATGGAGGCTGCGGGATTTGGTGAGAGCATTCTTCCTACTGTGGCGGCAGTCTTGATTGCTCCATTTGGTGAAGAACTGATCTTCAGAGGGGTAATGTATCATTATGCGGGAAATATTGTAAGCGGTATGCCGAATCGGAGAGCGGCTTTTTACATAGCTAATTCCATTCAGGCGCTTGCCTTTGGGATTTTTCATGGCAATTTGATACAGGGTACTTATGCATTCTTTATAGGACTGGCATTAGGGTATCTGAGAGAACGTTTTGGAAGTATCTGGGCATCTATACTGGCACATATGTTGATCAATGCATGCTCATCGTTCCTGTGGGAGCCGATCGCACTTTTACTGCCGGAATCCATGATGGTATATACAGCAGGTGTGGTAATCTGTTTGATTATTGTTATTTTTGGATTTAAATTAGGCGGTAAGGCGTTGAAAGATGAAACTTTTTGATAAGAATTCTTGTCTATATTATATAGAGAAAGTCTGTAAAGGGCTTAAAAAATAAAAGCGAGGGAGAGGAAAGACTTGGAACAGATTACAGTCGGAAAGAAAAAGCAAAAGACCAAAGCCGGTAGACGACTGAAGAAACAAAAACGTAATTCCATGGTATTTTTGGCACCCAGTGTGCTGGGCGTGGCATTATTTTTTGTGATTCCGTTCATTGTGGTCATATATTATTCGATGGTGGACAATCCCATCAGTTTGAATTTTGTCTTTTTAGATAACTTTAAGAATGTCATAAGAAATAATGCATTCCGGAAAGCGGTAGGGAACACCTTTTCGTTTTCAGCAATCGCGGTACCATTGGCAGTGGTATTGTCGTTGATCCTGGCAATCCTGCTGGAATCAAAGATACCATTTAAAAGCCAGTTCAGGACATTTTTTCTAAGTCCTATGATGGTGCCGGTAGCAAGCGTTGTGTTGATTTGGCAGGTACTTTTTCATTACAACGGTGTAGTCAATGAGATTACAGCACTTTTCGGTGTGGGTAAAATCGACTGGTTAAAATCAGAATATTCCCATGTGGTCATCGTGGTGTTATTTCTGTGGAAGAACCTGGGTTATAACATGATTCTGTTCATGGCGGCGTTGTCAAGCATACCAAAGGATATCATAGAAGTGGCACGGCTGGAAAGTGCCAATGCTTTTCAGATATTTTTTTACATAAAGATCAGATACTTGTCATCGACGATTCTGTTTGTAACGATTATGTCGCTGATAAACTCCTTTAAAGTATTTAGAGAAATTTACCTGCTGACTACGGATTATCCATATGATACAATCTATATGCTGCAGCATTTTATGAATAATACATTTAAAAATCTGGATTATCAGAAATTGTCCAGTGCTGCAGTACTGATGTCAATAGCGATGGTAGTGATTATCGGTGCCTTATTTATCATTGAGAATTATTTCGGAAAGGATGTGGAAGGATGAGAAAAGAAATGAAATCAATCCAGTCCGGGCCGTATAAGAAGATACATAAAGCTGCAGTAAGAAGGCATATATTTGCAAATGTCAGAATAACTATCGGTACGGTGGTGGCAGCATTCTTTGCCATACTATTCCTGATGCCGATCATACTGACGATTACAAACTCTTTCATGGCATCCAGCGAAATATCTGCCAATTATGGGACTGTATTTGCTACCAACGATACCGGCGGAAAAGTTTTTATTTCAGAAACAGTAAATCTGAAGTTTATACCGGATATGGTATCCTTTAGTCAGTATGCCACAGTACTATTAAAGAGTCCCGAGTATCTGCTGAAATTCTGGAATTCGGTAATATTGGTCGGACCCATCGTTGTATTCCAGCTGGCAGTAGCGGCTTTGGCATCCTATGGATTTGCCAGATACAGAGGACGAATCAGAGAGATCATATTTTTTATGTATATTATTCTCATGCTGATGCCTTATCAGGTAACACTTGTACCGAACTATCTGGTCTCAGACTGGCTGAATATATTAAATACAAAATGGGCGATCTGGCTGCCGGGAATTTTTTCACCGTTTGCAGTATTTCTGTTGACTAAGTTCATGCGACGTATACCGACTTCCGTGATTGAAGCGGCGCAGATTGATGGTGCAGGAGAGTGGCAGATATTCAGGCGCATATGTCTTCCGTTGTGTAAAGGGGCTATTGCATCGGTGGCAATACTTGTATTTATAGATTATTGGAATATGGTAGAGCAGCCCCTGATTCTATTATCAGATTCGGAGATGCATCCATTGTCCGTTTTTTTAAGTAAGATCAATGCCGGAGAAATCGGTCTGGCATTTGCAGTTGCAACAATTTACATGATACCGACCTTATTAGTATTTCTTTATGGGGAAGAATATTTGATCGATGGTATTACATATCAGGGCGGAATCAAGGGTTAGGAGGAGATTATCATGAACGAAACGAAAAAAAGCAGGAAAGAATGGGTCAAGACAGCTGCAATTGTGTTTTTGTCTGTCATGCTGGTATTGACTTTTTTCTCAAACTCTATTATGAATTATTCTTTGCCGGAGGTGGCAACACAGTGTATCGAGCCGGGGTCTATCACAGCACAGATTCGTGGAAACGGTACAGTTGAAAGCGGAGATCCTTATAAAGTAAAAATAAGTGGTATCCGCAAAGTAGAATCCATAGATGTATATGTGGGAGATGTTGTGGATAAAGGTACTGTGCTCATGCATTTATCTTATGAGGACAGTGATGCCTTGAAAGCAGCAAAAGCTGAATTGGAAGCTGCTGAATTGAATTATGAAATGGCATTATTGACAGGGGAAGTGGATGCCGGCATTATGAAGAGTGCGGGAAGTACCCTTTCCACAGAAGCATACAAGAATCAGATTATTTCTTTAAAGAATGAAATTGCACTGGCTGAAAAGGAAGTGAAGGCAGCACAGGTGAAGGTGGATGAACTGGAAAGATGGAGAGATGCACTTTCTACACAAATTTCTGTGACTCGTGTAGATAGTTCGGATACTTCTGCAGAACAGGAAGTTGTAAATGCTGCAAAGAGAGAATTAGATGCTGCTGAAAGTGCATTAAAAGATGCAGAAGCGAAACTTTCTGTTTCAGCAGGGGATGCCGGTTTGCAGGCGGCTGTGAATCAAGCAAAGACTGTCAAAGATGCAGCACAAAAAAAGTATGATACGGCAGCTCAGAATCTTAAGAATAAAAATGATACCATAAATGTTCTGGCCAGTTTGAAAGGTCAGCAGGACAGTAATACTGTGAATTTATTCCATGCATCAAACGAACTGGAAGATAAGCAGAAAGTTTTGGATGAAAAAAGAGATGCATTGACAAATTATGTAAAAAATACATCCGATGCTCTCAATCTGAGCAGCAAATATCAGGTAGTTGTAGATGCCCGTAAGAAAGTTGCAGATATGGAAGAAGAGATGGCGGGCGGGGATGTAACTGCACCTATTGCAGGAACCATTACAG
>JAZPYS010000057.1:0-80211 GCA_045544275.1 Acetatifactor sp. | reverse complement strand
CGTCCAAATGCAGAGAAACAGGATGATGCAAAATTTGCTACAGGAATTGTTCGCAATGTATTGACAGAAGTGCTGCCTTATCTGAATATTTATATGACAGAAGAACTATCTGAAAAGGAAATAGCGGAACTGGAAGAGAGACAGCTGGCAATCACCAATCAGTACGGCAGTCCGGATGGAGATGAGGATGAGAGTGATGAAGCAGGTGAAGGTCAGGAAGGGGATGGTACAGCTCAAGACCCCAATGCCGGAAATCCGCCGTGGATGAGTTTCCCTGTGGATCCGGCAACAGGACATTTGGTGGATCCGGAAACGGGTGAACATCTGGATCCGGAAACAGGTTGGCCGATTGGTACGGATTATCCGGCTATTACAGAATAGATACAGGAAATTTACGCAGGAATAACCTTATTAATATGGGAATAGAGTATAGAGAGCTATTGCATATTATGAGGTTATTTTTATGCAGGAATATTTGAACAAGATTGTCCATAGAAAGAAAATATTATTCTTGTTTGTGGTGTTTGCTGTCTTGTTGCTTGGCCTGTTGGGGCGACTGATTTATCTGATGGTTTGGCAGGCGGACTATTATTCTGAGAAGGCAACAGAACTGCACGAAAGAGAGAGGAGTATAAAGGCTGCCCGGGGCAGAATTTTGGATCGTAACGGTACAGTCATTGCGGATAACAAGACGGTATGTACCATATCGGTAATCCACAATCAGATCAAAGATACGGAGCAGGTGATAGCTGTGCTCTCCAGAGAACTGGGTCTTTCGGAGGAGACTGTTCGAAAGAGAGTGGAGAAGTATTCTTCCATGGAAAGAGTTAAGAGCAATGTGGATAAATCTATAGGAGACCGAATCAGGGAAATGGATTTGGCCGGTGTTAAGGTGGATGAAGATTATAAAAGGTATTATCCCTATAATGAACTGGCAAGTAAGATTCTGGGATTTACGGGCAGTGATAATCAGGGGATTATCGGGCTGGAAGTAGAGTATGAAGAACATCTGGCAGGTATCCCGGGAACCATTCTGACCATGACCGATGCTAAAGGTATCGAAGTGGAAGAAGAGGGGGAGAGAAGAATCGAGCCTATTGCCGGTGATGATCTTATCTTAAGTCTGGATATGAATATACAATCCTACGCCCAGCAGTTGGCTGTACAGGCCATGAAGACGAAAGAGGCGCAAAGTGTATCCATTGTTGTAATGAATCCTCAGAATGGGGAAATTATGGCTATGGTCAATGTACCGGAGTTTAATCTGAACGATCCATTTACTCTGTCGGAGGAGATGGTAAATAAAGCATTGGCAGAGCTGGCGCAGGAGGCCGTGGAAAAATCCGGGGAGGATGGAAATGCCGTGATTCCCACAGAATTGACTGAAAAGCATCGACAGGATCTGCTGAATCAGATGTGGCGAAATGGCTGTATCAACGATACATACGAGCCTGGCTCTACTTTTAAAATCATCACGGCGGCTGCGGCATTGGAGGAAGGTGTAGTTTCACCGGAGTCCACCTTCAGCTGTGGTGGTGCGATCATGGTGGAGGACCGTAGGATCAGATGCCACAAAAGGACCGGCCATGGTGCCCAGAATTTTGTGCAGGCAACCATGAATTCCTGTAATCCTGTGTTTATTACAGTTGGTCTGCGGCTGGGAGTGGAAACATATTATGATTATTTTAAAAAGTTTGGACTTTTGAATAAGACAGGGATCGATCTGCCGGGAGAGGCAGGCACCATCATGCACAATCCGGAAAATATGAAAGCAGTGGAACTGGCAACAGTTTCTTTCGGGCAATCATTTCAGATTACACCCATACAGCTGCTGACCACAGTATCGTCCATCATAAATGGAGGAAACCGTATCACACCTCACCTTGCGGCAGGTGTAAAAAGTGCTGACGGCAGCGAGACGACTCTCTTTGAGTATCCTGTAAAAAGTGATATAGTATCAGCGGAGACTTCTGAGACTATGAAATATATGCTGGAGCAGGTGGTGGCAGAAGGGGGCGGTAAAAACGGCCAGGTCGAAGGCTTTCGCATTGGCGGTAAGACAGCAACCAGCCAGACCCTTCCCAGAGGGACAGGAGAATATATTTCTTCTTTTATTGGTTTTGCACCGGCTGATGATCCTCAGGTTATTGCCATTGCCATTGTGAACCGTCCTCAGGGTAGTTATTATGGCAGTGTAGTGGCTGCACCAATTGTTCGGCAGCTTTTTGAAAATATCCTTCCTTATTTAGGAATAATGGATTATAATAGTTTAGATGAGCAGTAATCTGCTCTGAAAGGAGACATAGATTATGTTAAAAGAACAAAAGTGTCTGGTAGTCGGTTCCGGTATCAGCGGTGTCGGCGCAGTTACTTTACTGAATCAGATGAATGCAGAGATCATTTTCTTTGATGGAAATGAGAAGATGAGCATAGAGGAATTGGAGAAGAAGCTTCCGGAAGGAGTACATGCGGCATGTTATACCGGTGAATTGCCGGAGGATGTGATGAAGCAGCTTGACATCGCCGTTTTAAGTCCGGGTGTGCCCACGGATATTCCTATGGTAAATACCATGCGTGATATGGGTATCAAGATTATCGGTGAGATTGAATTGGGATATATGGCGGAAAAAGGTGCTGTAGTGGCCATCACCGGTACCAATGGAAAGACTACCACAACCACGTTGGTAGGTGAGATTATGAAGGCACATGTAGGCGAGGCATGTACTTTTGTGGTGGGCAATATCGGTTTCCCTTATACGCTGGAATCTCTAAAAACTGGGGAAAATACTGTAACAGTGGGAGAAATCAGCAGTTTTCAGTTGGAGACTGTACATGAGTTTCATCCCAAGGTATCTGCGGTATTGAATGTGACTCCGGATCATTTAAATCGCCATCATACCATGGAAGCTTATGCCCGTGCAAAAGCGGATATCGCAAAGAAACAAACCAAAGAAGATGTCTGTGTTCTGAACTATGAAAATACATATACCCGTGAAATGGGTGAAAAATGTTCTGCCACAGTAGTTTATTTTTCTTCGGCAAGAGAATTGGAAAATGGTTATTTCCTGCAGGGAGAGGATATCTGTAAGGCGGTAAATGGAGAGAAACAGGTACTCATGAATATTCACAAAGATATGAATCTGGTAGGTATCTGTAATGTAGAAAATGTGATGGCGGCCATTGCGATAGCAGAAGGCATGGGTGTGCCTATGGATACAATCCTTTCTGTGATCAAGTCCTTCAAAGCGGTGGAGCACAGAATAGAATTCGTGGCCACCAAGGGCGGTGTGGATTATTACAATGACTCCAAAGGAACCAACCCTGATGCGGCAATTCAGGGCATCAAAGCCATGTCTAAACCGACCATCCTGATCGGTGGTGGCTATGATAAGCAGAATGAGTATGATGAATGGATCGAGAGCTTCGATAATAAAGTAAAATGGCTGGTGTTGATCGGTCAGACCAAAGAAAAGATTGCTGAATGTGCCAGAAGGCATGGATTTGAAAAAATCAAAATGGCGGGTACCTTTGAAGAGTGTCTTGTGCTTTGCACCGGTTTGGCCGAGGCAGGAGATGCAGTGCTTTTGTCGCCTGCATGTGCAAGCTGGGGAATGTTCCCAAATTATGAAGTAAGAGGAAAGATGTTTAAGGACTATGTAAATGGTCTTGAGGAGTGATTGAGTGGCAGCAAAAAAAAGAAGAAAAAAAGAGCAGACAGAATATTTTTTTGACTATACCCTTTTGTTCATTGTGTTGTTTCTGTTGGGATTTGGACTGGTAATGGTTTATTCCGTCAGTTCCTATGAAGCATATGCGGACTATGAAGATGCAGCATTTTATCTGAAAAAGCAGCTGTTGGCAAGTATCATCGGTCTCGTAGCAATGATCGTCACAGCCAACATCCCGTATAAAATCTGGATGAAATTTACGGCAGCGGCTTACGTGATTTCACTGGTGTTGATTGGCTTGGTGCCCTTTTTCGGAAAAGAGGTTAATGGTGCAAAACGGTGGTTGATCATTCCGGGTATCGGTATGTCGATACAGCCTGCGGAAATCGCCAAATTGGCTATGATTTTAGTACTTGCGCAGCTGGTGTGTAAGATGGGAAAAGGGGTACGTACCTTAAAAGGTATGGCATTTTTAATGGTAATAGCAGCACCACCGGTTTTAATGGTATTGCTTTGTACCAGAAATTTAAGTTCGGCAATTATTATATTGGGTATTGCGGTGCTTATGATTTTTGTGGCAGATCCGAAATATAAAAAGTATATTATTGTGGGTTTGGCCGGAATTGCAGTGGTCGCTGCTTTTGTGTATTATGTTTCTACACTGGAAATGAGTGGGGAATTGCATTATCGTTTGAGGCGTGTTCTTGCATGGCTGCATCCGGAAGATTTTATAGAGGATGAGGGATATCAGACGCTGCAGGCCTTATATGCCATCGGTTCCGGCGGGATCTGGGGAAAAGGTCTGGGGCAGAGTATGCAGAAACTGGGATTTATTCCGGAAGCCCAGAATGATATGATCTTTTCCATTATTTGTGAAGAATTGGGACTGTTCGGCGCAATTGCCATTATTATCATGTTCATTATGCTTCTCTGGAGAATGATGGTCATTGCCGATAATGCACCTGACCTGTTCGGGGCGTTGATTGTAGTAGGAGTCATGGGACATATTGCGATTCAGGTTATTCTGAATATTGCGGTTGTTACCAACACCATTCCCAACACAGGTATTTCATTGCCTTTCATCAGTTATGGAGGTACGTCAGTACTATTTCTGTTGATTGAGATAGGTCTGGTACTCAGTGTTGCAAAGAGAATTCAGTTAAGAGAAGTAAATTAGTAGGACAATGTACAAAACTGCCCGGAAAGTCATAGAATAGAACAGATTCTTTTTAGGGTGGCATCGTATGGATACAATCAAAATTCATGGTGGAGTGGCGCTGCAGGGTAAGGTAAAGATTCAGGGATCCAAAAATGCATCCCTGCCGATATTGGCGGCAGTTCTCATGACAGAGGGCGAATCGGTACTGTACAATGTACCAAAGATATCCGATGTTGACAGGATGTTGGAGATACTTACATGTATGGGGTGTAGAGTTCGTTTCTTTGAAAATGAGATCCGGATACAGAAGTGCAGCTCGGTGCAGGATGAACTGCCGGCGGAAGCAGTCAGGGGAATGCGTTCGTCTGTTTACCTGATGGGGGCTTTACTGGGCAGAGTCGGAAAAATATCCATGCAATATCCCGGGGGCTGTGTGATCGGAGCAAGACCGGTGGATCTGCATCTGCAAGCCCTGAAATGCATGGGAGCCTGTTTTAAAGTATACGATGACCGGATAGAAGGGTATGCGCCGAATGGTCTGCACGGTGCGGAGATTCATATGGCATTCCCTAGTGTAGGGGCTACAGAAAATGTGATTTTGGCAGCTGTGTTAGCAAAAGGCCGTACAGTACTTTATGGTGCGGCGAAGGAACCGGAGATTGTTGCATTGTGTGCCTATTTAAGATGCTGTGGAGCCAGGATATGTGGAATGGGGACGGATATCATTGTGATAGATGGCGTGTCTTGTCTGTCCGGATGCATTTATCGAATTCCGGGAGATCGGATCGTAGCAGGAACCTATATGATCATGACTGCTGTAACAGGGGGATGTGCATTTTTGGAGAATGCACCTGTAAATGAAATGGATGCTGTGCAGCATCTGTTGAGAAAAGCAGGATGCGAATATCAGGTAAATGGTGAAGGAATCTTCATCCAGGCGCCGAAAGAGTTGTTGCCCATAAATGAAATTGTTACAGAAATCTATCCGGGATTTCCTACAGATCTACAGTCAGCAGCTATGATCATGGCACTGAAAATGCCGGGTGCCACTGACGTTGTAGAGAATATATTTGAGGATAGATTTCAGATCGTGCCGCAGCTGCAGAATATGGGGGCAGATATCTGGATGCAGAACAGCAGACGGGCCCGGATAAACGGAGGCAATCGGCTGGAAGGCTGTCAGGTGGAGGCGAAAGAATTACGTGGCGGTGCTGCTTTGGTTGCCGCCGGACTTATGGCAGGAGGTATCACGTCAGTAAGGGGCTGCCAGTATATCGACAGGGGTTATGAAAATATTTGTAAGGACTTAAGAGAGTTAGGAGCGCGAATTTATCGTGATAAGTAAGAAAAAGAGATGGATGGTAAAAGTGCTGGCTTTTTTGACAGCCATAGCAATACTGCTGGGGATTGTATATTATCTTGTCAGCACCTATACCATAAAAAATGTATATGTGGAAGGCAATCTCCATTATACCAATCAAGAAATCAAGGAAATCGTTATGGAGGGGCCGCTGGGCAATAATTCCCTGTACTTATCCTTGCGGTATCGCAATAAAGGCATCGAAGATATACCTTTTGTGGACGTTATGGATGTGGAAGTTCTTGCACCGGATACGATTAAGATCATTGTATACGAGAAGGCTTTGGCAGGTTATATTGAATTTATGGACAACTATTTATATTTTGACAGAGATGGGTATGTGGTAGAAAATTCCGATGTTATGACAGAAGGGATTCCTTTGGTCACAGGATTTGATTTTGAATATGTGGTCATGGGCGAAAAATTGCCGGTGAAGAATGAAATTATTTTTACAAATGTAATGGATATCACAAATTTACTTTCTAAGTATAAATTGACTGCCGATAAGATTTATTTTGCATCAGAGTCTGAAATTACAGTGTTTTTTGGGGATGTTAAGGTAGTATTGGGTAATACAAAGAAATTAGAAGAGAAAATTATGAATCTTCCTCAGTTTTTGTCGAACTTAAGCGGAATGAAGGGGACATTAAATCTGGAAAATTACTCGGAAGATTCGGAGATGGCAATCTTTACTCAGGATTAGTTTGAGAAATTTTTTTGGATTTTGCATAAAAATGTGTTGCTAAATTTGGGAAAAAATTATATGATAGACTATATGGAATTTATACGGGAAAAAGGAGGACAAACCTTTGCTGGAGATTAGAACGAATGACGCAGAAGCTGCTGCAAAGATTATCGTAGTCGGTGTCGGCGGAGCTGGTAATAATGCTGTAAATAGAATGGTAGATGAAAAAATTGACGGAGTTGAATTTATTGGGGTCAACACCGATAAGCAGGCTTTACAGTTATGTAAGGCACCGAGACTGATTCAGATCGGTGAAAAGCTTACCAAGGGACTTGGTGCGGGAGCAAAGCCTGAAGTTGGTGAAAAAGCTGCAGAAGAAAGTGCAGAAGAAATTGCAGAAGCAATCCAGGGTGCGGATATGGTATTCGTTACCTGTGGTATGGGTGGTGGTACCGGTACCGGTGCAGCACCTGTTGTAGCTAAGATTGCAAAAGAAATGGGTATTCTTACTGTTGGTGTAGTTACCAAACCTTTCCGCTTTGAAGCGAGAGCACGTATGGTAAATGCACTTGCAGGTATTGATAAGATCAAAGAACATGTAGATACATTGATTGTGATTCCCAACGATAAATTATTGGAGATCGTTGACCGCAGGACTACTATGCCTGAAGCCTTGAAGAAAGCGGATGAAGTGCTTCAGCAGGCAGTACAGGGTATTACTGACTTGATCAATGTTCCTTCTATCATTAACCTTGACTTCGCAGATGTACAGACTGTCATGAAGGACAAGGGTATTGCACATATCGGTATCGGTGCAGGTAAAGGCGATGACAAGGCTCTGGAAGCTGTTAAGATGGCCGTTGAGTCTCCGTTGCTTGAGACCACTATTTCCGGTGCTACACATGTTATCATCAATGTATCCGGTGATATCACGCTGGCTGATGCATCAGATGCAGTTGGATATGTACAGGATCTTGCAGGTGATGAAGTCAATATCATCTTCGGTGCAATGTATGATGCCTCCAAGAGCGATGCATGTACCATCACTGTTATTGCTACAGGTCTGGAAGATGTTGCAAATGCAGCAGCTGCAAGCAGACTTGGTACAAGCTTTGGTTATAAGAATCCTTCTGCAGCAGGCAGTGGTTTGAAGATGCCTACACCACAGCCGGTGAAGCCAAGTGTTCAGCCAACACCTGTGAAACCGCTGACAGGTATCAACAAGCCTGTTGATATCCGCAGCAATGTGGAAGAAAAGTCCCTGACTATCCCTGCTTTCCTTCAGAGAAAGTAAGCTTAAACGACACGAAAGAATATAGAAATTGGAATTTTCAAAGCGGGTATGCTAAGCATGCCTGCTTTTTTGTCGCAAAAAAATAACAAATCATCAAAAACTTTCGACACATTTATCAGCATGAATTTTATAAAATAGACAGGAATCAGATGGTAAGGAGGTGTTATTGTGAAATATGAGATTTACATAGACAGTCTCTTTTTACTGAATCTGGGAATGAACCTATATTTATTGGAGTTGACAAACTGCATCCTGCGCCATACTGCCACGTGGAGACGGATCATTTTGGGAGCTTTATGTGGGAGTGTACTTGCAACTATTCCGTTGTTGCTTCCGGTAGATTTTGTCATTGCCACTATATCAGGTTTTTTGATGTCGATTCTGGGGATGAGTCTGGTTACTTTCAGGGTATCTGCCATGGAGGCATATTTGCATTTGCTGGAAATATTGACGGCTATGACTGTCGTATTGAGTGCAGTTTTGCAATATGTGATGCGAAGGGTTCCGTCAGATATGCAAATGCCGGTTTTAGGGATACTTTTAGTGGGAGGATTTTGCTTTCTTGTGCTTCGTCCCTTGCTGCAGAAGGATACTAAGGCGGCACATGAATGTATGGTAACTCTATGCAATGACAAGACAAAGATCAGGATTTGTGCAATTGTGGATACAGGGAATAGTCTCATAGAACCCATCAGTGGATCACCCGTAGCGGTGTTGGATAAAAAAGTATTTGAAAATCTGTTTTGCAACGATAAACCCGGAGGCTTCAGAGTGATTCCCTACCACAGTATAGATAAAAAGGCAGGATTGATGCCGGGATATCTGATCCCTGAAATGCAGATAGAACGAAACGGGTTCTGCAGGAAATATCATAATATTTATGTGGGAGTCAGTCAGGAGAATCTGGAAGTATATGAAAATTATAAAATGATAATCAATCCGGAAATATTGAAGGAAGGAAAAGCAGGATGATATTAAAGTTATGTGCGTATAATATAAGATATGTATTTGATCTGAAAAAACTCTTTACACAACATTGGATAAATGCAAATACGGTTTCAAAAGGAGAACTGTTTTATATCGGAGGCAGTGAGGTACTGCCTGCTCCACTGGAAACGGAGCAGGAGAATCGTATGATACAGGAGTTGGGGACAGAGAGTGCAGAAGAAGCTAAGGCGGCACTGATTGAGCATAATTTGAGACTGGTAGTATACATAGCGAAGAAATTTGATAATACAGGCGTCGGGGTAGAAGATTTGATATCTATCGGTACCATCGGTCTGATCAAGTCGATCAATACATTCAGGGCTGATAAGAATATCAAGCTGGCTACATATGCTTCCCGCTGTATCGAAAATGAGATTCTGATGTATTTGCGCAAGAATCATAAGACAAGGCTGGAGGTGTCCATCGATGAACCACTGAATGTAGATTGGGATGGAAATGAGCTTCTGCTTTCAGATATTTTAGGGACAGATGAGGATGCGGTATATCGGGATATTGAGAATGAAGTGGAGTGTAATTTATTAAGAAAGGCTATCAGTCATTTGTCTGAGCGGGAACGCAAGATCATACGGCTGCGATTTGGGCTGGGAACCAAAGATGATGTGGAGATGACACAAAAGGAGGTCGCTACACTGCTGGGGATTTCACAGTCATATATTTCAAGACTGGAGAAAAAGATCATGAAACAATTGAAGAAAGAGATGAGCAGCAGTTTTTAGATAAAAATGGATTCCGGTACTGGTCAGAATGCGAACAATTTGATATAATATACAAACATGTAATGCAAGGTCGGAAGGGGAAATAAGAGGAAAGCGCATGATTCAGAGAGAAGACATTTTGTCAATGGAGTATTTGAAGAAAACAGAGTATACAGGAAGTCATCAAGGCATGCGTTATCGTCTGGAAGGAATTTCCGTGGAAGAGGGGAAAAAGCTGAAGGTGACAGTGTGGCCGGAACCATTTAACTTTTTTACCACACCTGAAGAAGAGAAGCAGAGTGAATTGTTTGATTTTAGTGAAGACGGCATTGTAGACGCTATTGGATGGATGAATAATTGTCTGTTTGAAGGACATGATAAATACAAGAAAGCTTCAGAGAACTGGAGCAATTATCAATTACGATAAATCAGTTTTGAAAGGTAACTTATGTTTAAATATTTGATACAGGACCTGAAATGGGCCTTGGGCTATCTTCCCTATGGAATTTTGGCTGCAGGGATTCTTTTCGTTTTCTTTTCAGCCAGAAATGTACTTAGGATGAAGAAAGGGAAAGAAACTCAGCCAATTATGTCATCTGTGTGTTTTTGTACCTATCTTTTGATTATTTTTTGCCTGACTCTGCTTTCCAGAGAGCAGGGCAGTACCAGTAAGATAGATTTGGAAATTGGCTCGACCCTTAGGATCAATACCCGCAATAATGCATATGTTGTGGAAAATATATTGTTATTTATACCATATGGTTTTTGTCTTGCATGGCGGTTTGGCAGCAAAAAAAGGTGGATCGTGAACATATTTACAGGGGTTCTCACTACTTTGGCGGTGGAATATACACAGCTTTTGACCGGCAGGGGTGTTTTTCAGATGGATGATATTTTGACGAATGCATTTGGTTGCGTGCTTGGGCTGGTGTTATACGCGGTGTATGGGGCTTTTGCAGGACACAAAAAAGAAGTATCATAAAAAATGCGCGTTTACTTAAGACAAGTAAACACGCATTTTCTTTAATGCATTTTTTTCCAGGCGGGAGACCTGAGCCTGAGAGATATTGATGATACCGGCCACCTCCATCTGGGTTTTTCCTTCGAAAAAGCGAAGGGAGATGATTTCGTGCTCCCGGCTGTCTAAATGCTTCATGGCTTCTGACAGGGAGAGGTTTTCTACCCAATTTTCTTCCTTATTCTTTTTATCGCTGATCTGGTCCATGACATAAAGGGTATCTCCACCATCTGTATAAATGGGTTCATACAGACTCATGGGATTTTGAATGGCGTCCATGGCATACACAATATCCTCCTTGGAGATACCGATCTCGCTGGCAATCTCTTCGATCGTAGGTTCTTTCAAGTTCTTGCGGGTCAGGGTCTCCCTGGCATAAATGGCTTTGTATGCTGTGTCCTTGATGGAGCGGGATACCCGGATGCTGTTGCCGTTGTCCCGGATATAACGTTTGATCTCACCGATGATCATGGGAACCGCATAGGTAGAAAACTTGACCTGCAGTGTGGAATCAAAATTGTCGATTGCCTTGATCAGGCCGATACATCCAATCTGAAATAAATCGTCCACATTCTCGTTGCTGGAGGAGAATCGTTTTATGATGCTGAGTACTAATCTTAAGTTTCCTTCGATATATTTTTCTCTGGCTTCTGTGTCTCCCTGTTCAATGAGAGAAAAGAGCTTTTCTTTTTCAGAAGCTTTCAGTAAAGGCAGCTTTGCAGTGTTCACACCACAGATTTCAACTTTTCCCATCGCCATGTTTTCCTTACCTCCGTCTGATAAGGATAGTATTGCCACCACTGGCAGAATTATTCATATAATATATAAAAGGGAATGTAGGTGATGGTAGTGTTATTTTCGGAATTGAAGAGAAAAGAAGTAATCAATATCAGGGACTGTAAGTCTTTAGGACGTGTATGTGATCTGGAACTGGATCCATGTAATGGCTGCATCTGTAAGATTATTGTATGCGAAAGCTGCAGATGGTTTTCTTTGTTTTCGGCAGATAAGACAATTGAAATTTGCTTTAAAGATATCAAGCAGATCGGTCCGGACATCATTTTGGTTGACATCAACTGTTGAATCTTTTATACTATAAAAAAATACGTTTCACGAGCATGTTAGTGAAATGCAGGAAAGAGGTACATATGAAGTGTCCGTTTTGCAATCATGAAAATACGCGGGTAATCGATTCCAGACCGGCTGAGGAGAACAACTCTATCAGACGCAGGAGAGTCTGTGACATTTGTGGTAAGCGATTTACTACCTATGAGAAGATTGAGACGATACCTCTCATCATCATAAAAAAGGATGACAACAGAGAGACTTATGAGCGATCCAAGATTGAAGGCGGTGTTTTACGTGCCTGTCACAAAAGACCTGTCAGTGCTCAAGAGATCACCAATTTAGTGGATGAAGTGGAAACGGAAATTTTCAATATGGAAGAAAAAGAAATTCCCAGTCAGATCATCGGTGAGTTGGTCATGAACAAATTAAAGGATCTGGATGCGGTTGCCTATGTGCGTTTTGCATCCGTATACAGGGAGTTCAAGGATATTAATACATTTATGGATGAATTGAAGAAGGTTCTGCAATAGAAAACGGCAGGGGATGCCCCTGCTGTTATTTTTAAATAAAAGTGAGAGGTTTAATTATGTTAGAGCGTTTTTATCCGGATCATGAAAAAGATTCGGTCTATAAACTGGATTTTGAAGGATTATATGTAAAAGGCTATCGTGGTATTATCTTTGACATAGATAATACATTGGTTCCTCATGGGGCTCCTGCAGATAAGCAGGCCATACGTTTGTTCAAGCGTCTGCACAGAATTGGTTTTGATACAGTGCTTTTGTCCAATAATAAGGAGCCGAGAGTAAAAAGCTTTGCAGGGCAGGTTCAGTCAAAATATATTTATAAGGCCGGCAAGCCTTCTGCAGGAGGATATTTGGATGCCATGGAACAGATGGGAACCACAAAGGAGACAACCATTTTTATCGGTGATCAGCTTTTTACGGATGTGTGGGGTGCAAAAAAGTTGGGAATTCAGACCTGGTTGGTAAAACCGATTCATCCCAAAGAAGAGATTCAGATAGTACTGAAGAGGAAGTTGGAGTGGATTGTCTTGTATTTTTATCATAAAAAGAAAAAGTAAAAATGGTTGAGGAGATATCATGGAATATAACGGACATACAAAGACCTGTGGCTTAATTGGAAATCCTGTGGAACATACATTGTCGCCGCTGATCCATAACCATATGGCAGAAAGAACCGGCATGAATATGGTCTATGTGCCTTTTCGTGTGGAAAAGGATAGATTGGAGGAGGCAGTAAAGGGCGCATATGCTTTGAATATGCTGGGAGTGAATGTAACGATTCCTTACAAAAGTGATGTCATGGAATATCTGGTGGAAATCGATGATCTGGCTTCTAAAATCGGAGCTGTAAATACACTGGTGCGCACGGAGGGTGGCTATAAGGGATATAATACCGACATGCCCGGGCTGTATCGAGCCATGGTCAGTGATGGTGTAGAAATAAAGAACAGAAATGTTATCATTCTCGGTGCAGGAGGAGTGGCAAGAGCGGTTGCAATCATGCTTTTGGAGAAGGGTGCAGCAGGTGTTATCATTTTGAATCGAACTTTGGAACGGGCTGCCCGCATTGCAGAGGAAGTAAATGCATTGGCAGGATATGCATTTGCGCAGGCACTTGAATTGACAGACCATTATAAGTTGACGGAAGATAAGTATCCGGTTATTCAGGCTACCAGTGTGGGCATGCATCCGGATATGGACAGTGCGGTGATTGAAGATGCTGCTTTTTATGATAAAGTGGAGATTGGGTATGATCTTGTCTATAATCCTCCGGTTACGAAATTTATGAAGTTAACACATGCTGCCGGCGGCAGGGCATATAATGGTGCTAAAATGCTTCTGTATCAAGGAGTCATTGCTTATGAACTTTGGAACGAGACATCGATAACAGAGGAAGTAGCAGAGAAGGTTTATGCTGAGATGATAAAAGGATAACGGATGGCAGGAAGGATACAGAATGAAAAAAAATAATATTGTGCTGATCGGCTTTATGGGCAGCGGAAAATCTACGGTGGGGATTAAGCTGTCTTATCGGCTGCGCAGGATCGTGGAGGATACAGATAAACTGATTGAAAAGAAGGCAGGCAGGAGTATTGCGGATATTTTTGCCACAGAAGGTGAGGGGTATTTCAGGAATCTGGAAACCCAGACGCTGAAAAAACTTTGCCAATCCAATACAGAGAAGATACTCTCTTTGGGCGGCGGTACGCCGGTCAGAGAAGAGAACAGACCACTTATTAAAGAACTGGGAACGGTAGTGTATCTGCGTATTCGTCCGGAGACTGTCTGTGAGAGACTGAAAGGGGATACCACCAGACCCCTTCTTCAGGGAGATAACCCTCAGGAGAAGGTGCGTGTATTGATGGCAGCACGTAAGGAAGCCTATGAGAGTTGTGCAGACCTGATCATTGATGTGGATGACAAGGATACGGCACAGATTATGGATAGAATTGAAGCATACATAGAGGAGCAATTGGGAAGATGAAGATTTTAGTGATCAATGGGCCAAATTTAAATTTTTTGGGGATTCGGGAAAAAAGCGTTTATGGTAATCAGGACTATGCCTATCTGTTGCAAATGCTGGAGGAGAAGGGGAAAGCATGCGGACATGAAGTGATTACATTTCAGAGCAACTATGAGGGCGGTATTATCGACCGTCTGCAGGAAGCCTATTTTGACGGGACGGATGCCATAGTGATCAATCCCGGTGCGTATACCCATTACAGCTATGCCATCCGTGATGCATTGGCAAGCATCGTAGTGCCAAAGGTTGAGATACATATTTCTGATATTACAAAGCGGGAGGAATTCAGAAAGGTGTCTGTGACAGCGCCCGTCTGTGATAAACAGATTTACGGACAGGGACTGCAGGGGTATATTCAGGCCATTGATTTTGTGGTGGAAGAGGTTTTTCGCAGAAACGGACAGTAAATCGAAGGAATTTCAGCAAAATATAAAAAAATAGTTGAAATATGTGCATTTTTAGTATAAACTATTAAAGAATTAAAACGTGATTAATATTAGGAGGAATATATTTATGATTTCTGCAGGTGATTTCAGAAATGGTATTACTATTGAAATGGACAATGGTATTTATCAGATCATCGAATTCCAGCATGTAAAACCCGGAAAGGGTGCAGCTTTCGTTAGAACCAAACTGAAAAATATTATCAGTGGTGGTGTTATCGAAAAGTCTTTCAGACCTCAGGAAAAATTCCCACAGGCTCGTATTGATAGAAGAGATATGCAGTATTTATACAACGACGGTGATTTATATTACTTCATGGATGTTGAAAGCTATGATCAGATCGGTCTTAATGAAGAAACCGTTGGTGATTCTCTTAAATTCGTAAAAGAAAACGATATGTGTAAGGTTTGTTCACACAATGGCAATGTATTTTCTGTTGAACCTCCTCTGTTCGTTGAACTTGAAGTTACCGAAACAGAACCAGGTTTCAAGGGGGATACTGCTACTGGCGCAACCAAACCTGCTACTGTTGAAACTGGCGCACTTGTATATGTTCCACTGTTTGTTGAAACAGGGGACAAGCTCAAGATTGATACCAGAACAGGCGAATATTTATCAAGAGTTTAATTTCTGTATATTGAAATGACATGTAGGGCGATGGAGTTTATCTCCATTGCCTTTTTGTGGTACAATTCTGAAATTTGGGATCTTCGCTTTTACGGGATTTATAAAAAATAGTGTATCAACACGGAAAAGAGGAGAAAATGAAATTTCAGGAATTTACAGAAAAAGTATTGGAAAAAATGAAAGAATGTCTTGGGGAATCCTATGAAACTGAGATTCAGCAGATCAGAAAGAACAATGATGTATTACTGCATGGTCTTACCATTCGCTCTAAGCAGTCGAATATCGTACCCACAATCTATCTGGAGTCATTCTATGAGCTTTACCAAAATGATGTTTCGCTGGAAAATATAGTAAGTAAAATCTACAATATTTATCAGGAGAGTCTTCCCAAAGAGAATATTGATATGAATTTCTTTAAAGACTTTAACAAGGTAAAGGATCGTATCGTATATCGATTGGTACATGCGAAGCGCAATCGGGAACTGCTGCAGGATGTACCTTATATTCCCTTCTGGGATCTGGCCATCTGTTTTTCTTATGCATTCTGGTCAGAAGAGTTGGGGGACGGAATGATTTTGATTCACAACAATCACATGGAAGAATGGGGCGTGAATTATCATCAGCTGATGCAGCTGGCGGAGGTAAATACGCCCAGATTATTTCCGGTTACCTTCTACGGCATTAATGAAGTATTGAAGCAGATGCATTTGGAGATTGATTTGAGTGAATGTGGGGAGGAACAGCTTTATGTGCTGACCAATCGGCAAAAGATTTATGGGGCAGCAGTGATATTATATCCTCAGGCTCTTACATGGATTGCGGAACAGCTAAAAAGTGATTTTTATATTCTGCCCAGCTCTATTCATGAGGTACTGGTTCTCAGGAAGGAGAGATTTCACGAATTACAAAGAGAAGGGAAAATACTTCATGAAATGATCCGGGATATTAATATCATTCAACTGTCTGCGGAGGAGGTATTGTCAGATTATCCATATTTTTATGATCGTTCAGAACGCAAGCTGATACAGATTCATTAAATTTTATTAATTTTTATAGACAGATTTGATAATATGTGATATTATAGTCAAGGTGATGTAACAAATTCGTAATATTTGCAGCCATAGTCTAATGGATAAAACGGAGGCCTCCGACGCCTTTGATGCAGGTTCGAGTCCTGTTGGCTGCATTTACATCACCTTGATTGTAGTATTGGAGCATTGTTTATAAAGAGGAGATAGATTCATGATAAAAGAGAAGATGCTGTCTTTGAAGAAGTTCATATTCAAGAACAGCAAGTTTGTGTTCCCTGTTATCATCGTTCTTGTAGTAGCTGTTGCAGTGTTCTTCGCATTGAGAATCAGTAATGGGGAGGTTCCGGAGGAACTTGTACAGGTTACAGGCGAAAACGTTGTTTCTACAGAGCCTGCTATAGAGGTTTTGCAGGAAAACATTCTTATGGAAGAAAATACGAACAGTGAATTATATACTTTGGTCGCAACATATTATAATGCATATGCGACTGGTGATGTAGATACCATTAAGAATGTTACCAATTTTCTGGATGAGACCGATGAGATCAAGATTCCGGAGATGAGTCAGTATATTGAAAGTTATCCGCAGATTACTATTTATACTAAACCGGGACCTGTGGAGAACTCATATCTGGTATATGTTTATTTCCAGATGACTGTTTATGGATTTGAAGAAGCGATTTCCGGTATGGAAACTTTTTATGTATGTGCTGATGAGAATGGTAAGCTTTACATGAATACCGGTGAGGTAAGCGAGGAAGAAGTAGAGTATATTAGAGTGGCAAATCTGCAGGATGATGTAGCTGAGTTAAGCAATCGTGTAAATGAAGAATGCAACACTACATTTAAGAATAATACAGATTTGTATTTTTATATTCAAGAAGTAGTCAATGATGTTCAGAAGACCACAGGTGAGATCATTGCAGAGCAGAATGCATCTGAAAAGGAGACAACGGCTGTGGAAGGTGAAGAGGGTGAGGCTGCCGAAGGTGAGCAGACTGCAGTTCCTGAAGAGCCTGAACAGACCGGACCGGTGTATGCAACGGCCACCACTACTGTTAATGTAAGAAGTTCAGACAGTGAGATCGCTGACAAAGTGACAAAGGTGAGCAGCGGTACTAAGGTTGAAGTATTAGAGCAGAAAGTGAATGGCTGGAGCAAAGTCGTTGCAGATGGTAAGGAAGGTTACATCAAGACTGAATATCTGCAGATGGCGGAGGCAGTAACCGGGGAAGCAATCGGAACGGTCACAGCTGTCACAACCGTAAATGTGCGTACGTCACCCAGTCAGGATGCAGAAAAATTAGGTGTTTTAGCAGGCGGAGATTCTGCTGATCTGCTGGAAAGAGTAGATGATTGGTGCAAGATTAATTACAACGGTACAGTCGGGTATGTAAAATCAGAATTTGTTCAATAAAAAAGAATAAGAAAAGGATAAGGGTGCGATCTTTCAGAGGTAGCATCCTTTTTTGTGGATGGAGTGAATACTTGTATTTGCTCTTGTGCAGTTTGCATAAAAACAAACAAAAAACTTTTATGATTTGCTGTGATAAAGTCTGTTGTGATTTTGAAAAAAACGTAATATAATAGTACGCATAAGTGAATAAAATACTTGTATACAAGTATTCACATAAAAGGAGGAGATTAAATTATGTCATACGTAGATGAGGTATACGAATTAGTTGTAAGCAAGAATCCAGCGCAGCCGGAGTTCCATCAGGCAGTAAAAGAGGTTCTGGAATCCTTAAGAGTTGTTATTGAAGCGAATGAAGAAGCATACAAAAGGGATGCATTATTAGAGAGACTTGTAAATCCTGAAAGACAGATCATTTTCCGTGTTCCATGGGTAGATGACAATGGTCAGGTACAGGTAAATACAGGCTATCGTGTACAGTACAATTCAGCAATCGGACCTTACAAGGGTGGCTTAAGACTTCATCCTTCTGTAAACCTTGGTATCATCAAATTCCTTGGTTTTGAACAGATTTTCAAGAATTCCCTGACAGGTCTTCCTATTGGCGGTGGTAAGGGAGGATCTGACTTTGATCCTAAAGGTAAATCTGACAGAGAAGTGATGGCGTTCTGCCAGAGCTTCATTACAGAGCTTTATAAATATATCGGTGCAGATACTGACGTTCCTGCAGGTGATATCGGTACAGGTGCAAGAGAAATCGGTTATATGTACGGCCAGTACAAGAGACTTACCGGATTATATGAAGGAGTTCTGACAGGTAAGGGACTTTCTTACGGCGGTTCCCTGGCAAGAAAGCAGGCAACCGGCTATGGTTTGTTATATTTAACTGCAGAGATGTTAAAGTGCAACGGCATTGATATTGCAGGCAAGACAGTTGCAGTTTCCGGTGCAGGTAACGTTGCAATCTACGCAATCGAAAAAGCATGGGAATTGGGCGCTAAGCCTGTAACCTGTTCTGATTCTACAGGTTGGATCTATGATCCGGAAGGAATTGATGTGGCACTTCTTCAGGAAGTGAAGGAAGTAAAGCGTGCAAGATTGTCAGAATATGCAGCTGCAAGACCAAGTGCAGAATATCATGACAAGAAGGCTGAAGGAACCAATCAGTGGTCAGTGAAGGTTGATATTGCACTTCCTTGTGCAACCCAGAATGAATTGAACCTTGACGATGCAAAAGCACTCGTTGCAAATGGTGTAATCGCAGTTGCAGAAGGTGCTAATATGCCTACTACTTTGGAGGCAACTGAATACTTCCAGACCAGCAAAGTATTGTTCTGCCCCGGTAAGGCTGCAAATGCAGGCGGTGTTGCCCATCCGCCCTGGAAATGAGCCAGAACAGCGAAAGACTTAGCTGGACCTTCGAAGAAGTAGACAGTAAGTTAAAGACCATTATGGTGAACATCTTCCACAATCTTGATGATGCTGCAAAGAAGTATGGTATGGATGGTAACTATGTTGCAGGTGCAAATATTGCAGGCTTCTTAAAGGTTGCTGATGCGATGACTGCACAGGGTGTGGTATAAATCAAATTAATATATTGTATGAAAAGATTCCACAGACATTAAGTTGTTTGTGGAGTCTTTTTATTGCATTTCACGGACAAACAAATATACAAGTTTATACTTTTTTAATAGTTATAAATTGAAAGTCTGACTATTCTGGTAGAAAAACAGGAAAAAATATGTTATCATAACTACAACAGATTTAAAGCAATAAAGAAGTTAGATAATTATATTGCCATAAAAATTTATGTAACCATAAATGAAAGGAATTTTGTATGAAACCGGTTGGGATAGCGACAGACAGTCACAGCGGAATAGCCCCGGAAGAGGCGAAGCGTTTAGGTATTATGATGCTTCCAATGCCTTTTTATGTAGAAGAGGAATGTTTTTATGAAGGAGTATCTATTACAAGGGAAGAATTCTTTGATGCACTGAACAATGGTAAAAAAGTATCAACCTCCCAGCAGTCTCCCAATGCAGTTATGGAGCTTTGGAGGGAAGGCTTGAAAGAATATGAGCAGATTCTGTATATTCCTATGAGCAGCGGACTGAGTGGCTCCTGTAATACCGCTATGGTGCTGGCAGAGGAAGATGAATTTGACGGCAAAGTATTTGTTGTGGACAACGGACGTATTGCAACGCCCCTTCATCGCTCTATTCTGGACGCACTGGAAATGGCAGAAGAAGGAATGAAAGCCGAGGAGATCAAGGATGCTTTGGAGCTTTCCAGAAATCAGATGTCCATTTATCTGGGTGTAGAAACACTTGAATTTTTGAAAAAGGGCGGTCGTATCACCCCTGCAACAGCGGCAATCGGTACTCTTTTAAATATTAAGCCTGTATTGAAGCTGGATGTAGGAGTTTTAGAAACCTATCGCAAATGCCGCGGCATGAAGAAAGCTCGAAGAGAGATGCTGGAAGCCATGAAACAAGATTTAGAAGTCACTTTCCGGGAATATTACGAGAAGGGTGAAGTATATTTGATGGCAGCATCCAGTGCGGATGAGGAGACTACAGCCGGTTGGATTCAAGAGATTCAGGAATATTTTCCAGGCATGGAAGTGATGTGTGATAATCTGTCCTTAGGTATTTCCTGCCATACAGGAGAAGGTGCGTTGGGCATTGGATGTTCCTGCAGACCGAGAAGATAACGGAGGCGTAAAATAATGGTTCGAATACTTTTGATGGTACTCAGGAATTTTTGGAGAGTACCGGGGGCATGGATAAAGCTGTGCCGTTATGCAAAGCATACGGAAGAATATCCGGAATTGGAGAAATGGCAGCATATCCAGTATATATTGAGGCGGGCAGTAACGACAGGGAATATTAATTTACAGGTGCATGGAGTGGAGAATATTCCGAAGGAAAATGGTTTTCTGATGTATGGCAATCATCAGGGGATGTTCGATGTGTTGGCGATAGCAGCTACCTGTGACAATCCCCTGGCAGCAGTGTTAAAGAAGGAACTTGCTCAGGTGCCATTTCTCAAACAGATCATTGCCTGTACCCATTCCTTTGCCATGGACCGAGAGGATATCAAACAATCTATGGAAGTGATTGTCAATGTGATCAAGGAAGTGAAAAAGGGGCGTAATTACCTGATTTTTCCGGAAGGAACCAGAAGCAGGATGGGCAACAAGATGCTGGAGTTTCACGGCGGCAGTTTCAAATGTGCACTTAAGAGTAAGTGCCCTGTATTGCCGGTAGCCTTTATTGACAGTTTTAAAGTGTTAGATCAGAAGGGATGCAAGCCGGTAACGGTACAGATTCATTATTTAGAGCCGATTCTATATGAAGAATACAAGGATATGAATACGGTAGAGTTGGCTGCGTTGGTGAGGAGCCGGATAGAGGAGACGATAAGTAAGTATGCAGTCTGACTCTGAAATATAGGGGATAAAATGAGCAGGAGAATTCAGAACTCCTGCTCATTTTCAAAAAGTATTATATCAGTATCTGATAGATTAAGAGGGGTAGGAAATGAATGATTTGATATATAATCAAAAAAAGATTCCCAAGAGGCAGTGGAGGTATGGCTTGCGATCCAGTGCAGCTACAGGCTGCGGCTGGATTGCTGTGTACAATGCTTTACGGCTTATGGGGTATAAAGTGGATGTGGAAAAGCTGATTCATTATTTTACATGGCAAATCCCCATCATTAATGGCAATATAGGTACCTTTCTGTTTGGTCCAGCAATATTTTTTATGCAAAAAGGTTTTTCGGTAAAGGTTACAGTTAGACGTAAGAAGTTTGATAAGTTGGTTAAGGACAGCGATGTATGTGTGATGTTTTATTATTGGCACAGGAGATTCCGGTTTGGAGCACATTTTGTAGCGGTGCGTTATCAGGAGGGAAAGTTTGTTGGCTACAATACATACAGCAATTCTGTTGGACCGGATATATATGGGGAAAGTTTAGAAGAATTTTTAAAGAAGAGGAGCTATCATTTCCCGGTGCTGATGGCAGTCAGGGATAAGAGGCAGAAGTGAGGAAATTAATTTTATTTTTGGACATATAGTTTAGATTGTGGTATGATATTATGCATATCAGGTATGAAAAAAAGAATGATTTACAGGAGTGGCAGAGGCCGTGGCAGCAAAGAAATTTTATGCAGTAAAGAAGGGGATAAAGCCCGGAATATATGATGATTGGGAGGCGTGTAAAGCCGCTGTGGATGGCTTTTCGGGAGCTGAGTACAAGGGCTTTGCAGGATTGCAGGAAGCCTGTGCGTATCTTGGAATCAATGTTGATGAAGTGAAATTGTCGGTTGGCGAACAGAAAGGAAAGTTTGATAAGCAGATACCGAGAGAGCTGAACCAGACGCAGGACACTTTGATTGCTTACGTGGATGGCAGTTATGAGCATTCTTTGCTAAAATATGCCTTTGGATGTGTATTTTTGTTGCCGGATGGTACAATATATGTGGAGAATGGTAGTGGGAATAATCCGGATTCTGCAAAGCTTCGGAATGTAACAGGAGAGATGCTGGGATCCATGTTCGCTGTCAGATGGGCCATTAAAAATGATTTTTCAAGGTTGGAGATTCGTTATGATTATGAAGGTGTGGAGAAATGGGTCACAGGTGCTTGGAAAAGTAAGACAGAGCTGACGAGGAAATATGCAGAAGCAATGAGGCGTTGGAGCAGTCAGATAAATTTAAGATTTACTAAGGTTGCAGCCCATTCAAATGTTTATTATAATGAAATGGCAGACAAATTGGCAAAACAGGCACTTTCAGAAAAAGAAGGTGTGCCGGAAGTTCGTAGGATTGAGGAGATGGAGCCGTGGAAGCAACAAGATTAAATAAATATCTGGCACAGTGCGGCGTATGTTCCCGGAGAGAAGCGGATAAACTGATTGAATCCGGTAAAGTCTTCGTAAACGGACATGTTGCAGATATGGGATGTAAGGTGATCCCAACGGATGAGGTCAGAGTGGGGAAGAAGGTGCTGGGTGGCAGGACAAAGACAGCAGTACTTGCCTTCTATAAACCGGTTGGTGTGATCTGTACAGAAAAAGATAAATATGCCGAGAAAGTCATAAATGATTATATTAGGTTTCCGGTGCGTGTGACCTATGCCGGAAGACTGGATAAGGATTCGGAAGGGCTGCTTTTGTTGACCAATGACGGTGATCTGATCAATGCCCTCATGCGGGGAGCCAATGGCCATGAGAAGGAATATATTGTAAAAGTAAATCAGGAGATTACAGATACTTTTATAGAAGAAATGCAAAAAGGCGTTTATCTGAAAGAGCTAGAAACGAAGACCCGCCCCTGTCAGGTGGAGAAAATCGGTAAATTTACTTTCCGTATCATTCTTACACAAGGGTTAAACAGGCAGATTCGCCGTATGTGTAAGACCCTGGGATATGAAGTAACACATTTGAAGCGTGTACGAGTTATGAATGTGTTGTTGGGGAAACTGGTGCCCGGAAAATATAGAGAAGTGACCGGTACAGAGTTGGAAGAACTGTATCGCAGCGTGGGCATGCAGCGAGTGAGCGAAAATTAATAGTTTAAATATAATGCCGGCAGGAGGCAAGGTAAATGACTGATAAAAAGGTGGAACGTATCAAAGTTTTGGTAGATACTTTGAATAAAGCTTCCAAAGCTTATTATGCTCAGGATAAGGAAATCATGAGCAATTTTGAATATGATAAATTGTATGATGAACTGGTGGCTCTGGAGGAAGAGACCGGTGTGGTATTATCCAACAGTCCTACTGTGAATGTGGGGTATGAAGCAGTGGAGGAACTACCCAAAGAAGCCCATGATGAACCCATGCTTTCCCTGGGGAAGACCAAGGACAGGGAGGAACTGCGCGAGTGGCTGCAGGATAAAGAAGGGTTGCTTAGTTGGAAATTGGATGGATTGACTGTTGTTCTTACTTACAGAGACGGAAAATTAGAGAAAGCAGTTACCAGAGGGAATGGCGAGGTCGGTGAAGTAGTCACCAATAATGCCAAAATGTTTAAAAACCTACCCCTTCAAATTGCTTTTCAGGGAGAATTGATACTGCGGGGTGAAGCAGTCATTACTTACAGCGATTTTGAAAAAATCAATGCACAGATAGAGGATGTGGAAGCAAAGTATAAAAATCCTCGTAATCTTTGCAGCGGTTCTGTGAGACAGCTGAATAACGAAGTTACAGCCCAGAGAAATGTGCAGTTGTATGCGTTTACATTAGTGCGGGCGGAAGGCTATGATTTTGAGAACAGCAGGGAGGCTCAGTTTCGCTTCTTAAAAGAGCAGGGATTTACGGTTGTAGATTATCTGAAGGTGACACCGGATACGATTTTAGAAGGAATTGCAGAATTTGAACAACGCATTCAGACCTATGATGTGCCTTCCGATGGTCTGGTGCTGAGCTTTGAGGACATTGCTTTTGGTGAAGCATTGGGAAGGACAGCAAAGTTTCCCAAGCATTCCATCGCTTTCAAGTGGCAGGATGAAATCAGGGAAACTACTTTAAAAGAGATGGAATGGAGTGCAAGTCGAACCGGATTGATCAATCCCGTGGCTATTTTTGAACCGGTGGAATTGGAAGGTACGACGGTAAGCAGAGCTTCTGTCCACAATATCAGTATAGTGAGAGGGTTGAAATTAGGCCTCGGTGATCGGATCACTGTTTATAAGGCCAATATGATTATTCCCCAGATTGCGGAGAATCTCACATGCAGTGATACTTTGGAGATTCCGGAATTTTGCCCGGTATGCGGCGGAAAGACCCAGATTCGCAGTGTGGGTGAAGTGCAGTCCCTGTATTGTACCAATGAAGCATGTGATGCAAAAAAAATCAAAGCATTTACTTTATTTGTGAGCAGGGATGCCATGAATATTGATGGTCTTTCCGAGATGACTTTGGAAAAGTTTCTTGCTCAGGGATTTTTGCATGAGTTTGCAGATATTTATAAACTGCAGCAATATAAAGAGCAGATCGTGGAGATGGAAGGCTTTGGTGAGAAGTCCTATAACAATCTGATTGACAGTGTGGAGGCATCCAGAGAAACTACTTTGCCCAGGGTACTGTATGCTTTGGGAATTACAGGTATCGGCGTAGCTACGGCAAAAGTTTTGAGCAGACATTTTGATTATAGTCTTGACAAACTGATGCAGGTTGATGTAGAACAATTAAGTGAGGTAGAAGGCATCGGCGAAGTGATTGCCACTGCATTTGCGGATTATATGCAGAATCCTCAGAATATTCAGCAGATCAAGAACCTGATGGCCGAAGTGAAATTGGAAGAAGCAGCTGCGGTGGAAACAGACAGTCCTATAAGCGGCAAGAGCTTCTGCATTACAGGCAGCTTGAATTATTATGCGAACAGAAATGAATTAAAGGATATCATCGAGCAGAAGGGCGGTAAAGTTACAGGAAGTGTGACTTCCAAAACGGCATGTCTGATCAATAATGATATTACTTCTAATTCTTCAAAGAATAAAAAAGCAAAGGAATTGGGGGTTCCGATTCTGACAGAAGAAGACTTCCAAAATCAATATTTAAGTTAAGGAGATGTTAAAATGCCTATAAGGATTCAAAATGATTTACCGGCAAGAGAGATACTGGAACGTGAAAATATATTTGTAATGGATGAATATCGTGCAATGCACCAGGATATCCGTCCCCTGCAGGTGCTGATATTAAATATCATGCCTGTGAAGCAGGATACGGAGCTACATCTGCTGCGAATGCTTGCAAATACACCTTTGCAGGTAGATATCACCTTCCTGAATATGAAGAGTCATATATCCCTGAATACGTCTCCCAATCACTTGGACAGATTTTACACTACGTTTGATGAAATCCGCCACAAGAATTATGATGGTCTGGTGATTACCGGTGCCCCGGTGGAAGATATGACCTTTGAAGAAGTGGATTACTGGGAAGAAATGTGTGAGATTATGGACTGGGCGGAAACTCATGTGACGTCCACATTACATATCTGCTGGGGAGCACAGGCAGGCTTCTATCATTATTATGGTATCAATAAGCGTGCTCTGCCCCAGAAGCTTTTTGGTGTATACCCACACAATGTATCCAACCGAAAGACTCCCCTGGTGAGAGGATTTGATGATGTGTTTTTGGCACCCCACAGTCGCCATACAGAAACCCCTGCCGAAGCAATACATGCTTGCCCTCAGGTAACCGTATTAGCAGAAGGGGAAGATGCAGGAGTATTTCTTGCGATTGCAGAGGAAGGAAAGAAAATCTTTGTAAACGGCCATCCGGAATATGACAGATATACTCTGCACAATGAATACTACAGAGACCTGAACAAGGGCCTGCCCATTCATGTGCCGTATAACTATTATCCAAATGATGATCCTACCGAGAAGCCACTTCTGCAGTGGAGATCGCATAGTAATAATTTGTATACCAATTGGTTGAATTATTACGTATATCAGGTGACACCGTACGAACTGTAGGCAAATAATATAGTAGATAAGAAAGATCAGGAAAATTTTGATATTTTCCTGGTCTTTTTTTCTGTTTTATAGATAAATTTGGCAGATAATGGGTAAAATATATGAAATTATGTTTATCAAAACCAGGAGGATTAAGAATGACTGAGAGAATATTAACACAACAACACCTGATTGATTTTCGTGATTATCTGCTTCGTGAAGAAAAGAGTGCAGTTACCGTGGAAAAATATCTTCGGGATGCGCGTACCTTTTTGACATATGCAGAAGTACAGCCCGTAACAAAGGAATTGACTGTGGCTTATAAAAAATACCTGGAAGAACGCAAACTTGCAATCTGTTCCATCAATTCTATGTTGGCTTCTTTGAATAGCCTGCTTACATTTTTGGATTGGACAGATTGCAAGGTAAAAACCATCAAGTGCCAGAGGCGGATTTATTGCGCAGAAGAAAGAGAATTATCTAAGACAGAATATTTGCGTTTGTTGAATGCATCGAAAGATCAGGAACAGATCAATATGATCCTGCAGACAATTTGCGGTACGGGGATCCGTATATCGGAATTAAAGTTTTTTACAGTTGAAGCGGTGAAGACCGGTCAGGTGTCTGTGAAATGTAAAAGCAAATTAAGGATGATTCTGATTCCGGGCAAGTTGAAAAAAATGTTGTTGGCTTTTGCAAAAAAGAAAGGTATTGCAAGTGGTCCTATCTTTGTAACGCGTAATGGAAATCCTCTGGACCGAAGTAATATCTGGACAAAAATGAAAAGTTTATGTGAAGCGGCGAAGGTAAATCCGTCAAAGGTTTTTCCTCATAATCTGCGGAAACTTTTTGCACGAACATTTTATGGGATTGAAAAAGATATTGCGAAATTGGCAGATATACTTGGACATGGCAGTATTGAAACAACCCGAATATATATAATGACAACAGGAATAGAGCATCGCAGACAAATTGAACAGTTAGGATTGATAATATAACATAATTTGTATTATGTGGTATTGAATCAAGACCACCTCTGGGGATAACACGAATTTGATAGTATGCATTGAGGTTTTGAGAAGCTTCAAGAGCACAAAAACAAAGCCAACCTTCCCAAGGATTGTTGACCTTTTTTTGTGGTGCCGGAATTTACGGTTATATTTCAAATTGTTTGCTTCAAAATATTTTTATTGTGTAACTTTTATTGATTTATTTTCTTAATGATTGTAGAATCCAAACATGTATCGCTATGTAAACAACATAATACAAATTATGTAGTTGAGCGATAGAGGAGAATATAAGCATGAAAGAGCCGACATTGGGAAAACAATATAGAATTACTACTATCTGTATAGATAAATACGAAAATAGTATTTTATGTGGTCAAATGTATGATCCGGGTTTCAACGAAGGGATTCAATTTAACAGCACAATTGATTTTATTAAAAAGTTGGATGCTGTAATGGAAGACGTAAATTATCCACAGGCTTACATGGAGAGAAGGGGATTTAAAGTGCTGCAGTATCCTGATCGAGAAAAAATATATCCAATCTCTCCGCGGATGGGAAAAAAGGCAACATTTACACTGAGAGTGCTGTATCGACAACATTCCAGTTGGCAAGGAACCATATCCTGGATTGAAGGAAAAAAGGGAGAAAATTTCCGGAGTGTGTTAGAACTTTTATTTTTAATGGATAATGTATTGAAAGAAAACGGATAGTCTGGAGGGGGAGAGATGAGCGATAATTTATATGTAAATATGTTCGGAAGCTTTTATTTAAAATATAAAGGACAGATTATAACGTTGGAACGCAATACACTGACAAAAGGGATGCAATTGCTTCAGATACTGCTTTATTGCGGAGAAGAAGGAATTGCACGAGGACAGCTTTTGAGATATTTGTATGAAAGAGAGGATATAGATGATCCGACAAATAATCTGAATGTGACTGCCCATAGAATCAGAAAAAAGTTGCTGGCAGCAGGTTTGCCGGCCTGGGATTACATAAAGATTGAAAATGGAAATTATTATTGGGATTCTCCCATGAATGTCATTCTGGATGTGAGGGAGTTTGAACGTCTTTTGGAGCAGGGAAGACTGTGTGAGAATGAAGAAGAAAAACTGGAATTGTACAGTAAAGCCTGCAGAATATATCAGGGAGATTTTCTGGTGGAATTGCACAGTGAAAACTGGGTGTTGATGGAAGCCTTGAATTATCAGAATAAATATTCAGAAACTTTACAGTATGTCTGTGGTGTGTTAATGGAAAGAGGTGAATATGAAACCGTTTTAGAATTGTGTGAGGATGCCATAAAAATGTATCCGTTTGAAGAATGGCAGGCTGTAAAAATCGAGTGTCTGACTTCCATGAATCGATATAAAGAAGCACTGGCAGAATATGAAGCTACCAGTAAAATGTTCTTTGAAGAATTAGGTGTTGCACCATCTGAACGAGTATTAGAACAGTTCAAGCATATGAATAGTAAAATTAACAACTGTGAACAAGGAATAGAAGATATAAAAAAGGGATTGTGTGAAGAAGAGGAAGATAGCGGAGCTTATTACCTGAATTATCCGAACTTTGTTGAAGTTTTTCGGATTATCAAGCGAATGTCAGAAAGAAATGGGCAGACGGCATGCCTGATGATTGTAAATATTCGTGATGCAAAGGGAAATCCCATAGAGACAAAGGACAGGGTTCATATGTTGGCGGAAGAATTGAAAAGTGCAATTAAGCGGACATTGAGAAGAGGAGACTTGTTCAGCTTGTGCAGTCCTTCTCAATTTGTACTGATGTTAAATGGTACAAATGAAGAAGATTGTAAATTGATTGCGGGACGCATTACAAAAGCTTTTTGTGAAAAGCACAATTCATGGAAAAAGTGTTTGAGATACTATGTGACATCTGCAATAGATTTGGATGTTTGTGGAAGCAGCATGCATTTTTCTTTGTCAGAAGAATGGATGGATAAATAGTAGGGGAGAAGTTAAGATGGCATTGCTTAATAGAATGTGGGCAGCCCCCAATATTGTTTGTGTATGTGTTGATCGGAACATTAACGGGGAAATTGGTGGTCGGATGTACCATAAATATGATAGTGGAAGTATTATGTTTCAAAATGTGGGACAGCTTATGAAACAAATGGATCAACTATATGAGAAAATTAATTTTCCTCAAAGCTCTGTACGTGAAAGAAGCTTTGAAGAGTATCAACCGGGAGGGAGGCACACAAAAATACATTCCGTGCTGGATGGTAAAGATCTGGATGATAAAAAAGGTGAGCTGATGACACTGTTGATTTATGTCAGATATCGCCAGAAAGCCACCTGGCAGGGCTGGCTTTATTACAGAGAAAAAGATAAAATGATCGTCTTTGACAGTGAGTTGGAACTGATAAAGGGGATAGACGAAATTGTATCAAGATAAGAAGGAACCGAGATGTTGAGAAAAATATGCAATATATTAAGTACATTTTTATTAGTTTGTTTGGCTGTGGCAGCAGCACTTTTGTTGTTGCCCCGGATACTGGGTTTTGAAACACTTGCCGTACTCAGCGGCAGCATGGAACCAGAGATATCTGTGGGAGAAATCGTATATATCAGAGATGTAGTACCGGAGGAATTAGAGGCAGGTGATATTCTGACATATAAAATAGGTGGAAATACCATGGTCACACATCGAATTGCGGAAGCAGATAAAGTAAATAAATTATTTATTACAAAGGGAGATGCCAATGAAGCCACAGACAGCAGCCCGGTAACATATGATCAAGTAGTCGGTAAAGTATATTTTCATGTTCCCTATCTGGGCTATATCAGTATATATATGCGTACATCACTGGGGATAGCCGCCATCTGTGGAGTAGTGTTTGTTATGTTGATTTTGAATTTACTGCCGGAATTGTTTTGTAAAGAGAAGAAAGAGATAGAAGAAAATGAAATTCACTAAAATGCTTAATCCAATTGGGAATATGATGTTGGTTCTTTTATTACTGTTGTTACTTGCGATGAAGGGACCGACATTATTGAATTATCAGGTTTATTATATTCTGTCAGACAGCATGGCTCCCGAAATAAATCCAGGAGCTTTGATATATGTAAAAGAAGCAAAGTTGGATGAGGTGATTCCCGGAGATTGTATTACCTTCCGGTTAGGGACGGATACCCGGTTGCCGGCAACACATAGGGCAGTATCTGTTGATCTGGAAAAAAGGGAAATTGTTACAAAAGGTGATGCAAATCCGGCTGAGGACATTATGAAGGTAAAGGAAACCCATTTAATTGGAAAAGTGGTGTGGAATATTCCGTTAGTGGGATATGGAGCATATTTTTTACAGACGGGTGCAGGCAGGATCTGGTGTATTTTGACATTTATTTTTGTATTGTTGGATAAAAAGTCACTGAAAGATTAAGACGTTTGTTAAGGGGAAGTTGTGTATAGTTTTATTATGATAATAGAATGACCTATTCTAAGAGTGAGCAGAAAGGACGAGAGGCATGCAGAATAAAATGAATATAAGAAATTCAGAGACCTTTATCGTTCGAATATACGGACAGGAAAATGCAACGTGGCAAGGTGAAATTCATTGGACTGATGAGCAGAAGAAACAGAATTTCAGAAGTATGTTGGAATTGATGAAATTAATAGATGGAGCACTGGAGACAAAACGAAAGGAAAAGGAGGACAGCAATGAAGAAACGTAGAATAATAGGCATATGGGCTTTTTTGTTATCAGGCATCATTTTCATGAACAGTTGTCTTTCTGCAACGGTATCAGCATCTACTGTAAGCGGAGGTGATGCAGTTGTAACTGTGAGCGGAAATGATATGGAGACTACCGTGAGCGGAAATAATCCGGAGTCTACTGTGAGTGGAATGGATTCGGAGACTACAATGAGCAATAGTCATGTAGCCAAAGAAGAAATAATTGAGCTGACACAGGAATTTAAAGATACAATCGTAACCATGTTTGGCCCTGCAGACAGTTTCCCCTATGCAGAGGAGCTTTCAATTTCTGTGTCAGAAATTGATGAAAAGACAGCAGAAACAGTGGAAACTGCAATTATGGATGAGGCAGAAAAGCTCGGCAAGGAAGTAAAAAGTTATCAGGCCTTTGACATCAAACTGATGGCAGATGGCCGGGAAGTGCAGCCTTTGGGACCTGTATATGTGACTTTTACAAAGGAAGTGGTGGAGAATCTGCTGGCAGCAGAGCCGATAACATTGGAATTGAATGAGGATACGATTACGGAATCCACAACAGCAGAAGAAATTGCAGAAAAGATTGAAGTGTTCCATGTGGATGAGACCACCGGAGCTGTGCAAAATATGGAAGCGGAGATTACCGAGGCCGGGGAAGTGGTGATGGAGACGGACCATTTTTCGGTGTATGTTGCAGTAAACCTGGGTGCAGTTGTTAATGGAAAGGTTACTCTGAAGGTTAAGCATTATGCGTACCTGACATACATTGATGAAGATGCAGTTGCAGATGCATCTGTGATGGGAAACGCTGTGGCCGGATATCCCAAGGTATTTCAAAATGCAAAAGACGAAGTCTATAATATGAGTACTCAGTCCATTAATAATCAGACCGGCTATAGAGAAATATATAGTGAAGACAGTATTGAACTGCCTAATGGCTTCTCCGGTACGCTTGAAAACTTAAGCAAGGTGTATCTAGCAGATAAAAGCAATAAGCATTACACAATTGAAGGATATTATAGACTGAAATCCGATGGAACTTATGAAAAGTTAACAGATGGAAAAACATATGAGTTTACAGTAAATAATTCAACCGAAACAGTTGTTATTAATTATACACCTGTCAGCAGTAGGAATTCATATAGTCAACCCACCTTATTTTTTGATTATAATATCACGGATGGATATTTGTATAATAAACAGAGTACAAACGCTAAAAAAAACAAGGTATCACAAACCAATAATGGAACGCAACAAGAAATAAAATATTTTAATGCTCAAATGCAGGGTATTAATTCATTGGTAGAGGATGGAGCTAACTCAAGCATTAATAGTAATAAAGCAGTTTATACCATCGGTAACTGGGCAAATGGTGTGGTGACAGAAGGATTTACGAATACCAGCAGCAAAAAAGCTTATGAAAAGTATGGTTATAATAAATATTATCATATAACCAAGGCTGAGATGGATGCTGGTGTAGGATTAAATGGTACAGTAGGCCCATTTAATCAACAGGGGTATTTAGGAACATTGGCCAAGTCCCTTCCGAACGGTAAATCGTATAACGTATATAACACAATTAACCGAATTTCTCAGGTGAAGGTAACTACAAACGGTAATACTATATATCCGTATCTGACGGTTGCTGAAGGGATTTTGACAGGATTATCCGGAACAAATTATTCTGAAGTTAATGTCAATGATGGCGTATTTATGATTGATAATTTGTTTAACAGCACTAATATAACCGGATCGGATGCAAATGGAACAACTTACTATAAAAAAGTATATAACGATTTTAATTTGGTATTTGATCAATATGGGGAGACCTATACTTTGAATCAGGTAACCAGAAATGGCTATCAAACACCGGTATCTGATAATTTGTCAAAAATCAGTAAATACACAGATTTTTGTTATAGTAATGGTTTCTGGCCGCTGGATAGTCTGGAATATTACAATGGTAAGGATCCTTTGTTTGGAAGTTATAGAGGGGTGAAGACTAATCCTGCGGATAATGAGAATTACGAATATAGTAATCTTGGTGCCATCGGTAAAGATGATAATGATCCGATAAAGGTAAATGATGACTGGTATAAAGACAGTTCCGACAGAACGTCTCATAACTGGTTTTTCGGAATGCGTTACGATTTTGATTTCACAATTGGTGATTATACCGGCCCTATGAACTTTTACTTCAGAGGTGATGATGATTTCTGGCTGTTTGTTGATGGAAAATTGGCAATCGATATGGGTGGTATACATATTGCACAAGGGGAAAATTTAAATATCAGAGAGTGGATTAATCAGACATATGCAAATGATCCGGAAAAGAGAGATGTGAATTATCCGCATCGTATATCCATTATTTATACAGAGCGAGGTGGATATGGTTCATGCTGTTATATGCAGTTTACCATACCTAATGTAACGCCGGTTAAGGTTGATACTTCTGTAGAATATACAACAGTTACAGCTCAAAAGCAGTGGGATGATGCAATTGATGGTTATAGTTCTTATTCAGAAAGACCGGAATCTGTGACAGTACAGTTATATCAGGGAGAGGATGTATATAGCTTACCGGTTACATTAAATGCTGCAAATGAATGGAAATACACATGGAGTAATTTGATCAAAAAGAATCCGGTTACCGGAGCGGTTTATGATTATACCGTGAAAGAAATTGTTTCAAGAGACGATTATGTTCCGTCATACAAAGAGGAAGGTAGCACGATAACGATTACCAATACTTTAAAGAGAACAAGTGTTACAGCAAGTAAGTCATGGGATGATAAAGTATGGAATAGTCAGGATTATGCGGGCAGACCTATAAATGTTGTGGCTGTCCTTTATCAAAATGAAGAACCATATAGAGAGATCGAATTGAACGCTTCTAATGGATGGACTTATACATGGGAGAATCTACCATTATGTAATGCATCTGGTAAGAATTATACATATCGAGTTGATGAAAAGCTTGTACCTGACGGTTATGAAAAGACAATAGATGGTTTTACGATCCAAAATACTTTAAAGAAAACGTCATTTACTGTTTCTAAAGAATGGATGAATGAAACAGGTGTTTCTGACAGCAGACCTGAAAAAGTATGGATCAGATTGGAGCAGAAAATTGGTAGTAATAGTTGGAACAGGGTAGCCAATGCTTCTACAAATTTGCCAGATGTTGAGTTAAACGCTTCTAATGGTTGGTCGTACACATTTACTGACCTTCCTAAGTATGATACAACGTCAGGCATCGAAATCCAGTATCGTGTTCGTGAGGTGACAGGAAAGGATGGAGTAGTGATTGAAGACAATGGATGTGTAGAGGGCAAGAGTGGATGGAACTATCAGGTAAGTTATCCGGATAATGAAACCATCACCAACACGCTGCAGAAAACTTCACTTACACTTACCAAGCGAATTGATCAGATGGATGAGGAGAATGCAACAGCAATCTTCAGATACCTGATTACAGACCCCAATGACTATAAGGCTGATGTGACAGTGAATTTTGAAACTGGTACGATAAAGTTAAATGGCACCACAGTCAGTAAGGACAGTGATGGTGATATCAACAATATCAACAATAACATAGGCTTCGATAAAGCAGGTTTGTCAGTGACCATCCAAAATCTGCAGCCGGGGACATATTTTGTGATGGAATATGCGGCACGAGGATACGAGCTGGTGAAGATGTCAACTGAAGATGGTACACCTTCTAACGATGCACAAGCGATCAACGGTGTACAAAATCCAATCAGCACAGAGGCGACAGTGGATGCACCCGGAACGGTATACTACTGGAATCGCTATAAGGTACCAACGGATTATACCGCAGTAAATAGATTCAGTGTAGACAGTCTGGGTGGAAAAGTATCCATCAGTGTTAAGAAAAAGAGTGATTAGGAAGGGGTGTCAGAATATGAAGAAAACGTTTATCACAAAAATGTCAGTTCCATTGGCGGCACTCCTTGCCGGTCTTTTGGTGGTTGGCGGCACTTTAAGTTATCTTTCCAGTGTGACACCTACATTAGTCAATATATTTCAAATCGGTTCTGTGAAAACGGAACTGATGGAGCCGGAATTTAAAGTGGTTGATACTACCATCACCAAGAATCCATATGTATCTAATGTGGGAGATGTGGATTGCATTGTCAGGTTGAAGATAGAGGTGTCTCCGGCTGAGATTCAGGTACCTATGGAAGCTAACCCTAGCTGCAAGGACAATGAAGGAATGAATGCGCATATGCTTGATGAGGATGCAAAGAAGCTTTGGGAAAATGGGTATAGGTTCTGGTTGAACTTCAATACTAAGCCAGGTGACAATGGAGAGAAGGCGGCATGGCTGTATAAAGATGGATACTGGTATTATCAGGGCGTGCTTGCACCCTCAGAAGACACTTCTGAACTTTTCACAGAAGTGAAGTGGCTGCTTTTGGAAGAGGGTTATTTCAAGGAGATTCAGGATTTTGATATTTACATCAAAAAGGAATCCACCTTCGCTTCCTACATAGATAAAGACAATGTGGAGCACAGTGCAGTTGTGGACGGAGTATACAGCCAGGAAAAGGCTCAGGTTATATGGAATGTAATGAAGGATAATGAAAAAATTTTTTGATTATTTAGAAGGAGTAATGATGAAGAATAGGAAATTATTAACAGCTGTGGTATTGATGGTATTGATCGGTGCGATCGGTGTAGGAGCAACTCTTGCTTACTTTACAGACAATGATGTGGCACAAAATGTTTTGACTCTTGGTCATGTGGATATTGATTTGGATGAACCGAATTATGAAGGAGATGAAGAGTACGAGAATATTGTTCCCGGAGATGTGATCATAAAGGACCCTACCATCACATTGGATGAGGATTCTGAAGATGCATATTTAAGAGTGAAGATGGAAATAGACATTAAAAAGCTGGTGTTTGCAGTAAGCAGCAATGAAGTTGTGGGTGAAATTGATCTGGATCCCCAGGTGAAAGCAGATGCAATTAAAGACATCATGGATGGAGCCGCAGGAACGTTAGGATTGGCAGCACAGATTGAAAGCAATAATTGGTTTTATAATGAAACAGATGGTTATTATTACTTCAATGAAAAAATGACACAGGACAATAACCAGGCAGTATTTTTTACACAAGTTGAACTTCCGGTAACCTGGGGCAATGAAATGGCAGAAACAGTCATTCGTCTGGATGTATATGCCGAGGCCATACAGGCAGACAATTATGAACCGGTTGTAGAAAAAGTGGAGGTAGATGGAACCCAGAAGGATATGATCGTCAGTTGGACATTTACCGATGGAACACCAATTACCGGAGAATACATTGAAACATATGTAAAGGAAACAAACGGCTAAGTTTTTTGATTGTCTGTGCGTGGAGGAAGCAGAATGAAAAAGAAAATAGTTATAGTTGGTTTGGCAGCAGTGTTAGCAGCAACAACTATTGTCGGCGGTTCTCTTGCCTACTTCAGTGCAGAAGGAAGCAAGGTGCAGCAGCAGATCAATACCATGACATTGGCTGTGAATCTGCAGGATGTGGTCCTGGATGCGGCTGGTAATGAATACGGTGCCACGCCTGCAGACGGGAAACTGGTTGCAGAAAATGTTATGCCGGGAGAGGTAATCAGTAAGGTGATGCGGGTACATAATCCGGAAGAGGTGACAGAATATGTCAGAGTATCTATCCGTAAATATTGGACGAAAACATCTTTGAGATCAAATGAAGTTCAGAAGGCAGTGGAGTTGGATGCAGAAGCAATTATTGTAGAGCCCGTCAATACGGATGCAGCAGAAAGAGAACGATGGATTGTTTTGAAAGAGACGGATGAGCATATCATACTGTATTATACAAAGCCATTAGCTCAGGGAGAAAGTACGAAGCATTTCATGGAACAGGTGGAAATTTCAGATAAATTGCAGAATGTGTATGCGAATAAGGGAATCACACTGGAGTTTGAAACAGATGGTGTACAGATGTTTGCAGCCCAGGATGCTTTTGTTTCAGAATGGGGTGTGATACCTGTTCTGGATGAGGATGGTTATATCCTTGAAATTCATGAGTAGTCGGGATAGGAGGAATGGAATGAAAAGTTATGCAAAGGATATACCGACTGCCACCTTTGATGGCAGTAAAGAGATTAAGTATAACTATAGTGATACTACTAATTTCGGCGAAGGGTTTATAAATATGATGCCCGGTGAAGAAAGAACACAGGATATTATATTAAAAAATACAAGTGACAAAGCAGTTGATTTTTACATGAAAACAGAAACACTGAGGACCTTTGAGGAATTTAATATGACTGACGGAGCTGCATATCATGTGACTCTTACGGTGCAGGATATGAAGGGAACAACGACGATTTACGGCGGAGCCGAAGCGGATGGAAGCAATCGAATCGGTGCAGATGAAGAAGGTCTTGGTAATCTGAATGGCAATGTTAACGAGTGGTATAAGGTCGCTGCATTGAATGGAGGAGAAGAAGCAACCATTACATTAAAAGTCAGTTTAGATGGTGAATCACATCATAATTCATACATGGCTGCAGAAGGAACTTTTCAATTTGAGTTCATGGCAGGCTATGAAGATAAAGAAAATGTAATTACTACAGTAAAGCAACTGGAGGATGTTGTGGTCAATGAAATTGTGTATGTGGTCAACAGTGTGAAAACAGGCGATTCCTCAAGCTTCTTTTTATGGAGTGGGGGTATCGGTTTATGTGCCGCATTGCTGGTGGTAATGATTGCGTTAAAAATGAAGGGGAGGAAGCAACATGAGAATGTGTCATAGATTGAAAGTTGTACCAGTTCTGGTGTGTATGGCTGTTGCACTGATATGTATCCCCTTAAAGACGACAGCGTCTGAAGTCATGGCAAAGGAATATACAGTTACTTTCCGACCGGGAAATATTGCAGAATTTTCAGAAGAGGTTATGCAGGAATATGTTGAGCTGTATGGAGCGGATAAAGTTTCTGTCAGTCAGGTAACAGGAAGTATTGCAATTACTGTTAAAGCAGGAAGTCCATATCCGGAAGCGCCCGGTCCTGATGATATTGTTTTAGATGCAGAGCATAAAGGTAAATATTATGCGACAACATCCTGGAGACCAAGTGATGAAGTCGTCATGGAAGATCAGGATTATGTGGTAGATTATGCAGCGTTGGTTAATACAGTTGAGTACGCAGTCAGATATGTGGATGCACAAAGCGGTATGGATGTGGCGGCTCCGGTTATCAGTTTGGGAAATGTTGGAGATGAGGTCACATTTACAGCAAAGTATCTCACTGATTATGCTTACGATACATACGCAAAGCAGATTGTTCTGGAAGAAGGAAGTGAGAATGTAATTACATTTTACTATACATCCACCGTAGCCCCCAAGTATGAAACCATGGAATTGGAGGGGAAAACAATCCACAATACCATAACAATTACAGAAGATCCGGTAAGGATTGTACAAGGAGAAACGGACAATACACAGAATAACGATGTAGAAGCGGAATCCGGTGGTACCGGTACGGATGCAGCAGGCAATCAGTCTGAAACAGAAGACCAGGAAGAAAAACCCCAGGAATCAGATAGCATCAACACAGAGGATGAACAAGGCAGCAATAACCCCGGACAGGGATATGAACAGGACGAAGTGATCATTGAGGAAGAAGAGATACCGTTGGCAGCATTTCTTGATGAAAACGAGCGCATGATCGGGTTTATTGCCGCAGGATTAACGGGATTAGCGATTGTTTTAATCGTTATTGCATATTTCATAAAGAAAAAAGAAAGAAGAGAGGAATAAGAATATGAAAAATAAGAAAGTTATCGCATGTTTAGTTGCAGCAGGATTAACAGTATGTATCGGAGCAGGAGCTACATTGGCTTATCTGCAGGATGAGACATCTACCATTACCAATACTTTTACAATTGGCGATGTGGAAATTGATTTGGATGAACCACAGTGGAATCCGGATGATGCAGAGGATATGGTGCCCGGCGCAACCGTTGATAAGGATCCATATGTGACAAATGTAGGCCAGACAGATGCATTTATCGGCATCCGAGTAGATGGTATTGAAGCTATGGCAACAAAAGGATTTGTCGTTGGTGAATTGGATGGGGACGGAAAGCTTACGTTGACCGGAAATAATGTATTTGAGTGGGATGAAAAGTTTACATTGGTAGATCAGAATGGCATGCCCGTGACAATTGAGGGAGTTAAAGTGGGAGAAGACAATGGTCTTACTTTAGCGGAATTAGAAGCTATTGCCGGCGATACATTATATTTTGCGTATGAAGATACGTTGGCAGCCGGTGACCAGACCCCTGCACTTTTCGATGCTGTGAAGCTTACTACACAAGCGAAAGCTGTTACAAAGTATCTGATCCAGAAGCATTTTGTATGTGATACAGTGGTAGATGGGGAAACAGTGGAAGTAATCTTAGAGCCGAATGCAGATGGTACTTATGCACAGAAGCCGAAAACGGATAAGTATGGTTATGTTTACAAATATACTGTAATTGACGAAAGTGTTAGCGATGGTGCGCAATATGTTGCAAAAAATGCGGATGATACATATAGTCTCAATGAGGATAGATATGAATATGCGAGTCATGAGGCAGCATTGGCAGCAGTGAATGCAATGGAAGCTGTAAATGAGGACAATACAATTGAATTTAATATGGATATTAAAGCAGCTGCAATTCAGGCAGTAAATGGTGAAAATGAAAATTGGAAGCCAGAGGAAACCACAGAATGGTATAATTTGCTTCCGGAAGTTTTTTTTGAAGATTGAGAATGAGTTAATTGAAGAGGACAGGAGATAAGAATATGAAGAAGAAAAATCTTATTACAAGTGTAATCGCATTGGCATTGATCGGTGCTTTGGGAATTGGTGCAACATTGGCTTATTTATCTGATAATGATGCGGCGAAGAATACTTTTACAGTAGGCAAAGTGGAAATTGATCTGGTGGAACCAAGTTGGAATCCGGATGATGCTCAGGATTTGGCACCGGGAACGGCAGTGGAAAAAGATCCGAAGATTATCAATACCGGCAAGAATGCTGCATATATGATGATGCACATCGTAGGGATGGATGATATGCATGATGTTGGCTTTGAGGCGGATTATGATCAGACTACATGGATGCTTGTAAACGAAGATGGTGTGCCGGTTGAAGTGGAAACAAATGATCTGGTAGATGGTTATTATGTATATCTGGGTACCGGTGATCCTGCTGATCCTGTTGTAGTGGTAGGAGGGAAGACCACCCCGTTATTTGAAGAGGTTCGTTACACCTGGGATGCTACCGGAGCAAGCTTTGAAAAGTATATCATTAAAGGCTGCATTGATGAATTAACAGGTGAAGATATTTTATATTATGAAATCTGGGTAAAAGATGCTGAAGGAACAGAAAACATAGATGGTGAGATGTATTCTAAGGCTGTAGAGGAAACCTTTGCAACCTATGATGCAGCAGAAGATTATATTATTTCAGAAAGTGGTCTGAATGCAAAGGCAGAATCAACATATGAATTTGATATGGACATCACAGCTTATGCAATTCAGGCAGAAAATGTAGATTTTGTGACAGAGGGTAAGTATACCTGGGTGGATACTTTGATTGATTAAATGAAATATTACATGGAATAAAAGTGTGATAAGCAGGAGCAAAAATGCTCCTGCTTTCTTTTTGTTTACTACTGGCACATCCGGGATGGAATAGAATGAAAACACAATCGTTGTTTGCCAATCACGGTTTTTGTTTGTTGTGAAGGTCAGATACTGAAGTTTATAATAAGCACAGGTACTATTTGTACCGCAAAATGAAAGGCTGCGGAATGGAGATGATTATGACAATTCGGAGAGATAATGTTTTTTATGCTTGCGGGGAGCCGATAATCGTTGCAGAAAATGAGAAGGGAGAGACTCATGTTTATCGGGCAGCAGACAGGGTTCAGTTATCAGAAACGAACTTGAGAGGGGGCACGGTTTATGGAGGTAGTCAAGGTGGTGAATGCGATTCAACGGCGGTGACCATGGAATCCGGCTTGCTGGAGAGATTGTGCGGTGGTAGCGAAGGCGGTGTCGTTCACGGCCCCATCCATGTATGCATGACAGGAGGAGTGATTACCGATGCTTTGTATGGTGCCGGTATGAGTGATACTGTCGGTGATATTACCATTGCTCTAATCGGTGGTGTAATCAAAGCACGGTGTCTGGCCGGTGGCGAAGCAAAACATTGTAGAGATATTATCCTGAATTTTCACCACGTTGTGTGTAGAGATGTGTTTACCGGTGTTTGTAATGAATATGGTGTGCAATCCGGGTCCACCAACATGGACATGGTAGACGGAGTTGTGTTGAGGTTATTCTGTGGAGGTACAGCTACCACTGAAGGTTCAGTAGACATTACGGTAACTGGTGGGTATCTGGAAAAGCAGGTTGTTCCCTATGATGTAAGAGGGGGAATCCATTTGCGTCTGTATGAAGGTGTCCGTCAATCCGGAGGGGGTGATACTGTTTATCCCATGATTCCAGAGAATCTTTCGGTGGAATGGTTGCCAGAGGAAAGAGATCATCGTATGATGACTCGGTATAGGGAAGTGGATGATAGATTTTATGATACGACGGAAGATGAAGGGAAATTGGTCTGCCGTTTTTTTGAAGTCCGGGATCCGGGGGTGCCAAAATATACTGCCCGTTTTCCACAGTTTATCGGAGACTGTATTTTGATTCACTTTCCTAATGGGGTTCATATGCTTATCGATACGGGACAGCCATATGCGGCACGGGAAGTTATTGATGGACTGAAGCTATTGGGCATAAAAAAACTGGATTACCTGCAGATTACTCATTTTCATTCGGATCATATGGGATGTGCGAGGGAAATTCTGCAAGAGTTTTCCGTAGGAATGCTGATACTGCCCAAAGTACATAGTATTATTCCACAGGATGCCAATAAACAAAAGTACATTGATCTGATAGAAGCAGCAGAACAGTATGGTGTTCCACTGTGGCGTGTGATGAAGGGGGATCGAATGACCGTAGGCAATGGACTGATGGAGACTTTGGTAGAATTTCTGAACCCGGCAGAGGGTTGGGTAGTAGCAAAAGATCTGAATGAGGCATCTATTGCAACAAGAATTACTTATGGTAAGACGGTTGCTATGTTTGGTGGTGATATTACTAACTCGGTGGAACAAGCACTTGCGGCGGAATACGGAGATAAGCTGGCCTGTGATCTGCTGAAACTTTCTCACCATGGTATCGTTGAACAATGTCATTATGACTACGTAGACTCTTGTTCACCTAAATATGTTGTAGTACAGAATTTGCGGGAAGACGGTATCTTCATTGCTGCCACCAGATATCAGCTAAACCACATTCACCATATACCCGACAATTGCATTTTCGTCACGGGTATATGTGGACGTATCAAAGCTACTCTGACTGGCGAGAAAGACGGTGTATATATTCAAGGGCAATATGTTTAAAACCGTGATTTTAGAAAGAAACACTGATCATGACAATTGTTGTTTGTGAATCTCGGTTTTTGTTTGTTGTGAAGGTCAGATAATGAGGTTTATAATAAAAACATGATCGACGTGCACATGTAGATTGTGAGGGAAATAAAATTCAATGTACATTAAATTAAATAACAGGAGGAAAAACGAAAATAATGAGTAATATGGAGAAAATAAAAAAGAAAAGTAAATATCCAAAAGGATATTTTCTGAAGCGCTTGAGAGAAAGTTGGCCATTTTATTTATTTATACTTCCGGCGTTAATATACTTAATTATTTTTCAATACGGTCCCATGTATGGCGTACAGATCGCTTTTAAAGATTATCGTACATCTAAAGGAATCTGGGGCAGTGAATGGGTTGGATTAAAGCATTTTATACATTTTTTTCAATATCCCAATTGTGGAAAATTGATTTGGAATACGTTACGGATTAACCTGCTAAGTATATTGACATTTCCATGTTCAGTAATTTTGGCGTTGTTTTTAAATGAAGTCAGTCAGTTGCGCTTTAAAAAGGCAGTACAGATGGTTACATATATGCCTCACTTTTTGACAGAAGTAGTTGTGTGCTCGTTAGTAATATTGTTCCTTGACAGGACAACAGGCCCTATTAACAATCTCATTACTATCTTGGGTGGAGAACGGCAAGCTTTTATGGGAATGCCGGAAGCTTTCCCTCTGATTTATGTATTGTCGGGACTGTGGCAGAGCCTTGGGTGGGGGACTATCCTGTATACATCTGCATTATCATCTATTTCTTCGGAAGAAGTTGAGGCTGCAAGAATTGATGGCGCCAGCAGATTTCAAGTCATGTGGTACATAAATATCCCGGGTATCCTGCCAACTATTATTATCACATTGATCATGCGTATGGGCAGCCTGTTTGGTGTAGGATATACTAAGGTATTGCTGTTGCAGAATGACTTGAATTTAGATACTTCAACAGTTATTTCAACATATACATACGAGATTGGTTTGCTGGGAGGACAATTCAGTTATTCCTCTGCAATCGGGTTGTTCAACAATTTAGTTAATATTGTGTTGTTGCTAACCGTTAATAAAATTGCAGCAAAAGTATCCGAAACCAGTCTCTTTTAACGGAAAGGAAAATGCATTATGAAAAATGGATTAATAGGAAAGAAAATCGGCTGGTTACGCTATTCCCGGGGAGATAGATTTTTTTTGGCAGTGGTGTACGGAAGCTTGATTTTGATCGCATTGATTTGTTTGTATCCGCTGTACTATACGGTCATCGCGTCTGTATCAGATGCCTATGAACTTTATCTGGGAAAGGTAAGTTTGTGGCCTAGTGGATTTACGATGGAAGCATATCAAATGGTATTGGTGAACGATAATATATGGAGAGGTTATGCCAATACAATTTTTTATACAGTGACAGGTACATTGTTTAATTTATTTTTGACTATTCCTGCTGCATATGGATTAAGTAAAAGCCGTATGCTTGGACGTAATTTTTTAATGACTGTATTTTTGATCACTATGTATTTTGGCGGTGGTATGATTCCGACTTATATATTAATGAATAATCTGAATCTAATAAACACACGATTAATACTGATTCTTGCAGGTGGGTTAAGTGTTTACAATACTATAGTAACACGTACCTTTTTTCAAAATAATATTCCGGAAACCTTATTTGAAGCAGCAAGAATTGACGGAGCCAATGAATTTCGTATTTTCGTGCAATTAGTACTGCCTCTTAGTAAACCGATTATAGCAGTTATGACTTTGTATTATGCGGTATCACATTGGAACAGTTATTTCACGGCTATGATTTATGTTTCGGACAAGGCAAAGCATCCGTTGCAGATGGTACTGCGAAGCATTCTGATTTTGAATGAAACTGCATTTACAGCAGCTTTGGAAAATGATGTAGATGCTGCTATTCTGGCAGATTTGGCACATAAATCGTACTTGGCAACTACCATGAAATATGCGTTGGTATTTATTGCAAGTGCGCCCATGTTGATATTGTATCCCTTTATTCAAAAATATTTTGTAAAGGGAATCATGGTTGGATCCTTAAAGGGATGAAATATATGATGTATTTTCATACTGTTGTTTCGGCACGGATGGCAGAATTGAGAATAAAAATACTAAGATTTAGGAGGAATTGAGAATGAAAATGAAGAATTTTTTAGCTGTGTTACTTACAAGCGTAATGGCTGTAGGTTGTCTTGCTGGATGCGGAAGCAGTGATGAAACTGCTGAGCAGAAGAAGGAAAGTGGATCCTCACAGGAAAGCACATCAGCAGCAAGTACCGATGTGGCTGTCACAGAAGAAAAAGAGAGCCCGATTACTACAGATCCTATCACTATCTCTATTTTTGCTCAGATGAGTGACGCAGAAGCGGATGTAAGTAACCTGTGGTATTTCAAGTATTTGGAATATTGGATGAAGGAGCAAGGATATAATGTAACCATTGAAGTGGCATCTTCGGAAGAACCGACTCAGCAACAGTCCTTAATGTTAGCTACTGATAGCCTTGCGGATCTATATATTGGACCTGCGCTAAATAACTCTCAGGCAGTAATGTATGGTGCTGGAGATGGAATTGTTTTAGATTGGAAACCTTATCTTAATGAAGAGACCATGCCCAATATATGGGCTCTGTTGCAGGAAAATCAAGATGCACTTGCAGCTAGTACCTGTTTGGACGGCGGTATTTATGGATTGCCATACTTTGCTGATCGAAATGAAGCAGAAGGAGCTGGGAATTATATCGGAGCTTCAGCATACATTAATAAAGATTGGTTAGCAGAATGTAATTTGGAAATACCAACCACTATGGATGGTTTTATAGATATGCTCCGTGCATTTAAGGAAAATATCAAACTTGAAAATGGTGAAGAAGTAATTCCTTTTGTTAGTGTACCCGGTGCAGCAAGGCTTGAGAGATATTTATGGGCCAGTCTTGGATATTATGGTGGAGGATCAGAAAGATATGGTACCAAATTATCCATCAAAAATGAAGAGGTTCATCTTCCGGCGTATACAGAGGATTATGACAAATTTATCGAGATTATGAAGACCCTTTATGATGAAGGATTGATTTCTAAGGATCATTTTACCATGGATGACACAACGGCTCGAGGTCTGGTAGCAAGTGGAGTGTGTGGCGTAATGGGTGACTGGACTATGGTAACGGTAACTCCGGATACCTTTGCGGATTGGGTGGCTGCACCACCTATTTCTGCCGGAGATAATGAGGTATATGCAAGTGGATCTGCATCTTATAGATTAAATTCTATTTGGGCATCTGCAAGTACGGAATATCCGGAAGTTTTGGCTTTGCTGGTAGATTATATGTATAGTCCTGAAGGAATTGCATACTACTACTACGGTCCTATGCAGGGAGAAGATCCGTTGAATTTAGTAGATGGATGGTATGTAAATGAAGATGGAAATGTAACAACCAAACTGGCAGATGATGGTACCTTTGGATCGATGGAATACTATTCTCAACGATATATTTACCCATGGCAGTATGGAGTTTCCAGAGTTAAAACTCTTCAGACAGCTTATGAATTAGCAGGTGTAGATAAAAAAATAGAAACTTTTGAAGTGGTGGATGCTATAACAGGAAAAGCTGTAGAAATTACCAAGACAGGAGTATATACAATGGATGATGCTAATGGCTATGGACGTTTTACTGTTATAGATGCATGGGAGGGACACCAAACCTATGTTTTGTTGCCATCTGTATACATGACTGAGGAACAGGCATTACGTGCAACTGAGATAGCAACTTTGATCAATAACCACATCACAGCAGAGTCTGCAAAGTTTATTACAGGTGTACGTCCGATCAGCGAAATCGAAACTTTCAAAGAAGAATTAAAGACTATGGGAGTTGAAGAATATATCGAAATGTATAGGAATGCTTACGCTACTTATATGGATTCAATTTTCAAATAATATGATCATCAGTACTAAAGGGAGTGTGCCGGCTCCCTTTAAAATTTATATCTGGCAATTACTAATGGAGGAAAGGATATGCGCAAGACAGTTGAAGAAGGACAGATGAAAGGGATAGGCTATCAGTTGACTTTGAAATGGCATAATCAGGCAGCGTGGATAGAAAAGGGATATTTCGGAGAGGTCGTAATCGGAGAGAGCTCTTTGTTTCGTGCAGTATTGAAAAATGTAAGCAATGGGGAGTACCTGGAAGTAGATAGTGAAAGTACATGGGAAAAAGTACGAGTAAAGAATCAGGGAAATACCAGGGTGTTTTATTTTTTAAATCCTGAAGGTATTGAAGAGTTGATGTTTGTGATAAAAGGTGTCAATGAGGAAAGGGGTATATCCTGGTCGGTAGAAGTGATCAATGACAATAAGGCATGGTCTGTTATGGAAGTGACTTATCCAACTCCTTCCATGGCGGCAGAGTATTTTGATCTCTTCCTACCATTTGGCAGTGGTATCGTAATTCAAAATGCGGGAAAACGTCAATATGAAAAGTTAGCTAGATATCCCGGAGGAATTGGCAGTTCTGCCTGTATGCAGTATTTTGCAGTCTATGGAAAACAGAGTGGATTATATATTGGTGTGGAAGACGAAGAAGGGGCAGTAAAGGCCTTTACGATTACAACAGGTGCTGACCAGGCGTCTCTTACAGCTTCTTTTTATGGAGTCAATGGATCCCAGCCGGCCAATTCATTTTGTGCATTTGGACATTGCCGTTGGCAGTATATAGAAGGTGACTGGTATGATGCTGCCATGATCTATGCCGATTTTGTAAGAACCAAAGCAAAGTGGCTTCCAAAGATTGCAAAGGACGGGCGAACCGATACTCCGCAACGATTTAAGGAGGTTCCTTTTTGGGTATCAGACTATATTCCAAATATTCCCTCGCAGGGAGTCAACAGACCCATGAGTATCAGTGCAGGAAGTGATATATATGATAAAAATTACTGGATTGATGCTGTGATTGAACTGCAGGAAAAACTACAGGTACCAATTGCCTATCATGTATACAACTGGCATCAGATTCCTTTTAATATTGAGTATCCCCATTTTATGCCTGCGAAACAGGAGTTTATCCAAGGCGCAAAGAAGCTGCGTGAACACTCTATTTATATTTTGCCTTATATTAATAGTGTAAGCTGGGAGATGCATGATGCAGAAATGGGACATGAAATAAACTTTGATAATGTGGGTAAAAGGGGAGCTGTGATTAAGGAAGATGGTAGTTTTAGTGTGGAACATTATCCCCAAACTACTTTAAAGGGCGAAAACTCACTGCTTGCTCATATGTGTCCGTCTTTTGATGGTTGGCATACCATTATAGCAGAGTTGTCAGAGCAAATGGAGAAGGAACTTCCCATTGATGGTATCTACTATGATCAGATAGCAGCGACACCTACGGTGCCTTGCTATAATGTTGAACATAATCATTTGCCGGGTGGAGGCAGCTATTGGGCAAATGGATACCAACGACTGATGGAGAAAATCAATGCTAAGAAGCCGGAAAATAGTTTTTATTTTACAGAATGTAATGCAGAAACCTATGCAAAAAGCTTTGATGGTTTTCTTACATGGATGTGGGTACAGAATGGTCAGGTGCCGGCATTTCCGGCTGTTTACGCAGGTTATGTTGAAATGCTGGGAAGAGTTACCATTGGTAAAAAGAAAGAAGATTATGAGTTTTTCAAGTATTCCACTGCACAATCTGTATTATATGGTCAGCAGCTGGGCTGGTGTAAGGCAGATGTAGTATACGATGAAAAACGGTTGGCATTTTTGACAAAGATGGTAAAACTGCGTTATGATTATACACAGCTTTTTCATTGTGCTGATATGCTAAGACCGCCGAAGGTAGAAACATCAATCCACGCAAGAGTAACTACACCTGCATTAGGATTTAAAGACGATATTGTTATGGATCAGATTTTGGCGGGTGCATGGAGATACCGTAACAAAGAAAAGTTAGTACTTTTCTGCATCAATGTGGCAGAAGAAAAAGGCGAATATAAACTAACATTTTCTGCTGAAGAATATGGCTTGGATGAATATGAATTGCCGGAAGAGTTTGTGGTAACAGGCAATCAGTGTAAAGTGGCCGGCACCATTACTCCCGAAGGATATAAAGTCTGGCAATTAACTAAATTGGATAAAAGAGAGGAAATTAGTTGTGCAAAATAAAAAAATCGTATTTACCAAGGTAAACACGGCAGAATTACTTTCAGATCAGGTCAGGGAACCGAAAGATACGGAGGTGGTGGTTGAGACAGTCTTTAGTACGATCAGTTGTGGAACGGAGCGTGCAAATATAATTGGTGATGCAAATGTCAGCATTTATTCTGATGAAAATTCACCGGTGATATTTCCAAGATATGGTGGTGGTTACAGTAGTGCCGGTGTTGTCATTGCAAAGGGAGCGGCGGTAAAAACAGTGGAAATCGGTGACCGGGTTGCCATGTCATGGAGCAAGCATCATAAGATTAATGTGGTGCAGGAGCGTAATGTGGTAAAAATTGAGGATGATGGAATTTCATTTCAGGAAGCGGCTATCTGCCATATTGGTACATTCCCTATGGCGGCACTTAGAAAAACCAGACTTGAAATCGGAGAGTCCATGATGGTCATGGGTCTGGGAATATTAGGGCTTTTGGCAGTGCAGTTTGCTCACGCAGCAGGGGCAGTGCCGGTGATAGCTGTGGATCCGGTGGCTGAGAGAAGGCAGATGGCATTGCAGTTTGGTGCCGATTATGCATTAGACCCCTTTGATGAGAAATTTGCGGAAACAGTAAAGAAGATTACAGGAGGCGGTGTCAATACTGCCATTGAAGTAACAGGAGTAGGGGCCGGACTGAACCAGTGTCTGGACTGTATGGCGAAATTTGGCAGGATTGCCCTTTTGGGATGCACCAGAGATAAAAACTTCACTGTAGATTATTATCGAAAAGTTCATGGCCCGGGTATCACTATTGTAGGGGCTCATACTCTGGCCAGACCTCAGGAAGAATCATATCCGGGATTCTTTACCCAGAGGGACGATATCAAGACCATATTAAAGCTTTGCGGAGCAGGCAGGATCAATTTAAAGGATATGGTGGGTGAGGTACATTCACCGGCAGATTGCAGCGACGTATATACTCGTCTGATAAATGAACGCAATTTCCCGATTGTAGTACAGTTTGATTGGAGGAGTTTGTTATGAGAAAGGTAAAAATTGCCCAAATCGGAATCAGTACATACAATCATGGGAAGGATATTTTCAATACTTTGAAAAGAAACAGTGATGTATTTGAGATTGTAGGGTATGCCCTGCCGGAAAATGAGCGGGAGAAATTTCCGGAACGGATGATAGATTTTGAGGGGTATCAGGAGATGACAGTGGAAGAAATCCTGAATAATCCTGAAATAGAAGCAGTTACCGTAGAGACGGAAGAAATCTATCTTACTAAATATGCTTCCCTTGCGGCAGCTCACAAAAAGCATATACATATGGAAAAACCGGGCGGTGTGGAGCTGCCTGCGTTTGAAAAGCTGATAGAATCAGTAAAGACCAGCGGCACTGTTTTTCATACGGGATATATGTATCGGTATAATCCATATGTCATTGATTTGAAGGAGCAGATAAAACGTGGTGAACTTGGAAAAATTGTTAGTGTGGAAGCACAGATGAGCTGTATACACAATCCCCAGATGCGTCAGTGGCTGGAAGCCTTCCCCGGGGGAATTATGTTTTACTTAGGGTGTCATCTGGTGGATTTTATTCTGCAGATTCAGGGAAAACCCGAAAATATTATCCCACTTAGCAGAAGCACAGGTCACTTAGGCGTAACAGCGGATGACTTTGGGATGGCGGTTTTTGAATATCAAAACGGGGTTTCTTTTGCAAAGGTCAATGCTACAGAGTTAGGCGGTTTTGCACGCCGGCAATTGGTGGTTACCGGTACGAAAAAGACGGTAGAACTTAAACCCTTGGAGTGTTACGAACCCAGCGGTATGTTTACCGGAAAAGTAGAATATACTTCTCGTGACTGGGGCGATGCAGGCAATGCGGAAAGGTGTGCCTCTTTTAACAGATATGACAAGATGATGACCACCTTTGCGTCCATGGTAAGGGGAGAGACGGAGAATCCTTACAGTTATGATTATGAGCTGGAGCTTTATAAAAACGTGCTGAAAGCATGTGGCAGAAGCGACGTTTAAATGATGCAGTTAGTTCATTGTTGTAGAAGGAGAAATTATGAATTTTAACATCAAAGAAAGAGCAAAAGAAAAGATTATAATTGTAGCCCATCGCGGCGTGGCTGGTGGTAATATCCCCTGTAATACCCTGGCAAGCTATGAAATTGCTTTAAAGCAGGGGGCGGACATGATCGAAGTTGATGTGGAAATGAGTAGGGACGGTAAACTCTACATATTCCATCCGGGTATGGAACCGCATCATCTGAATAGTGTGGAATATCTCTGCAATATGACATCGGAGAAGATCAGTAAGCTGCGCTATGAGAATTTTGACCGTACCCCTACTCAGTTTGGTATCAATACTTTTGACGAACTGCTGGAGACCTTTAAGGGGCGTTGCTATATTAATGTAGATAAATTCTGGGGACATCCCAATGAGATATACGAAGCCATCAAGCGTCATGATATGGTAGAACAGATTGTGGTGAAATCATCGCCCTCAGAGAAGGTATTTACGATGCTTCAAGAGATTGCACCGGAGCTTGCCTATATGCCAGTTGTGCAGGATACCCATCCGCTGCATGAAAGGCTGATGAATGCAGGTATTAATTATATCGGTGCAGAGGTGCTCTTTACATCAGAGGATGCAGAAGTGGCATCACCGACGTTTATAGAGAAGATGCATAGTGATGGCAGGCTGGTGTGGGTGAATGCTATTATTTATAATTACAAGGAACAGCTTAGCGGCGGACATTCTGATGATACGGCTCTTTGTTTAGACATGGATTTGGGCTGGGGCTGGCTGGCAGAAAGAGGATTTGACATGATTCAGACGGATTGGACAGGGATGTTGGTGCAGTATTTGAAGGAGGAGGGACTGCTGTATAGAAACTAAGTGTGCAATAAGATTATGGAAGGATGAAAGTGCTGTATGAGAAAGGTTTTTGGATTCAAAGTATTTATTGTTTGTATATTAAGTTTTCTTTTGCTGACAGGGTGCGCTGTAAGTGATCAGGAATCGATAGAGGTAATTTCTTCCTCAGTGGATGAAAGCAAGGTGGAAGAAAATGTCAGTGTGGATAATGAAGAAGCAGTACAGAAAGGAATTCCAGCATTTGTAACCAAGCAAGGAGAGTTTGAGGGTGTCTATTCCTGTGGAAATGATAACTATGAGGAATGTTATTATAACGTGACAGCCGAAGAAGTGGAAGACTATAAAGAATTGTTAGTGGCATCAGGATATACGAAACATTCAGAAAATACAATTGCAGAAAATACATTTGCAGCATATGTCAAAGATGGTATGGTAATATATTTATCCTGGTATCATAATCAGTTGCGTTTTAATGTGGTATATGGTTCATATGATTATTTGCCGAGTACAGATGTCCCCGAGTACACAAATCTGATTACACCAACGGTGACCCAGATTGGAAGAGGTGGAGCAATTAACAACGCTCCGGGATTGTCACTGATTGTTCAAATGGCGGATGGAAGTTATGTAATTATTGATGGGGGGCCTCTTTTCATTGGTGATGAAAAGAAACTTATGGATTACTTGAATGCTAATAATCCTGATGAAGGTAAACCTAAGGTTACATGGATGTTTACTCATGCACATGGGGACCACATGGATCTTGCGATGAACTTCTTAGCGAAATATCATTCAGAAATTGAACTAACAATGGTGTGCTACAATTTTCCGGATTTCGGGAATATTACCATAGGTGAGAAAAGTGCAAAACTAATGGAGGGGAAAGTATCAATGCTGCAAAGCATTTTGAAAAAGAAGTACCCGAATTCTAAGCAATATATTTTCCATACTGGGGAAAAATTGTTACTTCCCGGGTGTGAAATAGAATTTTTAAAGACCCACGAAGATTTTTGGCCAAATGATTTTAAAGACCCGAATGAGACAAGTTCTGCATGGAGAATGACAATAGAAGATAAAACAATGTTGATCCTTGGGGATTGTCTGGAGAGGTCAAATAAGTGGATGGCTGATGTCTATGGATCAGAATTAAAGAGCGATATACTTCAGGTAACACATCATGGATTCAATGGTGGGTGTGTGGAGATATATGAGTGTGTTGATCCCGAAATCTGTTTTTGGCCAATTGATCAGTATCGTTTTGATAACGATGAACGTATTCTGGGAACATTGAGTACACAGACATTTAATGCCTGGCTAAGGGATGATAGTGTAAAGGAAAGAATACACTATGCAGCGAGTGATACGGTTACATTAAAGTATCCTGAGCTAAAAAGTGAATAAGAGTGCAGGCTAACATACAGGAGGATATAAAGAATGATTAGATTTGGAACAGGCGGCTGGAGAGCCATAATAGGGGAAGATTTTATTTGTGAAAATATTCGTCTTGTAGCAGCAGGAATGGAATTAAGCTGATTGTGGATGAAGGCCGTGATGCACCACTGGAGGTGACTGAACGACTGGAAAAATTGATTGAGGATTTGGATGGGGTGCAGTATTGTGATTTTGATACAGCAGTGATTGAAGGTCGTGTTGTGTATCTTCATAGTCCGTTTAATAAGTTTTTAGATGATATTATTGAATTGCTTGATATGAAAGCTTTACGTAACAGGGGACTGCGTGTACTATTTGATACTATGCATGGATCAGGTGCTTATCCGTTGCAAGTCATTTTTCACACAGCACGCTGTACTATCGATACCATAAATTTAAATAAAGACGCTTATTTCGGCGGCATGATGCCGGCACCTACGGAAAAGACTCTGAATATATTACAGGAATCAGTTATCAGGGGTGGCTATGATTTTGGCATTGCCATGGATGGAGATGGTGACCGTCTTGGAATTATTGATAACAGTGGAAGATATATCAGTGCGAATGAAATCCTTTGTATGCTGTACTACTACCTTGTAAAGTATAAGGGGTGGAAAGGACCGGTTGTTAGAAATATATCCACTACCCATATGCTGGACAGGATAGCAGAAAGTTTTGGTGAGAAATGTTATGAAGTGCCGGTTGGTTTCAAGTATATTTCTGCCAAGCTTGATGAGGTAGATGCTGTGTTGGGCGGGGAATCATCAGGTGGTCTAACTGTTCGTGGACATATTCATGGCAAAGATTCTGTATATGCAGCTTCATTGTTTGCGGAGATGGTCAGTGTCATGGGCAAGACTCCAGCTGAAATTGTGGACGAGTTGGAAAGGCAGTACGGACATTTTGCTATAGTTGAGGATAATCTATGTTTTGATCCGGAACAGAAAAAGGCGATTACTCAACAGATAATAGTGGATAAGAAGCTGCCAGAATTCCAAGTTAGAATAGCTCATGTAGGTTACGAGGATGGATGTAAGGTATATTTTGAAGATGGAAGTTTTGTCTGTTGTAGATTCTCTGGTACAGAACCATTACTTCGTATTTTGGCGGAGGCTGTTGATAAGGAGATTGCAAAGAGATATGTTAAGGCATTTAGGAATTTTCTAATGGAGAAATGTTAAATATGAGAGCACTGATTCAGCAGGACTTTGATATTACAGAAGGCATTGATCAGCGAAAAAAAAAGCAATCATTATTGGAACACTCAAATACCGTGTTTTTTTACTTTGTCAGGATGAATTATTTCCCATAATGTTGCAAGATATAGAAGAAGTACAAAAAGTTGGAAAAAAGGTATGTATTATTGTTAGTGCTACACCGGGGCAGGATACACATGCCGGAGACAGCATGTGTATAGAAGCTTCAGAGGAGTGGTTTCGAAAGGAAGGCTGGCTGAGTCCTTTGTCAAGGCAGACGCAGGAATCAGCCCTTCACAATCTGAGCAAGCATCCGCATACCGCTATTGGTGTCACGTGGGAGAATGAATTGGTTATTCTGGTATTTTCTGGTCGTATAAGGATTTCTTCCGGAGCAAATTATTATGAAATGTGCAGAATTGCAAGAGAATTAGTTCCGAATATCCGTTGTTTGATGAATGTGGATGGTGGCGGTTCTGCTGTGTTGGGTATGGTGCTGAACGGAAGTTTCGTAGAATTAAGTTGCCCGGCAGCAGTTTCCGGTAGTAGTTGCGTTGGAATGGTTCGGCCAATTAAGTCCATGCTGCACTTGAGAATCTAAAGAGGAGAACACACGATAAAAAGGGGGATATGATATGAAATATACAGATATTGCGTGGGACTTTGATGGAACACTGATTGATACTTACCCAAATTTAGTCCGCATTTACATAGAAACACTTAATAGCTTTGGATATTCAGCTCCCAGAGAGGAAATTAGTTTTAATTTGGCAAATTCAATGCTTTATGCACATGAAGTTTATGCCGAAAGATTCGGAGTAGATTTAAATGAGTTGAGGGAGCGATATACTAAGTTAAGGGCTTCAAATGGTCTTTGTATCGACGAGATGAGAGCCTATCCGGGAGTAGCAGAAACACTCAAAGCAATCAAGGAGAGCGGAGGGAGAAATCATTTGTATACCAATAGGAATCAGCTTGCATTACAATATTTAGAAGTATTTAATCTTCTACAGTATTTTGATGGATTTGTTACAAGTGAAAATATCCGAAAGATAAAACCGGCACCGGATGGGATGTATGTATTGTTTGAGCAATTCGGGATATCACCGGAAAAGATGTTGATGGTTGGAGACAGAGCTGTTGATATTGATGCAGCAAAGGCAGCAGGAGCGGATGCATGTTTTTATAATACTAATGGAATCGCAGTTCCAGCAGGTGCTGATTTTGAGATAAAAGATATGGAATTATTACAGTATCTCAGTATAAAAGTTTAAAATAAATGATACAATCGTTATATCATTTTATTTGTAAGAGGTATTTATGAAAAAAATTAAGCGTATAATTATTCTTTTCCTGCCATATGCATTATGCGTCATTATGCCAATTGTATCGGTCATACTCCTCAGTAGATTGATGCTGAACAGTTATGAAGAAAAAATTGAAGCAAACATGCAGATTAGTATAAACAGAGCATTTGAAGATATTCAAAAGCGATTTAAAGATGTTGAAAAAATTGTCACGTATATTGGAAATTCGGAACTGACACAAAGGTATGTTTATACAATATTAAGGAATAAAGAAAATATCGTGACGGATTATCTGGAAATCATTGAACTAATGAAGCTTTTTGAAGCCAGTTCGGATGTTGTTGAAATTTATTTGTATGACAGCAGGGAAAATCGTATCATTACAACGGAGGCGATGTTAAGTGATGCCGAAGATTTTTTCAAATATGGATATCGGATTGCCGGAAAAACGGCAGAGGAATGTATCGAAAGATTAAAAAGTCTATCAAATAAATTAGAATATAATAAGGTCATGTTAGTAACATCTGACGGTGATACTATGGAAGCGATAGAGTGTAGTATGAATGTTCCATTTATTCTGGCGAAAAATTACCCACTGCAATTGGTTGTCACTATGGAGGCAGAGGACATATTTGGAGATCTTTATGAAATTGTCGGGATGGATGGTGAATTTTATGTATATGATCAGTCTGGTAATAGCATAACGGGGAAAGGAAACCAGTATGAAGCATACTTAGCATTATCGGCAGAATCTGATTTGATAAAGATATCAGATAAAGGTGAGACATTATATGGTACCGTGATGCATTCTAAAGATAATAATTACAAACTCAAGGTATATATACCGGATCTGCATGAGGATAGCAGTGAGAGATGGTATGTGCTTATGTTAATGATGGTTTCAATGATTGTGAGTGTCGGATTCTGTATCTACTTTACCATAAGGAATCAGCGAGAAATTGAAGAGATTATGGCTATTTTGGGATACCGTGCTGATACTTCAGAAGCTGAAGTACTTATTGGAAACTCCTATGGTTATATTGCTATTAAAAAAAATGTGGATAGATTGGTTAGAGAGAATGCAGTGTTTATAGAACAGGTTTCCAGGTTGAATGAATTAAAAAAATATCAGATACTGAATAAATTGCTTTATGATGAAAGTGGAGAAATGTTAAAAAATCAGTCTGATTTAACTGCGGAGATTAAGGATGATAAAAATTTGATTTTTTGCATCAGGTATGAAAGTGCAGATTATAGGAGTTTTGTGGCAGAAAATGTAACTGTAAAAGATTTGGTCAAGATGTTTTTGAAGGATATGATTGACAGGGAAATAGAGATGTTTGATCCTGTTGCCAAAGAAACAATATGTGTGATCTATGGTGTTGATACAGAGCATGCAGATATTTTGATGAGAGATATTGTTGCAAAATTAAATGTCGAAATTTTCCTTCCAGGCGGAATTACAGCAGTTATGGGCGTAAGTAATGTTGTCGAAACAATATATGATTTAAATGAAGCTTATAATCAAGCAAAGGCTGTTATTAATTACAGGAAGATTACTGGAAAAAATATACTGATGTATTCAGAACTGTTATGTCTGTCAGATGATTATTACTATCCAAAGGAATGGGATGAGTTATTGAACAATTATGTGATAGCAGGCAAATGTGAAGAGGTAAAAAGGCTTTTAGAGCGACTATATAGAGAAAATAGTAAGAAAATGTTGACTATAGAAGCATTGGACAAAATAAGACATCGACTTATGGAGAATTTAAAAACTGTTGCGGAACAATATGATATTTCCATACAAGAAACTTGTTTCCAAATAGAACAGGAAAAAAATATAGAGAAGTATTTTACAATGTTGTATCTTTTGGTTGACGTTATTGCAGAAGGAATTAATAGTAAAAAAAGTGTTCTGAGTGAAAGTGTTGTCTCAAAAATTCTTGATTATATTAATGTAAATTATGCGGATAGTTCCTTGTCTCTTAACATGATAGCCCATGAATTGGGATTTCAGAAGGATTATATTTCTAAGCTGTTTAAAGAGGAGTATGGTGAAAACCTCTTTGTTGTCATAGAAAGAATCCGGATAGAAAAAGCATGTGAACTGTTGAAAAATACGAATTTTAAGATAGTAGATGTCTCGAAGTCGGTGGGGTATAATTCGGATATAAGTTTCAGGAGAGCTTTCAAGAAAGTGACTGGATTGACTCCTGTGGAGTATAAAAATATGTGAAGTCAAAATGGTTCAGTATTTGTGAATTTTTCGTGTAATTTATAATTTTCAACTTAATATATGTTAAAATAGGCAAGAGCTAAGATGCTCTTGCCTATTTTGCGTCAGCGGAGAAAAGGGCAAAATGTTATATTGGAGAATGAAATTATGTTACAGAAAGAAAAAACAGATCACTGGGTACCGGTAACATTGGAAACCAGCGAGTATGCACAGAAGGCAATGGCACTTTTTAAGGAAGGATATAACTGCAGTCAGTCAGTACTTTTAGCATTTGAAGGTTGTTATGATATGGATCGGCGGACTGCATTGATGCTGAGTTCTTCTTTTGGGGGCGGTATGGGACGGCTGCGTGAAGTGTGTGGTGCGGTCAGCGGTATGTTTATGGTGGCAGGACTGCTGTATGGTTATGATGATCCGAAGGATATGGCTGCAAAGACGGAACATTATGCCCGGATTCAGGAGTTGGCCCGCAGGTTTGAGCAGGAAAATGGTTCTATTGTCTGCAGGGTGTTATTGGGATTGGGAGAAGGTAAGGACAGTCATGTGCCGGAAAAACGGACAGATGAGTATTACAAGAAGCGCCCCTGTGGTCAATTGGTGGGTATTGCTGCCATGATCATGGAAAATTACATGAGAGAACAGATGAAAGAGGTTGCTTTATATTAGACTTTGATGACAGTGGAAAAGTGCTCGCTGTTGTCGGGACAGGAAAGTGAGGAGAGATTATGAAGAAAAAATTAGTATGGATGCTTACTGCAGGAATGATTGTGGGTGCCTTTGGCGGATGCGGACAGTCAGAAGGAAATAAAGATGTGATGAAAAGCAGTGAAGTAAAACAACAGTCGGAACAGCAGTCCGGACAGGAGCAGACGATTCCGGAAGATGCCATCAGTATTGAACTGTCCGATGCCGGTATTACGGTGGATGGCAGTGCCATTTCTACGGATGAAAATGCAGATGTCTATGCAGCAAACGATATTGTGTTTTATCTTGCAGATCAGGGATTCACATACGGAGAAGGTGAGCCGGAGGATGAACACACCCAGGAGGAAGCTGATAAACATACAGTAGTGCATATCACCAAACCTGGTTCTTATGCAGTCAGTGGTTTTTTGAGCGCAGGACAGATCGCCATTGATTTAGGGGAGGATGCAGAGGAAGATCCCAACGCAGTAGTAACATTGTATCTGAATGGTGTAGATGTAAACTGTGATGTTGCTCCTGCAGTGATTTTTTACAATGTATATGAGTGTGGTGAGAAGGATGAGGAGACTGCTGCAAAAGATGTAGATACTTCGGCAGCCGGGGCCAATGTGGTGATCGTGGACGATACTGTGAACAATATAAATGGTTCTTATGTTGCCAGAATCTACAAGTCCTACACCTTGAACGAAGCAGGAACTGAAGTCGTAGACAACAAGAAGCTTCATAAATATGATGGGGCATTTTATTCCAAAATGTCCATGAATGTAGATGGGGGTACCAAAGATACCGGTGTATTGAATATTAATGCCGAAAATGAAGGACTGGATTCTGAATTACATCTGACCATCAATGGAGGTATTATCAATATCAATTCCGGCAACGACGGTATCAATACAAATGAAGATAATGTCTCAGTGACGACCCTCAATGATGGTCAGTTAAATATCGTAGTAAACGGCAGCACGGGAGAAGGGGATGGCATTGATTCCAACGGCTGGTTGGTGATCAATGGCGGCAACCTGACCTCCAGTGCGTGTGATATCAGTATGGATGCCGGTATCGATTCGGATATGGGAATATATATAAACGGCGGAAATGTATTTGCATCGGGAAATATGCTGGATATGATCGCCGGTAATGAACAGCCCTATGCCATCTTTATGAGTCGTGCATCCATGGAAGGCGGTGTGAATTATACGGTTAAGGACGCAGAAGGAAATGTAGTAGCGGAATACACACCGGCAAACAGCTTTATGTATCTGGCGGTTTCTAATGCAGATATGACAGAGGAAGGAACTTATACCCTTTGGAAGGGCGAAGAACAGGTGGCAGAAGGTGTCAGTGGAATGAATGGCATGGGCGGCTTCGGTGGACCTGGCGGCTTCGGTGGACCTGGTGGCTTCGGTGGCTTTGGTGGTCCCGGTGGTTTTGGCGGCGACCCCAGCCAGGGTGAGATGCCCACAATGCCGGAAGGCGGCTTCCCGGAGGGCGAGATGCCTGCAATGCCGGAAGGTGGTTTCCCTGAAGGTATGGAACCACCAAAAATGCCTGAAGGTATGGAAAAACAGAAGGGTAATTGATGGATAAAAGCAGCTGTGCATAATGAACAGCTGCTTTTATGATACTTAATAATTAAAAAGTGTGGTAAATAAAGAAAAAATGTGTTATTATCATAGCTGAAGTATAGTAAAAGATATTAGTCTTGAGGCCGAAGTTACGCTTGGGCATCTATTATTATCTATAAACCAATATCTATATGCTCAAATATGTAACCAAAAGATGGTTGCATCATCTATAAACTCCAATAATCAGCAATCTATATGCCAAATATATGTCAGAACAATGTAAAGTGACCTATAGAAAACATTGAAATCTAACTTATAGATGCTTCGAAATGTATTTATATGCATCTATAATTGTAGAAGAGCAAAAATCTATCTGCTTACATGTGTGTACATATGTGAAAATAAGCATCTATATAGAGAGAAAAAAAGAAATATATATGCTGAATAGATTTTTGGGGATTATTTTGAGCAGCTATAAGAGACCTGTAAATAAAAACTATCTGCTGCATAGGAGGTAAAATGGAAGAAACCAGAAAATTGCTAAAAAAGCGCCAAGAACAATTATTGAAATTAAAAAGAGAAAAGGAAAAAGCTTTAATGAATGCTCCGGAGGGGATGCTGCGTGTATGTCGTCATGGAAATAGAGTGCAGTATTATTTACGGAATGACCCCAAGGATTTTAGTGGTGTTTACATAAGAGGTAAAGATATATCGCTTGCACAGAAGCTGGCGCAGAAGGATTATGACAAGAAGATATTGAATACAGTTGAGAAAGAATTGAATGCAATCGATAAATATTTTATGGGGTATCCTGAGATAAATGCAGAGCAAGTATATGATATATTGCATCAGGATCGAAAGAAATTAATAAAACCCATTCAGCTGCCGGAAGATGAATTTGTTGAAAAGTGGAGGTCTGTTAAGTATGATGGAAAAGTATTTAGAGATGGGGGGCCTGAAATATATACAGCCAGGGAGGAGAGAGTGCGTTCCAAGTCAGAATTAATAATTGCAGATATGTTGAATAATGAGAATATACCCTACCGCTATGAGTGTCCGATTCACCTGGTGAATATTGGAACGGTATATCCGGATTTTACAGTTTTGAATGTGAGACTGCGAAAAGAGTTTTATTGGGAACATTTGGGAATGATGGATGAACCTGAATATGTGGAGAAGGCCTTGCAGAAGATTGCTTGCTATGAGCAGACAGGGATCTTTCCGGGCGAAAGTTTGATACTTACATATGAAACGAAATTGAGTCCTATCAATCCGAAAATTGTAAATCTCATGATTCAGAAGTATTTGAAGTGAAGAGCAAGTCAGAAGTATTTGAAGTGAATGGGAACACTTGACAAATCTGACTTTACATGCTACGATTGCACAGTGATAGCAAGTTAGCACATTAAAGTGCTTTTGTAAAATTTACAGCATGTTAAGATAAGAGGAGGAAATAGAGATGAAAAAGAATTATCTTGCTTTATTAGGTGTAATGGTACTTGCAGTTGGTATGTTTGCAGGTTGTGGAGAAAAGGAAGCAGCAGGCAATGTGGAAAATGGAGATGACAATACTTTTGTTGTAGGGTTTGATGCAAGCTTCCCGCCTTATGGTTATCGTGATGACAACGGCGAATATGTTGGATTTGACCTGGATCTGGCTGCAGAGGTTTGTGAAAGAAATGACTGGGAGCTGGTAAAGCAGCCTATCGATTGGGATGCCAGAGATTTTGAGCTTTCTTCCGGTGCAATTGATTGTATTTGGAATGGCTTTACCATCAATGGCAGAGAAGATGGCTATACCTGGAGTGAGCCTTATGTAGACAATAGTCAGGTGTTTGCAGTGGCTGCAGAGTCCGGTATTGAAGCAAAGACGGATCTTGCAGGGAAAGTGGTAGCAGTTCAGAAGGATTCTTCTGCATTGGCTGCATTGAATGATGAAGAAAAAGCAGAAAATATTGCACTGAGAGATTCTTTTGCGGAATTGATCGAATATGCTGATTATAATACTGCCTTTATGGATCTGGAGCAGGGCGCAGTAGATGCAGTTGCTATTGATATCGGTGTTGCAAAGTATCAGATTGAGAGCCGTGAAGAAGGTGCGTTCCTGATGCTGGAAGGTGACGAGAATATGTTAGCTACAGAACAGTATGGTGTAGGTTTCCTTTTGGGAAATGAAGCACTCAGAGACAAGGTACAGAAGACTTTAGATGAGATGGCGGAAGACGGTACCTTCATGGAGATTGCTAAGCAGTGGGGCCTGGAAGACAGTGTTTGTCTCGGAAAATAAAGAATATAAGGATTTAACCAAAAGAGGGATTTGTCCATGAGTATAGGAATGATATTTTTACAATTGTTGGAGGGGTTCTGGGTATCGGTACAGATATTTGTGCTGACACTCTTATTCTCCATGCCTTTGGGAATGATCATCGCATTTGGCAGAATGTCAAAGTGCCGGGTGCTGCGGGCAATTACGAAAGTATATATTTCTATTATGCGTGGGACACCTTTGATGCTGCAGATTCTTGTGGTGTATTTCGGACCCTTTTATGCATTTAAGATTCAAATGGGAAGAGGGTATCGTTTTCCCGCGGTGATTTTGGCATTTGTTATCAATTATGCAGCATATTTTGCGGAGATTTATCGTTCAGGTATTGAATCTATGCCGGTTGGACAATATGAGGCTGCCCAGATCATGGGATATAATAAAGCACAGACATTTTTCAAGATCATTCTGCCTCAGGTATTCAAACGTGTGCTTCCTCCGGTAACCAATGAGACGATTACATTGGTAAAGGATACTTCCATGGCGTTTACGATTTCAGTGGCAGAAATGTTTACCATCGCAAAGGAGATTGCGGCTGCACAGACCAGTATTGTTCCGTTGATGGCAGCAGGTGTATTTTATTACATATTCAATCTGATCGTGGCTACTGTTATGGAAGGGCTGGAGAAAAAGTTCAGCTATTACCGATAGGAGGCATTTATGGGCAGTACTTTATTGGAAATCAAAAATATGAAGAAGGGCTTTGGCTGCCTTACTGTTTTGGAAGATATCTCTCTTTCAGTGCAGGAGGGAGAAGTGGTATCCATTATCGGACCTTCCGGTTCCGGCAAATCCACACTGCTTCGATGTGCCACCATGTTGGAAAAGATGGATGGCGGAGAGTTAATCTACGAGGGGCAGAAGGCTGTCTGTGAGAAGACGGAAAAGGATGGTGCAGTACAGTGTATCACTGCATCGAAGAGTGAGCTGAAGAAGATCAAGAAGACATTTGGCCTGGTGTTTCAGAATTTTAACCTTTTTCCTCATTATTCTGTGTTGAAAAATATTATCGATGCACCGGTGAGTGTAGGAAAAGTGCCTAAAAAAGAGGCAGTTGAGCAGGCCAGAACACTTTTAAAGCAACTGGGGCTGGAGGAAAAGGAGAATGCATATCCGTTTCAGCTTTCAGGCGGTCAGCAGCAAAGAGTATCTATTGCCAGAGCGTTAGCTTTGAAACCCAAGATTTTGTTCTTTGATGAACCTACTTCGGCACTGGATCCGGAGCTTACAGTAGAGGTGTTAAAGGTAATCAAGGAGCTTGCAAAGCAGCACATGACAATGATCATTGTCACACATGAAATGCAGTTTGCAAGGGAGGTCTCTGACCGTATCATTTTCATGGAACAGGGTGTGATCAGAGAGCAGGGAACTCCGGAGGAAATTTTTAATTCCACCAATAGTAGAGTGAGAGAGTTTATCGGTAAGATGAGCAATTAGGAAACAGAGCCAGTGTGCATGGAACCATGTTCACTGGCTTTGCGTAAATGGAGGGAATAATGAGTAACGTAAATAATGAAGAATACATGGAATTTGATACTTTTATGATCACCATGTCTGATGGCAAGGAGCAGGAATGTGCCATTGTAGATGAGTTTGATTTTGAAGGAAAGCATTATATATTAGCAGCAGAGATCCATGACGATCAGGTATCTGATGGGGCATATCTGTGCCGCAGCAGAAATGAAGAAGATGGTTTTATAGTGGAGCGCATTGAGTCCAGAACAGAGTACGAACGTGCGGCGAAAGCATATGAAGAATTGAGGAGCTGATGCAATGGCAGAGAATAAAAGTAAAGGTCTGCAGATCAGTGCTGTCAGTTTTGCAATTGCTGTGGGAGTGTTGGCAGGTTTGATGGTAATGACCTATCTATTAACCCTGGTCATTCCGGCCGGCTGCTATGAAAGAGTTTTGCAGGATGGACGGGAGACCATCCAGGCAGGGACATATCGGGTCACAGAAGGAGGAATTCCTTTCTGGAAATGGGTGTTGAGCCCCGTATTGGTATTGGGCTCAGTACAAGGTGGAACGCTGATTGCGGTGATCGCTTTTTTATTGATCATTGGCGGAACATTTAATTCTCTTGATCAAAGCGGGACATTGGACTATATGCTGCACAGAATTGTGAAGGCGGCAGAAGATAAAAAATATATGATATTGGCGGCGGTGACACTTTTTTTCTTAAGTCTGGGGGCTTTTATCGGAAGTTATGAGGAGGCTATCCCCATGGTTCCATTGGCAGTTTCTTTGGCGGTTGCCTTAGGATGGGATCCGTTGGTAGGACTGGGAATGTCGCTGGCAGCGGTAGCCTGTGGGTTTGCTACAGGAGTATTCAATCCCTTTACTACAGGTGTGGCCCAGCCGTTGATGGGACTGCCTTTGTTTAGCGGGGTATCCCTGAGAATGCTGAGCTTTTTAACAGTATATGGATGTATGCTGCTGTTTTTGATTCCTTATGCAAAGAAATGTGAAAGAGATAATCGGGAAAAGTTGGTGAAAGATACGGACCATATGGGAATGTTTGCTGCATTTCAAAGGGATAATCAAAAAGAAAAGGCCATGTGGTTCTTTGCCGGTACAATCATGGTTTGTATCGCCAGTATTCTGATATGTGCATTCATCCCGGCATTGTCCGGTGTGCTGATGGTCATTGTGGCCTTGTTTTTCTTGATTGCGGGCTTGGGAAGCAGTATTTTTGCAGGGTTAAAGTGCGGGCAGATTGGACGAAGCTTCGGACAGGGAGTGGTGAATATACTGCCGTCGGTGCTGCTTATATTAATGGCCGGGAGCATTCAGTTTACCATGAATGAAGCAGGGATCATGGATACCATATTACATTATGCGGTGTCTGTGATTTCAACAATGTCTCCCTACGAAGGGATTTTAAGCATCTTCCTGTTTACTATGATCATCAATTTCTTTGTGTCTTCGGGAAGTGCAGAAGCAGTGCTTTTGATGCCCCTGTTAGGTCCCTTGTCCGATCTGTGTGGCATCAGCCGTCAGCTGACAGTGTTGGCATATAATTATGGGGATGGATTTTCAAATTTGATTTATTTCACCAATCCCTGCCTTTTGATTGCTTTGAGTCTTGCGGGAGTAAGCTATGGTAAGTGGCTGAAGTGGAGTATGAAGCTGCAGGTGATGATAGCAGTGTGTTGTTGTGGGATATTACTGTTGGGAACAATGATTGGATATTAAAATGTAAAGAAAAAGCAGGAAAAAATGTGAGCTTTCTGTTGACATTCCCATAAAAAGGGATTATACTTTAATAGAATTAAAGATGATTACTAGATAAGAGTGGACGGCAATCCACTCTTTCTTGTTGTATGAAGTGAAAGGCGAAGAAGAGCATGTCAAAAAAGGAATCTTACGAAGTAAGGACAGAAGAACTGCTGATTCCCATTGTAGAGGCCAATGGTGTAGAAATCTACGATGTGGAATATGTAAAAGAAGGCAGTGATTATTATCTGCGTGCGTACATTGACAAGCCGGATGGGGTTAACATTATCGATTGCGAGAATGTCAGCCGTGCATTGTCAGATGCGCTGGACAGAGAAGACTTTATTCCGGACGCATATATCCTGGAGGTCAGCAGTCCGGGACTGGGCAGAACATTGAAGAAGGATCGTCATCTGGAAAAGAGCATTGGGCAGGATGTAGAGATCAGACTGTATAAACCAGAGAATGGTACAAAAGAGTATGAAGGTTTACTGGAAAGCTTCGATGCAGAGACCATTACAATTTCTGATGGGGAAAGAGAATACAGCTTTTACAGAAATAATATTGCGATTATTAGACTTGCACTGGATTTTTAAGTAGATAAAGGATTAGAGCCTGTACAGGGCAGAAAGGCGGAAAGGGAAAAAGATGAACAAGGAATTAATTGAAGCGTTGAATATTCTGGAGAAAGAGAAAGACATCAGCAAGGATACGCTTTTCGATGCGATTGAAAACTCTTTGATTACCGCATGTAAGAACCATTTCGGTAAGGCGGATAATGTAAAAGTTGAGATCAATCGTGAGACAGGAGATTTCCTGTGTTATGCAGAAAAGACGGTTGTTGAGACGGAAGAAGAGGTTGAAGATAAGCTGCTTCAAATTACACTTGCAGATGCAAAGGAATTGTCTAAGAAGGCAGAGGTTGGCGATATCCTGAATGTGGAGATCAAGTCCAAAGAGTTCGGACGTATTGCTACGCAGAACGCTAAGAACGTGATTTTGCAGAAGATCCGTGAAGAAGAAAGAAGTGCTGTGTACAATCAGTATTTCGAAAAGGAAAAAGATGTTATTACGGGTGTAGTTCAGCGCTATGTAGGAAAGAATATCAGTATTAACCTTGGCAAGGCTGATGCTATGTTGACCGAATCAGAGCAGGTTAAAGGGGAAATGTTCAAACCTACAGAACGTATTAAAGTTTATATTCTGGAAGTAAAGAATACCCCTAAGGGACCTCGTATCAATGTAAGCCGTACTCATCCGGAATTGGTGAAGAGACTGTTTGAGGCAGAAGTAACCGAAATTAAAGATGGTACAGTAGAAATTATGAGTATTGCAAGAGAGGCAGGAAGCAGAACCAAGATTGCTGTTTACTCCCATGATGGTAATGTAGATGCAGTTGGTGCCTGCGTAGGTATGAACGGTGCAAGAGTAAATGCCATCGTTGAAGAATTACGTGGTGAAAAAATTGACATCGTAAACTGGGATGAAAACCCCGGTAATCTGATTCAGAATGCGTTATCTCCTGCAAAAATTGTAGCAGTATTCGCAGATCCCGATGAAAAGACAGCTAAGGTCGTAGTTCCTGACTATCAGTTATCTTTAGCAATCGGTAAAGAAGGTCAGAATGCGAGACTTGCAGCAAGACTTACCGGTTACAAGATCGATATCAAGTCTGAGACGCAGGCAAAGGATGCTCCCGGATTCCGCTTCGAAGATTATGAAGATGAATATGAAGACGAATATGAGGAAGAATTTGAAGAAGGATATGAAGAATAATCGGAGGGCAGCATGAGCTGAAACTGCCGGAAGAGATTCTTATGAAAGGGAGGAATGGCATTGAAGAAAATTCCCTTGAGACAATGTGTCGGCTGTGGTGAAATGAAGGGCAAGAAAGAAATGATGAGGGTCCTGAAGACCGCAGAAGGCGAGATTTGTTTGGATGTTACAGGAAAAAAGAATGGAAGAGGCGCATATCTTTGTATACGGAAGGAATGCTTGCAGAAAGCCCGCAAGAATAAAGGGCTGGAGAGATCTTTCAAGATGAGTATCCCGGAAGAAGTATATGACACGCTGGATAAGGAGTTTGAGGCAATTGAAAGCAGATAAAATTTTATCCTATCTGGGTTTGGCTATGAGGGGGCGAAACCTGGTGTCAGGTGAGTTTCAGACAGAAGAAGCTGTAAAGAACGGCTCAGCAGTGCTTGTCATTGTGGCTGAAGACGCATCGGAAAATACAAAAAAATTGTTCAAAGACAAATGTTCATATTATGAGGTCCCGGTTTACCGGTATGGTACGAAACAGTCCCTTGGCCGGGCCATTGGAAAAGACCTGAGGTCATCTCTTGCAATTACGGATGTGGGGCTGGCACAGGCAATAGAGAAAGCATTGCAACAATAACTTTTTATAGGAAAAGGAGACATACAGTTGGCAGAAAATAACAATACTACAACAGAAGAACTGAAAAAAGATTCTACAGAAGCTCCCAAAAAGAAGAAAAAAATCATTTTTGTCAGCAATCCACAGAACTCAAAAATGGGTGGAAACAAGTCTAAGAGTGGATCACAGAATGCAGGAGGCAGACCACAGCAAAGTGGTGCAAAGCAGGGAAGCAGTGGGGCAGGTGCGCAGACATCTAAGGTTGCGGCAACTAAGACACAGGCATCAAAGCCACAGTCCGCTAAAGCACCAACACCACCAAGAGGACCGATTAAGCCATTGACACCACCATCACCCACCCCAAGTGTGCAGATGGTATCGTCTAAACCACAGCCCACACCTAAGCGTCAGCAACCGGCACAGGAAGCCGTGGAGGCAGTGAAAACATCAGAGACACCTGCACCAGTGACTTCGACACCTGTGCAGGCAGCAGAAGTTAAGGAAATAGCGGTTAAGGATATTCAAATTAAGGAAGCTCCTGTTAAGGATGTGCAGCCTAAAGAGGCACCTGCAAAAGAGGTTCAGAAGGAAGCACAGCGTCCATTGGAAAGACCGGCTCAGGACAGAGATCGTAACCGTGACAGAGGCGACAGACCTGAGAGAGGTGAAAGACCTGAAAGAGGTGACAGATCTGAGAGAAGTGAAAGAACTGACAGAAGATCCGCTGACAGAGGTCAGGATAGGAATCAGGGTGACAGACCACAGGGTGGTTACAACAGAAATCAGGGTGACCGCGGTGCAAGACAAGGTGGATATGAGCGAAGCAATCAGGAAAGAACAGGCGGCCAGTATGGCAGCAGAGAAAGAAATCAAGGCGACAGACCGCAGGGCGGCAGACCTGGATTTAATAAAGCAGAAGGCGGCATGCAGTCTCGCCCTAATTTTGCAAGTGGGCAGGGTAATCGCCGTGGTGACGCTCCTGCAGCAGGCGGTAACAGGAATTTTAAAGATAGTGACCGTGGTGGCAGACCTAATGGCGGACAGGGAGATCGATTCCGCGACAGCAAGCCGGGTAAAGGCTTTGGCGGTGATGCTGCACCCATCAAAGATACGGAAAAGCATAGAGAAGAAGAAAAGAGACGTATCAGTCAGGAAAAAGACAAACGTAACAAAAAGGATCACTTCTATGAGGAAGAAGAAGCATTAAAGAACAAGCCTGGCCGCTTCATCAAACCTGAAAAGAAGAAAGAAGAAGTGGTTGAGGAAGTGATCAAGGTTATCGTTGTTCCTGAAAAGATTACGATCAAGGATTTGGCTGATAAGATGAAGATGCAGCCTGCAGTGATTATCAAGAAGTTGTTTATGGAAGGCAAGATCGTAACAGTAAATCAGGAAATCTCCTATGAGGATGCAGAGAATATTGCCATGGAATATGAAATTCTCTGCGAAAGAGAAGTAAAGGTTGACGTGATCGAGGAGCTTCTCAAAGAGGAAGAAGAGAATGAGGAAAATCTGGTTGAAAGACCGCCTGTTATCTGTGTAATGGGTCACGTAGACCATGGTAAGACTTCCCTGCTGGATGCAATTCGTAAGACAAATGTCACCGATAAAGAAGCAGGTGGTATTACACAGCACATTGGTGCTTATACTGTTAAGGTAGGTGATCGCAAGATTACTTTCTTGGATACACCGGGTCATGAAGCATTTACTGCTATGCGTATGCGTGGTGCAAATGCGACTGATATTGCAATTTTAGTTGTTGCAGCAGACGACGGTGTAATGCCTCAGACTGTAGAAGCGATCAACCATGCAAAAGCAGCAGGTATCGAAATCATTGTGGCAGTGAACAAGATCGATAAGCCTTCTGCTAATATCGAAAGAGTAAAACAGGAACTTACCGAGTACGAATTAGTTGCTGAAGACTGGGGCGGCAGCACTGTTTTTGCACCTGTTTCAGCAAAGACCGGTGAAGGTATCAGTGATCTGTTGGATATGATCCTGCTGTCTGCTGATATTTTGGAGCTAAAGGCAAACCCGGACAGACGTGCAAGAGGTCTTGTTATCGAAGCCGAGCTGGATAAGGGACGTGGTCCTGTTGCAACTGTGCTTGTTCAGAAGGGAACACTGCATGTGGGTGACTTTATTTCTGCAGGTGCATGTCATGGTAAGGTTAGAGCAATGATCGATGACAAGGGCAGAAGAGTAAAAGAAGCGACACCTTCTACACCTGTTGAGATTCTCGGACTTTCAGCTGTTCCAAGTGCAGGTGAAGTATTCCTTGCTCATGAAAGTGATAAGACTGCAAAATCATATGCTGAAACTTATGAAGCACAGAATAAAGAGAAGATGCTGGAAGAGACCAGAAGCAAAATGTCCCTGGATGATCTGTTCTCACAGATTCAGGAAGGCAATCTGAAAGAATTGAATCTGATCGTTAAGGCAGACGTTCAGGGTAGTGTAGAAGCTGTTAAGCAGTCCTTGCTTAAGCTTTCCAATGAGGAAGTTGTGGTTAAGTGCATCCACGGCGGTGTTGGTGCTATCAGCGAATCTGACGTTACTTTAGCAAGTGCTTCCAATGCAATTATCATCGGTTTCAATGTTCGTCCTGATGCAACTGCAAAGGCAACTGCTGAAACGGAAGGTGTAGATATCAGACTTTACAGAGTTATTTACCAGGCAATCGAGGACATTCAGGCTGCTATGAAGGGTATGCTGGATCCTATTTTTGAAGAAAAGGTAATCGGTCATGCAGAAGTCCGTCAGATATTCAGAGCATCCGCAGTTGGTAATATTGCCGGTTCTTACGTGATGGATGGTGTATTCCAGAGAGGCTGTAAGGTACGTATCAGCCGTGAAGGCAAGCAGATTTACGAAGGAGAATTGGCATCCCTTAAGAGATTTAAGGATGATGTGAAGGAAGTTAAGACCGGATTTGAATGTGGTCTTGTATTTGATGGCTTTGACCAGATGCAGGAATTCGATATCGTAGAAGCTTACATTATGGTTGAGGTCCCACGCTAAGGAGAATTACTAAGGTGCAAAAAGACTGCACCTAAGTAATTCTAAACCTTAGCGGGGAGAATGCAAAGCATTCTCCGGCAATTAAGAAAGGGAAATATGAGAAAAAACAGTATTAAGAACACCCGTATCAATGGTGAGGTTCAGAGAGTTCTTGCGCAGATTATTCGCGGTGAGATCAAGGATCCCCGTATCAGTCCGTTGACCAGTGTGGTTTCTGTAGAAGTGGCTCCGGATTTAAAGAGCTGCAAAGCATGGATCAGTGTACTGGGAGATGAAGAGGCAAGAAAGGCAACTTATCAGGGGTTGAAGAGTGCAGAAGGATTTATCAAGAATCGTATTGCGAAAGAAATCAATCTGCGCAACACACCCGCTATTACATTTATCATGGATCAGTCCATTGAATATGGTGTAAGCATGTCTAAAAAAATTGATGATGTTATGGCAACGTCAAGCAACCTCGATGAAGTTGAGGAGGATAAGGAAGAGCCATAAAATTAGCACGAAAAGCCCCGCAGGGTTGCGGGGCTTTTCTCATATGGGAGGAATCGTTTTGAAAGAGACAATTCAACTTTTAGCGGAATGTGAAGGTGCATCCAGGATTGGAATCAGTGGCCATATCAGACCGGATGGAGACTGTGTGGGTTCCTGTCTCGCCTTGTGGCAGTATCTGAAAAAGGCAATGCCGGATGCATATATTAAGGTCTTTTTGCAGAAGCCCGCAGATATTTTCGGGGAACTGAAAGGATTTGAACTGATAGATAGTAATTTTGGAGAAGAAGCACAATTTGATGTTTTTTTTGCGTTGGACTGTAATAAAGAGCGACTTGGTGGTGCAGAAAAATATTTTGAACAGGCAAAGAAAACCATTAATATTGACCATCATATCAGCAATGCTGATGGTTGCGGCGTTGTAAACTATGTGAGACCCGAAGTGGGTTCTACCAGTGAACTGATCTATGATCTGATTCTGGCAGAGGGAAATGATAAAATGTTGGATAAAGAACTGGCAAAGACAATTTATACCGGCATTATACATGATACCGGCGTATTCCAGTATTCCAATACCACGCCAAAGACTATGGAAGTAGGGGCAAAATTGATCTGTTATGGTTTTGATTTTACCCGATTGATCGAAGAGACCTTTTATCAAAAGACATATGCCCAGACGCGTATATTAGGATATGCACTGAAGGAAAGTATGCGACTGATGGAAGGTAAGTGTGTTGTCAGTTTCATAACTAAAAAAGATATGGAAGACTTCCAGGTGAGTATCCATGACCTGGATGGCATTGTGAATCAACTGCGCAACATTAAGGGTGTGCATTGTGCGATTTTTATGTATGAAACAGAGGAAGAAGAATACAAGGTCAGCCTCCGTTCTGATGAATATGTAGATGTTGCAAAGGTGGCTTCTTTCTTTGGTGGAGGTGGTCATATGCGTGCAGCAGGCTGCAGTATGAAGGGGACATTCCACAATTGTATAAATAATCTGTCTTTACATATTGAAAGACAGTTGCGTAATGGGACATTGGAGAAGAAATGATATTATGTTAAACGGAATTATAAACATATATAAGGAAAAAGGCTTTACTTCTCATGATGTAGTTGCCAAAATGAGGGGAATCTGCAGGCAGAAAAAAATTGGTCACACGGGAACCCTTGACCCGGATGCAACAGGTGTTTTACCGGTTTGTTTGGGCAGTGGTACAAAGCTGTGCGATATGCTGACGGATAAAGACAAGGAATATGTGGCAGAATTATTGCTGGGTGTAGTAACGGATACTCAGGATATCAGCGGACAGATTTTAGAGCAGAATGAAGTACAGGTCAGCGAAGATCGGGTGCGTGAAGTGGTTATGAGTTTTCAGGGAGACTATATGCAGATTCCGCCTATGTATTCCGCACTGAAGGTAAACGGTAAAAAGCTCTATGAACTGGCGAGAGCAGGCAAAGAAGTGGAGCGCCAGGCCAGACCGGTGACAATTCATGAAATAGAAATCGTAGACATACAGCTTCCTGTAGTGAAGATTCGTGTGGCATGCTCAAAAGGAACCTATATTAGAACTTTATGTGCAGATATCGGGGAAAAATTAGGCTGTGGCGGTACTATGCAGAGTCTGCTGCGAACGAAGGTGGGAATTTTTGAATTAAATAAAGCGGTCACTTTAGCGCAGCTTGAAACAATCAGAGATGACGAAGGATTGGAGAGTATTCTGTATCCGGTGGAGAGTGCTTTTGAAGAATGTCCTTCCCTTCATATAAAGCCGGATTTTCGGAAACTTTTGGACAATGGAAATGCATTTTATCCAAATCAGACTTTAGAGAAGATAACGTATCCGGCAGGAAAGTGGGTCAAAGTGTACGGGGATACATTTTTTTACGGTGTGTATGCCTATGATAAAATAAATCGGAGATACAAGCCTGTGAAAATGTTTTTTGCAGAGTAAAGTGTGCTTGTGCACCCGGATTTCAGGAAGGATGCAACAATGGGTAATAAAATGAAGATAGTCAGCAATACATTAGATTTTGAATTGGATACAGATACCGCAGTGGCGATAGGAAAATTTGACGGGCTTCATGTAGGGCACAGAAGCTTGCTAAAAGAGATCCTGGCAAAAAAAGAGCAGGGATTGTCAGCCTGTGTTTTGACCTTTGATCCATCGCCGGCAGTATTCTTTGGATTTTCCGATGGCAAGGAACTTACAACCAGGGAAGAAAAACGGCGATTGCTGGAGCGATTGGGGGTGGATATCCTGGTAGAGTTTCCTATGACAAAAGAAACGGCATCCATGCCGGCAGAGTTATTTGTTAAAGAAATACTGTCAAAACGCATGCATACCAAATGGATTGTGGCGGGAACTGATGTATCCTTTGGGGACAAAGGTGCTGGTAATGAAGCGCTTCTTCGGTGGCTGTCTAAGGAATTGGGATATGGGGTAACAACCATTGATAAACTGAAGGTGGAAGAGACTGAAGCAAGCTCCAGTTATGTACGCAGTCTGGTTGAAAATGGTGATATGGAGAGAGCCCGGAGATTTTTAGGAATGCCTTATACGATCATGGGAACCGTGGAACATGGCCGGAAGCTGGGCAGGAAATTGGGAATGCCTACAGTGAATCTGATTCCAACTGGAGGGAAATTGCTTCCGCCTAATGGTGTCTATTATTCTCAGGTCATAGTGCAGGGAGAAAAATATAATGCCATCAGTAATATCGGCTGTAAGCCAACGGTAAGTGAAGAAAATATTGTAGGAATCGAATCCTTCCTGTATGATTTTGATCAGGAGATTTATGGGGCCAATATTGAAGTCCAGCTGCTTGCATTTAAGAGGTTTGAAATGCATTTTGAAAATGTAGAACAGCTAAAGGCACAGATGGAGGCAGATATAGCGGAGGGAAGAAAGTTTCATATATCCGGAATATCTGGCTGAGAACGCGGATATATATAGGTAAGGCGGGCAGCAAATTGTGTGGTAAAAGGGCTGCTATCTTAAAGGAAAAACGTTATATGAATCATATTTCGGTTTTGTTGCAAAAAATAGCGGATATTGTATGGGGCCCCTGGAGTCTGGGACTTTTATTGGGGACAGGTACATATTTAATGATCAAAATGCGTTTTCTGCCAATTCGTAATTTAGGATATGCACTGAAGTGCGTAGTGGGGCTGGATGAGAAGAGGCGAGTCGAAAAGAATAAACGAAAAGCTGCAAAGGAGGGAGAAATCTCTCCTTTTTCTGCACTTATGACAGAGCTGGCCACCACCATCGGCATCGGCAATATCGTAGGCGTAGCATCGGCAATGGTATTAGGCGGTCCGGGAGCATTAGTGTGGATGATATTGTCTTCCTTTTTAGGACTGTCCACAAAGTTTGCAGAGAGCATGCTGGCGGTAAAGTATCGAACGAAAAACGAAGCGGGAGAATTCACAGGGGGTCCCATGTATACGTTAAAAAATGGGTTCCCGTGGAAGTGGTTGGGGCAAGTATTGGCATGCTTTTTTGCAGTATTTACGGTATTTGCTTCCTTTGGAATGGGAAATATGACTCAGGCAAATTCCATAGCAGTGTCCGTGAAGGAAACTTTAGAAATATCATCTGCAAAAACGGGGCTTGTGATAACGATTGCGGTAATTTTAGCGGTGCTGGGGGGAATCCGAACAATATCCAGGGTAACATTGGTCATGGTGCCGGTGATGGCGATACTCTATCTGTCAGGAGCAGTGGCAGTCATTTTTTCACATCCGGAGAACATAAGAGAGGGTATTCACATGATATTGACCATGGCTTTTTCGCCGGAGGCTGTGGCAGGAGGTGTGGGAGGAAATATCGTATCTTCCATGGGGCAGGCTCTTCGCTGGGGGGTATCCAGAGGTGTATTTTCCAACGAAGCGGGTCTGGGAGCAGCAGGAATCAGTGCAGCATCGGCACATACAGATGATCCGGTTAGACAGGGATACATCAGCATGACAAGTGTGTTTTTTGATACGGTAGTTGTCTGTTCTGTGACAGGGCTTGCACTGGCTGCATCGGGCGTCCTTGGAATGACGGATGAAGCAGGAGAATTGCTGACCGGAACTGCACTTACCATAGCGGCATTCGCGACTACATTTGGAGAAATTGGCGGAATATTTGTGACGGTGGGAATTGTGCTGTTTGGGCTGGCCACCATCATCGGTTGGGCATATCAGGGTGAGAAAGCCTTTGAATTTCTGGTTAAGAAGCCGGAATATTGTATGATTTATCGGTTTGTGTACGGGTTCTTTTGCTTTGTGGGTTCTGTATGTTCCCTGGAGGTGGTTTGGAGTTTTTCAGACATCTGCAATGGGTTGATGGCGGTGCCGAATCTGATTTGTGTGATTGTGATGAGTGGGGAAGTGTGCAGGGAGATGCTTGAAAAGGATGTAGACAGAAAAAAATACCATTTGATGAAAAAGCCTTGACAGTGCCTTTGCATACTTGTTATAATTCAAGAGGATTTTTAATAAAAATGTAACAAAATTGTAAAGAATGACGAAAAAGCTTTGAGGAAATGCAAATGTTAATGAATAGAAGAAACAAAAGAGTGATTCAGATGGCATGTACAGGATTGGCAGTATTTATGCTGGCTCAACCCATAGAAGCAGCTGCCATGGGCAATCTTACTTTGAAGGATATCCTTGCACCGGCTGGGATTGCTTCCTACATAGAAGTAAACTTAAGTGAAGCGGAATATGTTGCTAAGGCTCAAGAGGCACAAGGGGCTTCTTTTGGTTATACGCATTTAGGTGTCTGCAATGTAGAGTCAGGTAATCTGAATGTAAGGGCTGAAGCCTCCACAAGCGGCAAATTGGTGGGCAAGATGCCAAAAAATTCTGCCTGTGAAGTGATGGAAGTAAATAAGGAAACCGGCTGGGCACATATTAAATCCGGCGAGGTAGAAGGATATGTAAAAGTGATTTCCGATGAAGGGATACATTATCTGCTGACAGGTGCCGAAGCAGTTCTGCGTGCAAATCAGTTGGTCAAGACGGTAGTTGTTGCAGAAACGGATGGTCTGCGGGTACGTGATGAGGCAAATACCGACAGTGCCATACTGACCCAGATATTAAAGGGTGAAGAGCTGGAATATGTAGAAACACTGGAAGGCTGGTACAAAGTTTCTATCGATGGTGCGGAAGGCTTTGTTTCTGCGGATCCGGCACATTCTTCTATTAAAGATGCTTTAAATACTGCGATTACGATGACAGAGCTTCGCTATGGAGAAGGCGTATCCGATGTAAGAGTAGATTTGTGCGAATATGCAAAGCAGTTTGTGGGTAATCCTTATGTATGGGGCGGTACAAGCCTGACAAAGGGAGCTGACTGTTCCGGTTTTGTATTGAGTGTATTCAAGAAATATGGTGTGAAGTTGAGCCATCATTCCGGTACACAGGCAAAGGAGGGTACAAAGATCAGCCGCGAGGAACTGCAAGCAGGAGATTTGGTATTTTATGCAAACAGTTCAGGAACCATCAACCATGTGGCAATCTATATCGGCAACAGTCAGGTGATCCATGCCAGCAGCCCGAAGACTGGTATCAAGATCAGTAAGTACAATTACAGAACGCCTGTGAAATATGTAAGAGTGTTGGAAGATTAGAAAAAATTACTAAAACTTTGAAAAAATAAGAAAAAAAGGTTTACAATTGTGCATACTTATGTTATCTTAGATAAGTATGAGTCAGCCGATGCTCAGATTTGGGACACTCCGACCCGGTCTTAGTGTCAGGCGGTAAAATTTTTTACAAAAAAATATTTATTAGTGGAGGAAATTACAATGATTTCAAAGGAAAAGAAACAGGCAATTATCGCTGAGTATGGAAGATGCCCTGGTGACACAGGTTCACCGGAAGTTCAGATCGCAGTTTTATCTGCAAGAATCGCTGAGCTTACTGAGCACTTAAAGAGCAATCCTAAGGATCATCATTCTCGTCGTGGTATGTACATGATGGTTGGTCAGAGACGTGGTTTATTAGACTACTTAAAGAGAACTGATCTGAACAAATATCGTGAACTGATCGAGAAGTTAGGAATCAGAAAATAGTAATTGCAAATCAAAGGCTGAGGAATGCCCGATTGTTCGGCTGCCTCAGCCTTCATTGCGTAGCAGAAGATGTTGCGTAGGGATTCTTACAAGGAATCCTAAAAAGGAAACAGACGAGTGGTGTGCGGCCAAACCCGAGATTGCTGAAAAGAGTATGAGGTTCGTGCTTTTTTCAGTAGTTTCGGAAGCCCGCCATTCGCTAAGTAATTATATTTCGCCGAAAGTCGGCAGAATGGAGGAGTTATGTATAACACATTTACAATGGACCTTGCAGGCCGTACCTTACGTGTTGATGTAAACAGAGTAGGTAAGCAGGCAAACGGCTGTGCATTTATTCGGTATGGTGAAACAACTGTGCTTTCTACAGCGACCGCTTCTGAAAAGCCAAGAGACGGTATTGATTTCTTCCCACTCAGTGTAGAGTATGAAGAAAAGTTATATGCAGTGGGTAAGATTCCCGGAGGATTTAACAAGAGAGAAGGTAAGGCAAGTGAAAATGCGATTCTTACCAGCCGTGTAATCGACAGACCTATGCGTCCTTTATTCCCGAAGGATTACCGCAACGATGTTACCCTGAACAATATGGTAATGAGCGTTGATCCGGAATGTCGTCCTGAGATCGTAGCTATGCTGGGTGCAGCAATTGCTACTTGTATTTCAGACATTCCTTTTGATGGCCCTTGTGCTATGACACAGGTAGGTCTTATTGATGGTGAGTTCATCATCAACCCGAGTCAGGAACAGTGGAAGAACGGAGATCTGAACCTTACTGTAGCTTCTACTACAGAAAAAGTAATTATGATCGAAGCAGGCGCTAACGAAGTACCTGAAGCAAAGATGATTGAAGCAATTTATATGGCTCATGAAGTGAACCAGACCATCATTGCTTTCATCAACAAGATCGTTGCAGAAGTTGGTAAGGTAAAGCATGAATATACCAGCTGTGCTATTCCGGCAGAGATGTTCGAAGCTATGAAGGCTATCGTAACTCCTGAAGAAATGGAAGAAGCAGTATTTACAGACGACAAGCAGACACGTGAAGAAAATATCCGTGTGATCACTGCTAAATTAGAAGAAGCATTTGCTGAAAATGAAGAATGGCTTGCTATTTTAGGAGAAGCTGTATATCAGTATGAAAAGAAGACTGTTCGTAAGATGATCTTAAAGGATCACAAGAGACCTGACGGCCGTAAGATTGATCAGATTCGTCCACTGGCAGCTGAAATCGATCTGATCCCAAGAGTACATGGTTCTGCAATGTTTACTCGTGGACAAACTCAGATCTGCAACGTAACAACCCTTGCTCCTTTGTCTGAACAGCAGAAATTGGATGGTCTCGATGAGAATGAAGTTGCAAAGAGATATATGCATCATTACAACTTCCCGAGCTACTCTGTAGGAGAAACAAAAGTTTCAAGAGGTCCGGGACGTCGTGAGATCGGTCATGGTGCACTGGCTGAAAGAGCATTGATTCCTGTTCTTCCAAGTGAAGAGGAGTTCCCATATGCGATCCGTACAGTATCTGAAACCTTTGAATCCAACGGTTCTACCTCTATGGCATCTACCTGTGCATCTTGTATGTCACTGATGGCTGCAGGTGTTCCTATCAAGAAGATGGTTGCCGGTATTTCCTGTGGTCTTGTAACGGGTGATGCAGACGAAGATTTCGTACTTCTGACCGATATCCAGGGTCTGGAAGACTTCTTCGGCGATATGGACTTTAAAGTAACCGGTACTACAGATGGTATCACAGCTATCCAGATGGATATCAAGATTCATGGTCTGACCAGAGAAATCGTGGAAGGTGCAATTGCAAGATGTCGTGAGGCAAGACTCTTCATTATGGACAATTGCATGAAGCCTGCAATCGCTGCTCCTCGTGCAGAAGTTGGACAGTACGCTCCTAAGATCGTATCTATCCAGATCGATCCTGAGAAGATCGGTGAAGTGGTTGGACAGAGAGGTAAGACCATTAATGAGATCATCGCTCGTACAGGCGTTAAGATCGATATCACAGATGATGGAAAAGTATCAGTATGCGGTACCGATGCTGCAATGATGGATAAGGCTGTAGAGATGATCAAGATCATCACTACTGAATTCGAAGAAGGCCAGATCTTCAAGGGGAAAGTAGTCAGCATTAAGGAATTCGGCGCATTCCTTGAGTTTGCTCCGGGCAAAGAAGGCATGGTTCACATTTCCAAAATTTCAAAAGAAAGAATCAACCATGTAGAAGATGTTCTTACATTAGGAGATGTTGTTACTGTTGTTTGCTTAGGCAAAGACAAAATGGGACGTATCAGCTTCTCTATGAAAGACGTTGCTCAGCAGTAAAATAAAAGAGTTTAAGAGCCTTTCCGGCATTGTGATATGTACCCAGAATCCTGGACACATTGATATATAACTCAGGCACAACACATGGATGCTTCCCTGTATTTTACAGGAGGCATCCATTTTGTTTTTGCCTGAATTCTTTCGTTATTGTAGTAGTTTATATATTCGTCTAT
>JAZPYS010000056.1:0-20119 GCA_045544275.1 Acetatifactor sp. | reverse complement strand
GCTTAAATGATACATAGTTAGAAAACAACCGTAATACATGCTGAAATAGTACGGTTCAATGATACAAACATAGAAATTTGACCGTAAACCTGAAAAATAAGTACGGCTTAATTTGTAGAAATATAAAATCAGACCGTAAGCACCCGCTTTTGTCGATTACATGTCAAACACACAATTCAGAAAGAACCGATAAAAATTGAAACATCTATATTTTCCCAAAAGAAGACTTCTATATGCCAAATGCTCTTTTGTTAAGTATAATAGGGCATATAGATTCCTTGATTTTAAAAAAAATCTGCAAATTGACAAAGCAAGAAAATTTTCCCGCTCAACTACCTCGACAAACCACACACTATCCTCTCGGATGTGCATTTCTGTACACTTCACGCAAATGATTATGATTCATGTTAGCATAGATTTGTGTCGTTGCAATATCAGAATGTCCCATCATTTCCTGCACGCTCCGAAGGTCTGCACCATTTTCAACAAGGTGTGCTGCAAAAGAATGACGCAATGTATGTGGTGTAATCTCAGATTCAATACCCGCTTTCTTTGCATAATACTTAATAAGCTTCCAAAAACCCTGTCTGCTCATAGGCTGACCGGAACAATTGACAAACAACACATCCGTCTCATACTCCGCAAGCAATGCATCTCTGGCACTTTCCATATATTTAAACACTGCATTCTTGGCTTTATTACCGAAGGGAATCATTCGTTCTTTATTATTGTCTCTGCAGATTAAATACCCCATCTGCATATTCAGGTCAGACAATTTCAATGTAATTAACTCCGTCACACGAATACCTGTTGCATACAAGAGCTCCAACATTGCTCTGTCCCGAATTTCTTTAGGAGTATCACCGGAGGGTTGTTCCAGCAGACTGACAGCTTCATTTATAGTCACTACACCGGGCATTTTCTTTTCCACTTTTGGCGCATGAAGACAATCAGCAATGTCCTCATCCACTAATTTTTCTTTATACATATAATGATACAACGCCTTAATAGAAGCTATATTTCTGGATATTGTTGCAGCCCTGAACTGCCTGTTTTCCAGATATTGAACATAACTTTTCAAATGCTCCTCATTAATCTGGTGCATATCAGTTATACCCATTGTCCCCATAAAGTCAGTCCACTTCCAAAGATCCCTACGATATGACATAGTAGTATTCTCCGCAGTTTTCTTCACATTATGTAAATACAAAATAAATGCTTCTACCGTTTGCTTCATCTCGGTTATTACCCTTCCTCATATCCTGCAAAATTTGTCGTTTTTGCAAGGCAAAATCTATTATACTGATTCCCCAAAATAAAAGCAAGACCTTGTAAAAAACATCTTTAAATTTTTTAAAAATTTTTTAATAATTTTGCAACAACCTCTGGATTTACATAACATTCCAAAACGCATCCTATTATGACAACTACTGTAATCACAAATAATTGCCCCAAGAACTTACTGTTTACAATTCTTTTATCCTTTGTTAAATGTAGGGTCAAAGCAACTGCAGGAACATAGATAAGATAATGTGGAAACATTCCTGCTATCAAAAGCAATATACCTTTCACACCATAACGCATCAATACTATGGTCAGAAAAAGTCCACTGCTGATACCATACCACATAACATTCATATGTACGTAAATACTCCCCAATGATGTAGTTGCCAACAGAAACAATGCAAAAACGATTGACAGTCGTTCTTTCAAAATATAGAAAAAAACAGTCGTATCTCCTGCCAAATGTTCCCGTACTTCTCTCAGCGATGTTTCGCTGAAAAGGCTTGTCTGTATTAACAAATCATTCTTTTTCATCAATAGAATGACCATTGTAATAACCAGACTTACAACATATATATTGGATAACGCTATCTGTTTCCATTTCATTTGTTTCAATGGTAATCTCATATACTATCACACTCCATACATCATTGTATGAAATCGAAAGTTTATTCATGCCTCAAAACATATGATTTCTTATAAACGACAAAGAAAAAATAAAACCGTTGTACTAATGTGAATCAATCGTCACATTAGTACAACGGTTTAAAATCTTATTTGATTTTCAAGTCATTCGAACTGTCTATGATATTACATCAACCTGCAAATCTATTTTGCATAGTCGATAACACGTGACTCACGGATAACATTTACTTTGATCTGTCCCGGATATTCCATATCAGATTCAATCTGCTTTGAAATATCTCGTGCCAACAGAACCATATCAGCGTCTGTGATCTGTTCAGGTATTACCATAACACGAACTTCTCGTCCTGCCTGAATAGCAAAAGATTTATCTACACCTTTGAAATTGTTTGTGATTTCTTCTAATTGTTTTAATCTGCTAGTGTATGTTTCCAATGTTTCTCTTCTAGCACCCGGTCTTGCAGCAGAGATTGTATCAGCAGCTTGTACAATACATGCAATCAGGGTTGTAGGTTCTACGTCGCCATGATGGGACTCTACAGCATTAATAACTGTAGCATTTTCTCTGTACTTCTTACAGAGTTCAACACCCAGCTGGATATGCGAACCTTCCATTTCATGGTCTACAGCTTTACCGATATCATGTAATAAACCGGCACGCTTAGCCAATCTAACGTCTAATCCTAATTCAGATGCCAACAGACCTGAAAGCTGAGCAACCTCAATAGAGTGCTTCAGTGCATTCTGACCATAACTGGTTCTGAATTTCATCTTACCAAGTAATTTAATGAGTTCAGGATGGATACCATGTACACCAACTTCAAGTGTAGCTGCTTCACCTTCCTCTTTAATCATTACTTCTACTTCTCTCTGCGCCTTCTCAACCATCTCTTCAATTCTGGCCGGATGGATACGTCCGTCCACAATCAACTTCTCCAGCGCAATACGTGCAACTTCACGACGGATAGGATCAAAACCAGAAAGAACTACTGCTTCAGGGGTATCATCAATAATCAGATCCACACCTGTCATAGTCTCAAGAGTTCGGATATTACGGCCTTCACGACCAATAATTCTACCCTTCATCTCATCATTTGGAAGCTGTACAACGGAAATTGTAGTTTCAGAAACGTGGTCTGCAGCACATCTCTGGATCGCAGATACTACATATTCCTTTGCTTTTTTGTCTGCTTCTTCTTTTGCACGACTCTCATGTTCTTTAATCATGATAGCCGTTTCATGTTTCACTTCGTCTTCAACAATTTTCAATAAGTAGTCTTTTGCCTGTTCAGAGGTCAATCCGGAAATTCGCTCCAGTTCCTGTACTCTTTGCTCATTCAGCTTAGAAACTTCTTCTTTCATCTTATTCAAAGAATCTTCCCTTGCTGCCAAACTAGCTTCCTTCTTCTCGATTGCATCAGCTTTCTTATCGATATTTTCCTCTTTCTGCTGAACCCTGCGCTCATAACGCTGAGCTTCCGCTCTGCGTTCTTTAATCTCCTTATCCAGTTCATTCTTGGTACGAATAGATTCTTCCTTGATTTCCAGTAAGGACTCACGTCTTTTTGATTCTGCTGTCTTGAGGGCTTCATCGATGATTTCTCTTGCTTTATCTTCCGCATTACCAATCTTCTTTTCTGTCACATTCTTCTGATAAACAGTTGTAGCAACATAGGTAACTGCAGCAGTAACAGCAATTGCAACCAAGGCGGTGATAACATAGCCAATCATACAAGACACCTCCTATTAATTTTTCATTGTACAAATATCTAATATAGGGCGTAAATAAACCATACGCCCTAACAAGCAATTCACAACAGTTAAATTTTATACTGAATTAGCTATTATGTCAAGCAAAACTATCCAATCTACCTAAAACTTTGTTCACGTTTTCCAGTGAAAAGCCTTTTCTCAGCAAAAATGCATAAATTCTGTGCTTCTCTTTTGGTTCACAATCATGCCTGTAATGCTTTTTCTCCAGAAGATCCCGAATCATTTCTATTTCATCCTGTCTGCCACCCATGGCACGCCATTCTTCAAATGCCTGATTAATCATATCACCGGAAATACCCTTTTGTAATAAATCATAAGTAATTTTTTTCTTTGACTTTGACGTTTCATGATAGTTAATATAATCCAAGGCATACTGAAAATCATCCAAATATCGAAACGATTTTACATATGTAATTGCTTCCTCAATAATCCTATCAGGATAAAAGCCTTCTTTCAATTTATCGGTTAGTTGTTTCTCGGTATATTGCCTTTTTTGTAAAAGATTCATTGCTCGAAGCTTTGCCCTTTTAGGCAGGACAGTACACATAATTTCCTTATAATCTGCTTCACTGATTTCCTGTCCTGTTGACAACTTATACAAACGCAGTTCGCCTATGTATAAAACAAAGGCCAACTCATGATCAATATATACCTTATAGCGTCCTTTGGAAACCGCAGTCAGCTCAGTAACAATCATGCTATTCTTCTCCCTCAGTTACCACGCCGTTTAAATTGTAGTGAACACGCACCTTGTTCTCTACTTCAGCCATTATCTCCGGATGATCCTTCAGGTACTGTTTTGCATTCTCACGCCCTTGGCCAATCTTATTGCCCATATAAGCATACCATGCACCGGATTTATTTACTACATCACAATTAGCGGCAAGATCCAGAATATCACCAACTGAAGAAATACCTTCCCCAAACATAATATCAAACTCAGCTTCTTTAAATGGCGGTGCAATCTTATTTTTAACTACCTTTACACGGGTTCTGTTGCCAATTACTTCTCCGCCCTGCTTCAAAGACTCTATCCTTCTGACATCCAGACGAACAGAAGAGTAGAATTTCAAAGCACGACCACCGGTAGTAGTCTCCGGATTACCAAACATAACACCTACCTTTTCACGCAGCTGGTTAATAAAGATAACCGTACAATTAGACTTGCTGATAATTGCAGTCAATTTACGAAGTGCCTGAGACATCAGTCTTGCTTGCAAACCCACATGAGAGTCACCCATATCACCATCAATTTCCGCCTTCGGAACAAGTGCTGCAACAGAGTCCACTACAACAATATCAATTGCACCCGAACGCACCATAGTCTCAGTAATCTCCAGCGCCTGCTCTCCGTTGTCCGGCTGGGAAATATACAAATTATCAATATCAACACCAATATTCTTAGCATATACAGGATCAAGAGCATGCTCTGCATCAATAAACCCTGCAATACCGCCTCTCTTCTGCACTTCTGCAATCATGTGCAGGGTAACTGTTGTCTTACCACTGGATTCAGGTCCGTAGATTTCAATAATTCTTCCTTTCGGAATACCGCCTAACCCCAGCGCAATATCAAGGCTCAATGAACCTGTCGGAATGGTTTCCACATTCATCTGTGCTGAAGGGTCTCCCAGCTTCATGACTGCGCCTTTTCCATACTGTTTCTCTATCTGGCTGATTGCCGCATCCAACGCTTTTAATTTTTCATTCTTTTCCATATTTGATCTCCTTCGTCAAGAACAAATGTTCTGATACCAGAATAAAACATCTGTTCGATTTTGTCAATTGTTTTTTACAGAATATTTCAAAGATCCCAGTTCACACTCATTTTAAACATTCCCCCCTTATTTTTATTTCTGTATCATGAATTCATTGGCGAAATGCCTGATCATAGATATGAGCCTACAGTCTAAAATGCTACGCTCTAAAAGAATTCAGATCCTGGATTTGCATATTAAAAATGTATCACACATTTTCGTTTTCTACAAGGAAAATATTTCAAATGACCGAGAATTTGACAATATTTTTTACAAAAACACCGACTAATCCATAAAATGACTGTTTAGACAATCCTTCATCAAATTCAGCGCTGCTTCTACGCTTGCCATTCTGACATCCAGCCGTTCTCCGCTGAAGTGGCATTCTTTTATAGTAACATTGCCCAGAACATTGCATGCTATATAGACCAGCCCTACCGGTTTCTTATCGGTGCCGCCTCCCGGCCCGGCAATGCCGGTGATACTCACGGATACATCGGCTCCAAGGCGTCTCATGGCACCGATTGCCATCTCTGCAGCTGTCTGGGAACTGACTGCCCCAAACACCTTCAATGTGCATTTATTGACCCCTAAAAGCTTTCTTTTCGCCTTATTGGAATAAGTTACCACGCTGGACTTGAAAACCTCTGACGCCCCGGGTACGTTAACCAGACGGGCCGATAAAAGCCCGCCTGTACAAGATTCTGCAAAGGTCACCTTCAGTTTATTTTTTTGAAGAAGCTCCACCACCTCATATTCCACTGGCACATAAGGCTTCTTCTCTATAGACGACATCTCCATTACTTTGTTTCCTTCATAACATCTTTATTTTTCATCAGATAATCAATCAAAGAAACCACTGTCAGAATGAGTGCGATCCACATTACAATATCTGTTACAATTGAAATTAATCCGATATTGGCAATCATCAGACAGATCATGATCATCTGGAATACGGTTTTAAATTTTCCCCAGTAGCTGGCTGCAATAACAACACCGGTGTCGGATGCGATCAATCTGAATCCATTGATGACAAACTCCCTGCTGATGATCAGAATCACTACCCATGAAGGGATTCTGCCCATTTCCACCAGCACGATCAGTGCTGAGCACACAAGCAGCTTATCTGCAATGGGATCCATAAATTTTCCGAAATTGGTCACTAAATTGTACTTTCTTGCAATCTTACCGTCCAGCATATCTGTCAGACTGGCAATGATAAAAATCGCCAGTGCCGGCCAGTCAAAACCTGTCAACAACAAAATTATAAAGGGAACAATCAGAATCATTCTGATAATCGTTAATTTGTTAGGTAAATTCATACTAATCCTCCTCGTGATACATCTCACCAACTAAATCATATTCGTTAAAGTCTGTTACCATGACTTTGACGATGTCACCTGTCATCAATGCAGCCGTGGTATTCAAGAACAGATACCCGTCCACATTAGGAGCGTCCCGGTACGTTCTTGCCACATAAACATCCTCATCAGCCACTTTTCCTTCTATCATAACCGTCAGCACTCTGCCGATCATTTCTTCCGCTTTTTCAAAAGCAATTTCCTGCTGCAGCTCCATGATGTCCCGCTGTCTCTCAAGCTTGACTTCTTCATCAATCTGATCCGGCATCAACGCCGCCGGGGTATCCTCCTCCTGAGAATATGTAAATGCTCCCAGTCTGTCAAACTCCATATCATTGATAAACTGCATCAGTTCCTCATGGTCTTCCTCTGTCTCACCGGGAAAACCGGTGATCAAAGTTGTACGCAGGCAGATATCCGGTATTTCTTCTCTCAGCTTCCGGATCATCGTGCGCAGCTGTTCCTGATTGGTCCTTCTGCCCATCCGCTTCAGGATCCTGTCAGAAGCATGCTGTACCGGAATATCTAAATAATGACATACCTTAGGTTCATTTTTGATCGTCTGAATCAATTCATCCGTGATTTCTTCCGGATAACAGTACAGAATCCGTATCCAGAAAATGCCCGGAATCTGTGCCAACTTGTGCAAAAGCTCCGGCAAGGATTTCCAGCCATACAGATCCATTCCATAAAGAGTGGTTTCCTGAGCTACTAAAATCAATTCTTTGGCTCCGTTTTCCACAAGCTTTTTCGCCTGTTCAACTATATTTTCCATGGGAACACTGCGGAAATTTCCTCTTACTTTTGGAATGATACAATAGGTACAATGCTTATCACAACCTTCTGCAATTTTCAGATACGCAAAATGTCCACCGGTAGTTACTACACGTTCTGTTCCGGTAAACGGTTTTGCATTAATATCTTCGTAATGATTCTGCGCATTTCCATCCAATACTTCATCGATCGCCTCTACGATTTTATCGATGGCAGTGGTACCGATGATCACATCTACTTCCGGAATTTCAGTCTGTATTTCTTCTTTATATCGCTGTGCCAGACAACCTGCTGCAACAAGTACCTTAATCTGTCCTTCTTTACGAAGATCCGCCATCTCTAAGAGTGCATTGATACTCTCCTCTTTGGCGTCCCCGATAAAACAACAGGTATTTACCACAACGATATCTGCTTCTGCCTCATCATCTGTAAATTCGTATCCTTTACGAAGCAACTCACCCAGCATCATCTCCGTATCTACCAGGTTCTTGTCGCATCCAAGGGAAACAAAAAGTATCTTCATCTAAAAATCCTTTCATGAAAAATTCGAGCAGACTCATCGCCTGCTCGCTTTAAGTTCTATTCTTCGTCTACAAGTATCTTGATCTTGCCCTGATTCATCTCTTCCACAGCGATAGATAAAGGCTTGTCGATCTTGTTTATTACCATTGGATCAGAACCGTCGATAATCTGGCGTGCTCTCTTGGATGTTGCCATTACGATAGAATAGCGGCTGTTGACTACAGGTGCTTCACCCGGTTCAACTTCACTGTTCACTACTTTCATTAAATCTGAATAAGATGGATGTAACATTATTTTTCTCCTCCTTGAAAACATTTAAGTTCTTCTCTGATTTCTTTTATAAATCCTGCACATCGGATAGGTGCATTATGGGCATTGCGTACAATTCCGTGCAGCTGCTTCACGCAAGTCTCCAAATCGTCATTTACAATGATATAATCATAGGCTTCAATACCTTCTGATTCCTCCACAGCTCTGGCAAGACGCTTTGCCACCACTTCCGGCGACTCCGTGCCTCTTCCTACCAGTCTTCTCTCCAGTTCTTTTGCAGATGGCGGTGTCACAAACAAAAGCAGACAGTCAGGATACTGCTCTTTTACTTTCAGGGCTCCCTGGATCTCAATCTCCAGAATCACATCCTTGCCTTCCGCAAGCATCTTTTCCACATATTCCCTTGGCGTTCCATAATAGTTTTCACAATAACATGCATATTCAATCAGCTGATTTTCTGCAATCTTCTGTTCGAAGGTCTCTTTATTTGTGAAAAAATACTCTATACCGTCCCGTTCCCCTTCTCTGGGTGCTCTGGTGGTCATGGAAATAGACAATGCATAATTATCATATGTCTCCAGCATTTTCTTCATCAAAGTTCCTTTACCGGAACCGGAAAAGCCGGAAACAACAATTAAGATTCCCTTATTTTTCATCCTTTTCTCCTATTCAATATTCTGAATCTGTTCACGTACCTTTTCAATCTCTGTCTTCAGTTCAATCGCACAGTTAGAGATCTCCAGATCGTTTGATTTGGACAATGTTGTATTGGCTTCTCTGTTCATCTCCTGTGCGATGAAATCCAGCTTACGACCGATACTTCCGCCTTCCATTAAAGTCTTTTTGGTGGTCTCGATGTGACTGCGAAGCCGAACCAGTTCCTCATCCACACAAACCTTATCTGCAAAAATCGTGACTTCCGTAAGCAGTCTGTTCTCATCTACCTGTACATCACCCAGCAGATCCTTTACCTTGTCTACCAGCTTATTACGATATTCAGCGATAATCTGTGGCGAACGCTCAGCAATAAAATCTACCAGTTTCAGCATTCCGTCCAGTTTTTCGATCAGATCATCCCGCAAATGCCCGCCTTCCACGATACGTGTCTCTACGAAACCTTCTGCCGCATTCTTGATGGCTTTCTGCAGGGTCTTCCATAGTTCTTCCTCATCTACTGTAACTTCTTCCATGGTGAAGACTTCCGGATATCTTGACAGTGTAGAGACTCTCACATCATCTTCAAGTTCAAACTCTTCAGCCATTTCCTTTAAATACTTTAAGTACTCTGCAGCAACCTGTCTGTTATAGCGAATGCTGGTGTTCTCCTCTGTCAAATCTTCATAAGCAATGAAAACATCAACCTTGCCTCGTGAGATATAATTCTTTAATTCCCCGCGGATAGCCGATTCAAAAAAATTCAGCTTCTTTGGCATCTTGATATTGACATCCAGATATCTGTGGTTTACAGATTTCATCTCCACAGTAAACTTGCGATCGTTCTCGGTAATCTCACACCTACCGAAGCCTGTCATACTCTTAATCATATGCATCTTAACCTCTTATCTTTTCCTATGCGACTCCTTCCCGCATTCTCTCCTCTTGCACCTTTAGCCGCATACTTCTTATAATTATAAAATAGATTTGGGGTAGCGTCAAGAAAACTTTTCTGTTATACTAACATTAGTTTTGTTGCTATATTTAAGTATAACAGAAGGAGGGCTACTATGGCTTTCGACGGCATAACCATTGCAAATGTTGTAAAAGAAATGAATGATACCCTGTTAGGATGCAGGATTTATAAAATAGCACAGCCGGAATCAGACGAACTGATTCTCACCATAAAAGGAAGCTGCGGTCAGAAAAGACTTTTTATATCTGCCGATGCTTCTCTTCCGCTGATTTATTTTACAGAGACCAACAAACCCTCTCCCATGACTGCACCCGGATTCTGCATGCTGCTGCGCAAACACTTGCAGAACGGACGTATCGTTGCCATCACACAACCCGGGTTGGAACGAATCATCCATATTGACATTGAACATCTGGATGAAATGGGGGATCTTTGCCGCAAGACTCTGATCGTGGAGATCATGGGCAAACACAGCAATATTATCTTCTGTAATGAAAACGGAACTATTATAGACAGTATTAAGCATGTATCAGGCTTTGTCAGCAGTGTCCGCGAAGTTCTCCCCGGCAAACCCTACTTTGTTGCACAGACCCAGGACAAATTAAATCCCCTGGATACCGACTGGAACACCTGGCAATCACGAGTGTTGACCAAACCAGTCGCTGTTTTCAAGGCAATTTATGGCGGGTACACCGGTATTTCTCCCATCCTTGCTCAGGAAATTTGCTATCGGGCAGATGTGGATGGTGAAATGTCCACTGCTTCACTGACTGATACTGACGGCAGAAAATTATTTGATGTGTTCACAGAAATGATGCAGTTGATCAAAGACGGAAGATTTGCCCCACATATTGCTTATACCGGCAAAAATCCTGTGGAATTTGCAGCATTTCCATTGACCCTTTATGCAGGCCCAAATGACCGAATCGTACCATTTGATACCATGTCTCAGCTCTTGGAACATTACTACGCTGAGAAAAATACACTGACTCGTATTCGTCAGAAATCATCCGACCTGCGCCGCATCGTACAGACAACACTGGAACGAAATATCAAAAAATATGATCTGCAGTTAAAACAGATTGAAGATACCAACAAACGGGACAACTATCGTATTTACGGCGAACTGCTCAACACCTATGGCTATGGTGTTACACCGGGCAGCAAGTCCATGGAAGCGCTGAACTATTATACCAATGAAATGGTCACTATCCCACTGGACCCTGAACTTACTCCCTCTGAAAATGCAAAGAAATATTTTGAGAAATATAATAAACTGAAACGAACCTATGAGGCCCTCTCCGAATTGACCGCGCAAGTCAAAACAGAGATCGACCATCTGGAATCCATCAGTGCTGCCCTAGACATCGCTTTACAGGAAGATGATCTGGTACAGATTAAGCAAGAACTTGTAGAAAGTGGTTACATCCACAAACGCAGTGGTTCTAAGAAAGAAAAAATCACCAGTAAACCATTCCACTATATCAGCAGTGATGGTTTCCATATGTATGTAGGTAAGAACAACTACCAAAATGACGAACTGACCTTTAAATTCGCCACCGGCAATGACTGGTGGTTTCATGCCAAAAACACACCCGGTTCTCACGTCGTAGTAAAATGTGATGGTGCAGAGACACTTCCTGACAGAACCTTTGAAGAAGCCGGACGCCTTGCCGCTTACTATTCCAAAGGACGAAGTCAAGATAAAGTAGAGATTGATTACATCCAGAAAAAACATGTAAAAAAGCCTAACGGTGCCAAGCCCGGCTTTGTGGTGTACTACACTAATTTTTCCCTAATGATCGATTCTGATATTTCAGGGATCGAATTAGTGTCATCGTAAACTTTTATGCATTAGGGGGAATTGTCCCCCTAATGATTTGCACTTTAAAACGCTCCTACTTCATTAACTTACACTTCTTCGCTGCCTTCACCAACAGATATCCCTTCGGCATAGCCCTAAGTTCATTCTCGCTCATCCCCCTGAACAAAATCAGAAGTGCAAAATATACTGCAACTGCCAACAAGATGGCCGGTATCAGAGAAATAATATTAGACTGAGTCAACAAATACATCCCTTCATAAACCGCCCATGCCAAAGCCCCCATAAATACGGATGCCAGACTGGGAATGAACATCGTTTTCATAAACTCCTGTCTATATCCCAATGCTTTTCTTACAGAAATCTGATTCAGCACACACATTGCACCGGAATAGACTGTGGCTGCGATTACCAGCGCATAAATACCCATATCCGTAAATAAGAGCAACGGCACTAATGCGACCGTCTGCAAGATCAATGCAATCACCGCATTCACAATCGGCACATTCACTCTGCCAATGCCCTGCAGAATAGAATTGGTCAAGGTGGACAACGCATAGAATACCACCGAAATTGCCAAAGCCATCAAAGTCCTTACTGCCAGATCCTTATTGGCTTCTGCAGGGAACAATAATCCAATGATGGGCCTTGCCAATACGCATAGTCCAACTGCTGATGGTATGGAAACCACCATGATGGTTTTCACCGCCTGGCCAATCTTCACTTTCGCATCATCCATCTCTTTTCTGGCCACTAACTGTGAAACAGTTGGAATGATGGCTGCCGCCATGGCAGAGGCAAAAGCAATCGGTATATTTGAAATCTTCATGGCTTCCCCATTGAAGATACCATAGTCATTGTAAACAAACTTCTCTTCCACACCCTTACCGTAAATCATAATGCTGGTATAGAGCTTGTTATTCAAAGACGCACTTAAGTTGTATGCAGCCGTACTTAAGATAAAAGGCAGCACCACACCTGCGATAGTCCGGCTGATGTCTTTGTAAGAATCCACTTTTCCGGTTTTGTCCCTTTGAATGCGTTTATGGAAATAGTCACGATTGACTTTGTAAATGCCTGCCATAAACAATAGTGCAAACAAAACGCCTGCACCGGTACCTACAGCACTGCCCATGGCGCCATAAATTGCCCTGGTATTCTCTGAATAGGCCCACAATCCCTGTGAAACCTCTTGACTGCCTTTCACAGCGGCCTCCTTTGCCTGCCCAAACGCCAGTTGTACACCCCACCATGCCGCTCCGATACTGACCACTGCATTGACGATCTGCTCCAATATCTGAGATATGGATGTTTGAACCATACTCTTATGGGCCTGAAAATAACCACGAAGAACGCCCAAAATACCATATAGGAAAATTGTCGGTGCAAACACACGAAGCACGGGAATTGCCGAAGTCTCCACGAACCATCCCGCACCAAAGTATAAAAGCAGACTGGCAATCAGACCTACTCCCAGCACATAATACATGGAGCACACAAAGATTCTGTGTGCATTTCTATACTCTTTTAAAGATAGCTTCTGTGCAATCACTTTGGATATGGCAGAAGGAATACTGTAGGAGGAAATCAACAGAATAATCGTATAATAAGTATAGGCTGAGGAATAATACCCCAGCCCTACAGTTCCGATTATGGCAGCAACAGGGCTGACGTATAAAAGCCCGATAATTCTGCTGATAAAACCTGCGGCGGCCAAAAATCCTGCCTGCAGGATAAAATTATTTTTTTTGTTACTCTTCATAATCACTCCGATGTCCGGAAATTATCCAATCAGTTCATCGTACATATCCTGATATTTCTTAGCAGATGCATTCCATGAGAAATCAGCTGCCATTGCACGGTCAACGATTTTGTTCCATTCACGTTTCTTATTGTAGTATACGCGCTCTGCCTGACGGATCGTATCCATCATTTCATGCGCATTGTAGTTTGCAAAGCTGAAGCCTGTACCGGTTCCTTCTTCTTCATTGTAAGGTTCAACTGTATCCTTCAGACCGCCGGTCTCACGAACGATAGGAAGTGTACCATAACGAAGTGACATCAGCTGGCTGAGTCCGCAAGGCTCAAATAAAGATGGCATCAGAAAGGCATCACATGCCGCATAAATCTTGTGCGAAAGTTCTTCACTGTAATAAATATTGGCAGATACCTTGTCACTGTATTTCCAGTCAAAATGACGGAACATATTTTCATACTGTTCTTCACCTGTACCTAAAACTACAAGCTGGATATCATCCTGACACATTTCATCCATCATATAAGCAATCAGGTCAAAGCCCTTCTGGTCAGTCAGACGGGAAACGATACCGATCATCATCTTCTTTTCATCTACTTCCAGACCAAGTTCCTGCTGAAGTGCTTTTTTATTCTTCGCTTTTTCTTTTCTAAAGTTTGCTGCATCATAAGGTTTTGCAATATATGGATCATTTTCAGGACTGAAAATGTCATAGTCAATACCATTTACGATACCTCTCAGATCATTTGCACGTGCTCTCATGAGCCCGTCAAGACCTTCGCCGTAGAAGTCAGTCTGAATTTCTTCTGCGTATGTATCACTAACGGTAGTGATAACATCTGCATATACAAGGCCGCCCTTTAACAGATTTGCATCTCCGTAAGCTTCCAGTTTATCAGATGTGAAATAGCTCCAGTCAAGATCTGTCATATGTTTTACAGTGTCAATATTCCACTTGCCCTGGAATTTCAGGTTGTGGATGGTCATAATTGTCTTGATGCCATGGAAAAACAGATCTCCCTGGAATCTTTCATTCAGGTATACCGGGATCAGACCCGTCTGCCAGTCATGACAGTGAATGATATCCGGCTGGAAATCGATCAAAGGTAAGGTAGACAATACTGCCTTCGAAAAATACGCATACTTCTCAATTTCAAATAATGCATTATCACCATATGGCTTCACACCACCAAAATAACTCTCATTATCAATGAAATAATACTGGATACCATCAACAGTTGCAGTCAATACCCCAACGTACACTTGCTGCCAGTTAAAATCCATATAGAAGTGGGTAACGTAAGACATCTGATCTTTTACTGCCTGCTTCATGCACATATACTTTGGCATGATCACGCGTATCTCGTACTGCTCTTTGTCAATCCCCTTTGGCAGAGCTCCCACAACGTCTGCCAAACCGCCTGTTTTAATAAACGGTACGCCTTCTGATGCTGCAAAAAGAATCTTTTTCATTTGAACCCTCCATAAAATATATTCTAAAGAATATAGCTTGTATTCATTATACAACATCCTGACAAGTTATGAAAGATATTTTTAACATACTTTTATCTCAATTCCCTGTATTTTAAACGTATTTTATCTGAAATCAGTGCAATAAACTCTGAATTTGTAGGTTTTCCCTTCCCTGTATTAATGGTATATCCAAACAGCTGATCCAAAGTTTCCATCTTGCCTCTCGACCAGGCTACTTCAATGGCATGGCGTATCGCCCTCTCCACCCGACTGGGCGTAGTCTGAAATTTCTTGGCAATGGACGGATACAATATCTTCGTAATAGAGCTGATCATCAGCGGATCCTGCACTGACATAATGATCGCTTCCCTTAAATATTGATATCCTTTGATATGCGCCGGCACCCCGATATCATGAATCATATCTGTTACATCCTTTTCCAGATCATGCGGTTCCTGATGCATCTGCACTATCGGTGTACCGTTTTTTTTCTCTTTTTGTACGGTGGAAGGAACGGTGATCATGATCTGAAATTCCTTGTTTTGACTGATCAGGTCACCTATTACTCGGTAAATTCTCTCGTTATCTTTGGCAGTATCCATATTTACGTGTTCCATACATATTCCTCCGTTTTTCGTGGTTTAATGCCTTTTCATTATAAAATCTCCGATGCTTTTCCGGCAACTATAAACCATCGATGAATTCTTCCATTTAAATTCTTTCTTCCCCAAATTCTGCAAGAAAATCTTGTCTTTTTGGTACCGGATATTGTATACTTATGTTTGCACATTTCGTATTTTGTTCTTACATACGACAAATGAAAATCTTAAAATATACAAAACGAGGTTAAACCATGATCAAACAGGAAATAAATGAAATCAAAAAACTGTTCACACAGAATAATTGCTCTATTACCCGTATCTGCGGCTGCTATGTAGATGGCGAGAAAGAAAAAAAGGCAGATTTTAAACAGGCATTTTTAGCTCTCCCGGAAGAAGAAATGTTTAAATATTTTGAAATCTTACGCAAAAATTTATCCGGAACTTTAGGGAAAAATCTGCTGAATCTGGATTTCCCTTTAAAGACTGAAGCAGAAGGCGGTACGCAGGAGTTTTTGTTGAAACTCCGCGACAGCAAATTGAAGGATGATGCACTGCTGGAAGAATTTTATGACAAGATCATCGAGTCCTACGAATATGTGGGCAACTTTCTGATCCTGCTTATCCACGATGTATATGATGTACCGGGCAAAACTTCCGATGGAATTGAAATGGATGATGCTTCCGATGAAATATATGAATATATTATGGCTTGTATCTGCCCCGTAAATTTAAGCAAACCGGGGTTAAGTTACAATGCTTCTGAGAATACCTTTCAGAATCGCATCCGTGACTGGATGGTAGGCATGCCTGAAGCAGGATTTCTCTTCCCTGCCTTCAATGACAGAGGAACAGATCTGCACAGCATCCTTTATTATACCAAAGATGCTGACGAACTGAAGGACGGGTTTGTGGAGGCTTTATTGGGATGTCCTCTCCCATTACCTGCCGGCAGCCAGAAGGAATCCTTCCAGGCACTGATTGAAGAAACCCTTGCCGAAACCTGCAGTATCGAGGCTGTTATCAATATTCACGAACGTTTAAATGAAATCATTGAAGAACATAAAGAAGACCCGGTGCCACTCATCATGGATCGGGAAGAAGTGAAAGCTGTACTTGCAGACAGCGGTGTATCCAATGAAAAACTGGAGACTTTTGACCGATGCTTTGATGCCACCGCCGGTGAAGGTGCCGAATTGGTCGTGGGCAATGTGGTAAATACCAGAAATTTCGAAGTAAAAACACCGGATGTAGTGATCAAAGTCAACCCGGAAAGAATCGATCTTGTAAAGACTAAGATCATAGATGGCCGGGAGTGTTTGGTCATTGATTTAGGATCAGATGTGATCGTAAATGGAATTACCATACATCGAGGGGTTGAAGGGGATGAGGCGGAATAAAATCCGCCTACTTCTCCTTCTTATTATGGCACACGATCGCCAACAGTACAAAGTAATACACAATAACGATTCCCAGCACCATAAAGGTCATCATGGTTGACTTCGGGGCAAGGCTTACCAGCACCAGGAGAGGTGCTGCCAGCAGAATCGCAAAGCTGCTCCCGATGACAAGGTTGTTGGCTGCCGGTGTCTTTAATTGAGGATCCAGTTCACGAAGCAACAAAACACCGGAACTGATGGTGCCTGTCATCATACCATACATGGAAAGCATGCCCTCATAATAATAGTCCTTATAAACCTTCTTGCAGACATATTGCAGATGGAATAATGTTACCACTGCTCCCGCTATAGACATCAATATGAATGGAAGCCACAAACCGGACAAGTCCTCTATTTCGATAGAGCCAATACCTGCAATAATCATAATATCAAATGCCACACCGGAAATACGACTGAGCAGATAATTGTTCTGGTACTGTCTATTTACGATCTTGCTTGCACGGAGCTTCTTCAGAATTGACCGAAAAGCAATGGCCAGACCGGAACCGATCATAAAGTTAAACCCCCATAACATAGAGTTGAGCATGTTTCCAAGTGCCGGAACATATGTATCCAGGAAACCGGTTATTAATTTCGTCAAAAGGAATGTTGCACCATATATAACAAGCACAAATGCTACCTGAACCGAAAATCTGTCCAGAGACTCTGCAATGGGAATTTCATTTTCATCCTGGAATGTATCTATGGTAACAGATCCTGATACCTCTTCATACTCTTCTCTCTCTAATTTTCCTTTCTTCGAAAGCCATGTCATATAAGCTACGCCGACAATACATGCAGACAGATAACCGGCTGCTGCAATCGCCAGACCAAATGCTCTGCCTCCTGCAAAACCCATAGATTCATAAGATGCACCGATATTATTGGCCTGTCCCGGCCCCTGTCCATAACCCATAGCTAACAATACACCTGCCGCCTTGAACATGTCCGGCTTAATGGTATATGCAAGTCCCAAAGATATTGCAAGACCGAAAATAACCTGAATCATATAAGAACCAACGATAATCGCACCGCTCTTCAATCCTACCCTGTCCTTCTTATCACCTGCAACTTTTTCCGGAACACGCAAAGACATAGCAATAAATCCGATGGCAATACAATGATAAGTAATGAACTCAAAGAATGCACTGTCAATCTTTACAATTCCAAGTAACTTTACAATTAGCAGTATAAAACCACCTAACACAGCCGTAGGAAGCATCATTCCGCGAATCACTTTTACCTTCCTGCGCAGACAGTTTGCTACCAATAGCGTACTTGAAATAATTACAATCTGTACAATTGAATTCCACAATTGTGTATTTGCTGCTGAATAATCCATAATTACTGCACCTTCACTTTCGCATTGTATAAATATAAATATTTCAAAGCTGAAAAGCTGATGTCCGATTTCACTTCCAGATGTCCTTCTTCTCCTTTAATATGTATAATCAGGAAATTACGGGATACAATTGCCAATCCTGAAACATCATTGAATGCCAGCTTCTTTCCTCTGATTTCCAGATGATCTGCATATGCAGCCAATCTGTCCTCATAAGTTCCGGAGAGTGTATGATCACTTGCAATCTCGTATACTGTCACGTTGTCCACAAAGAGCAGCTCATCACCACGGCATCCGGAAAGGCGCTCTTCCAATGCTTCACACTGCATTTTATCCAACTCTATAACTGTATATTTTATGCCCTTCATATCTGTTAATTCACCATACACATCATATTTTGCCTTAAAACCACAGTTACAGTACAGATGATTATCATCACTGTGAAGTGTTCCAATACTACCGCAGTCAGGACAGGTAAAGATGGTGGATTCCATTCCCAATGCCAGCTTTTTACCCTTAAATGCTATTTTTTCCTTCTGCTGCGTAGCATAGGCATCTTCATACAGGTCTGCACAAATGGCTTTATTGATCTGCTCATCAGTCATAGCCTTCAGTTCTTCCACGGAATACTCTTTGACAAGACGTCCCTGCATTTTCCCCTTACGAAGCGTGGTACTCCAGCGGGGCTGTGACAAATAGCCGCCTTCTATTCGATATGTAATCAGCTTTGCACCACTTCGGCGGGCAACCTTTCCGATAGAAGGTAATATCTCTCCTGTCAGACCATTAAAAGAACGATTCCCTTCCGGAAAGATACATACACTGTGACCATCCTTCAAGGTCTTCAGCATCTCTTTGATGGTATTCATCCCCTGCTTTCCCTTTTGATGGATAATCGGTTTAAAAAATGTCATCAGAAGCCATGTACCAAACCCTTTTCTCAGAATATGCTCACTAGCCACAAAATAAAGGTGCTTTCCGGCAGCCACTCCTACAAAAGCGGGATCCAGCTCCAGATTATGATTTGCTAAAAGCAGATATGGTCCTTCAATCTCTCGCAGATCATCATATTTATAATTAAAGCGTAATTTTAAAAACAAATCAATTACAGGCACAAGCTTAAAGATCAGCCTGTGACGCTTCAGTGCATCCATATAACTATCTCCCATCCTCTTGTGCATTCACTATACACACTCATGTAAAATTATAAAAGAATTGACGAAATCTGTCAACAAACACAATTGGAGAGCACAAAATTTCACCAAATAAAAAAGTGTCTTCGACACCTCAGCCCCCTTGCCCCCATTCTTGGGGGAATTTTGGGGTTTTCTTTTTCTTGTTTTTCCTGCATAATAATCTTATGAACATTTTACAAAAGATTTTTAAAGATCATTATGAGGAAATTGAATATACTCTCCATCCTCGTCCTGTTGTCATGGAAAACATTTCGAAGATGGTTCATTGCGGGGATCCTTCCTATGGCGGTACCATGTACGGATGCCCTCATTGCGGTGAACTTAAATTCGTTGCCTTCCGCTGTCATGCTAAATTTTGCCCTACCTGCGGTAATAAATATTGCATTGACCGTTCCTCTAAAATGGCTTCAAAACTTATCCAGTGTGACCACAGACATCTGGTTTTCACTATTGATGAAGATCTCCGCCCTTTTTTC
>JAZPYS010000055.1:0-10225 GCA_045544275.1 Acetatifactor sp. | reverse complement strand
CGCATTTGTCAGAGCAAATTTATCTACTTCTTTCAGCCATTCATATTCTTTCTTTAATTCCCTGTTACAGTAATTGTTACAGTCGGTTTTACTTACGGATTTTCTCTCTTTCTCATATGTTTCTTTTCGATATGCCAGCGTCTGATTATACACAAAACGGCAACAGCCAAATGTTTTTGCTATCCGTACTTTCTGCTCATTATTAGGATATATTCTATATTTATATGCTTTTAACATTTACTGTCACCTTCTTTCTGTCTACGCTCCTCTTCGGTCGGTGCATAACAAACATCCACTGGATGTTTGTTATGCACCCTTCATTTTCTATATACTTTTTTAGCATTTCTTCTGAGACATTTCCTACACTACAGGAAAAATATCCGTCTGTCCAAAATGTATGTTGTATAGCTTTTCATCAGATTTACAATCTTACTAATAGACATTGTCGGTTCTGTTTCTATCATATAATGGATATGGTCTTTATCCGTTTGTAGCCTTATTTCAAAACATATTGTCTGTCTGCATCGGAATCGTCGCAGATCGCAATTTTATATATCATGTACTCACCGTTCATTGTTATCTTTCTATCAAATCCTCTATCCTACATCCCAGCACGCCTGCAAGCCGCACAACATTCGCAACTTGTGTCTTATTGATATCCCTCTGCTTTTGCTCAAATAACTGAATCTGGCGAAAACTTACGCCTGATAATTCTGCTAATTCCCTCTGGGACAACCCTGACATAGTCCGAATGCGTTTTAGATTTGTTTCGGGATAAAACAGCTTTATTTTTTCATCCATGACAGACACAAACTTTGTAATGTCTGCTTCATGCAGCGTAGGATACATACAAAGTATCTTATCCATGGATACCGCTCTGTAGATCTTAGAAAAAGAATGTCCGGTAAACCATTGGTAATAACATAAAGCCCACCCACTCCAATATTCCGGAGATTTATCAAGATACATCTCATCCTCTTCCACAACTACCGGAGAACCGCTTTTCTCCATTACTTCTCTTACCAGTTCGCAGCCGGTTACTCCCGAAAGATATCTTGGATTTCCTTTCTCAAACTGTCCGGCAATACCTGTTACCAGAAACTTTACAAAATATTCATCCGGATTCATACCGCAGGTATTCACAGCAAAATCCATCATATCTCCTAACACCTGCTGTGCATGTTCCAGATAATCTTCAATATAAGCGTGCATCGCCTTCTTTTCCTCCGGTTCTCATAATATCCAACATAAATACATCGTTTACATCAACACTGCCGCTTTTACTCTTCCTGTACTCTCTTCTTGCTTCTCTGTCTCTGGATATTTTTTTAATAAAATATTCCTCACGCAAGGCATCTTCTACCCTCAGAAACCGAATTGACTGAAATGCCCTCTCACTTTTTAACACAATCTGTTCCCCTAACTTTCCGAGATGCATTGCCTCAGTAAGCTTTTTCAGAGAAATTGAGTTCGAAATAAAATCCTGAGCAAAAGAAAAATAAGAATCATCCGCCCTATATCCGATTATGATATCATATGGTGAAATATCGACCAAAAAATGTTGTTGCAAATACACTTTTGCCTCTTCTGCTATACTCGAACTCTGCCAATAAGTCCTGTGCTTTGCCAAAACTGCAAGCCAATTTAAAATATTATACTCAGGAGAGTTTAAATTCAGTATCTTCAAGTTCGAAAGATCTAATTCATATTTATTGGCATATCCATCAGTATCCTTTGCACATGCCCATTCTTTGGCAAGTTCTGCACTTTCCGTACAATAAAAGCCTCGCCCATAATCATTATTTCTTGCACCTTTTCCATATTCCGGTTTTTCAATGATATATTGAGATCCATGATAAACTATTTTCTTCACTTCATTACCTCCTTTTCTTTTTATTATATCGCTACAGAGATATAAATTCAACACAAAATGGTCGTATCATACGATTACTGTTCAGGTATCCTTGGACACTCTGGTAAAGAACTCCTTAATCCCCCGGATACATTCTTTCTGTTCTTTTGTCAGGTACTTCCTTGGCTTTGTCTGCAGGTAAATATACCTGCCTAAATCAAATCCTTCTACAGGCCTTAATACAACTTCATCTCCTGCAAATCCTCCCCAGGAAAGTTCCGGTACAAAAGCAATACCTAAACGAGCTTTTAATAATTCTCTCATCATATTGGGATTATCCACGATCATCGTGGTTTTCGGCACAAAATATATCTGATCCATAGCCTCTTTAATCACTCGCCCAAGTTCCCAATACTCATTCAAACTAATAAACTCTTCCTTGATCAGGTCATTCAGCGTAATTTTCTCTTTACTTAGCAAGAAATGATCCTTGGGCAGTGCTAAAAGAATTTTTTCCGTCAATAAAACCTCCCCATCATTTCCCGCCGGTCCCGATAGTATGCGGATATCATCCTCATACCGCTCTTTTTCTGCCTGCCATTGATGAATATGATACTGGGTCTTGGGATTGCGTTTTTTTAAATACAGTAACAACTCCGGCAAAAGTCTGGATGCCGTGGAAAAATGGATTGTCACATTGGGATGGGCAATACAATTTAACTCTTCCAGTTGTAATCTTGCATTTTCCATCAGTTCATCCATTTGCAAAACTACCTGCAGAAAAATCCTGCCGGACTCATTCAGGAAAATCTTTTTCCCTTCTCTTTGGAATAATTGATATCCCAATTCTCCTTCTAACCTCCGGATTGTCTGACTTAATGACGGTTGTGTCATATTTAACAACTGAGCCGCCTTGGAAAAATTTTCTTCCCGTGCAACTACCATGAACTTTTGCAATTGATTCCATTCCATTTGTACTTACCTCTGCTATAGATGCAAATCCTTATAACTTATACATTATATCTGAATACCAAACGTGTCATCGTAGATGAAGCTGCACCGGTTTATCATATCCATGAAAACACCGTATTCCCCAACGCACTTGTACTGGTATCAGATAAGGACATGCCCTGCCGCCTGGAACAGAACCTGATGTTCTTAAAAACAGCTGAAATGTTTGGGTGCCCAAAAGAAAAACTTCAATATATGAATGACACAAATTAAATAACAAAGGAGTAATTTATTAAAATGACAACATTACTGATTCAGCAGGTATTGATCATGTTCCTCTTGGCCGCCGTAGGATATATCTGCTTTCGCACCAAAAAAATTACCATGGAGGGATGCCGCACCATCAGCAACATTCTCATCTATCTGTCCCTGCCATGTGTCATTATTAACAGTTTTATGGTAGAATTCTCTGCTGAAAGGCTGATGGGACTGGTTTACAGTTCCCTGACAGCAGCAGTGGTCATGGTCATTTCAATGGTCGTGTCCAGACTGTTTTTTTCCAAGGATGCTATCCTGAATTTTGCTTCGTCCTTTTCCAATCCGGGATTTTTTGGCATCCCTTTGATCGTAGCCACCTTAAGTGATGGCGCTGTATTTTATGTAGCTGCATTTATCGCCTTTGTGAATCTGCTGCAGTGGTCTTACGGCGTAGCGTTATTGACAACGGTGCCTTCCAGTGCCAAAGAAAAAGGCTCCTGGAAAAAGTTCCTGCCCTCTCCCAAGAGACTGTTTACTGCACCATTTATGATTGCCACCATCGTCGGATTGTTCTTCTTTTTGACCGGAATTCCCATGCCCGGACTGATTTATAAAGGCATTCAATACATATCCGGGCTGAACACTCCCCTGGCAATGTTCACTATCGGGATTTATCTGGCTCAGACCAACCCGGCTAAGATGTTCAAAAAACCAAAACTGTATCTGCTTTCAGCAGTCAGACTGTTGATTATACCACTGATTTCAATGATTGTGTTATTCTTTCTGCCTGATGAATTTCCAGAAATGAAAATGGCACTGCTGATCGTAGCAGCATGTCCCACTGGCTCTAACGTAGCCGTATACGCACAACTGTACGACAGCGATTACTCCTATGCGGTGGAGACGGTGATTATTTCCACGCTGTTGTCCGTAGTTACGATTCCGCTGGTCATACAATTGGCGGGTATGATACGATTTTAGTGTCATAGGGAGTTATAGCACTATTTCGATTCCCTTTGGGTCTCAAAAGAGTTTTTGAAAATATAGACCCCCGAGCATCAGTGAGGGGCTATATACTTCCGATTCTGTGTTCTTCCGCATGTTTGGGTAATTTCCTATAGTGGCATTGATGTTGTATATTACAATATCTTCTTCTCCCGTGTAATCATGCGGATTGCCACAACTGCCACAAGCAGGAACAATATACACATGGGCCCACTGTAAAGCGCAGTGTTCACAAGGGGTGTATATGTGATCAGATATGCGATGACAGAAGCACCCACCCGGATTACAACCGGCACCAGGAAGTTTCCGTAATATTCATATGCATATGCAGCAAGGCATCCCAGTACAAATCCATACACACCCTGCACGGAATCCTGGTTGATCAACCCATACAAAAGGCCGGACATCAAAATCGCATACTGCAGCTTATACAGCTTTTTCAGGGTATTAAATATAGCTCCCCTGAATACCAACTCTTCTGCCGCCGGGATGACGATGCAGGTACACAAAATTCCGATAATGATATTGGCGCTGTATTCGTCTTCCACATAAAGCTTGTATGCAGCAGCCTTATCGGTTACTCCTCCGATTTCAAACAGAATGTTTAAACCTACTACCGCACATATAGTAATGATTCCGAACAGTACATAAGATTTCACAGAATCTGCCTTTAAGTGTTTCAGCTTTTCAGCTTCCTTTGTCTTCACAATTGCTTTCTTAGCATATTTAAATAAAAATCCTGCAGCAATTGCATATGCTGCCGCATTAAAAATGGCCGAACTATTGCCGGTCAGAGCCGTCAGCTGACCTTCCTCGTAAACAAACAGCCACTCTGCCAGCGGCCCGCCGATAGACATCCCCACTGACTGCAGTAACATCAGCAGCACATTCGCAGCAACTGATCTCACTAAAATAAACATTAACAGCGGATAAGCAAGGGGCATTATATTAGCCAGAAGTCCTTTTTTCTTTTGAGACTGACCATCCGCTCCTGTTCCCTGCTGCTTCGCTTCTCTGGCCGCTTTTAGGGCTTCTGCTTCTCTCATCAGCAAGGAACGAAGCTCTTCCACACTACGAACAATATAATCTGCATGGGCTTCCTTCAATTCTTCCATGCTGCCATAACCATAAGTAACACCGACACTTTCCACACCGATTTTTTTGGCACCTTCCACATCAAATTTTCGGTCACCAATCATATAAACCTTATCATATGCAATGGGCTTGTAAGAGAATAGTCGATTTAATGCTTCCAGCACCACCTCATCTTTGTTTACACGAGTGCCATCCATCTCACTGCCAACTACTACTTTAAAATATCTTCTCAGATCAAAATGCTCTAAAATGCGCTCCACATATTCTGTAGGCTTGCTGGACGCCACTGCTAAAAACATCCCTCTGCTCTGCAGCAGACGCAGCATCTGAGGAATACCTTCGTACACATCATTTTCATAGATACCGATCTCACTGAAACGTTCCCTATACTTTTCAATGGCTTTCTCAGCATCCTCCTCAGAAAAACCGTAGAACTCCATAAAACTTTCCTTAAGGGGTGGTCCGATAAAGGGCTCTAACTTGTCCAAATCCGGCTCATCGATACCAAACTCCTTCAGTGCATACTGTACACAGGTGGTAATTCCCACCTTAGGATCGGTCAATGTACCATCCAAATCAAAAAGTAAATACTCTTTCATATCAAAAACTCCTTATCTTATCACTGCCGTCATCGACTGTATTTTCGATATTGGTAATCCGAACATCGTATCCCACATTTTCATTCACCTGCACATGCACAATATCCCCCACCTTGTGCCCAAGCAATGCCTTTCCCAAAGGGGATTCATTGCTGATCAATCCTGCCAGAGAATTGCCTCGGACAGTGGTTACGATCTTGTAAACCTCCACCATACCATCCTCCACAAATTCTACTGTAACGGTGTTATTCATACCAACTTCATCCTCCGCAGATTCATCAGAAATAACCTTTGCCGTGCGTATCATTCTCTCTAAATACCTGATACGGCTTTCATTTTGATTTTTAAATTTCTTTGCCGCATAATATTCAAAATTTTCACTTAAATCCCCATGGGACCGGGCCTCTTTCACATCCTCCAGTGCCTGAGGTCTGACTACCAGCTTGCGGTATTCGATCTCTTCCTCCATTTTCTGAATGTCTTTGGCCGTCAATTGATCATACATCTTTCTTCCTCACCTCTATTTAATTGCATACACTATCGCCACTGCTAAAATAATCTGAATAATGGCAAACCGAAATACGGTCTGTGTATTGGACCACATCCACACCTTACGAACATGATCATGCAGGGGTGTACGCACATTCTTCAGTATATGTATCTTGCAGAATCTGATCAGGGATACTTTCAAGATACCCAGTCCTCCATCCAGAATCAATACCAGTGCGGCAGGAATATAAAGGAACGGACAGCCCGTCTTTAAAATAGCAATACTGATAAACAGTCCCATAGCTCTGGATCCCGCATCTCCCATCATCAAACGGCTGGGCGTTGCATTGTACCACAGATATCCTAAAATACATACTGCAAAAATTAAAATTAGAAACGAGAAGTCCCCAGGAATCTCTTTTACCACATTGATTGCATAAATCGTCATAATCGTGATGATCGTCAAAGTTCCGGACAGACCATCCACACCATCGGAGCAGTTGGTTACATTCACAGATGCCCATACCAAGACTACAGTAAGCAGTGCAAAAAGGATTGGATGAATGGTAAATTTAATATCAAACATTGCCAATTCCACCACATTGGAATTATATTTCAGGAATGTAACTGCTACCAGAGCTGCCACGCACAGATCAAGAAATCCTTTTTTATACTCGCCCCATGGATTTTTTGAAGCATCATCCAAAAAACCGGTCAGCATACATATGACGATCAGTACTAAATAAATCAGATATTCACTATTCAGCGGTGCAAATAAAAGTGCTGCTGCTACAAATGCCAGCACAAAAATAATACCTGCGCCTCTGGGTTTTCCTGCTGACAGCTTACCGTCATGGGCAAAGTCCCTTCCCGCATCCTTTGGCAAAAACTGACTGAGTTTATCCGTTGCAATGATCGTTGCCAGAAACGCGAACAGAATACCGGCGAACGCACATATGGAAGCATATTCATTGGGTAATAATTGATAAATCATCTTTCTTCTCCACTTTCATTTTATCGTTACATTTAATCATACCACAGAAACCAGATAAGTAGAAGTAAAATTCGCAAAATACTTGACACGGAATATATTTTTTAATATATTGATGTAGTAATAAAAACCGCTAGGGGAGCACATCGCTGAGATTGAATCCATGGATTCTAACCCTCATCACCTGACCCGGATAATGCCGGCGTAGGGAAGCATATACAAAATATCTGCCGCAAGAACGCAGAGGCGCTGTACTGCTATATCCGCAGACTCGCATCCATCCTGTCGGCTCATATTGTACGATGTTGTCCCTCCTTGCGCAATCGAAGGAGGATTTTTTTATGCTTTATGAAGTTGTTGTCAACGATTGGGGAGAAATTACATACGTCCCCACCACTTTAGGCAATCTATGTTTAGTTGCCATCATTGTCCTGCTGTTAGCGGCCGCATTCTATTTTGCCCGGCGCCATAATGCCAAAACAAAACTGCCCGTTGTCCAGCTGACCTGCTGTGCCTCTGCCATCGCTTTGGGCACGATCCTGTCCAATATCAAATTGTTCAGCTTCCCTACCGGCGGTTCCATCACCCTGCTCTCCATGCTGGTTATCTGCCTGCCCGGTTACTGGTTTGGCTTAGGTGCGGGTATCATGACCGGTATCGCCTATGGTGTATTACAGATGTTAATAGATCCCTACATTCTATTCCCGGCACAGCTGATTGTAGACTATCTTCTGGCATTCGGTGCACTTGGTCTCTCCGGACTTTTCTCTAATAAAAAGAACGGCCTGATCAAAGGATACCTTGCTGGCATCTTAGGCCGTTTTGTATTTGCTGTGATCTCCGGCTGGATCTTCTTTGGCATGTATGCCTGGGAAGGCTGGAATCCGCTGCCATACTCAATTGTTTACAATGGTATTTATATTTTCTCCGAGGCTGCCGTGACTGTGCTGATCATCGCGCTGCCGCCGGTAAAGAAAGCTCTGGGGCAGATACGGGGAGCGATGAACTAAAAAGTATATTGTTCCTGCAGCAACTGTTTGCTTCCCAAAAGTAGTAGCGGATGCATTATTGCATCCGCTTACTCTTCCCCCTTCATCGCTTCAAAGCACCAATTCAGATAAATCATATGACTCACTGAAATAATCGCTCCCCGCAGCATCACCTTTTCATCCGAGGTGGTCACACCTACATCCTCTACACTATCCTTAGCACCAAAGATAAACAACAGTAGGTTTTCTAATTCACAGCAGAAATAATCATATGCTACTTGATCCGTGTAAACTCCCTTCTGCATATGAAACAGCTTATGTATATTCTCCATGGAAAGCACATTTTTCATGACCGTGATCACCATGAGGTGTATGATCTGTTCTGCATAATATTGTTTTTTTACCGGTTTGGCATACGCCCCCTGTTTTACATAGTTGCTGATCATGGAGGCTGTGACCGGCGAACATCTGAGTGGTTCGATACACTGATTGATGTACTGCACTGTTTGATCCAGATAGAAGCCCACATTGGGAATCTCCTCATAGCGGGGCATGTGAAAGTCCTTGATGGCATCTGCCATTTTTTGTTTTGTCATTTCATTCATGGGTATATCTTATACTCCTTACACACTTCTCCAACCCAAAAGAATACAATACCTTCTCCTTCACGGGCATATTCATCAGTTTACATAACGCTTCTTCGTAGTAATCCAACTGGGTCTCGTATCGTTTCCACAGTTCCTCCCCGGATTCCACCCGGTCAGTCTTGTAATCTAACAAAACGATACCATCGTCCTCCACAAAGAACACGTCTATGATACCCTGAATCAATACTTTTTCTTCTTCCGGAAAGATCGGGTCCAGACGCTGTGCATCAATGCCGAATACAAAAGGCTGCTCTTTATAGAGACATCCTGCCTGGGCAGCAGCTCTCATCCGCTGAGCAATCGGATCTTTCAGGAAATTCAGAAGCTTCCTCTCATTCACAGCCTCCCGATACTCTGCTGAAAGGAATCCACTCTCCACTTGTTCGTCCAAGTAAGCCACTAACTGCTGCATAGAACACTCTCCCGGACATACCTTTTCAAAATCCATCAACTCCATAACTTTATGGTATGAATTTCCCCGGACCGTGGCACTGACTGCCTCTTTCTCCCGCCGAAATCCCGGTATATAGGGAACCACTTCCTTTTCCTCAAAGGCATGGAATGCAGCCTCGTCCTTATCTGCCATGGCAGCAATCTTCAGCTCAGATACGGTAGTTTTTGTGTAAAGGTGCGCCAGATTTTCAAAGGCATACCGATGCTCAAAACGCTCCGTCAATTGCCTCACCAAATCTTCATCTGCAGATTCTGAAGCCGCCAAAAGCTGCTGCTGTTTTACATCTAAATCCAACTGCTCCAGCATAGCTTCTGAATGCATATCTTCACCATTATATACACCTACATCCACCACACTCTCGTCCAGCACCGGCAGCATCAGATCCAGATAACTTCCGGCATTCAGATAGTCCATGATCTTAAGCCCACCACCTGCAGAGCCAAGCTCATTCTCTATCCGCTCTGCCGCCTTAGGAATGGTGGCCGTCATAATCAGCTTTTCCTTGGCTCTGGTCAATGCAACATACAACACCCGAAGCTCTTCTGCCAGATTATCCTCCCGCATCTTTGCAGAAAGAATGGCACGGCGCAAGGTTTTGTTACGGATTCTCCTCACCGGATTCACATAGTCTGTAGCCAAACCCATATCCATATCAATCACCAACGACTGATTCACATCCTGCATATTGAAGCGTTTGGACATTCCTGACACAAAGGTAATCGGGAATTCCAGACCTTTACTCTTATGAATACTCATAATGCGCACCACATCCGCATTTTCATCCAACACATCCGCTTCACCATAGTCCACATCATACTTTTCCAGCTGTTCTATGTAACGGATGAAATGAAACAAACCAAAGTAACTGGTCAAGTCGGATCGTAGCCATGTCGTT
>JAZPYS010000054.1:0-7947 GCA_045544275.1 Acetatifactor sp. | reverse complement strand
GATTTATGAGGATGGAGTAGAGGAAGGTATAAGAAATTCGTTATTTATCATTCTGAAAAAGTTAGGTGGTATCTCAGAAGAGTTGGGGAAAAGAATTCAAACTGAAGGAAATTTGGATATTTTAGAGTCATGGCTGCAGATTGCTGTCTATGCAGGGACGATGGAAGAATTCGTGCAGAGCATGGACTTAAACTGCGTGGCGAAGGCAGTTTAATACGTATTGCAGCAACTGATTTCAGACACTTCTGAGAGAGCTTTCCTGTGAAAAAAGTTAAAATCGAGATTGTATCAATATTTGAGATGTTAGATTAGAGATACAACCTCGATTTTGTTTTCTTCCATTAAATCGGCTTCTTCAGCTCCACATCCTCCAGCAGATGAAAATCATATTTCTTCACAATCTCCATAGACTTCGATAGATTCCCCTCAAAACGGAAATGTTCCGGTTTGTGGGCATCCAGACCAAAAATCACGTCACAGCCTTCGTCACCGGCGATTTTCCAGAAGCGTTCATTGGGGTAATGTCTATTTTCATCAATCCCTAAGAAATTGATCTCCAGGGGCAGTCCCTGGGAGCGTGCACATTGACAAATACGACGCATTTGTGCATCATACAATGCAGCATCACCTGTGAAGCGGATCAGATCCGGGTGTGCTAAATAGGTAAAACGACCGGTCTGAGCAGCGGCAATGACCAGATCACAGTAGGCGATCAACTTCTGAGGGTCCTCCGTAGGAGTGCCGCAGTAGGCATCACCGGGGGCACTGTTGCCTAAAAAATGCTGGGCGTGAAGGAAATATTCAATGGGGTAATCTGAAATTTCTTTGCACAGCAGTTCAAAATAGTCAGGGCAATACTCCACTTCAAGCCCCAGATGGATATCGATATCATTTCGGTACTCATCCCGCAGTGACAGTACAGTATTTACATAGCCCTCTAATTCATGCATTCTCATACGGATATGATGAGTGTGGTCTTCCGGAAAAGGATATGGTGTATGATCTGAAAAGCCCAACACCTTCAGACCGCTGGCAATAGCAGCTTCTACATATTCCTTTTCCGTGCCCGATGCATGATGACAACGGACGGTGTGTGTATGATAGTTGGCTTTCATAGCAATCCTCCTTGTAATTACGATATAAATGTCTGTGAAATTCTTTGCTTTCAAGCAGGTGCAAAAATATTCCAATGCAGGGTCGTTTCGAAGCGCCGGCACTTGGATTTTTCAAGAGTAAACGCCGAAAAATCCGTGTTGTTTAGTCAACGACTGAACAACATAGTACCAGCTGCGCTGAGAACCGAGTGCGAACGTGCCCAAATGGAATGTTTTTGCACCTGCTTGAGAATAAAAGCGTTTTACGAACATCCATCTTCTAAAATAATTTTGTAGTCCACTTAGTGCAGTCCCATATATCCGTAGCCAGTCCTTCATAAAAGTCCGGTTCGTGGCATACCATCAGCAGGCTGCCCTTGTATTCCTTCAAAGCCCGTTTCAGTTCTTCTTTTGCATCTACGTCTAAGTGGTTGGTAGGTTCATCCAGCAGCAGGATATTGGTTTCCCGGTTGATCAGTTTGCAGAGGCGCACCTTCGCCTGTTCCCCACCGCTTAAGACCTTGACCTTGCTCTCAATATGTTTGGTGGTGAGGCCGCATTTTGCAAGGGCGGAACGGACTTCATACTGGGTAAAAGCCGGAAACTCATTCCAGATTTCTTCCAGACAGCTGGTGTTCACATCCTGACTCATTTCCTGCTCAAAATAACCGATATGCAGGTAGTCTCCTTGTTCCACCTTGCCTGATAAGGGCTCGATCAATCCTAATATACTTTTTAATAAGGTAGTCTTACCGATACCATTGGCGCCGGTCAGGACGATCTTTTGTCCCCGTTCCATGGATAAATTCAAAGGAGAGGAGAGGGGTTCGGTATAGCCGATCACCAAATCCTTTGTCTGGAAAATGTATTTGCCGGGGGTCCGGGCTTCCTTAAAATGAAATTCCGGCTTAGGCCGCTCATTTGCAAGTTCGATGACTTCCATTTTGTCCAGCTTCTTTTGGCGGGACATGGCCATATTTCGAGTTGCCACACGGGCCTTGTTACGGGCAACAAAATCCTTGAGATCTGCAATTTCCTTCTGCTGTCTGTTAAAGGCGGCCTCTAACTGGGCTTTCTTCATGGCGTAGACTTCCTGAAATTTATCATAGTCCCCCACATATCGGGTCAACTGCTGATTGTCCATATGATAGATCAGGTTGATCACACTGTTCAGGAAGGGAATGTCGTGGCTGATCAGGATAAATGCATTTTCGTACTCATTTAGATAACGTTTTAACCATTCAATATGAGCCACATCTAAATAGTTGGTAGGCTCGTCCAAAAGAAGAATGTCAGGCTTTTCCAAAAGCAGCTTGCCTAACAGTACCTTAGTACGCTGTCCGCCGGAAAGTTCCGTAACGTCTCTGTCCAGACCAATATCTGCAAGGCCCAGAGCACGGCCTACTTCTTCCACTTTAGAATCGATCAGATAAAAGTCGTGTTGGGTCAGCAACTCCTGAATGGTGCCGAATTCTTCCATATATTCTTCCAATTCTTCCGGCGTGCAATCTCCCATTTTGTCGCACAGGGCATTCATCTGGGCTTCCATTTCATATAAAAAGTCAAAGGCAGAAGCTAATACATCACGGATAGTCATGCCTGCCTGCAGCACCGTGTGCTGATCCAGATAGCCAACCCGGACATTTTTGGACCATTCTACTTTTCCTTCATCCGGCATCAGCTTCCCGGTAATTATATTCATAAAGGTAGATTTTCCTTCGCCGTTGGCACCGATCAGACCAATATGTTCCCCCTTTAAAAGGCGGAAGGACACATCAGTAAAGATGGCACGGTCGCCAAAACCATGGGTAAGATGCTCTACATTTAAAATACTCATTGATTTTTCCTCCAAAAAATGTTAAGTTCCCTATAGGAGTATACATGAATTTTGAATAACTGTCACCAATTTATTAATTTTTGATAATAAAAAGTTAAGAAAGCTTTTGTTTACATCTTTAAAAAATCATGTATACTAAGGGAGTGCACAAGGAAAAATAGAAATAGTCCATGTAATGGACAGGAGGAGTATTAAATGAAAAAATTAACTGTATTATTACTTATTATGACAATGAGCGTGAGTATGATCGCATGCGGCAACAACAATAACGGTGGATCTTCTGCGGCACCGGAAAGTTCTCAGGAGTCTACCATGGAATCCTCAACAGTGGAATCGATTGAAGAATCACAGCCTGAAAGCAGTCTGGAAGAATCAACAGGGGAAACCCTTCCGGAAGAAGAACTCCCTGCAGAACCAACCATGAGTGAAGAAATGACCGGTATTCGTCAGGCTGTTGTAGATGCCATCGGCGAAAATTATTTCCCACAGATGCAGATTCCGGCAGAATTTTTAGAAGGCTTTGGTCTGACTGCAGATATGTATGAAGAGTTCTTTGGTGAAATGCCAATGATCAGTACCAATGTGGATACCCTGATCGTGATCAAAGCAAAAGAAGGACAGGTAGAAGCAGTAGAAGATGTGCTGGAAGCCTACAGAGAAAATCTTGTAAACGATACCATGCAGTATCCTATGAACGTGGGCAAGATTCAGGCATCTGAAGTAGAGACGATCGGTAACTTTGTATGCTTTGTACAGCTGGGCGGAGATGTAATGGCTGCTTTGGAAAAAGGTGATGAAGAAGTGATCAAGCATTGCCAGGCACAGAATGAACTTGCAATCGAGGCTCTTGAGGGAGTGATCAACCAGCAGTAGTATTCTATTAACGCAGTTTTACAAGGAGGCTTGTGATCTGCAGGAAAGAGGAAAATATGGTATTCAGCAGCACCTTGTTTTTATTTCGGTTTCTGCCCATTATAATGATCTTATACTTTTTGGCTCCCGGGAGGACGAAAAACGTCCTCCTTCTCTTAGGGAGTCTTATTTTTTATGCATGGGGGGAACCAATATATGTTTTATTGATGCTTTTCTCCACAATTTCAGATTATTTGCACGGCAGAGCCATAGGGAAGGCCAGAAGTAAAGGGGTCAAGAAATTGCTAGTTACTTCAGCGATTATTGTAAATTTAGGTGTGCTGGGCTTCTTTAAGTATGCGGATTTCTTGATCGGTGCAGTGAACCAGGTTGCCGGCACGCAGATCCCCCTTTTAAATCTTCCACTGCCCATCGGTATTTCTTTCTATACCTTCCAAACCATGTCCTACAGTATTGATGTGTACAGGGGGCAGGCAAAGGTGCAGAAGAATCTGCTGGATTTCGCGGTGTTTGTAACCATGTTCCCCCAGCTGATCGCAGGTCCTATTGTAAAATATGTGGACGTGGAGAAAGAACTCCATGAAAGAAAGCCGGATATTTTGGAAATTCATTATGGAATAAGAAGATTTGTGTTTGGTTTGGCCAAGAAGGTGCTGTTGGCCAACAATCTGGGGCTCATATGGACGGAGATTTCCTCCAGGGACTTAGGGGGGGTGACCGGTATATCTGCATGGTTGGGTATTCTGGCATACACCTTCCAAATCTATTTTGATTTTTCGGGGTATTCGGACATGGCCATCGGTCTGGGCGCATGCTTTGGATTCCATTTTCCGGAGAATTTTAATTATCCATATATCTCCCGTTCCATTACGGAGTTTTGGCGCCGTTGGCATATGACCCTGAGCAGTTGGTTCAAGGAATATGTATATATTCCTCTTGGAGGAAACCGTAAGGGTCTGGAAAGACAGCTGATCAACATTCTGATCGTGTGGACATTGACCGGTATCTGGCACGGGGCAGGCTGGAATTTCCTGCTTTGGGGATTATGGTTTGCATTTTGGCTGATTTTAGAAAAAATCTTTTTAAAGAAGGTATTAAATGTATTGCCCGGATTGGTGAGCAATCTTTACACAATGTTTATTGTCATTATCGGCTGGGTATTCTTTGCCATTGAAAGCGGCAGCTGTGCCTGGAATTATCTAAAGATCATGTTGGGTATGGGAGAAGCAGGCTGGATACATACAGCCGCTCTCTTTGATGGTACGGAAAATCTGGTGCTCTTTTTGATTGCATTTGTGGGTTCAACACCCGTATTTGCATGGTTGGGAAGAAAGATAAAGTGTTCCACCGGAGGAACGGGGATTGCAGTGTATCGTTTTTGGGACAAATTGATTCCGGCGGTGCTGCTGATTGCATCCATTGCTTATATTGTGGATGCAACCTACAATCCGTTCCTGTATTTCAGATTTTAAGGAGGAGGTATGAGCCATTTGAAAGGGAGAAGAAGGGATGCCTGGAGAAGCGTTATTTTCCTGAGTGGGATTATCATTGCATTCACAGTGGCGGACTTGCTTAATGAGGAAAGACTATTTTCCGAATCTGAAAATCGTATATTGGCACAGAAACCGGAACTCACAAAGGAGACACTGTTATCTGGGGAGTATATGACCGATTATGAGGAGTATATGAACGATCAATTTGTAAGCCGGGATATTTGGATTAGGATAAAGACAGGAATCGATATGTTGATGCAGAAGAATCTGATAGGCGGAGTGTATCTTGCAGAGGATGATTATCTCATCGAGCAGCACACAGAAGAAGACTTTAAGGAAGAGTTGGTAGTAAAGAGGGTTGGACAGCTGCAGAAATTAGTGGAAAAATTTCCGGCCACAGAAGTTATGCTGGTGCCTACCGCAGACAATATTTTGTCCGAAAAGCTCCCCCCATTTGCACCTTATTATGATGACAAGCAGCTGATAGACCGGGTAGCGGAGGCAATCGGAGAAGAGCATATGATCAATGTGTATGATGCATTGAAAGAGCATGCAGATGAGGAAATATATTATCGCACGGATCATCATTGGACTTCTTTGGGTGCTATGTACGCCTATCGGGCGTGGGCCCAGGGCAGGGTGGATATACCTTTTTGGTACAGAGAGGACAATATGATCACTGTGACGGATGCGTTTGAAGGCACCTTGCAGGCCAAACTTAACATGCCCGTGGAAGCTGAGAAAATCAAAATCTTTCCCCAGACCATTGCAAAACCTGTCAGTATCACGTATGATTATACCATAAAAGCAGATTCATTTTATGAAGAGCGTCATCTGGAAACAAAGGACAAATACAGTTATTTTATTGATGGTAATCATGGCCTTGCCGAGATTGTGACGGAAAATAATAATGGCCGTGAGCTGTTTGTGATCAAGGATTCTTACGCAAATACATTTATTCCGCTGATCGCACATCACTACAGCAAGGTCTATGTGCTGGATCTGCGATACTTTAATGGTTCTTTGTTTAAATTTATGGAACAATACGATAAAGGAGACATGGAGATACTGGTGCTTTACAACTGTGCACATTTTGTGTCGGATTTCCAGTTCTTTTAAGGAGAAAATATGGCAAATTTAGGAATTCCTCAAAATACAATAGCAGTCTTGCAGAAATACGGGTTTAATTTTCAAAAGAAGTTTGGACAGAACTTCCTGATCGACACAAGGGTATTGGAACGTATCATCGATGCGGCGGAGATTACTAAAGATGACTGCGTGCTGGAAATCGGACCGGGTATCGGTACCATGACCCAGTACCTGGCAGAAAGTGCCCGGGAAGTCATTGCAGTGGAGATCGATAAGATGTTGATCCCCATTTTGGCAGATACGCTGTCCGAGTATGACAATGTGACGGTCATTAATGATGATATTCTGAAAGTGGATATTGGCAAAATTGTAGAAGAAAGAAACGGCGGTAAGCCTATTAAAGTGGTGGCAAATCTTCCATACTATATTACCACACCGATTATCATGGGACTGTTCGAGAGTCATGTACCATTAAAGAGTATTACCATTATGGTGCAGAAGGAAGTGGCGGACCGTATGCAGGTGGGGCCGGGTACCAAGGACTATGGTGCATTGTCTCTGGCTGTGCAGTATTATGCTAAGCCGGAGATTGTGGCGAATGTGCCCCTCAACTGTTTTATTCCCCGTCCCAATGTGGGCAGTGCAGTGATCCGCCTGACCCGTTATGATGAGCCACCAGTGGAAGTGAAAGATGAAAAGTATATGTTTGCACTGGTTAGGGCATCCTTTAATCAGAGGAGAAAAACACTGGTCAATGGATTGTCCAATTCATCAGAGCTGCATCTGAGTAAGGAGAGGATTGCGCTGGCTCTGGAGAAAATGAATCTTCCTGCGACTGTCAGAGGTGAAGCACTGACACTGGAGCAGTTCGCACAGCTGAGCAATATTTTGTAGCTGCGAAGCGGCGAAATCGAGCTGCATGGCTAACTGAGTTAAGTGGGCATTTAAAGAGATTTTCATCTATATTTGAGTTTTTCGGCATTTCTATCTGTCATGGCAAAAAATAAGATCAAAATCAGGAGGGATCATCATGTGTACAGCAGCAACATACGCAGCAAAGGACCATTATTTTGGAAGAACATTTGACTGGGAGGTGTCCTATGGGGAGATGCTTGCTTTCACTCCCCGCAATTATCCGTTTTCATTCCGCAGAATGCCTGCTATGAAAAACCATTATGCCATGTTGGGAATTGCGGTAGTGGCAGAGAATTACCCCCTGTATTACGATGCCATCAACGAAGCAGGTCTGGGCATGGCGGGGCTGAATTTTCCCAATAATACGGATTATAAGGAACAGGCAGAGGATAAGGACAATATAGCTCCTTTTGAATTTATTCCCTGGATATTGGGACAGTGCGGATCTGTACAGGAAGCAAGGGAGAAGCTTGCCCGGATCAATCTGATAAAAAATCCTTTCGGGGAAAGATACCCACTCTCACCCTTGCACTGGATCATTGCAGATAAAAAGGAAGCCATTACCGTAGAATGTGTGAAAGAAGGTTTGAAGGTATATGACAATCCGATGGGAGTGCTGACCAATAATCCCCCCTTCGATATGCAG
>JAZPYS010000053.1:0-38723 GCA_045544275.1 Acetatifactor sp. | reverse complement strand
AATAATGGTGCTGTCTGCGGATCTGTAGATGCCTCCGTAAACAAAAAGTCGTCCATTAGATCCAATTCTTCAATTTGTTTCTTTACATTGCTCATACGCAATTCCTCCTGTGTGTTTGTAAGATTTGAAATAACCGGCGATGCGCCGCTCGACTCCCGAGAACACGGGCTGTCCTTGAATCGTTCTTAGAAATGTGAGAACTGATTGGTTACATTATATACGATTACGTTGGAAAATGGTACTATTATTTTTTACGGTGTTGTGTATATGAAGCATGTATTCTGAAATTGTGTTTACTCATGTTTATGTGGGTAAAGCGAAAATTTTTCCTCTTTATCCACACAAACATGAAAATTAAGATTTGATTCCTATTACCTTCCCACTATCACAAAGCAATAATCCTCATTCCACTGTGTATCTACAAAACCATTGTTCCATACGCCTTCATCCTTAAAGAACGAATGGGGACATACACTGTATGCCTCTCCTTCCTCTAAATGATGGGGACCCAACAAATTTCGAAGATTATTGATCAGTACAAGGCGTATTTTATGTTTTCCACTACCCACTGACTGTAGCGATACCCTGTCATCTGTAAGAATGGTCTTCTTGAAATCGTCAATTTCAATACGTACTGCATTGACACCTTTCAGATCCAGCATCAGTACCGGTTTTTCTCCCTGCACATCTATCTCACCTTCCAGAGTTAATTCCCCACTGAAGAATGGAAATCCCTGTTTCTCAATGCTGCTGAGACTTATCTCGGTAACCGCCTTGTCTATTACAAAATCTCCTGCGTAACGTACTGCGTTCCTTTCAAGTGCACTCCATTCTCCATCAGTTCTTACACTGAAATCTCCCAACAAATAGATGGATTCAATCTCCATATCATAGGTGAGCTTATTCCGTTCACTCTGATGCTTCCAGGCTTTTTTCAGACTTTCATAAAATTCTTCAGACTGATAAAAGTCACATTCGTAGGTAATCACATTTTTACCTTCCCGAATGTACTTCTGAATATCGATCTTTTTGAAGCTCTTATCCCTAAAATAACCTGCGACCGTCTGATCAATCTCTACTCCATTTATACTAATTTTAAACCTTTCCGGGGTTTCAGTGACCAGATATAAAACGGATGGAACTGCATCTACCGTTATGGCAAAATCCATTTTTATTTCCAGTTTACGTTTTAATTCATTTGCATGCTCGCAAATATTTAAAACATATCCCTTCTCTTCCTGCAACTGACCATCAAAATAGTAATCACATTTATCCAGAGTAAGCATATTCATGGGATTGCCAATAACCGTATAAACACCATCCAAATACAGCTTATTTTCCGGAACTTCAAAAAGCATCAAACTTCCCCATGGTTCAAACCTGTGGACACCTCCAAAGTTTTCAAATTCACCTGTATAAATATCCATCTTCTTACCGGATACATTGATTCGTGCATACTTCTCTTCGGGAGAAGAATTCACAAAATAATGAACCGTATATCCATCCAAACTTCTTCTGGTATATGTAATGGTGGGATCATCAATAATGGGATTGTCCGGTACTTCATCGGCTGTGAGGATTCTTCCGCCCTGTGCTTTAAATTCCTGCAAAAGCTCCTTAGTATTGTCTAAAAACTCCTGACAGCAATCCACCACCACAGTAGAATATGCCTGCGTTCCGATAATCAGTTTACCATCCCTGACACTTGCATGACGCTCCATAATGGTTTCATCCCCCAAATGGAACACCACATGCTTCTGCTCCAGCTTCTTAAGCACATCAAAAAACGCACTGTCCAACTTCTGTATGGGTTCTAAATCCAGCCAGGAATATACAGTCCATGCAGTAGTCATAGGATGCATTACTAATACATCCACCTGCTTTTTGCCTTCCTTCAGGATCATTCCGATTCTGGACATGGCATCGATCCACTTATCATACTCCGACCACCAGGGCTGCTGATAATACATGGCCGGCGGATAATCCCTTTTCCTGATTCCCCTCAGAGAATACCCCTGTAAATGAGGGCATAGCAGATTAATGCCTCTGACCATCTGCCACTCAAAATTTCCCTTCAGCTCCGCAAATGAGATGTTATGTCCGCACATGGCAAAGGTTTCTGACAGTACGGTATCTTTTCCCAACTGCTCCGCAACAGAAGCAACCTGATACATATTCAAAGACTCATACAATCTCCGCCCCAGCCAGTCCATGCCGGGAATATGAAAATATTCATAGTGAGCCATACATGCTCCATTGGTAGGCACCTGCCTCATCATGGTATTTTCACAAACCAGATGTCCTGTCAGCTTCAGTCCTCTTTCACTGCACCAGTCATAAATCTGTTTGACATAACTTTCTGAGAATAGATCCGTCACCATCTTCCAGAATCGGATACGGGTAATCTTATAATCGCCCTTTGGAAGGAACAGTTCCTCCAAATGTCCCAACAGATCGTCCTGGTATCGTTTCCTGTACTCTTCCTCAAAAACAAAACTCCATGCAACATTTCCAACTGCCACTTCCGGCTCATCCGTAAAATAGCCTTCAATATCATTACCGTACTTCTCATAATAAGGTGCATAGATTCTGTCGATAAATTCCCGGACTACTTTTTTGTCCAGTGTATCTACATACAAAGGATTCACATCATAATAAAAATAATGATCACCTGATTTAGAGATCTGATGTTCCGGATGATTCGGTTCTGCTTCCATACGCAGAATTTTTTGCTGATATTCCACACCCAGGCCATTCACCTGACCGCTTCCAAAACCGCTGGGCCATCCATTCTCATCATACACCCAAGGACGCATTCCGAACCCTTTTGCTTCCTTGATGGAGACACTCACATTTTCAAACCATTCTTCACCCATATACTCTGTCTGCAGTCCGCCTCTGGCGTGCATAAAGAAACCACCCATTCCAACTGTATTCATCCTGGAAATCTGTTCTATTGTTTCTTCTACATCCAGCTTTTCATTCCAACTCCAGAAAGGAATTGGTCTGTACAATTTGGGAACATTTTTAAAATCCATCTTTACCTCCAAACTTCTTCAAAAAGGTTGTTATAGCAACTCAATACAAAAGCTTCTTTCACAGGATTCTCCCGTCCGAAGTACCAGCACACCATTTCTGTCATACATAGTAGTACACCCTCCTGCATGTACACTGGTACACGGTTCCAGGCATATATATCGTGCCTCCTCATCCGTAAGTGTCCAGATAGCAAGATAAGGCATCTGTGCACGATGAATTCGTATTGACCGTCCGTTGACTTTATTTGTAAATTCCACCCATTCTGACTTTAAATCTGTTACACTGCGGGTATAATTAGCAAAAAGATCATGGGAAAGAGAACGTTCTTTTCCTCTCACAAATCCTGCCTGTCTCCAGTTAAACGGATTAAAAGACTCTAAATCTTCCTCCTTTTCAAATACTAAATAGTAATCCTCCGGTTTCTCGCCATCCAACAAGGGCCAACGATACGCTGTATGACAGCCAATGCAGAAAGGCAGCTCCCGTTCTCCGGGATTCGTCACCTTATAGGTTATATGCATAAAATTCTCTTTTAGGACATACTTTACCTGAAGTTCAAATGCAAAGGGGTACATCGTCCGGGTGCGCTCATCGTCTGCAAGCACAAATTTTACAAAATCAATTCCCTGCTCTTGTACCTGAAAATTACGGTTCTGTGCAAATCCGTTCAACGGCATCTGATATGCCTGATCCCCCACAAAATAAGTATCACTCAAAAACCTCCCAATAATCGGAAACAGCGTGGGAGAAGTGCGGTCGTAATAAGCCGGATCTCCTTGGTATAGATATTCCACACCATTCATGGATAACCCTTTTAATTCTGCTCCAAATGCATTTACATGGGCGATTACATTTTTGGAACGAATCACAATATCTTTCATGGTTTTTTACTTCCTTTCCAAGCAAACTGCCGCTTATGCGTTTTCATATTTTATTTACATTTACATCCGCAAAAAAGCACTAACCCAAAAAACCTATCTCTCCGCTTCCGCAATTTATCCTCAACTACTCTTTTATCAATAGAACTATTATCCTTCATACTCATATATTCCCTTACTGTAATCAACAATTATCTTTGTTCCGTCAGAATAAGTAATCCTATAGACATCATCTGCCAGCTTTTCATGATTTTCCATATACTCATACTGTAAATGTTGTAATAACTTATATTCGTCATATGCCTGCTTTAAAGCATTTACGCATTTTTCTAATTCTTCCTCATTTTCAAAAGTTAAATCAATATCCCCCATCCAGTTTTTCTTTTCTCCGAACTTACTGTACAGGTACATTAACGGTCTTCCGCCATATTCAATAAAACGCAGATGTGCTTTGTCTCCTTTCAGTGTATAGTTAACTGTTTCTGAATTAGGATTGGACAACACAATTCCATGATACACCAACTGCCAGAAAGGAATTCCTTCATCCAACAATGGATGTACCTTCGGATTGATTTCATTTAAAAATGATGTATACAGAATATAATCTACATCTGCATTCATAAAATCATACCACGCTTCACTCTGGAATCCGCCAAATACTTCCTTAGAAAGCTTGGCAATCTTGCGGTAGTTTTCCTCCGTATCAGCACGATTAACAGGATGCTCATCATGATAACACTTTTCCGGTTTGCAGGCAGTGAGCTCATCCACATAATGCAATCCATAAAAACCATATTCTCTGATTTTAGGGAAGTCATTTACTGCATAATGCTCATAAGCGGCCTTAGAGCAGAGGAAATACGGTAATCCACCGGATAATCCTCCATCGTTAGAATACATCGGATTTTCCTGCGGCACCAATCCCTTTTCGCTTCTTCTATGTACCAGAAGGTTCTCATCCCAGTTATCTGCTATTTCATATGCCTCCAGACTACAGGTATGGCAGACCACCTGATATCCCATCTCCTGTGCATCCTTAATAAATTCTTTTAAGGCTTCATCCCCGCCAAAACGCTCATCTGAGGGATACTGCTGTGGGAAACGGCCATCATGTCCACCCTGTCCCCAGCCGACTAAACAAAACTGTACTTTATCTACCCCCCGATTTTTCATTGCATTCATCAGGCGTCTTAATTTCTTGATATCACATGCCACCTTCATCGGCGGTTCTGTTTCCGGCGTCTGATGCATGACCGGTGTGGGTACAGGTTTCCATCCCATTCTGACACGAAGCTCCAGGGATTCACAGGCATAAGTAAGTACGGGATTATTCTGAATCCTTTCCTTCAATGGTCTGCAGCCCTTTTCTTCTATCTGATACTTTCGGTATACCTTCGCCATATCAGCATATGTGGCATAGGGCATCTTCCGGTATTCAACCACGATATCTTCATATGCATCATCTCCATCCAATAAAATTTCCGGATGCATCTCATACACATTGTTTGTTACACTTACTCGGAAACGGCAATCCGCATCATTCCCCTTTACATGGACAAATACAGAATCTTTATTGCCGCCAACTCCACAGACCGGCATTGCGGAAACAATGGTTTCCAACACGGCATCCTTTCTCTCCTTCAAGTCACAGCGGGCTATTCCCCAAGATAAATTGGTTGGAAAAAACAGATATCCGTCTTCTCCTGCTCTTTTTACGGTAAGCTCATTGATAATCCGTACTACATCAAACCCTTTACCTACCGTCTCTTCTCTCTTTATTGTAAGCAAAATTATATTTTCATCTTCCTGTACTGTATATGGAATATCCCATACTGTATCATTTTTTAATCCAATAACTCTCATCGCAATATCTCCTTTTTGTCTTTTCCCAAAAGTGCCGAATGATCCGGCTCTAACAGACGCAGTATCGAACCACTGTATGACCTGTTCACATAAGCCTCTACCACTGAAAACGGTCTTGCATGGATACGGGTAGCCAGTTTGATCAATGGAAACTCATTTTCATAATACTGTATATCCTCAGGCCAGATCCAGGTTCCATCCATTAGATGTTCCGGATGCTCCTTGTAATATGACCAGCAGATATAAGGCATAAAGCCTTCAATATTACGGGTGTTTGCAATCTCCTCCTCATGAGCCACTAAATTATCATGAAAGATCTGTCCCGGACACCAGGGCATGCAGCCGCTGTTTGCCAACAGAAGCAAAGGACGGCCCTCTAAGACCTTCTTTAGTTCTGCTATTCTTTCAAAGTCGTGGTTGTATTCCCTCTGCAGATAAAATTCGTCGAATAAAGGAAACAATGGCCGCAATGCTCTTTCTTCACCTAACCGCATATTCACAGACGCACGCACCCGTATCCCCTTAAAATGCTTTTTTATCATATATGCCACTGCCGGCGAAGTGGTGGTAACCACTTCAACAGGTATCCCAAAACCATACAGCTCGTCAATTGCACCAAGCAGCCTTTTCTCAAACTCCTTGGACAGAGCCCTTCCGCCATAACAGTTCGCATTACAGAGCAGATCCAACTGAATCCCTTTTCGATGTGCCAGTCTGAGAGCCTCTGTCATACGCAAGGTTGCTTCCAGACCTTTGAGCGAGGTACGGCAGGTGGCAATGGACTCCCATGGGAAGTACACCTCACCGATGTCTTCCCCAAAAGTCTCCAATACCGCTTCAAATGGCCGTTCGTATTCATCATATTCATAATAGCCAATGGTATATTTCATTAATCTGTCTGCTTGGCAACTACCTTTTCTGAGGAAGTGCCATAATTCTCCTTCTCATTATACTCAATATAGGCATTTGCACTTTCAATCTTTCCTGTCTTTACATAATCCTCAATGATATGCTCCGGATATGGATGGGGCGCATCCTTGTCCACCTTCCATAAAGGCTTCTGGCGGAATGGATTGTGGAACTCATTCTGCAGCTTATGACGCTGTTCTAAGTGTACCATACAAGCACGCACACAGCCTCGTCCGCCTTCTACCGCACGTCCGTAACCATATACATGTGGATATTCTACAAGAAAAGGATTTGCAGTATTATCGCAGCCGTTCTTCAGACCATATTCACATTTAATAGGATCTAATAGTGCATATTCGATCTGCTTTCCTCCCAATGTTACTTTTACGGATTCTGTTTCTGAAATCGCACCTCCGCAGTTTCTTACGCACTGCTTACATCTGTCACAAATAGTTCCCGGCTCTACCAATGGATCCGGATCCAAAGGTGCATCTGTCATGATCAGGTTGAATCTGACTCTGGGGCCGAATTCCGGTGTCAGGAACACTCCGCTCCAGCCAATTTCACCCAGACCAGCCAGATAAGCTGCAAAACGGAAATGAATCAATACATCAGGATAGGGCTTGCCCTCTTCTACCGGCACACTCCAGTTTTCTCTGAAATTACCATTTAAAGAGCTGACAGCTTCACCACCATTGATATTTGCAATGGGAACTGCTTCCCAGCCCATATCTTCAATATCTGCTGCCATCTTCCATAGTGTCATGGGGCCCTGTACCTGATTGATTGCCGCATAACCCATGGACGCATAATCAATAAAGTGAGTTCCTTCCTCAATACCTCTTAAGGTTCCTCTTGCTACACGATACCCCAAAACAATCATGGATTTTGCTCCGGGGAATATGTATCTTGGATCATTCTGCTTTGGTGCTCCCTCAAAGCGGTCCATGGATGCAATACCGCAAAGGTCTGCACCATAATTTTTAGCCATTTCTTTTACCATTTGTGATGTTAATACTTTACTTTTGTCAAACATAATATTTTCTCCTCTCAATAAAACATTTGTACTATTCGCTTCTTATACAAATACAAGAATTCCAACAAGACATAAAATAATCCCAATAATCTGTCTTTTTGTCAACCTTTCACGATATGCCACCCATGCCATAACAGAAGCCAACAGGACACTGAGTGCATTCCCTAAAGTTGAGATAATCGTGATTGGAAGAACAGATGCAATAATCAGATTCGCAATGTAACAAATCCCACCAATCAAAGATGCTCCTACTGCAAATCCTACTGCTCGCCCTGACATGTTAATTTTATCACCACCACGAAAAAGATTATAAAGCATGCTTTCCAATTTCGTCCTATACCTAACCAGAAATACGCCAAACATCACTGCACGTATCAACCCTACAAGCATACTGTAACTGTACACATCTACCGTCACATATGTCGATTCCACCTGATGCTGCTTTGATAACACATTCGTAATACCTGTAGTTGCAGATATCACGAACAAAACTCCTAATGCACTTTTATTTATCTTTACATCCTTTCTCAAAACCACTACCAACACAGAGCATATCATCAAAATAATACCAATCGTCTGCCTTATGGTAAGTCTTTCCCCCAAAAAGAAAATTCCCCATGCACACGATATTACAATACTTCCTATAGTAGAGAATACAGATACAACTGCAACCTGTCCCTTTTCATACGCCTTAAAGGTTCCTATCATAGTAACTGCCGCACTCACTACAGTAGCAAAGGCAAAACAGACAGAAAACAACGTAATTTCCGGCCATTTTCCATTGAACATAAGTACAAATACAGGCGGCAGCACAGATACCACACCACTGATAAACATATATACAGAAGTTGCTATCAATCCTGTTCCCACGGTTACCTGATATTTCTTATTCAGATATGTAGAGAACATCGTAGCTATATAGGAGCTTACAAATAGTAAATAATATAAACGCATCTTCTTTGCTCCTTACTCTTTTTCAAAAACTTCCTTTCCAACGCTTATTCGGGATTTATATGATTCGGAACCCAAAATTAATCACCTTGTCCGTAATCTTATACTTATCCAATAACGCTGGCCCACAGCTTCCGGAGCCGATTCCCCTATTTTTATAGCAGATCAAAACTTCCGTTGTATCCGAGGGAATCAGCTCAAATGCATGTTCCGCTTCATCTAACTGTTCCATAACGTAATGGAGTGCCGAGAACTCAAAGCACTTCTGCACATACTCTGCTCCGGTATCAAATAGCAGGTCTGTATCTCCCTTCAGCTTCAGATATTTTACATCGGTATGGTTTCCGCATTCCTGAGGTCTGATATAAGGTTCATATTCGTCTGTAACAGTACTCTTCCACACCCCCATCTTGGAATGTTCCTTGTAATCCACATAACATTCTCTGTCACCTCTGCCGAAGTACTCTAACTCTTCAAATTCCGGCTTCAGTGCAAACCGCATACCAAATCTGGGGATATCGTTAATCTCTGATTTCAGATGAATATCTACATCCGACTCTTCCAGACTGGTACGGTTCATGCTCTTTAACAGTGCATTTTTCACGGCATGCATTTTTACTTGGATATCTGACGAAGTGATCAGGTAACTAAGATCAACCTCATATACAGGCAGTCTGCTGTTTGCACCTAACACACCCTTAAAAGTGATCCGGCAGATTTCTTCAGACTCCTGCATCTCAAAGGAACGGGGTTTGAAGTATGTTTTGTGAAAATGCTCTCCTACCCATACGGGTCTTACATATTTTTCATTGTCTGTAGTGGCTCTCCATATGACGATATCCGCAGGACGCTTAAGCACTTCCTGTCCTTCCTTTCGGATAGATATAGGCATACCCGCAGCCACATCTATGGTACATTCCAACCCTTCTGAACGAACTGTGATATAGCGTTTAGATCTTTGTACGGATATCGGTTCTTTGACTGGTTTCGGTAATTCCTTTTTGTTTACCGGAAGCTCAAACTGTGCCCATGCCACATTGTGTCCCACTTCACAATAGTTATTGTCCTTGGCTGTGTTCATGTATATTTCAACAAAAGCACCATACACTGCATAATCCGGAACGGTATAGGAAATTTCCACCTCCGTACTTTCATGAGGTGCCAACTCCACCTGAAAACTGCCTTCTTCGGTCACTACGTCATCCCTTATGACTTTATAGCTGAAATCAAATTCTCCCAAATCCGTAAAGTCACACAGATTTGTAAAGATAAATCGTCCTTCTTTAATATCCACAACCGAAACCTTCAACGGCTCGATCACCTTCTTATACTCCAAAAGTCCTGTAGAAGGTGTCCTGTCAGGGAATACCAGTCCGTCACAGCAGAAATTTCCGTCGTGGGGAAATTCACCATTATCACCACCATACAAATAGCCCTTCCTGCCATCCTCCAACTCGATCTCCACGGCATGATCACACCATTCCCAGATGCAGCCGCCGATGAGACGGGGATATTTGTAGATCAGCTCCCAGTAATCCGTCAATTCTCCGGGACCAAGACCCATGGCATGACAGTACTCTGCCAGAAAATAAGGACGTTTATCATCGGTCATCTGTCCCTGAACATCTAAATACTCTAACTTGGTATACATCCTGCTGATCACATCCACACAGGGATCGATCTTCATCTGATCCGCCCCATAAGCCTTGTTCGGGAAGGCTGTTCTTTCATAATGGATCAGTCTCATAGCATCACGCTTTTTCGTCTGCTCTGACATCTGCACATAATTGGTGCCGAACTGTCCTTCATTACCCAGGGACCACATGATCACTGAGGGTGCATTTTTATCACGCTCCACCATCCGCTCCATACGGTCAAGATAGGAAGGCAGCCAAGCCGGATTGGATGCAATCTCTTTTATGGATGCCAGTGAGCAGAGTCCGAATGCATGCTCCACACCATGAGTCTCTAAATCACACTCATCGATTACATACAATCCATATTCATCGCAAAGCTCCAAAAACACCGGATGATTGGGATAATGGGAGGTTCTGACACAGTTGATATTGTACTGTTTCATTAGGATCACGTCCTGCTTCATATCCTCATAGGTTGTACAGTAACCGTATTTCGGATGGGAATCGTGACGGTTTACTCCTTTTAACTTTACTGATACTCCATTGATCAGAAGTTCCCCTTTGTCGGAAGTGGCAATTGTCCTGAAACCTACTTTTTTGTATATGTATTCTCCTGCACATGCGATTAGCACACCGTATAAATAAGGCTTCTCTGCAGACCAGAGAAGAGGCTTCTCCACCTCTGCAATCTCAGTGCCGTCGGGGGCAAATATCCTCACATCATAGGCAAGTTCTTCTCCTGCAAACGTAGGCTCTACAGTGATACCCTTATCCACATCTGCCTTAATATACAGGTCTCTGATATGATTTGCCGGACGTGCCAGCAGATACACATCCCGAAAGATTCCATGAAATCTAAAAAAATCCTGATCTTCCAGATAGCTTTCCACGTTCCAGGTATAGACAAGGACTGTCATATCGTTCTCACCCTGTGTGAGATATCTGCTGATCTCAAACTCTGCCTGTAGATGGGACCCTCTGCTCATTCCCACATAGCTGCCATTGATATAGAATTCAAAATAGCTGCTGACCCCCTCAAACACCACATACACTTTTTCACTCTTAGGAGCTGTAAATTTCCTATGATATATACCCACAGGATTTAAAGACTGGGTATATGGCGGATCATACTGAAAGGGATAATTGATATTTGTATATTGAATCTGTCCGTATCCATAACATTCCCAACAGGAAGGTACAGGCAATGTCTTTTCATAGCGAATAGACACTATATCATCCGGAATATCCAGCGGTGAATCCAAATACAAAAAATTCCATTCCCCATTTAGGGAAGTATATCTGTCAGATGCATCCCACCTACAGCACATGGCATCATTTCCGCTGCCAAAAGGGATGTAATAAGCCCTTTGGGGCTCACGATTTTCGGAAATAATTGATAAATCATTGTATTTTTCCATTATATTTAGTCTCCCTTATACAATCTTTGGATACTCATTACAAAGCAGACGATAGGGTTCTTCATCCTCCTCTATTTCAGGAAATCTTCCTACTGAAGGGCTGAAGCGATTGTCAATATTATCATCATTACACTGGCTTACTTCACCCAGAAGAACGGGGCCTGTTCCTTCTTCCACTGCAAAATCATGGTACAAAAATTGCTGAATATGTATACTTTCACCGGGTGTAAGACGGATCCGGGTACCTGCAGGTACTGTGTAGGTACGACCATCGGAATGTATGGTTACATCGGACTCATAGTCAATTTCTTCATTTTTTAGAGAATTATATACACGTATCAACACATTTCCACCACCGCGATTGATAATGTCTTCTGTCTTGTACCAATGAAAATGATTTGCTGCATACTGCCCTTCTTTCAGATACAGAAGTTTCTCTGCATATACCTTAGGATACTTATCCTTCAGAGTACGATTGCCATTACGGATTGTGATCAAAGAAAATCCAAACTTATCAAATTCTCCTTGTCCATAATCTGTAATATCCCAGCCCAACATACAGTCGCGAACTTCATCATACTCATGACCGATGGTCTTCCATTGTTCTGGTGTAAAATGGCAGAACGGCGGTAAATAACAATGATATTTTTCACACATTGCTTCTAATTCTTTTAATGCTTTGTTAATTTCTGATCTTTTCATTCTTATGCCCTTCCTGCTGAACCAAACATGATCATCTTCTCAACTGCAGCCTGCTTCATTGCCTTGAATTTCATATCTCTGATATCGATGTAGGCACCTTCACCATTCTTCATAGCCTCCACGCCTGCAACACAAATATCCGTAAAAATGTTCATCTTGGCAATTCCGTATTTGATGGCTGCTTTAAAGTCTTCTTCCGTCAATCCTGATGCTCCATGGAGCACCAGCGGAGTATCCAGTGCAGCTCTGATCTCCTGCAGTCTGTTCAGATCCAGCTTGGGTTTTGATTTATACACTCCATGAGCGGTACCGATAGCAATTGCTAATGCATCCACTCCCGTTTCCTTAACAAATCCCACTGCTTCTTCCACGGTAGTATACAGGTCACTTTGCTCATTATCTCCCGTTTCGGTGATGCCTACATGGCCGATCTCACCTTCTACGGTAGCACCAAAAGCATGTGCAATTTTCACGATTTCCCTGGTGTTTTTCAGATTCTCTGCTTCTTCACCGGCCGAACCATCAAACATGATGCTGGTAAATCCTGACTTCAAAGCTTCTATACATCTTTCAAAAGTCAGTCCATGGTCATAGTGCACTACAACCGGCACTGTCGCTCTTTTCGCAGCCTCCACCATAGCCGGAGCCATCAGCTTTAATTCTCCATAAGGCAGCAACACTTCTGCTGTACCGATAATGACCGGTGATTTCGTTTCTTCCGCTGCTGCAATCACTGCATCCAGCATGTCTGTATCAATGGTATTGAACAGACCTACTGCATAATGATTCTTTTGTGCATCAAACAGCACATCATTTAAATTTACTAACATTTTTTCATTTCTCCTCTATCAGTCCTCTGTTATTCTTTCATAGGTTTTCAGCATCTGAGTGATTTCCTCTGCAGACCGCATGCCATCTATCGAATTTACAGCCGACAGACTGCATGCCGCTGCCGCTGATGCAAATTCCAGTATCTTCTGATCCGAAAACCCATTATATATTCCATAAAGGCAGCCGGCGCAAAAAGCATCTCCGGCCCCTACACTGCCCTTGATCTCATTCTCCGGAATCTTCAGGGAGCTTACCTCCGTAAATGCTCCACTGACCGCATCCAATACAAAGGACATCTTCTTACTATGTATGATGACCTTATCTGCCACACCGGCTTCAACCATCTTGTCCATGGCTAACTTAATATTTTCTTTGTTTAGTTTGTCGTCTTGTTTGTATGCCTCCAGCTTCCAGATATTGCAGCATTCAATTTCATTCAGTATGGCATAATTACAATACTTTAATGCCGGTATGATCTTTTTCCCAAAGTCAGCAGTATTATCACTGACAACATCAATAGATGTTTTGATCCCGGCGTTTTGAACCTCTCGCAAAAAACGGGCCATTACCGTCCCATACTCCGTATCCTCTGCATCAAACATATCCATCAGCAGGATATATCCGATATGAAGCAGTTCACATTCAAGCTTACTGATATCCACATCCTTAGGTGCAAACTCTGCATTGGCACCTTTCTTGTGGAAAAATGTACGTTCTCCTGTGGGCATACTCATCACATCACAAAAGCTGGTGGGCGTGGTATCGGAAAAAGTAATTCCTTCCACATTAATACCATATCTTTGCATCTGGGAAAGTATATATCTGCCGTTTTCATCCAGCCCTACTTTTCCCGCTGCATAAACAGGAATCCTACTGTCAATCTTCGCCAAATCAATCGCTGTATTGGGCACACATCCGCCTACTGCCGGAGATATGTCAGTTACATAAGTCATCATACCGACCTGCGGATACATCTCAATATTTTTCACAATATCAGCTATGATATTTCCGGCAATTACAATTCCTCTTTTTTTCATAATTCTCCCCGTATTTACAGCAAGGCTAACACCCTGCGGTATTAGCCTTGCTATATTGTGTTATTTAGAAATAAATCTGGTATATGCGGTCTGTTCGATTTCAATCAATCTATCAAGTCCCATTTTCTCTAATGTTGCAAGATGTGCATCCCAATCCTTATCAATGTCAAGCTCACCGGTAATGAACTGTGCTTTTGCACTCTTTAAGTAGTTAAATACATCTGCATATAAGGTTGCTCTTTCATCAGTTTCTTCTTGTGTATAATAAATATTCGGGAATACACTAATTGTTTCTTCTGCATTTCTCAATGCTACTTCTTTCAACAAACCTGCTCCAATTTCCGTATAAAGCTCCTCAAAAAATGCCGGATCTTTGGTAAGTTCATCACCAGGATATAAATCGTAAACTTTCCATGCAGTATTCTCGTTGATTGTTAACAGTGAGAATGCATTTGGTGCAACTACCTTTTCGGAACGGTATTGCTGTGTGGTTGTTTCGTCATATCCAGCCGCAATTGCATACTTTTCAAACTCACCAACCACTGCGCCAAAGAAATCTACGTAGTCAAAAGAAACACCTTCATAACCGGACATTGCAGAGATTGCACCTTCCTCGGAGAACAGGTAATCTACAAACTTACAAATTTCTTCCGGATATTCTGTTGCAGCATTTACTGCTAATCCATATGATTTTCCGACTCTACTATTTAATGTTAAAACGCTGTTTGGACTATAGTCAGAGGTTAAACCGGATACTGCGATCCAGTTTGTTCTTTCTCCTTCATCTACAGGCAATGCACCAGAAGTACCCAGCATCGCAACATGTCCACTATTCCACTGTGCACGTCTGTCTTCTACACCAATGACAAATGCATCTTCCGTCATAATACCTGCATCATACAATTTCTTCATATACTTCAAGAAGTCTTTGTAGTTATCTGTAACATCACCTAATACTACTTCATCCTTATCATTTACTATCAGATTGTATGCCACATTATTTCCATAAATTCCATGTCCCCATAAAACTGGCAATTCACAGGTAAACCATGCAGGAGTCCAACCAAATGCCACCTCGTCCTCAGTATCACCGTCTCCGTCAGCATCTTCTTCAACAATTGCAAGCATAACATCATAGAACTCATCCAAAGTCTTAGGTTCCTGAAGTCCTAAATTCTCAAGCCATGTTTTATTTAAATAAATAGGCTGTGTTAAAGCCGATTCACCTCTCAGATTTAATACTGGGAATGAATAAATTCCACCATCCGGACAGATGATTGTATTTGCATAATCAGGATACTCTTCCATCAGCTTTGACAGATTAGGCATGATATCCAAATATTCAGAGAAGTCAAGGAAATAGCCTTCGCCACCCTTTTCAATAACTCCCTGCAGGTTCATCCCGGCATTTACAACCATATCCGGCATTTCATCAGCCGCCAACATCAATGTGAACTTAGAATCCCACTGTTCCTGATTATACACCGTTGCATCCAACTTAATTCCAAGTCTTTTTTCGTATTCCTCAAACTGAACATTTCCGTTCCAGTCATAGGAACCAACACCTGCTATTTTCAAAGTAATGGTTTCCTCTGAAATACGAGTTGACTCAGGCTCCTCTGCACTGCTTTCCTGCACACTGCTTTCAGGCTGTTTTGATTCTTCACTGCTGACAGCACTGCTTTGTACTTCCGTTTTTTCAACAGTTTGCTCCTGTCCGCATCCTGCAAGCATGCTGCTTACCATAGTCGCAACAAGTAATGTACTGAGGATCTGTTTTCTTTTCCACATAATTAAGTTACCTCCTTAAAAGATTAATATATTTCAACTGCGAATTACCCCGGGCGTAACCGCAGATGAATTCTGTTTTATATCCATTTTGTGTCAAATCAATTGAAGAATGTTCTCCAGAACATTCTTCTGTGTGAGATATAGTTCTTCTTTGGCGGCGTCTTCTGACGCCTTAGAAGAACTTCTCACACTTAGCCCTTGACGCTTCCGATCATGACACCCTTCTCAAAAAACTTCTGAAGTCTTGGATAAATGATCATCATCGGGATTGTAGCAATAATGATCACACAATATTTAACCAACTGTGCTGATTTAGCAAGCTCCATATAATATTCTACTTCTTCCGGAGTATTCGCACTATTAATTGCCTGTTCTGCTAATTTACTCTGCAGCAATATTTCCCGCAAAAACATTTGCAATGGGAATTTGCTGCGATCATCTAAATAGATCATCGCATTAAAGTATGCATTCCAATGTCCTACGCCATAGTACAGAACCATTACTGTTACGATAGCTTTTGACAGTGGCATAACGATCTTGGTAAAAATACCAAAGTCACAGCATCCGTCTATCTTGGCAGCTTCCGTAATCTCATAAGGTATGGAAGATGCAAAGAAGGTTCTTGCTACGATCATGTTATAAACGGATACTGCACCGCCTATAATCATGATTATTCTGCTATTTAATAGTCCCAAAGACTTCACATTTAAATATCCCGGAATCAAACCTCCGCCGATATACATGGTAATCATAAAGAAGATCATGATCTTTCCTCTTCCTACTACAGCGTCCCTGGATAATGCATACGCACAAGGCAGTGTTACTGCTAAATTTACCATTGTTCCAAGCACCGTATAAAGTATGGTATTCCCATATCCAATCCAGATATCCTTATACTGGAATACATATTTATAGCCCTGTAGTGTAAAATCTACCGGCAGGAGGACTAATTTACCTGATGCCACTGCATCCACATCACTAAAAGATGCACTGATAACATATATAATTGGATACAGTTCTATACACAGGAAAATACACATTAATGTCGTAACGATAAGTTGGAAAAACTTATCTCCATTTATAATTTTTTTCAAATTACTCATCTCTGTTCCTCCCTTCTTTTAGAACAAACCAGAGTCAGTGATTTTTTTGGATAGCCAGTTAGCGCTCAGTAAAACCACACAATTCACCACTGTATTAAACAAACCGGTTGCTGTAGAGAAAGAAAAGTCTGACTGCACCAAACCAACCTTATACACATAGGTAGATATAATTTCTGAACCGGCAAGGTTAGTATCTGTCTGTAATAAAAATGCCTTTTCATAACCTACACTCAGGATGGAACCACATTGAAGGATAAACATTACAACGATAGTGGGCAGAATTTCCGGAATATTAATATACCAGATTTTCTGCAAACGTGTAGCACCGTCAATATCCGCTGCCTCTAACAAAGCTCTGTCCACACTGGATAATGCTGCGTAATAAATGATGGAAGCCCAGCCTACTCCCTGCCAGATACCACTCAGGTTATATACCCATTTAAACAACCCCGGTTTCTGCAAAAAGAATACGGACTCAAAGCCCAATGCCTCTATCATTTTATTGATAATACCGGTAGACGGATCTAAGAAAAGTACGATCATACCGCACATTACCACTGTAGAAATGAAATGGGGTGCATAAGATACGGTCTGTACAAGACCTCTGAATTTATCATTTCTAACTTCATTTAATAACAATGCCAACAGAATCGGCATAGGAAAGCTTAAGAACAAACTCATTAAGCTGAGCGTCAGGGTGTTTTTCATAATAATAGGAAACCAATAAGAATTGAACAATCTTGTAAAATGTTCAAATCCAACCCATTCGCTTCCCCATACGCCCTTTCTGACACTGAAATCCTGGAATGCAATCAAGATTCCGTACATAGGCTTGTAGGCAAAGATAATAATGTACAATACCGCAGGCAACATCATCATATACAACTGCCAGCTTTTTAACATTCGCTTCAGTGTTTTCGAAGTATTTACTTTTTTATTCTCTTTCATCAATATCCTCCTCCATCTATCAGTCAAAGGTATAGCCTTGTAAGTCTATCTCCTCGTTTTCCGAACAATCAATCATCCGTCGTTCACCGGGAATCAAACTGAAATAATTATCTTCCAATCCTTCCACGCCTTCGATTTCCACTACATGAACATAGCTCTCTGACCACACTTCAAGACCATCCCTTGTCCTGCTCATATGTACGCTTTCACAAGGCTTTATTACAGGCAAGCCTTCCTTGTACCAGTTTCTCTGGAATATACCGTCTGCCACAACCTCTGAAATGATCATTTCCTGCTCCTGTAACTGCAGTTCCAGCGCCCACTCCTTTTGCTCTCCGGCAAGGATTAGCTCTTCCTCCAAAACTGTCCTCATCCGATTTGTCTTCAGATCCAGCACCATAGCCCGCACCTGACACTGCACTTCACTATCAAGAATATTTGACACGTGTAGCTTATAGCCCTTTTCTACCTTTTCCACAAAAGTGGTGACCGGCTGTCCATGTGCTTTGATTGCATAATATCCGGCTTTCTCCCTGTTGTAATAGTCACACAAAGCCCAGCCCACTGCAGCAGGCCAACAGTCGTTCAGCATCCAGTACACAATGCCACTGTTAAACCACAGATTGCTTCTGGCATTGCCTAAAGTAAGACGAACCCACTCATACATCAGGTATTTCAGTTTGAAATATTGATCCTCCCAGTCTGCAAACTCTCCAAAAAGCTTACGAGCAAATGCTAAAATAATATCAAAGAGTTCACGATTGAGTGCAGGATTGGTCTTGGTATGTGCAAGCCACAGCTCATAGCTTTCCAGATTTTCCTCTGCAATGAACTCTTTCAGGGACTTCCTGCAGATTGCTCCCATAGCAGGCTCCTCTGCAATAAATCTGGCCGTATATTCCTTCCAGTACTCCTTGTAGTCCGACAGATCATCCCTGTCCATATATTTGAAAATACTGCCTAAAAACTGGGTATTGTGTGTGGTTCCCACTGTCTTGGAAGCATATTTCTTCCCTCCATAAGGGGATGAGAATAAAAACACTCTATTGTAGTCTAATTTTTCCAAAACCGGTGCAATCACCTTGCGGGCGGAGATCCTTCCTCGATAATCTGCCATAGTATCATAGCCCACGATGGCATTTTCATTATCTCCCGTCCACCACACCAAAGACGGGTGGTTTCTCAGTGCAAGAGCCGCGTATTCAGCCTCTTTTTTCAAATGCTCCTGAAACGCACCATCCTCCTCCGGATACTTTCCGCAGGCCATGAGGAAATCCTGAGTAACTAATATGCCTAATCTGTCACATTCTGCATAAAAGTGCTGTTTTTCAAACAAACCACCGCCCCAGACTCTGATCATATTGATGCCTGCTGCCACAGCTTTTTCCAAAATCTTCGTGATCTTCTCGTCTGTTTCCGCAGATGGGAAAGGTTCACAAGGCACCCAGTTAGCTCCGATGCAGAAGATTTTTACGCCGTTGATAATAGGGATAAAACCGGAGTATTCTTCATTTTGATCATATTGTTTACCGCTTTCCGTATCCTGCAATGCTTTACATTTTTGGATGGTTTGTTCATCCTTATCCTTCAGCTGCAGAAGCTTCACAGTTCTGATACCGAACTGCTCACTCAGTTCATTCCCCCCTACTGTAACCTTTAGCGTATACAGCGGTTGTTCCCCATAAGGTCTGGGGTACCAAAGCTGAGGAGACTCTATATCAAAATAAAATATACTCTCTTCCTCTTCACAGTAATGTTCTCTGGAATGGACTACCTCTCCCTGAGGATCAATAATCTCAGTCTTCACTATGCCGCCCTGCTCATATCCTTTGAAATGCTCGGTCACTTTGATCTGAGCACTGTATGCATCCACATTTGTGGTATATACATACACATCTGTAGGTTCCATGCCGCAGTCAAAGCTAATATATGCCGGACGATAGATTCCACAGGTTACAAATCTGTCCACCCAGTCCCATCCATAGGTACACTGCATCCTTCTGGTATGAAGTCGCTCTGTCGTAAATGCTCCCGGCAGTTCTTCTTTTCCTTCCACCATCCTGATCGGCGAATAAAACTGAACTGTCAGATGATTTTCGCCTTCCTGAAGGATACCATCCACCGGAAAATGATGGGGAATGAACATGTTGTCTGCAGAACCTACTTTTTTGTGATTTAAATATATATCACAGTAGGTATCCAATCCCCCAAACACCAGCACCGGATTCTCATGCAATTCCTCAACCGTAAAGGTCTTTTCATATTTCCAGTCATGCTTTTCAATAAACCTGCATTTCTCGACATTCTTTTCAAAGAACATGTCTTCTTTCGTAAACAAATCCGTATGTACACATCCCGGAACTGCTCCCGGATAGGAAATACCCGTATCATCCTGTATGGTCCATGCACCGCATAAGTCGATTTTAATTATCTGCTTCATTATTATCTCCATCTAAATCTCGCTTAAAAGACCATATTGTCACGCACTGCCTTTATGTTTTTCAGCACCGGCTGACTTGCATTATCAAAAGAACCATGGGACTGTACACACAGGTACATGCACACGCCAAGATTGGGGCCTGTCTGCCGAATCATTTTAGCACCTGCACCTCTGATCAGATACAGGAAGTTTTTACCGGTTTCTTTCAGACTTAAAATCGCTCTGATGCACTCCGGAATGTCTTGTTCACTTTCCGTGTCATTGACGATCTTTGTAATGTCAGCCCCTCTTCTTGCCTGCTCCTTAGCAATCTTTAAGGTTTCCTCCGCTGTCAGATTGGCAGAGGTATGGCTGGACATCAGTACTTCGCCGCCCCGTCTGTGGATCTCTGCGATCAGTTCCATTTGTCGGCTTACCGCAGTCTCATCATAGGTAAGCTCATAAGGAGCCTGACAATACAGATCCCCCATAACATCACAAAGGGTTGCACCGCATTCTAATCCCAGCAGCAACAGTTCCACTCGTTCATCATCCGTAAGATCAGCACTTTCCTTATGCCGATAGCTGGTAATATAAATGGGTTTTTCGTTACATGCCCCAAAAATATCCGTCAATATCTCCTTCGTACGGTACTCTTTTTTCAAAAAGCAAAGCTGAATTCCATATGCTTCTGCACCATCTGCTTCAGATGCCTTAATCTTTTCGATACATTCCTCTGCCGTAGAACAAAGGATCATGGCTGTGAGCAGAGGCTTTTCATATTTTAAAAAGGTTATTTCTCTCATTTCCATTTTCCCATGGGGCTTCTGTCCCCATCTCTCATCATAGCGGATCTGCCGCCGTCTACCATAATGTTGGTACCATTGATAAATTGTCCCTGGTCAGACGCAATGAACATGATAACATTTATGAGTTCCTCAGGCTGTGCCGCTCTTCCCAAAAGCGTGGGCATCCAAGCTTGAGAGGGGCGTGTCAACACAGGTCCCGGCGAAACGCAGACACATCTGATATTGTAGGTAGCACCATATTGTGCCAGTGATTGGGTCAATCCATGCATCACACCGGATTTTGCGGTAGGGTAATCAATTCCGTATGGATCTCCCTCGACACCTGTAATAGAACCTATATTGATGATCAGACCGCTTTTCTGCTCCCGCATCTGAGGTGTTACTGCATGCGCAAAATACAACTGTGCCCTTAAGTTTACGTCAATTCCCCAGTCATATACTTCGAGGGGAACTTCCGGGAACTCCACACGGGGAGCATTTAACATACGCACCGCTGTCCCTCCTGCAAAATTGCAAAGGATGTCAATCCTTCCAAACGTCTCAATGGCTTTATCTCTTGCTGCACAAATCTGTGCATAATCTCTCACATCACAGACAACTGCAATGGCTCTGCCACCATCCTTGCTGTTAATCTCTGCTGCCTTCTCCTCTAACACTTCACGATTGATATCGCACATTACTACGTTTCCGCCTTCTTTGGCAAAGGTCTCCGCAAACAGAAGTCCCATTCCCGATGCCGCACCGGTGGATATGGCTGTTTTTCCTGAAAAACCTGTAATTACCATCTTCTTTTCTCCCTTCTGATTTTTTACTTAATATTCCTGTCAGCATCCCCAAATGCCAATGTCTGGAAAACACATGTAAGAATTCTTCGTACACAGTCCTTTAAATCCTGACGACTAAGACTGCCCTCTGCCAAAGCCTGCCTGAGATTTTCACTGTTCCCGGGCAGCCCCGGCATGATCAAATCATTGCCTGCTTCGATACATTTCCAGGCGATGCTTCCTCCCTGAGGAGAGGTGGTATTCCAGTCAGTCATGATAATTCCTCGAAAATCCCACTCATTCCTTGTCACCTGGGTACACAGATCCCTATTGTTTGCAGCATGAATTCCATTTACTAAATTGTAGGAGCTCATAATCGCCATAGGCTGGGATTCCTTTACTGCTATTTCAAAGCCTCGCAGATAGATTTCACGCAGTGTCCGTTCCGACAGAATACTGTCGGATCCTAATCTATTATCTTCCTGGTTATTGCAAGCCATGTGCTTAATAGTGGTTCCTACACCCGGTATCGACTGTACCCCTTTTGTAATTGCAGCAGCCATCCTGCCGCTTACAAGGGGATCTTCTGAATAATATTCAAAATTCCGGCCACACAAAGGATTTCTATGTATGTTCATGCCCGGAGCCAGCCAAAGTGCAATACCAAACTCCTGCATTTCCCTGCCTACTGCTTTGCCTACCTCTTTCATCAGTTCAAGATCCCAGGTCTGAGCAAGCAATGTGCCTACGGGCAATGCCGTACAATACTGATAATACCGCACCGCATTAGGATGATCCTGTTGATCTACAAAGAATCCTCCTTCCAAGGCTGCTGCAAATCCTTGGTCATATACAGCGCCGCTTTCCAAATCCACTTCGTAGGATTTTGCCAGACGCAGCCCCGCAGGTCCATCCGCCACCGATATTCCCGGAACGCTATACTCCTGTTCCAAAATACTGCTGGTCTCCCCGCCTGCACCAGGTACTTTCATACCCATGGCACCGATCAATTGCCCCTGACCATTGCGGGCTTTGCCGATAGCCATAGAAATCAGCTGCTCATCAGTTAACTGTTCCACCAATTCTGCTGCCTTTTTATTCGCCTGTTCAACTGCTTTGCCGACAGCTTTATTTGTGTCCGCTCTTTGTCCCTGTTTTTCCACCGGAGCAAAAAGGATTTCTTGCAATCCCTTTTCTTTAGCCAGTGCCTGCCAATTTTTTTCCTGCCCGAAGCGGATTTCATCAGGCCATTGCAACTCTTTCAGCGTTTCCTGCAGCGGACAGATATGCTCTACCCTCTCTAACACTGATTCTTTCTCTATCTTAATCACACCGGAAAGCTCCGTATTTACAGATGAATTTCCTACCCAGACGCCGTACAATCCCTGTTCTAAAACCCATGCACATTGTTTTTCATCAAAGGATGCCATGCTTTTGGCATCAAAATATATGTTTAACTGCTGACCTTCTCCGGGCTTCAGAAGCTTTGTCTTGTCAAATCCACACAATCGCTTTGATTCCTTGGGCAGTTCCCCTTGCGGGCAGGATACATAAACCTGTACCACTTCTTTACCGGCAAATTTATCTCCGGTATTTGTTACGGTTACAGCCACTTCAATCTGCTGTTCATCCCCTGCTTTCACTGCAACACTGTTTGTCACAATCTCAAAGCTTGTGTAAGAAAGGCCGAACCCAAAAGGATATGCCACTTTTTTCTTAAAACTGTCAAAATACCGATATCCTACATAGATACCTTCTTCATAATATTCTTTTTGGACATTCCCATTATTGTGACTGAAGGTTTCAGAATTTGAATAATCTTCGTATTTTACAGCCCAGGTGTCCGTCAGCTTTCCGTTAGGAGTCACCTTCCCGGTAATCAGGTCTGCCAATGCATGACCACCCTCCATCCCCGGCTGCATCATATTAATAAGCACTTTTAGATTCGGAATTGTCAGAATCTCCTGCAAATCCATCTGGCCTCCTGTATTCAAAATCACTGCTACATTTTTACAATGTGCAGACATATATAAAAGCTGTTCTTTTTCCGCTTGTGATAAATAATAATCACCCGGCTCAGCAAAACGATCTGCATTTTCTCCGGCTGTTCTGCTGATCACATAAAAGCCAGTCTCCGCATCTTCAAAATCACTCTCTTTCATAGGGAGTCCTGCTGGCATTGAAAAGCTATGTGCTGAGTAAACCTCAAAAAGACCTTTTTTAAGCTCCTCCATCTCCTGCAAAATGAGATTTCTCCAGTCTTCTCTGGCCTTTTGATAAATCTTTGCAAAGCTGTCCAGCCATTCCTCATTGCTGAATTTAAGCCCTGCTTCTGCAAAGCCACGATAAACGCTGACAGATTCCCTTTCATTTACATCTCCGGAACCGGTGCCGCCTTTGACAGTACAAACCGCACCGCCACCGAACAAGGCAATCTTCTCTCCTTCTCTCAATGGAAGAACACCGTCATTTTTTAACAAAACGATGCCATCCGCAGCCGCCTGTCTGGCCACCATTCGATTCTCTATTTCACGCCTTGAAGCTTCCTGACTTTTGGTGCCGCTGTAAACTCTGTCCTTCATCTTATCATCTACCTTCACTCATGCTTTTTCTATATTATAGCCTTCGGCATATATGCTTCTCAATGCCAAAAACGATAAATTATTGACATTTCCGATGATAATTTAATTCTTTTCTCTTGAAAAAATTACCAAAAACAATATAATGAAATTGTGAAGATTTACATATCTCGTAATAAGGGGGAATCATTATATGGATTTACTGAATGGTATGGTTGTAACAGAAATATTGGAAGTGAGTCTCAGAAGCCATGTGCGTGGCGAACGCTACATTATAAATAACAGACCTTCTTATGGACTGTGTTTTTGTACCTCAGGTCAGATTACCTATACATTAAATGGAAAAAGTACAATCTCAAACGAGACCTGTGCCATTATCTTTCCCAAGGGTGCTCATTATGAAATGTACTGTAACAAAAATGGGCGATTTCCTTTGATCAATTTTCAGTGCAGCGACTCCTTTGTAACTGAGGAATTTATTAGCATTCCGATTAAAAATTTGAACAACTATTTGAAGCTTTATGACCGTCTGTACACGCTCTTTCCTTTTAAAAACAGACAGGCGAAATACATGGGAATCATGTACGAAATCATCAATATGCTTTGCGAGGAGGAATCTATCAAAACAAATCCTTTGGCACCTACCATGAAATATTTAGAAAAGCATTTTGCAGATCCCACCCTTAACAACCAGGTACTGAGTGATTATTCCCAGATTAGTGAAGTATACTTTCGGCAGCTGTTCAAACAGACTTACAACACCACACCCAGACAATATATTTTAGAGTTACGGCTACAGAATGCCAAACAATTGTTATCGGATAGGACAATTCCCATATCGGAAGTCTCAGAAAAGTGCGGCTTTTCTAATATTTATCATTTTTGCCGTTCTTTTAAAGGCCATACAGGAATGACGCCGACGGAATATCGACAGAAGAATTTAAGATATGAATTGTTTTAATATCTCATAACAAAAAGATGCTGCTGCATCTATGATTTTTCAATCATTGATGCGGCGGCATCTTAAAACTTATTTTTCATAAAACAGTACACCCAAGGTGCCGGGGCCGCAGTGACTGGAAATCACACCACCGGCTCTGGTAATATGAATTTCATCAAAATAATTTAGTTCTTTCACAAAGTTATACACTTTGTCAATTGTCTCTTGTGTACATCCGGAGTGGGTCACAAATACCCGTGCCGGATCTGCCTGCAGTAGTTCTTCCTGCAGATCCTTTACATATTTATTCAATGCAGAATCTACGCTGCCCCTGTACTTCTTGCTAACACCCATCTTACCGTCTTTCACCACGATCTCCGGATGGAGCTTTAAGGTATTTGCAAGCAGTGCTGTGGCTGCTGTACATCTGCCGCCTCTTGCAAGGTAGGTCAGAGTATCTACCACAAAACTGGCTCTTACTTTATCTTTTGCAGCATTGATCTGCACCACAATTTCTTCCGCAGTCTTGCCCTCTTCCGCAAGCTCTGCTGCCCTGATGACCTGCAGCCCGATACCGGTGGAAAGGTTTCTGGAATCGATAATAAACAGTTTATCATAATTCTTATCTTCCCCTACTATCCTTGCCACATTGCAGGTAGTGCTCATTTCACCGGAAATACCAAAGAAAATGATGTCATCCCCTGCTTCCATAAATGGATGCAGGATTTCTTCTACCTTATCCATGGTTATTGCCGCAGTTTTCGGTGTGGTCTTATTGGCATCTGCCCACGCATAGATCTCATCGGGCGTGGTCTCTATACCGTCATAATAGCTTTGATCCCCCATTACAATGCACAAAGGAATAATGCTTATGTTATATCTTTCAATCAGATCTTTTGACAGGTCACATGTACTGTCCGCTACGATTCGTATACTCATGACTCCCCTCATCCTCCTGCTACATAACTCTTGCGAATAACATATATATTATACTCCATTCCTTTGAAAAATGCATCCGCCACTTTTCAGTTTTTCAAATAATTTTACCGTGTCTTAACCAATATCCTCCCGAGGTTCCTTCAATCCCTCCAACACAATACCTTTTTTCTGGGTATAATCCCAAAGAGCCGCATGGACTGCTTCCTCCGCAAGCAGGGAACAATGTACCTTGGCTGCCGGCAGTCCATCCAATGCCTCCAACACAGCCTTATTAGTCACTTTCATGGCCTCTTCAATGGTCTTACCCTTGACAAGCTCTGTTGCCATACTGCTGGTGGCCACAGCTGCACCGCATCCAAAGGTCTTAAATTTACAATCCCTGATGACCTTCGTATCCTCGTCAATGTCCAGATACATCCTCATGATATCGCCGCACTTGGCATTGCCTACGGTTCCTACACCGCTGGCATTCTCTATCTCACCCACATTTCGCGGATTGCTGAAATGATCCATTACCTTTTCACTATACATGCTTAGCTCCTTTCTCTTCTGCAAGAAAATCCTCATATAACGGCGATATACTCCGCAGACGCTCTACAATTTCTTTTATTTTATCCACTGTATAATCTAATTCTTCTCTGGTAGTCTCTTCCGACAATGTCAATCGCAAAGAGCCATGCGCAATTTCATGAGGCAACCCGATGGCCAGCAGCACATGGGATGGATCCAGAGAACCTGAGGTACATGCCGACCCACTGGATGCACAGATATTCTGCATGTCCAACATGATCAGCAGTGACTCTCCCTCAATAAATCGAAAACAGAAGCTGACATTGTTTGGCAGACGTTTTTCCCGATGTCCATTCAGACGCACGGAAGGAATATCTTTCTCAATTTTCTCTATCAGATAAGCCCTGAGTTCCGTCACATTTTTCATGTTCTCATTCAGTTTTTCATAAGCAAGCTTTGCCGCTTCTCCCATACCCACGATGCCGGGCACATTGCTTGTGCCGGCCCTTCTGCCTCTTTCCTGCTCCCCGCCGTGAATAAAGGAGTACATCCTCAATTGCTTCCTGATATACAAAAATCCCACACCTTTGGGTCCGTGAAATTTATGCCCGCTGGCGCTGAGCATATCGATGTTACACTCTTCCACATCAATTGGCAGATGACCATATGCCTGCACTGCGTCCGTGTGGAACCAGATGCCCTGCTCCCGACAGACTGCTCCGATTTCCTTTATGGGCTGAATCGTGCCAATTTCATTGTTGGCAAACATGATGGAAACCAAAAAAGTATCCGATCTGATACTCTCCTTTAATTTTGTTATGTCAACCAGGCCATCTTCATCCACACCTAAATACGTCACTGCAAAGCCTTGTCTCTCTAAATATTCGCAGGTATGCAGCACTGCATGATGTTCAATTTGTGAAGTGATGATATGACCACCTTCTTTGTTCCTGATCCGGTAGCTTTCCGCCGCCCCTTTCAGTGCCCAATTGTCCGCTTCACTGCCACCTGCAGTAAAATAAATCTCCGAAGGCTCTGCGTGTAAAGTCTCAGCAATGACTCTGCGTGCCTCTTCCTGGGCCTGCTTGCTTTTCTGTGCAAACCGATAGACACTGGAAGCGTTGCCGTAATTTTCACAAAAATACGGCACCATCTTTTCCAGCACCTGAGGATGCATTGCTGTTGTGGCAGCATTATCTAAATAAATCATTTTATCATTCATAGCCAAACCTTGCCTTTCCTTCTATATCTGCATATTACTATTTAATTCCTACTATGTCAATAGGTTTTATAGGTTTTTGTTGCAAATCACTTTTTTATGTGCTATGTTTAATATGTAATTATTTACTTAATACATCATTAGTTAAATTTAGCTTTTAACGAAAGGACTCCCTATGAAGATCTCAACCCGCGGCAGATACTCTTTGCGGATGATGCTGGATTTAGCAATCCACTATGAATCCGGCGAATTCATCTCCCTCAAAGATATCTCTGCCCGCCAGAACATATCAAAAAAATATTTAGAACAGTTAGTTCCTTTTTTGAACAGAAGCGGTCTTCTGCTGACCAACAGGGGCAATATGGGCGGCTACCGTCTGACAAAAGCCCCTTCAGAAATCATGCTGTACGAAGTACTGCAGAGCGCAGAAGGCAGCCTGTGCCCTGTCAGCTGCATCGAATGTGCTCCTCACGGATGCGAAAACCGGGCCGACTGCCTGACGCTCCCTGTCTGGGAAGGGTTATATGCTGTTATTAGTGATTATCTGCATTCTATCTCTCTGCAAGATGTGCTAAAGGGTATCCAAAGGATTGATTAATATCCTCTGGATAATCTATATACTTACAGCTTCGACTGTTCCGGAGTGACTCAGACCACAGCTTTTCGGCTTCTTTGTTGCAGATTTATTGAAGACATCCTACTAAATACTGGAAACTCGAAAATAGTAGGACACCAGAAGTTCGTGTTGCCCTACTAAATGCCAGAAATGTCAGAAAAGTAGGATAGCTGATGCTCCGGCCACCCTACTTAATGCCAGAAAAACAAGAAAAGTAGGGCACCAACAGCTCAGGTCGTCCTACTAAATGCCGAAAACGCAAAAATAGTAGGACGACGGAAGCTCAAACTGCCCTACCAAATACCAGAAATGCGAAATTAGTAGGACGGCGGAAGTTCAAACTGTCCTACCAAATGCCAGAAAAACGAAAATAGTAGGACAGCTGATGCTCCAGCTACCCTACTTAATTCCAAAAATGTCCAAAAAGTAGGAACCCTCTCCTCTATCCCCCAAAAATTCCGACCCTCTATCTTCTTTATTCAAACTGTGCCGCATACAGTTTATAATAAAATCCTTTCTGTGCCATCAGGCTTTCATGGGTTCCCTGTTCCACTACGTCACCGTGATCCACTACTAAAATCATGTCCGCATTCTGGATGGTAGAAAGACGGTGTGCAATCACAAAGCAGGTCTTGTCCTTCATCAATTCTCTCATGGCCTTCTGGATCTGTCGCTCCGTGCTTGTATCTACATTGGAGGTAGCTTCATCTAAAATCAGCATTTTTGCATTGTACAACATAGCCCGAGCAATGGTGAGCAGCTGCTTCTGGCCCTTGGAGATATTGCCCCCGTCTTCACTGATGACGGTCTGGTATCCCTGAGGCAGACGCATGATAAATGGATGGATATGGGCCGCTTTGGCTGCCGCCACAACTTCTTCCATAGTGGCATCTTCTTTTCCATAGGCAATATTTTCAAAAATCGTTCCCTTAAATACCCAGGTATCCTGCAGCACCATGGCATAGGCCTTTCGCAGGCTCTCTCTGGTATAGTCCCGGATTTCGCCACCGTCCACCAATATCTGCCCCTTGTCCACATCATAAAAACGCATAAGAAGATTGATAATGGTAGTCTTTCCTGCACCGGTGGGCCCAACGATAGCCACTAACTTGCCGGCGTCTGCCTTCATATCTAAATTGTGGATAATGCTTTTGCCCTTAATATATCCGAATTCTACATTTTTAAATTCCACATCCCCCCGGACATGTTCTAAAACAGCGGCGTTGCTTTGGTCAGCCACCTCTTCTGTCTCGTTCATCAGGCCGAAGACACGCTCCGCCGCAGAAAGTGCAGAATAAATCTCTGTCATAATATTCGCCACTTCATTGATGGGTCCGGAAAATTTTCGGGAATACAGCACAAACGATGATATATTTCCCAATCCTATCAAATTCATCATATATAGCAGGGAACCAAACATAGCTGTAAGACTTAAGCCCATATTGTTAATAAAATTCACGCTGGGGCCCATGGTCATACCATAATAAGCCGCATCATAATAAGCATCAGACGCTTCATTATTAATCTTGTCAAAATTCTCCCCCACCTTGTCCTCATAAGCATAGGCTACAATACTCTTCTGACCGGAGAACATTTCTTCCACAAAGCCATTCATTTCTCCATATTTTTTAGATCGTTTGGAAAATCTGGGCTGTGTTACCTTACGCATTTTCGCGGTATAGATCATGGCCGCCGGTATGGTCACCAGTGACACCACTGCTAACATAGGGGAAATATATACCATCATACCAAAGGAACCGATAACCGTCACTACACTGGTCATGATGGCAACAATATCCGTTCCAAGACAAGTGGACACTACATCAATATCATAGGAAACACGGCTGATAATATCGCCTGCCTGATTGGTATCAAAAAATCCTACGGGAAGCTTCATGAGTTTGTCAAATACATCCCGTCGCATCTTTTTAGCGATCCATCGGCTGATATACATCATAATCATATTGATGGAAATGCTGAGCACGGAAGATATTAAATACGCAATCAACATACGGCTTGCATAATAATATACCTTATCAAAATTTACTTTTCCTTTTCCAGCAGCCGCCTCATTAATGGCTTTTCCTGCTAAATTGGGGCCAAGCAGTGCCAACACATTGCTGGTCAGACACATAAGGAGTACCACGATCAACAGCCATTTAAAATCAGCCACATATTTCAGCATTCTTTTCAGAGTTCCCTTTGTGTCTTTCGGTTTTTTCAGAACTGCTTCCCTCTTAGCCATTTGTCCCATCTCCCATCTGTGTCTTATAAATATCCCGGTACATCTGACAGCTCTCCAAAAGTTCTTCATGAGTACCGTAACCAATCATTCTGCCTTCATTTAGCACCATGATATGGTCCAGACTCAAGATAGAGCTGATACGCTGTGCAATAATAATAGTGGTAGCATCTGCATGATGTTCTCTGATGGCTTTACGAAGTGCCGCATCTGTCTTGTAATCCAATGCACTTGAAGAATCATCCAACACCAAAATCTCCGGATTTGCCACCAAAGCCCTTGCAATCAACGTACGCTGTCTCTGTCCGCCGCTTAAGTTAGCACCATGAATAACCGCCTTATGATCATAGGCATCCTCATAAGCTTCGATAAATTCTCTTGCTCTGGCATCCTCGGCCGCCGCACGGATATCACTTATATCTACATTTCGTCCAAAAGCAATATTTTCATGGAGGGTATCTGCAAAGATTACGTCATTCTGAAACACCACACCGAACATCCTGTGGAGCGTATCTTTTTCATATGTACGCACATCCCTGCCATTTACAAACACATTCCCTTTACTTGTATCATAAAAACGCATTAGCAGATTGATAATGGTGGTCTTTCCTGCACCCGTAGCTCCGATGATCCCTAAGCTCTCCCCTTTTTTCATGGAAAAATGAATATCATAAAGACATTTTTCTCGTTCCTGACCTGCGAACCTGTCGCTTCTGCCATGTACATCAACACCTTCTGCATCCGTCTCATTTACTTCATAACTGAAATCCACATGATCGAAAACAATATAATCATCCTCTGCAAATCTTGTCATATCCAACACTGCCGCATCCTCTTCCGGAATCGGCGTCAATTCTTCCTGTGCCTTTACTACCGCCTCGATTCGCTTGGCAGAAGCATTTGCTTTGGACATGAGCATAAAGATACGATTCAGACCCATGACACCCATGAGTATCATATTAAAATAGGTAAGGAATGCAAGAATAACACCCGGCTCAATATCCCCACTATTTACACGACTTGCACCTATGATGACCACCAGCGTGAGACCTGTATTTAAAAACATCTGCATAATGGGCCCCGGAAGCGCCATGATTGTAGCCGCCTTCATATCCGCTGAAGCCATCTGATCATTGCTGTCTGCGAAGCGACGCACCTCATAATCTTCCTTGGACAGAGACTTCACCACACGAATACCCGTGATATTTTCTCTCATAATGCGCACGATATCATCCACTCTATGCTGTACTTTTTCATACAGTGGTATCCCCCTGAAAGATATAAACACAACAATGGTAATGAGTATTGGTGCCATGATGCACAAAATCGATGCCAGCCCCGGATCCATGGTCATGGTAATCACAATACCCCCAAACAGCAAAATCGGTGCTCGGACACCCATAGCCTGTATACTCTGAATAAAATTCTGCAGATTGTAGGAATCCGATGTCATTCTGGAGGTCAGGGAGGGCAGACCAAATTCGTCAACCTGCTTTCCGGAAAGCTTTAGTGTTTTTTTAAACAAGTCTTTTCGAATGGCATAAATACTCTCTCTGGATACTTTAGATGCACAACGGTTAGCTTTTACATTCAGCTGACGCACCAATATTGCCAGCACGATCATCAAAAGCCCCCATAAGACTACCATTTTCATATTTTTTGTAGGAACTACTTTGTCAATCAAATGTTCCATAACATAGGGTATTAATAATTCCAAAAAAGAACCAACAATCTTGATACCAATGCCGAAGCAGGCTAATTTCCCGTGCTTCTTTACATAAGAAAATATAAATTTCATATCGCTTAACACCTCCGCAAAAAATACCCTTCCGGCAACCAGCCTGAAGGGTATTAATCCGTCTACAATGCTGCCACACCTCTGCAATAAGTCTGGCACACATCGTAATTATCTTCCAGCACCACGATATCTGCATCGTATCCTGCTACCAGCTTACCTTTACGATGAGCTACACCTAAACATCTGGCCGGATTGATGGTACAGGAATTCAAAGCCGCATCAAAAGGCACCATAGCCTCTTCCACCATCAATTGCAGCCCTTTGTTCATGCGCAGAGTGCTGCCTGCGATGGTATCTGTTCCTTTCAATCTTGCAAGACCATCTTCGCCGATTTCGATATCATGACCGCCTAACTGATAATTTCCTCCCGGCGGACAATATTTTGCCCGCAAGGAATCTGTCACAAGGATAGCATAATCCTTGCCTTTTGCCTGATAAAAATTGTTGGTTGCTGCCAGATGGGAATGACAGCCGTCACCGATGATTTCACCATAAATCTCCCGAATACGCATAGCGGTACCCACCAGTCCCGGTTTACGGTGATGATAAGGTGTCATACCATTATACACATGGGTCATACTTGTTGCACCATTGGCAATCCCCATAAGTGCCTGTTCATAGGATGCAGAAGAATGCCCCATACTTACCACTACTCCGGTTTCTTTGCAATGCTTTGTCAGTGCAAAATCCATATCATGCTCCGGTGCAAGGGTAATATATTTGATCAAACCTTCCGCAGCTTCCTGATACATTTCAAATTGTTCTACGGTTGCCTGTGCAATGGCTTCCGGTGGCTGCGCCCCTTTGTATTCCATATCTAAATAGGGACCTTCAAAATGCACACCGAGGATTTCTGCACCTTCATAGCCTTCGCGGACCACTGCCGCCACATTTTTCAAAGCCCCAGTCAGTACATCCGGCATCTGCGTAACAGTGGTGGGCAGAATACCTGTCACACCCTCCTGCGGAATACGCTTCATCCAGCCTCGCAATCCTTCTGCTTCTGCATCATTGGTATCAAAACCATATGCCCCATGAGTATGTACATCAATAAATCCCGGAACAATACGTTTGTTGCCGTAATCAGCGTCAGTTGCCAACTTCCCATATTCATATACAGCGGCAATCCTGCCTTCCTCAATCAGGAGCTGAGCCGGCATAAACTGCCCCGCCATCCAAACGCGTTTACTCTGTATTACCATAATATCATCTCTTATAACTCTACTAATGAAAGTGCCGCTTCATCTGCCAAGATCACAACATCACTATGTAACTGAAGGATAGATGCCGGAACCTGAGGTGTTACAGGTCCGAAAAATGCCTTCTTCACGATCTCTGCCTTGTCAGCGCCGCTTACAACCACTAAAACTTTCTTCGCCTGCATGATGGTCTTGATTCCCATGGTATATGCCTGCTTCGGAACATCGTCATAAGAAGCAAAAAATCTCTTGTTTGCGTTGATGGTAGACTCCTGCAGATCCACACAGTTGGTCTCTAATGAGAAATGATCAGCTGGCTCATTGAATCCGATATGTCCATTGTGTCCAAGACCCAATAACTGCAGATCAATACCGCCTACGGAATGAATGATCTCATTGTATGCTGCACATGCCTTTTCACTGTCAGGCTCTGTACCATCAGGAAGGAAGGTTCTCTCCTTGTTAATATCTACATGTTTAAACAGGTTGTCATTCATAAAATAATAGTAACTCTGGTCATTATCCTTGGTAATACCCTTATACTCATCTAAGTTCACACTGGTAACGCCTGCAAAGCTTAAAGTTCCTTCTTTATACCACTCTACCAGCTGCTTATAGGTTCCGATCGGAGTGGAACCTGTAGCCAGACCCAACACGCAATCAGGCTTCATAGTCACCTGTGATGCGATCACAATCGCTGCTTTTTTACTCATATCCTGATAATCTTTTGCTTTAATAATTTTCATATTTTCTCCTTTCCTGCACAATACATCTACTCTGTTAAATTATGCTACTATCTTCCATTTTTTTCAAGTTTTTTTGCCAAAATAAAAATATTTTTTTATATTTATGAAATTGCAAACAGTATCTCCATCTTTCCAAGCATTTCCTCCGTATCTTTCAGCAGGGTCTCCGCATCCGCTTCAATCACACCACATTTCTGATACTTCAATGTAAAGAATGGCTGACCATACGCAGTGAAAGACAATCGGTCCCGGTTCTCTTTCACAAAACCCGGAATTTTTTCGATTATAATCGGTGCATCCGCTTTCAGCGTGAAAATAATGCGCTCATTCTTGCCTTTTAATTCCGTAATATATAATTTGTGAGCTGCAACTCTGATCAGAGCAATCCGCAGCAGATTATCTACGGAACGGGGGATCGCACCAAAACGGTCCAACAGTTCATCCCTCATGTCATCCCGATCTTTCATAGACTCGATTCCGGCAATACGCTTGTAAATATCCAGTTTCTGGACCTCATTCACAATATAAGAAGGGGGAATAAATGCATCCACATCCAAATCTACCGTGGTAGTAAAATCTGCAATCGTCTGAACGCCTTTCAATCCCTTAACGGCCTCATTCAACAGTTTGCAGTACATATCATAACCTACCGCTTCCATATGGCCGTGTTGTCTGACACCCAACAGATTACCGGCGCCACGGATCTCCAGATCACGCATGGCAATCTTGTAACCACTTCCCAGATCAGTAAACTCCCTGATGGCTGCCAGACGTTTCTCCGCCACCTCCTTCAGCATCTTATCCCTTTTATACATGAGGAAAGCGTAGGAGTTGCGGTTGGAACGCCCCACACGCCCCCGCAGCTGATACAACTGCGCCAGTCCTAAATTGTCCGAATCATGGATGATCATGGTATTAGCATTGGAAATATCCAGTCCCGTCTCAATAATGGTGGTGGACACTAACACATCAATGTCCCCTTCGATAAATTCCAACATAATCTTTTCCAGTTCATGCTCTTTCATCTGTCCGTGCGCAAATGCCACTGTGGCTTCCGGCACCAGATTGGCTATTGCAGAAGCAACATCCGCAATATTATTGACTCTGTTATAAACATAATACACCTGGCCCCCTCTGGAAAGCTCCCTGACGATCGCTTCACGAACCATCTCTTCATTATATTCCATGACATAAGTCTGAATGGGCTGTCGTTCTCCCGGTGCTTCTTCCAATACGCTCATATCCCTGATGCCAATCAGACTCATATGCAAAGTTCTTGGAATTGGCGTCGCCGTCAATGTCAGTACATCCACATTTTCCTTCAGTTTCTTTATCTTCTCTTTATGTGCCACACCAAACCGTTGTTCTTCATCCACGATCAAAAGTCCCAGATCCTTGAACTTCACATCCTGAGACAACACCCTGTGGGTACCGATGACAATATCTACAAATCCCTTCTCTAAGTCTGTCAGTGTTTTTTTGATTTCACCGGACGTCCGGAATCTGGAAAGCAGATCCACCCGCACCGGAAAATCTTTCATACGCTGGGTAAAGTTGTTGTAATGCTGCTGTGCTAAAATGGTAGTGGGCACCAAATACACCACTTGTTTGCCCTCCTGCACTGCTTTAAAAGCTGCCCGGATGGCAATCTCCGTCTTACCGTATCCCACGTCACCGCAGATCAAACGATCCATGATCCTGGTACTCTCCATGTCAGCCTTAGTATCTGCAATGGCGGCCAGCTGGTCTTCCGTCTCTTCAAAAGGAAACATTTCTTCAAATTCCCGCTGCCACACAGTATCCTTGCCGTAGGAATGTCCCTGACTTTCCTGACGCAGAGCATACAATTCCACCAGATCCTTTGCCACCTCATTCACAGCACTGCGGACTCTCGTCTTAGTCTTCTCCCATTCCTTTCCGCCCAGCTTATTCAATTTTGGAACTTTTTCTGCATCCGAAGAAGCATACTTTTGAATCACATCCAGACCTGTAGCCAGTACATAAAGATTGCCGCCATCCCGGTACTCAATCTTCATATAATCCTTGACCACTCTGTCCATTTCTACCTTCTCAATCCCTTTGTAGACACCCAGACCGTGGGTTTCATGAACTACGTAATCGCCAACCTTCAACTCATTAAAGTCTGAAATCTTCTGTCCCTGATATATCTTTCGTTTTTTCTTTTTCTTCTCCGCACCGAAGATGTCGGACTCCGATATCACCACAAATTTCAGAAAAGGATACTCAAATCCTTTCCCCACATGCCCATAATAGGTCAGCACTTCACCCTGCAGTACTTCTCTGTAGGGATCCTCCGTATATACTGCCGAGATCTCATTGTCCCGCAAATCCTCTGCCAGACGCTTTGCCCTTGTTCTGGAACCGGACAACAACAGCACTCTATAACCGTTCTTGCGATACTGCTTCAGATCCTTTACTAATGTTTCGAAACTGTTATTATAGGGGGCCATATTTCTGGCAGCCACTGTCAACTGAATTCTGGGCTTGAACCAAGCGTTCCTGGTATCCAATGTGGACAATGAGACTATAGTGGTATGCAGCATGATCCCCAATACCTGATCTGCACTGTAAAGAATATTCATCTGTCCCGGCAGAATATACCCCTTTAATGCCCGCTGAGACATACTTTCACGAAATTCCAACTCCACTGCATTTGCATGCTCTTTAATCCTGCCCGGCTCCTCCAAGAAGAAAATCAGATTGCTCTTCCCATCCTTTTCTTCCATTTTCCGGAAAATCTCCGGAAGTGTCACCGTATCCTCAAAAAAATACCGAATATAGCTTTCCAGATTGACCATATTTTTGAATTCAAATAATTGCTCCCGCAGTTGCTTCGTCTGTGTCGCAATCCTATGAGCTTCCTCCGGTTTATGCTCATCACGAAAGATCTTTTCCTGTCTGTAGGATGCTTCCTCCAGCTTTGCCATACCGGCATGCATCTGCTTTTCTTCCAATACGAACTCTGTGGCCGGATAGACTGTCACACTGCTTAATTTTTCAATAGACCTCTGACTGAGTACGTCAAAACTCCTGATAGAATCCACCTCATCTCCCCACAGCTCTATTCGATAAGGATTCTCTTCCGTCAGGTCAAAAATATCAATAATACCGCCTCTGATGGAGAACTGTCCGCTGCTTTCTACCTGATAGACCTTCTCATAGCCCAGTTCCACCAGTTTTTCCGCCAGCTTCTTCTCATCTACCAGACTCCCCTTCTCGATCTGCAGGATATCCCGCTCCGGATTCCACATAACCTGAGGGGTCATTAACGCCGCAAAAGTAGTGACCAATGTCAGCGGCTTACGCTCTGCCATCCTGCGAAGCACCCTGATCCGCTCCTTTGTCAGCTGATTGCCGTGAATGTCCGCCTGAAAAAAGATCAGGTCCTTTGCCGGATACAACATGACATTCCTGTCATAAAACTTGTATTCCTCATACAGTTCTCTGGCTTTTAAGTCACTATAAGTAACGATGACTTTGTACTTAAAACCATCGGCCAGACCATACATCATATGCAGTTTTTGAGAATCCACACATCCACTGATGCTCACCGGTGTCTGCTTTTTGCGGATTCCTTCTTTTGCCTGGCCGTATTCTGCCAGTTCCGTCAGTGGTGCCAGTAATGCCTGCATGCACAATCTCCTGTTATGAAGTGACCTTTTGTCAAGAGCAAATTTCACTTTTACAAACTTTTTCTCTCAACAATCGTCACATTTGTTAATTGACAGCATCTGGAAAGAGCCAGATTTAACAGTTCCCGGCATTTGGCCACTCTGTTA
>JAZPYS010000052.1:0-35472 GCA_045544275.1 Acetatifactor sp. | reverse complement strand
GAACAATATCAGAACAGCCAAAAGCTATCAGGGATTGAAGAAGAGTATATACGATGTGCTTTTGTCTTCTCCCAGAGGGGAAGGTGTGGTATCCGGAATTCGTAAGGCCAAAAATAGTGTGAAACAACTGGTCATTCCGGGAATGCTCTTTGAAGACATGGGATTGACTTATCTGGGACCTGTGAATGGTCATGATATTGATGGTCTGATGAAGGTCATTGAAGAGGCAAAGCGTGTTAAAGGTGCAGTGCTGGTACACGTGATTACGGAAAAAGGAAAAGGATATGCACCGGCTGAGCGTCATCCTGCCAGATTTCATGGTGCAGAGCCTTTTGACATAGAAACAGGACTTCCGTCCAAACCAAGGACGAAGTCTAATTATACGGATGTGTTTGCTACCATTATGTGCAAGTTGGGGCAGAGGGATGAAAAAGTAGTTGCCATCACAGCAGCTATGCCCGATGGAACCGGACTGAAGAGATTTAAAAATATGTATCCGGATCGATTCTTTGATGTGGGCATTGCAGAGGAACATGCAGTTACCTTTGCGGCAGGACTTGCAGCAGGCGGATTAAAGCCCATTGTAGCGATTTATTCTTCCTTTTTGCAGAGAGCGTATGATCAGATACTGCATGACGTATGTATCCAGAATCTGCCGGTGGTGTTTGCCATTGACAGAGCCGGTATTGTGGGAAGTGACGGAGAGACCCATCAGGGTATTTTCGACTATTCCTTCCTTTCGAGTATTCCGAATATGCATATTATGGCTCCTAAGAATAAGTGGGAGCTTTCCGATATGATGAAATTTGCAGTGGAGTTTGGCGCCCCTATTGCTGTGCGTTATCCCAGAGGAACTGCATATGATGGTCTGGAAGAGCATCGTGCACCGATGGAATATGGCAAAGCGGAATGGATTTACGAGGAAGAAGAGATTGCACTCTTTGCAGTGGGCAGCATGGTAAAGACGGCGGAAGAAGTATATGAAGCACTAAAAGCAGTGGGTAAAAAGGTGAGTCTTATTAATGGAAGGTTTATCAAACCTATTGATGAGGAAGCTGTGCTGAAGGCATGTGAAAACCACAAGCTGATTGTAGTCATGGAAGAAAATGTTGCCAGTGGTGGTTATGGTGAGAAAGTACTGGAGTGTCTGAACCGTAATCGCAAGGCTGTGGACTTTATGCATGTGCATATTCCGGATGCTTATGTGGAGCATGGAAATGTGGACAAGCTTAAAGCAGAAATCGGCATTGATGCTGAAAGTATTACAAAACGCATTTTGGAGCGCATATAAATTATGAAAGAACGTTTAGATGTTATTTTGGTAAATCAGGGACATGCACAGTCCAGAGAAAAGGCTAAGGCAGTTATCATGGCCGGGAATGTGTATGTCAATGGTCAGAAGGAAGACAAGGCGGGAACCATGTTTGATGAGAGCAAGATCACTCTTGAGGTGAGGGGGTCCCAGTTAAAATATGTCAGTCGTGGAGGACTTAAGTTAGAGAAAGCCATGGAAAGCTGGGGAATCTTACTGACGGACTGTGTTTGTATGGATATCGGTGCATCTACCGGTGGATTTACAGACTGTATGCTGCAGAATGGTGCGGCAAAGGTGTATTCAGTAGACGTAGGACACGGACAGCTTGCCTGGAAATTGCGAAATGATGAACGTGTGGTCTGCATGGAAAAGACCAATTTCAGATATATGGTGCCCGGGGATATTGATGATGAACTGGATTTTGCGAGTGTGGATGTGTCTTTCATTTCCCTGACAAAGATATTGATCCCCGCAAGGGATCTGCTGAAGGATGGCGGACAGATGGTATGTCTGATCAAACCCCAGTTTGAAGCAGGCAGAGACAAGGTGGGCAAAAAGGGTGTCGTAAGAGAGCGCTCCGTACATGAAGAAGTGGTGCGTAAGATTTTAGATTATGCGGACAGTATCGGTTTTGACATTCTGCATCTGGAATTTTCACCTATTAAAGGCCCTGAGGGGAATATTGAGTATCTGATGCATATTCAAAAGAATTCTGCAAAAGTACTGGAAAATACAGAGCTGAGCGAAAAAGAAACAGAAGGGGATAAAGTGATTAAAGAAATCGTGGACAAGGCACATTTCAATCTGGACAAGGCAAAGTAGGAGCAGCAATGAAACATTTTCTGATTTATACCAATCATCATAAAGATCCAAAGAGAGAGGCCACCAACCGGATCAAGGAATATCTGGAAAATAAGGGACAGAAGTGTACAATAATTACCAATAATGATGGTACATTTCCGGAAGAGGAAGATATTCCGGAAGATGCGGACTGTATGATTGTACTGGGTGGAGACGGTACTATGCTGCGGGCTGCCCGGGATATAAAAAAAGGTCATATACCGTTGATCGGTGTAAATATGGGAACTTTAGGCTATATGACAGAAGTGGAGCCGGAGAATGTAGAGGAAGCAATGGATAAGTTGATCGACGGTGATTATGAAATGGAAAGCCGTATGATGCTCCATGGGTCTGTCATCAAAGAGAAGGGCGAAATATATGAAGAATGGGCATTGAATGATGTGGTCATTTCCCGAAGCGGTTCCTTGAAGCTGATCAAATTAGATATATATGTGAATGGCCAGCTTTTAAATGCATATAATGCGGATGGTGTAATTGTCACAACACCTACAGGGTCTACAGGGTACAGCTTATCGGCAGGAGGCCCTATCGTTAATCCGATTGCGAGGCTGATCATGTTGACACCTATCTGTCCCCATACACTGAACTCAAGAAGTATCATTCTTTCATCAGAAGATATCATAGAGATTAGGATTCCGGAAGGTCGCGAAGGAGGAAGCCAGAATCTGGAGGTCAACTTTGACGGTTCTCACGTAGTGGCAGTACAAACAGGTGACAGAATCAGAATTCAAAGATCTGTCAAGACTACGGAGATCATTAAGATCAGCAAGGCAGGATTTTTAGATGTATTACATAAAAAAATAAGTGAATAGAAGGGCAGGTATGATGAAGAAGGTCAGACACAAAGCCATAGTGGATATTATCAACAAGTATAATGTGGAAACACAGGAGGAGCTTGCCGGATATCTGAAGGATGCCGGATATATTGTGACGCAAGCAACAGTATCCAGAGATATCAGGGAATTGAAGTTGTCAAAGGTGCCCATCGGCAATGGCAGACAGAAGTATATTGTGCTTAAGCATGAAGAAAATCATATGGAGGACAAGTTCATCAGAGTGTTAAAAGATGGATTTGTATCCATGGATATGGCCCAGAATATTTTAGTGGTAAAGACGGTATCCGGTATGGCGATGGCAGTTGCAGCAGCCATTGATGCTATGAAATTTCATGAAGTGGTAGGTTGTATCGCGGGAGACGATACGATCATGGTTGCTGTCCGTACCACTGATGAGACAGTTGCGTTGATGAACAAACTGCAAAGATTGTTTTAAACTCAGGGAGAAACATTATCTGCTGGAGAAGGCGGATAAGGAGAAAAGATTATGTTATTAAATCTGCATGTAAAAAATCTGGCATTGATTGAAGAGTCGGATGTGGAATTTGGCGAGGGACTGAATATTTTGACCGGTGAGACAGGTGCAGGTAAGTCCATTCTGTTGGGATCCATTAATCTGGCATTGGGGGCAAAATTTGATAAGGATATGCTGCGTAAGGGTACGGAGAGTGCTCTTGTGGAACTTACTTTTTCTTGTGATGAGCAAATTGTACAGAAGCTTAATGCGATGGAAATCGAAGTGGAGGATACCGTGACCATCAGCAGAAGGCTTGCAGCAGGAAAAAGTGTCAGCAGAATCAACGGTGAGACCGTGAGTGTACGACAGATCAAGGAAATTGCAGAATTGTTAATTGATATTCATGGACAGCATGAACATCAGTCATTGCTGAACAAAAAAAAGCATTTGGAGATCCTGGACAGCTTTTGCGGTGCGGAAGGAAAAGAAGCATTGGAGCAGGTGGCAGTGCTCCATCAGCAAGTCAGGGAGATTCGCACTAAGATACGAGAAGAAGCTTTAGATGAAGAAAGTAAGATCAGAGAGCAGGATTTGCTGGAATTTGAAGTAAATGAAATTGAAAATGCACATCTGACAGTTGGAGAAGATGAAGAGTTAGAGAGCAGTTATCGTAGGATGATGAACAGCCAGCGCATTACCCAGAGTTTATCAGAATGTTATGGATACACCGGCGGCATGGGAGACAGTGATGCGGCAAGTCTGCTGGGCAGGGCAGTCAGAGCGGTCAGCAGTGTGTCTGAATATGATGACCAGATTAGTCAATTAGAGGAGCAGTTGACTCAAATTGAGGATTTGTTGTCTGATTTTAATCACGAACTGGCAGCTTATCTTTCAGATATGGAATTTGACGAAAGGGATTTCAGGGAGACGGAGGATCGGCTCAATGAGATCAATCGCTTGAAGGATAAATATGGTTGTTCCATAGAAATGATCATGGAAGCATACGACAAAAAACGGAAACGTTTGAATATGTTGGCTGATTATGATATTTATATGGTGGAATTGGAAAGACAGCTGGCGGAAAGGGAAAAGGCATTGAAGGATGCATGTGAGTTGTTGTCCAGGATCAGAATCCGTAATGCGAAGATTTTGGAGAAACAACTAACTGATTCACTGATTCATTTGAACTTTCTCACAGTACAGTTTGCCATCGATGTGACTCCATTGGATGGGGCTACTGCAAAAGGATGTGATGATGTAGAATTTAAAATATCTACCAATCCCGGTGAGCCAATGAAGTCACTTGCACAGGTAGCCAGCGGTGGTGAACTTTCCAGAATTATGCTTGCGATTAAGACTGTGCTGGCGGCAAAGGATGCGGTGGATACGCTTATCTTTGATGAGATCGATGCCGGAATCAGCGGTAAGACAGCATGGAAAGTATCCGAGCAGCTGAATGTGGCAGCAAATGCCCACCAGGTGATCTGTATCACACACTTGCCACAGATTGCGGCTATGGCGGACAGACATTACCTGATTGAAAAGAGCGGGGATGAAATGGTCGGTACGGTAACCCGGATTCGGGAGTTAGAGTCCGGTGAAAATCTGTATGAACTTGCCAGACTGCTTGGGAGTGACGATCTGACAGAAGCTGCAATGTCCAATGCAAAAGAAATGCGGGCCCAGGCGGCTGCATATAAAAATAAATAAATTAAAAAAGTCATTATTAAAATGAGTGAAACTTCACATACTATTCTCAGTTGTGAGAGGAAGTGAAGTGAGCCCATGAAAATAAGAGACAAAGACAATAAAAATATAAATGATGAGCTTCTCCGGAGTGCCGGAAATGATATTGTTATTATTCTGGAACAGTGGAGAAGAAGAAAGAAAAGGCTGCGCATATACCGATATAGTTTATGCGTAGCTTTATTATGTTTTAGTGTTCTGCTGGGCGGAGCCATGTATTATAGCTTGTATAATCAGATACCTTCCATTCTGCGAGTGAAGGCAGGGAAAGATCAGATTTTGAATTATCAGCTGCCTTTGGTGGGGGAGGTTGTAGAGGCCAGTGAAAGCGGTGTTTCCAATATTCCAAAGGATGCTATAAAAATTGATTTGAGCAGAGAAGTCACATTGAATACAGATAAGAGCAATAAATATCTGATGAATGTAAAACTATTTGGCTTTATTCCATTTAAGCAGGTCAGCATTCAGGTAATCAGTGACAGAGAGTTGATTCCGGTAGGAGAACCAATTGGTCTCTATGTAAAAACGGATGGATTGCTGGTGATTGGTGTAGGAGAGTTCAGAGGCATGGATGGGCTGACTTATTCTCCCGCAAAATATATCCTGCGAAGTGGTGATTATATCAAGGAAATTAACGGGGAACCGATCAGTGATAAAGAGAAGTTCATGGATATAGTAAAAAAATGTGATGGACAGAATATTACTTTGAAAATTGAACGAAATGATCAGGAAATGGAAGTATGTATTCATCCTGTAAAGAATGAAGACAAGGAATATAAATTGGGTATATGGATCAGGGACAATGCTCAGGGGATAGGTACTATGACATATATAGATGCGGATGGCAGATTTGGTGCTTTGGGCCACGGCGTCAGCGATGTGGATACCAGTACTTTGATGAATCTGGAAGATGGTACATTATATCAAACAGAAATCGTTTCTATACAAAAAGGAATTAACGGAGATCCCGGCGAATTGACAGGAAGAATCATTTATGATGAGTCTAAGATATTGGGGGATATTGACTATAATGGTCAGGAAGGAATTTTCGGTCAGTGTAACGAGGAAGCAGAAGTTATGATGGATCAGGATCCTCTGCCAATCGGCTTGAAACAGGAGATTGAAATTGGAGATGCTCAGATATTGTGCTCTGTCAGCGGAAAATCTGAGTATTATGGGATTCAGATTACGGGAGTTCATCTTGATAATGACAATATCAATAAGGGGATTGAACTTAGAGTTACAGACAGTAGGTTGTTGGATATTACAGGGGGAATTGTGCAGGGGATGAGCGGAAGTCCGATTATTCAGGACGGGAAGATAATTGGAGCGGTGACTCATGTTTTAGTAAATGATCCTACCCGGGGTTATGGAATTTTTATTGAAAATATGCTGGAAGCAGCGAGATAAATATTTTGCCAGGGGCGTTTTGTCCCTGGCATTTTTCGACATTGTTTAGTTTTCGTTTGTAGTTGCAAAATAGGTTCCCGCCGCCATTATCAATAGCGCAACGATAAAGATTGCGGAAGGAAGCTCTTTGAATATCATAAGAGACAAACCTGCACCAATAAAAGGAGATACCGCATAATAAGTGCTTGTTTTGGCTGCACCCAAATCTCTTTGAGCATAAATATAAAAGTAAATACTCAAACCATAAGCTACAAAGCCAAGAATCAATGCCATAACGATATATCCTATCTGGAAAAAACGTTCGCCAATAATGAGTGACAGAATCAGTGCGCCAATTCCTGAACCGAACCCTTTTATTATAACGATTTGTGCAGGATTTTTGGATGAAAGCATACGGGTGCAGTTGTTTTCAAAGCCCCAGCATAGGCAGGCGAGCAGAACAAACAAAGAACCAAAGGAGAACTGAAAGCTGCTCATATCTTCAAAAGATAGAAGCAAACTGGAAAGCGTAACAAGGGCAATGGAAAGCCATAATTTTTTGTTAATTGCTTCTTTGAAGAGAATCAACGCAATCAACGAGGTTGCTACAATTTCAAAATTATTCAGCAAAGAAGCATTTGCAGCATTACATCTGGTCAATCCAATCATTAAGAAAATTGGTGCAGCAATGTCTAACACTACCATTGCAACGGTATAAGGCACTTCATTTTTTGTTAAAGGAAGTTCCTTCTTGTGCTTGTTGAATTTCTCTAAGAGATACATCCCCGCACCTGCACCAAGATACAGTAGTCCGGCCATCATTGTCGATGGTATCTCTGTTAATAGCAGTTTTGAAATTGGTGCATTGATTGCGTAAAGAGCAGCTGCCAGAACTGCGTAAAAAATTGCTTTTTTATTATTGTTCATTCTCAAATCATCCCTTGTGATATAACTAAAAATAAAGTACAATAAATACGTTATAAAACATTTTGTTCTGTAATTTTACTCTATCTATTAAAAACAAACAAGAATCAGATGAGAGAAAATGGAAGATACGGAACAATTACAATAATTTGTACGGAGGTTTACAATGGATAGACGACAGCAAAAAACCAGAAAAGCAATATTTGATGCCCTGAGCAAGCTGTTGGAGCGAAAGAGATTCGACAGCATCACAGTTCAGGAAATTATAGATGGAGCAAACATTGGACGAAGTACATTTTATGCCCATTTTGAAACTAAAGATGATCTTCTGAAGGAAATGTGTACAGATATATTTCAGCATATATTTAATGACAGACTTCCACAGGAAGCAGACCATGACTATTCTACAGGAAGTCCAAATCTTGAACTAAAACTTGGACACATTCTCTACCATCTGCGAGAAAGTAAGAGTAATCTCAAGGGTATCTTAGGTGGAGAAAGTGGCGAACTTTTCATGAGTTTTCTAAAAAACTATCTCCGAGATCTCTTTAGTCGGTACATGAATGATTTCCCTTCGGATATTCCGGAAGATTTTTTACTTCATCATCTTTCTGGTTCCTTTGCGGAAGCAATTAAATGGTGGATGATGGAAGATACAAAACACAGCCCAGAGGAAATCGCTTCCTATTTTATGATTGCTGTTGGAAAATAAGCAGTCTGTTTTGTGCCTGAAAAATGTTGTCCCTAATGACAATCACTCGTGAGCGGAAGTCCTATTATCAAGAAAATATGTTAGAAGCGGCGGAATAATTCACAGTAGGTAATGCAATGAGTATTTCGGTTCTTCCGCACAAATGTGTAATTCACTACTAAATGGTAAAATAACGCTACGAAGAATCTTGCCTGATTGAAATAAATGCAAAAAAAAGCATATAAAATACAGAAAAATACAAAATATAGTTGCCAATAGCTTGTAAGATTACGTATAGAAAACCTTAAAACAGCAAATCTATATGCTGATTTTTGAATTATTTACACCGATCAAGCAGATAGATCGTACAAAAATCATTAATCTATCTGCTTCTTTGACTTTTTTCAATATAAATTTGACATCTATATAATAATAAATTCGTAGATGTAGATGCTACAGATAAAAATTGAAGCGTCTATAAATCATAAAAAGAACACTTCTATATGCCTAATCTCTTTTTACTGTGTATTACAGGGCATATAGATTCCTTGATTTTAAAAAACTATCTGCTTCGCTTCCTTATTTGGGAGCTATTTTATTATTTTATCAGAAAATTACACAATCATGCGGAAGAACCAGTATTTCATTGTATTGCCTACTTTTTTTGCTGTTGCAAATGAATTTGATAATTCATGGATAAGGCGGAAAATAATAAAAAACGAAAATATGATCTCCTTAACTTGAAGTTAACGAATATATATAATATACTTATCGTAGTAACAGGATATATCAATATATTCAGGTTGCAATGACTCTCTTGGATAAAGCAACAGAAGATTATAGCATTGAATTTGATAATTTTGAGCAGATATGTAAGTTTGGTGCGAGAAAGGTGATTATGAAAAAATTATTTGTTAAAGATGAAATATGGTTTGCAGTGATTTGGATAGTAATTTACGTAGTAGGATTCAGTAATGCAGATTTATTTTCAGAATCCATTGGAATACCAAAGCTTTTGACTGTCCTTTTTGGTCTTGTTATGACTGGAATTTTATATGGATTCATTCGCAAGAACCATCTGTGCGGATATTTGGGGCTATGTCGTCTAAATGGAAGATTCAGTAGTTTCTGTTATTTTATTCCCTTAATTGTTATTTCCAGTGTTAATTTTTGGAATGGTGTAACGATCAATTTTTCTGCAGAAGAAACAATGCTCTATATCATCAGCATGTGTTTTGTAGGTTTTTTGGAAGAGGTGATTTTTCGGGGATTGTTGTTTAAGGGCATGTGCAAAACCAACGTGACAGTTGCAATGATTGTATCATCCCTTACCTTTGGTATGGGGCATATCGTAAATCTACTGCTTGGAGAGCCTGTATTTGATACATTGCTCCAGCTGATTTATGCATCAGCGATTGGTTTTTGTTATACCGCAGTATTTTATGTGAGTGGCAGTATTCTGCCTTGTATACTTTCACATGTTGTTGTTAACTCCACAAGCGCATTTGCCATAGAACCTGTTGATAAAATACATATCATCATTACGATTGTGCAGACTGTGATCAGTACGGGCTATGGTATATGGCTTCTGTACAAAAAGCGTAATGCATAAAAATACAGAATATACATATTTTTGTTGACAAACTTGTATACAAAAAGTATTATATTATTAAATAAATTTTGCTATTTCCTGTAAAGAAAACAAACTGCGGGAAATCGTTTCAGGAGGAGAAAAATTATGTCGAATTATTATCAGCCAGAGGTTGAATGTGCATCGGTTGATGAACTTCGTGCCATTCAGAATGAAAAACTTGTAAAACAGGTGAAGCATGTGTATGACAATGTAAAATATTATCGAGATCTGATGGATGAAAAGGGGGTTAAGCCGGATGATATTAAGTCTATTGACGATTTACATAAATTACCCTTTTTAACAAAAGCAGATCTTCGTGATGCATATCCATATGGTCTTTTGGCTACTGATCTGAAGAACTGTGTGCGTATTCAGTCTACCAGTGGAACCACCGGACGTCGTGTGGTTGCATTTTATACACAAAATGACGTTGATATGTGGGAACAGTGCTGTGCACGTGCGATTATGGCGGCGGGCGGTACCAATGAGGATGTTTGTCAGGTTGCTTATGGTTATGGGCTGTTTACAGGAGGGCCGGGGTTGAACGGTGGTTCACACAAAGTTGGATGTCTGACACTTCCTATGTCTTCCGGCAATACCGAGCGTCAGATTCAGTTTATGCAGGATTTGCATGCGACGATTCTTTGCTGTACACCATCCTATGCAGCATATATTGGTGAGACTTTGAAGGATATGGGACTTACACCGGATGATATCGACTTAAAGGCTGGTATCTTCGGTGCAGAACCATGGACGGAAGAAATGCGCCGTGATATTGAAAAATCTCTCGGTATTAAAGCATATGATATTTATGGTCTGACGGAGACAAGTGGTCCCGGTGTTGCTTTTGAGTGTGAAGAGCAGACAGGTATGCATATTAATGAAGATCACTTCCTGCCTGAGATTATTGATCCTGAGACCGGAGAAGTGCTTCCGGATGGGGCTAAGGGCGAATTGGTATTTACCAGCTTGGATAAGGAAGCGTTCCCGCTGATGAGATATCGCACCAGAGATATTTGTGTACTTTCCAGAAAGAAATGCTCCTGCGGACGTACCTTGATCAAGATGAGCAAGCCTATGGGCAGAAGCGATGATATGATGATCATCCGCGGTGTCAATGTATTCCCTTCCCAGATTGAAACAGTTCTTTTGAAGGAAGGTTACAGTGCAAATTATCTGATTGAAGTTGACCGAGTGAATAATACCGATACATTGGATGTTTCTGTAGAATTGACAGCGGAACAGTTCTCCGATACCGTGAAGGATCTGAATGTGAAAGAAAAGGCTCTTGCAAATGCCATCAAGACCATGCTGGGCATTAGTCCTAAGGTTCATTTAGTTAAGCCTAAGACCATTACCAGAAGTGAGGGTAAGGCCGTTAGAGTCATTGATAGAAGAAAGCTTCATGATTAAAATAAAGAAAGTGAGGTATTATCATGAGTGTGAAACAAATTTCCGTTTTTATTGAGAATAAGAAGGGTGAGCTTGCAGAGGTAACAAGGTATATTGCAGATCACAATGTAAATTTAAGAGCACTTTCCATAGCTGATACGCAGGATTTTGGAATCTTACGCATTATCTGTGAAGATCCCAAAGCAGCAGAAGAAGTTTTAAGGGCTGGTGATTATATCACCACAACCACTGATGTTCTTGCAGCAGCGATTTCTGATGAACCGGGCAGCCTTGCAGCGATTTTGGAAGTATTAGCAGAGGCACACGTAGTAGTTGAATATACATATGCATTCCTGTCTGCAAAAGCAGGCGCATATATGATCTTCCGTGTAGATGATAATCAGACGGCAGCGGCAGCACTTGCCGGTGCAGGAATAAAGACTGCAAATCAGGAAGATTTGTTCTAAATTGTTAAATATGTACATAGTAAAAGGCGATTCCGTTGGGGATCGCCTTTTTTTGTAGGTGCGCCCGGCAGCGAAGTTCTATAATGTCTTAAAAAAATCAAGTAAAGCTTTTTGCTGTTCTATGGAAAAATGACTTATTTCTACTAAAAGATCCTTTTGAAGTGTCGTCAGAGAAATGTTGTCGGTTTCAATCATAAAGAATTGAGACAGTGTAATACCATAAGCATTACATATTTTTTCCAGAGACGGAATAGAAGGAAGCATATTTTTTCGGTACCAGGATGAGATTGTAGATTGCGTCAGTCCCGAGGCTTCTGCCAATTGGTATTCAGTCCAATTTTTCAATTTTCTGTAGTAAGTGATTCTCTCTAATACATTAATCATTATAATTTTTCGCCTTTCTTGTGATTTTAAAAGAAAATTAATGTTTTATATCGTATTATTTGTATAAATTGCGGTTGCAAAACAATATTTATTAACGTATAATAATAACGACAATACGAAGTATCAAATCAGTCAATAAGGAGTTTGAAGGATTGTGAAAATAAATAAAAAACGTACGTCAAACACTTTTATTATTAAAGTATATCGTGAGGAATATTCCACTTGGCAGGGAACATTTACCTGGGCGGATGAGCGGAAGACGCAAAGTTTTAAAAGTGCTTTGGAGTTGATTCGATTAATGGACGAGGCAATAATGGACGGAAAAGAGTTGGAAGGAGGAAGCCATGATAACTAAGAAGATCGAGAAGATACTGGCATTGGTCCTTTGTGGTGTGATGGCATTGAATGGGGGCTTGACTGTAGTAGCAGATACAGTGAGTTCAGGAGATGCCATGCCGGTGGAGATTGTCGGAGTGGAAGTAGATCAGGAAGTAGGAGATACAGTCAGTTCAGGAGATATTTTACCGGAGGAAACGACTGCCGGTTCGGGCGATATTTTGGTAGAGAATGAGACGGTCAGTTCGGGAAATGTCATGCCGGAGGAGACAAAAGAAATCATCTGGTCCAATGATGAGATAACTGTGAAGATTACAGCTGATGCAGATGTACTTGAAGAGGTAGGATCCATAGAAGTGACATCCATTACAGAAGAAGATGCATTGTATGCACAGCTTGTAGAGCAACTGGAGGATGCAGCTGCCACTGATGCAAAATCAGCACTGGGCTTTTATGCATACGACATTGCATTCCTGAATGCGGAAAAAACTGAAGTCTATCCGGAAGGCGAAGTGAAGCTTACCGTAGAATATACAGCTCCGATCATTCCGGCAGCTGCAACAGCTGAAAACGTAGAAGCGGTAGATGTAGCCCTGATCGATCTGGATGTGGGTGAAGAAGGTGCGGTAACCGTTACGGAAGTGAACGGCATCTTAAGTACAGAAGGAAATGCAGTAAAAACTGCTGTATATACAACCGATGATTTCGATGGATTTGCCCTTGCATGGAGCGGAGATAAATTAAGGACACTTGAATATGAAGATGATGAAATTTATATTCAATTGACATCTACAGAGTATGCACTGGACGGCGTAGTTGATTTAAACGTTACTCCGATCAAAGAAGATAATGAAGATACAAAAGAGCAGTATGCAGAAGTAGCACAGCAGTTGGAAGATAAGGTTGCTGAAGAAAGCAAAGAAGTGGTTGGTTTCCTGGCATATGATATCACACTTGTTGACGCAGAAGGAAATAAGCTTGAGCCCAATGGAAATGTAAGAGTTTCTATGGAATACAAGGAGGCTACGATTCCGGAAGTAGTTGTTGCTGAAGAAAGTATTGAAGCAACTGAAGTTACTGTGATGCATCATAAGGAAGTAGAAACTACTGAAGGTGAGATCGAAATCGAAGTTGTGGATATGGTGGCGGAGGAAACTATTGAAGCGAGCGTGGAAACCACTGAAAGTAAGGAAGTTGAAAAAGCAGAATTTGTGACTAATAGTTTTTCTGTGTTTACAATTACCTGGAAAAATACGGGTGATCAAAGCGTAAAAGTATACTATTACGATGTTAAGGGAAATGAGTTGACAAGTGACAAATTCAGAACAAACGAATTAGAGGTTAGCAACGGGCAGTGGGTGGATTTGGAAACATATGCTACATCGCCAGTAGAAATAGGAAATATAAACTATTTGTATAAGGAAGCAAGAATTGATAATCCGACAAATGAACAAACGGTAGTGAGAGTTAGATATAATAGAGGCTATCGGTATGATACTGATACTAATGGTGAGGGATCGAAGTGGAATACTTCGGGAGAGAAAAAGGTATATTTGATTTACTTCCCCGTAGAAGAGATAAAAAGTGTAAAAACTGTTGATACAAACGGAAACAATCTTGGTGTTGAGGACACAACTATCCAGTTGGGAACAGATGCGTATGTGATCGAAGACAATGCAACTTCTACGATTACATATAGCGGTTCAAAATATGGAATTATTGGTGGACGCCTCGTGGCTTCTGATGCGACTTTTACAGATGGAATTGATATCGAAGCTGTATCATATTCTTATTCTGATGAAAAATATTATTACACGACTGCAGGAGGAACATTAACTGAGTTTGATCCTGAAAAGTACATCCTATACTTCGTTTATAATAATATCGTTACTGCGTCTGCAGTAACTGAAAGCGGAGCATCGCTCGGAGAAGTGGATTTAAAGTTTGGTGCGGATGGAACATGTACGCTTATAGGATTAGAAGCGATTACATATGGAGGCTCAACATATAGTTTTTCGTATGCTGTAATCTCTTCCGATGCTACGATTAGTGATAGCGACACTGAAATATATAAACTCAAATATACAAGTGAAGGAGTTCAGTACATTACTTCAGAAGAAGATGCGGAATGGAAGGATATATCTGATAATACGATTTATTTGGTTTACGAAAAGTCAATAACTACAGATGAGACGACGCATTTTTATTGGAGATTTTATCAAGATCAAACAAGTTCTACGACTGGAACTGATATGACAGTTGCAAATGCAAATTATGATAAAGTTGCAGTAACTTATACTCCGGACAAAAATGTTACTTACACTGGTAGTGAAACAGTTGCTGCGGCAGGTGTAGAACATGTGTTGCCATATAATACTTATAAACAGGCGACGGGAAGTAGTACAACATATAATTCCACACAGACTGCGTTTTTAAGTGATGGTTCTAAACAGTTAGGAAATCAAAGTGAAGGATATTATTTCCAGACATCAAATTCATCAATTCCTTATTTGACTGTAGCCGCACCAATAGATGATAATAGTGTAAATGATCTAGGTGGAACAATTAAAATCGAGACAGCAGAGGGATGGGTTCTTACCGGTTATCAGGTTTCTTGTGAAAATGGAGGACAGAAAGGTGAAAATTGTAGAACAACAATTGAGAAAAGCTTAGCGGTTGAGCTTAATTCAAATGGAGAATATAGTACAACATTTACTATTCATACCTCTGAAATCACAAAGTTAATTAACAGTGGTTCTGTAAATGAGGGTAATTGTTTACATCATGCAAGTGGTTATGGAACATATGCTTTAATTCTTAAGATTGCTAAAGTGAGTGCGGAGTTGGATCTTACAAAAGGTGTTAATGTTACACCAAAAGATGATGCTGAACCTGCTGAACCTTCGGAAAGTGTTTCTGCTCTGGTTGGCGATACATTAATTTACACATTAAAAGCCAAGAACACAAGCGCTACCACAATTTTAAGAGATATTGTTTTTTCAGATACATTCTTTAAAGTAGACGAGAATGATTTAGACGGTGATGGTGATAAAACGGAACTGCTCATAGACGAAGATTCGATAACAATATCTTTTACAGATGCGAATGGTAATCCTATACAAGATGATGGAACCGAAGTTGTATATGAAAAAGTGACATCGGCAGATTCATGGTATAAAAAGACAACCAATCGGAATGGAACAACAATAACAGGTTTCAAAGCTGAATGGGATACTTATATGGCAGGGGGCGAAGTTCCCGATTGGGTAAATTCTACATATTATTGGTATTGGGACACTGAAGAAGGTAGTATTTCAATTCTCGGTTTCTGGGATCCTGGTGTAACAATTACAATTACATACGAAACAGAGTCACTGGAAAAAGCAATGACGCTAACCAATACAGCATATGTAACTGCAGTTCCTAAGAATGCCAGCAATGGCATTCAGGATATTGCAATCGCAAATGCAGTTGTAACAATTAATAGTGGAGATACAGGTTCCGTTATTGTAAATAAGGAATTCACCGGATTGATGCCAAGTGATATCGATGAAATAATGAAGAATTTCACAATTACAATCACACAAGTTGTTGAAGAAGGTGAGACTCCAGTATCGGCGACTTATAGGAAAAATTCAGTATCCCCGGATACAATATCATTTCCTACGGTAACTGGTTCTACAGTAACTTACAGTACAAAACTTGATTTTAGTGTGGAAAAGGATTCTGTAACAGGAGCGTATACATTTAAGTACACCTTTGTTATTTCTGGTCTCGCAAAGGGCACACAATGGTATATTAGCGAAGCAGGTTTTGATGTGGATGGTTTTACGCTGATTGAGCCAAGCGTGAGCATAGATGTGGTTTCATCATCTGCGACAACAGATTTGGATGAATCTCAAGAGCCTACTATTTCAATTGATACAACGAAAGCTGATTATGCGACAACTGCATTCGCCATTACTGGTGCAGCTACAACAACTGTTACAGTAGTTAACAATTATGTAGATAGTCATGGATATGTTAAGGTTGTAAAGATATGGAAAGATGCGGATGGAAATGAGTTGTCTTCTGCTGAACTTGCAAAATTAGGTAAAATTACAGTAGATATTCAGAAAGAAGTTACCGATAATGAAGAAACCACATATCAGTCGTTATTAGGCGAGAGTGCTCTGTTAAATCTTAGTAATGATGGTGGCTGGTCTGCAAAAATCGTAATTAATGAAGTTTGGGATGAAGCATGGAGGGTGACAGAAACCTTAAGTGCCAGCGAGAGTACATTATGGACGAAGGATGTTATAAACAGTAAGTGGGCTGGAATAGAACAGGGAACTATTACTGAATATTTGTACTATGATGCTTCTGGTAATGAGGTGACAAAGGCTGAATATGACGCTAACAAAGATGCGGGCTACACGTATCAAGAGTATACTAAGAATGTCACATATCATGTGTACAATTTAATAAATGTTCCGGCGAAAATGGCTGATGCTCCGCAGATTACGGTTGAGAAGACATTCTCAGGATTGACCCAGGATCAGATAGATGCTTTAGCAACAGCTGATAATCCATTTAAAATTACCGTGACAAGCGGAAGTGGAGAATCTGCAACTTCAGTGGATTTAAAATTAAACGATGCTGGCGTTACAAAGACCACAGATGATGACGCAAATGTTACTTATACTTGGGTATTGGAAAATTATGCACAAGGCACATACACAGTAACAGAATCAGGAGAATCAGTAGCAGAGTATCTGACACAGATTAGAATCAACGGTAGTGTGGTTAAGACGTTTGAAGATGACGAAGTTGATGCGACCGGAAGCGTCAAAACTGAAGCCGCAGCAATGACATATATATCTTCTGCAAGAGAAGAATCATGTGATACAAATAGTCAGTATGTTGGCAAGGTTAATCTGATAGTTGCTAAGCTAACAGGAAATGGAGGATATTTTGTCTGGACGCCTACTACAATCGGCATTAATGAGAGATTGGGAATAGTTAATATCATTAATACTGAAATGAATAGTGGCGGAATTGGTTTTAGCCCTAGTGCAACTTTAGCAGGCTGTTATTTCTATAGTGGAGAAATTACAGAAACATTAATTTTCAGAGACGGTGCAATTACTTATGACGGCGAGCAGTATTTGACATTCGATGCCTCAAAGCAGTGGGCAATGTTTGCAGCTGGTAATTATACAGTTACAAATGCTACTGATGCAGAAATTCGTTTTGAAAATACTTATCAGGAAGAAGCCATTGAACTTGATTTGAAGAAAATTACAACTAGTGGATCACAAGTAGATGGAGCAGAGTTTACTTTATACAAATTAGTTGAAGGTACATGGACAGCAGTAAATAATTCAATTGTTGTTTCAAATACAAGTGACGTAAATGAATTAACAGGACTAGTGGCAGGAAGATATCAATTGGTTGAAACAAAAGCTCCTGTAGGATGTAGCGTGTTGGGAACAAGCATTTACTTTACAGTTGCTAACAGAACTGCTATATTAACGGATTCAGAGGGTAATGAACTTACAGCAACCCCTACAATGTGGGAATTAGATTCAACAAATAATATCCTTACAGTAAAAAATAATATTATTTATTCGCTTCCTTCAACGGGTGGTTCAGGAATGTACTCTTACGTATTCGGCGGAATCACATTAATGCTTGGAGCGGCATATGTCTGGTTCAGAAACAGACGAAAAGAAATGCTCTACTAAAAATCGCTTAAAGTAGTCCGGGCAGTTGAAAAGCTGCCGGGGACTACCTTAAATAAAAAGTTCATAACAAAAAAAAACATAATAAAAGAAAAGGAGATAGTTATGAAGAAAATGAAGAAAATCTTAGCGATGCTGTTAGCATTCGCTATGGTACTGGGAATGACAATGACAACAATGGCAGAAACAACAAATGATAAGCTTCCGGAAGCAACAGACACAGCAACAATTACTGTAAATGGTGTTGAAACAGGTGCGGTTGTGGTTGCTTATAAGCTTATTAAGGCAACTTATGACGATGGTCTTACTGGTTATGCAATTGTAGATGCAAATAATGATGGTACTGCGGATTACAACATCGAAAATATTTATAATGTAACGGCAAGTGAAGCAACAACGATTGCAAGAGAAGTAAGAGAGACATTAACATATAATGCTGATGGAAGTGTTGATTCAAATGAAATTAAGGGGCAACCTTTAACCGAACAGGACGGAGTATACACACTGGAAACAACCGCAGGTTTATATTTAATTCTTGTATATGAGACAGGTGTAAATGTATATAATCCGATGATTGTTAGCTTGTGCTATGACACGAATAAGAGTGGTACCAGTAACCAGTTACAGCCTGGTACTTTGGATGTTACTACCGGAAAATACACATATGAAGAAGTAGAAGATGAAGACCTTGTTAGTGTTGAAGCATATGCAAAATCTTCACCCATTACATTTACAAAAGAGATTACAACAGAAGGTAGAAAGTCTGTTTATGCAGATGATGCGGCTTTCGGAGATACTGCTACATTTAAAATTACAACAGAAATTCCGGATTATAGTGACGAATATACTTCTGTAACATTCACGATTAACGACGTTATGGATGATAGCTTTACTTTAACTGAAGATTCTGTTGTAGTAGCAGTAACTGGTAATACTGCAGAATTAACAATTTCCGATTATACAGTAACTGAAACGGAACATGGATTTACAGTTGTATTTGAATCAAGTTGGGTTATTGCTAATCCTGCTACGGAAGTTGTTATTACATATAGTGCTGTTTTAGAAGATACTGCAACTATTGGAGTAGATGGAAATGACAATACTGCTACATTAACATATACAAATGAACCAACTAAAACAGCAGAAAAAGAAGCTTCAACAAAACATTACACTTTCGAGACAAGTGGTGAAATTGTAAAGATTGGTGAAGGTGAAGATGCACAGGCGTTAGCTGGAGCAACATTTACATTAGCTAATAATGATACTGAAAAAGTATATACTGCAACATCTGATGCTAATGGTGTATTAACATTCACTGGTCTCGATGCAGGAACGTATACATTAGTTGAAACAATTGCACCTAACGGTTATTCAATTAATGAGCAGGAATTTACTGTAGAAGTTATTCCTACTTATGATGCTGACGTTAAAACTTTAGTTTCATACGATATTAAAATCGATGATGAAGTAAGTATTAAAATTTCTAACACCAAGCTCATCAACCTTCCTTCCACCGGTGGTATCGGTACAACGATCTTTACCATCGCAGGCTGTGCAATCATGATCGCAGCAGCTTTCCTTTTCTTCGTAAGCCGCAGAAAAGAAAACGAATAATCAGTGATAGTAACGAGCATTTAACATTATAACTACATACACAGGGGTCATAAAAAGCCCCTGTGTAAAAAATACAGCAACAAGGAGAACCCGGATGAAAAAAATCTTAACAAATATATTATTTACATTTATATTTTTAGCCGGTTTGTCCTTGCTGTTGTATCCATTTATTTCTAATGAGTGGAATACATACAGACAAAGCAAATTGATTTCCAGCTATGAAGAGATCATTACAGATCAGGTTGAAGAATCAACTATAGATTACACCACGGAGAGGGAAAGAGCAGCTGCTTATAATGAAGCTCTTTTGCCCTTTATTCTGCCGGATTCATTTGCTATAGCAGCCATGGCAGAGGAGCCGGATGCGGAATATATGGCCTGCCTGAATCTGACAGGGGACGGTATGATGGGATATGTAGAGATTCCCGGGATTGATGTGAAGATTCCGATTTATCATACCACCGCTGCGGAAGTGTTGGAGAAAGCTGCAGGACATCTGGAGGGCAGTTCTCTTCCGGTAGGCGGAGAGGATACTCACGCCGTGATTTCTGCACACAGAGGACTTCCCAGTGCGGCATTGTTTACGGATTTGGATAAACTGGAAGAAGGGGACCATTTCCTGCTTTATATTCTGGATGAAGTTCTTTGTTATGAAGTAGATCAGATTGAAGTTGTGGAGCCTTCAGACACCAGTAAGCTGGGGGTGGAGAATGGCAAGGATCTGGTGACGCTTTTGACCTGTACCCCCTATGGTGTCAATTCTCATAGGCTTTTGGTGAGAGGACATAGAGTTCCCTATGTGGAAGAGGTAGTACTGGAGGAGGAGAAAAAGAGTACAGAGATCAGTGTACATACCAATTATTTGTTGTGGGTAATCGTGGGATTGTCCATCACCGGAGTGTTCATTTTGATTCTCTTTATTTGGGAAAGGATGCGTCGCAGAAGAGCACGACGCAGGAAAGCAAGAAGGAAGACTAAAAATTAGTATGAAACGAATCATTACCAATATTCTGTTCGGGTTACTGTTCCTGGTAGGGTTTGGAATCCTCATATACCCGACAGTTTCAGATCAATGGAATACGTATCGGCAGAGTAAGCTGATCAGCAGCTATCAGGAAGTGGTTGCTGAGATGGAAGAGGAAGATTTCACGAAAGAGTGGGAGGCTGCCAGAAGCTTTAATGAGGCTCTGGAATACAATGCCCTGTATGCAGGAGCATTTGGAGCAGAAGGCCAGGAGCTGGAAGATACTCAGTACTGGGATGTGCTCAATGTTGCAGGCGATGGTGTCATGGGGTATCTTTCCATTCCTAAGATTAATATCAAATTAGCAATCTATCATGGTTCGGACGAATCTGTGTTGCAGACCGGTGTAGGTCATGTCAATGGCACCAACTTACCCATAGGCGGAGAGACCAATCATTGTGTGTTGCCGGCTCACAGAGGGCTTCCCAGTGCCCGTTTATTTACGGATATCGATCAGTTGGAAAAGGGCGATATGTTTTATATCCACATTTTGGATGAGACATTTGCTTATCAGGTAGACCGGATTTTAGATATGGTGGATAAAGAAGATGCAGAAGCTTTGGGAGAAGCACTTGCTTTAGAAGAAGGAAAGGATCTGGTGACACTCTTTACCTGCACCCCATACGGTGTGAATTCACACAGACTCCTGGTTCGCGGATTCCGCGTAGATTACACGGAGGAAGAAGAGGTAGCAGCGGTTACTGCTCCGGAAGCCATGCTGGAATCCGTGCAGAATTATTACATGATTTATCTGATATTTGGATTATCAGCAACATTCCTGGTAATTGTGATCATGAAGTTTTTAATGAATCGCAAAAGTAAGAAAGAGAAAAAATCGTAGTCTGAGACTTTTACAAATAGAAATTTGGAGGAAGAAGAGATGATAAAGAAAGGAATCAAACAAGGAAGTGCATTTGTGCTGACAGCAGTTCTGGCGTTTTCCACAATGGCTTTGCCGAAGGTGTATGCGGCATTGGAAGTGGATACAGATGCAGCCTGTTCTGTTGAGATCAATGTGACCGGCATCAGTTTCAAGGAGCTGAATGGTACGGATGCAGAGGTGGCGGCACTTCCGGTTACTGTTAATCTTTATAAAGTGGCTGATATCGACATGACAGGAGATTATACGGCAGTTGACACTCTGGAGAGTCTGGATTTTACCGGGCTTGGTTCTGAGACTACCGCTGCAGAGTGGGAGGCATTGGCGGCGGCTGCGAAGGCAGAAGTGGATGCGGATAAGATGGCTGTGACAGCTTCCGGTGTTACGGAAAATGGAGTAGTGGTGATTGAGGATCTGGCAGTCGGTTTATATCTTGTAGATGCACAGCAGGTATTATCCGATTATAACCAGTATGATTTTACACCATATCTGATCTCTCTGCCCAACAACTATTATTACGATACAGATCCGGCGAATGATACCTGGGTATATAGCCTGACCGGACAGAATGCCATCGGTTTAAAGCCGGCGAAATCAGACCGTTACGGGGATCTGGTGATCAATAAGATTCTGGAAACCTACAATGCTTCTGTTGGCGGGGCTACATTTGTATTCCAGATAGAGGGCTCCAAGACGGATATTGACACAGGGGTAAAGACGGTTGTCTACAGTGATGTGATTTCTATGACATTCAAGAATCCGGGAACAGACAGTATTACCATTCAGGATATTCCGGCAGGTGCTGTTGTTACCGTGACAGAAGTTTACAGTGGTGCGAGCTATACAGTGACATCAGATGCATCACAGACAGTGACGATTCTGGCAGACGCTGTGGTAAGTGAAAGAACAGCAGCCGGCGAGAACGCTTTGACAGCAGTCGGACCGGTAAATGTTAATTTTGAGAACACCTATGATGCGCGTTTCAATAGTGGCAGCGGTCTTGTAAACAATTTTGCATATGACAGCCAGTCTAAGGAATGGACACATTCAGCTACAGAGGACTCAACACCGTAAAGGAGGTATGGAATCGTGAAAAAGAATACTTTAAAAACCATTTGCCTCTCAGGGGCTGCTCTGGTGCTGACAGTAGGTCTTACCGTTGGAAGTGCAATGGCATATTTTACCACCTATGCCACTTCAGAAGGTCAGGTGACTCTGTCGCTTGGCTTTGCTCAGACTGAGATTGAAGAAAAAGTGGTAGCAGGTAAAAAAGAGATTAAACTTACAAATACAGGTGACCAGGATTGTTATGTTCGTTTAAAGGCTTTGACCGGCGATGTATATAAGGACAGTATCATTTACTCTGAGCAGGATGGTGCAGGGAAGTGGACTCCGGGCGGGGCAGTTGACGGCTATTATTATTACAGTGATATCGTGGCAGCAGGCCAGGCTACGACGCAGATCGATATAAGCTTTGCATTCCCGGAAGGGGAAGATCCGGCAGGCTTTAATGTAATCATCATCCAGGAATCCACACCGGTTCTTTATGATGAGAATGGTAATCCATATGCAGACTGGGCAGGAAAGGTTGACGTAAGCCAGTCCGTCTATAAGGGGGAGGCTGAAGTTTGAAACAAATAGATAGTGGTTAGAGAAAAGAGAATTGCATAACAAGTAAACCATCCAGAGGGTGGTTTAGATAAGTGAATATAGACACGACATCTAATCAGGAAGCAGGAATAACATCATCTTTGATTGTGTACCCTCTTTGTTTCAGTAAATTAAGTGCCTGTGAAGTTGTTAAAACTTTTTCTTTATTCACAGGACGTGAGTCAAGAAAACCTTCCGGTGTATATGGCTTACAATCTGAGAGTATGTGCCAGATAGCGGTCAGGAGCATACGACAGATTGCAATGATAGCTTTTTTGTGACCACGGCGTGCTTTTATACGTTTATAACGGTCAGTTATTTCAGGATGTTTCTTAGAACGCAATTAAGCATTTGCAACTTGTACCAGTATTGGTTTAAAATAGGAACCAGCACGGGAAATACGAGTCGATTTGATTTTCTTGTTGCTTTGGTCATTGCGCGGACAACATCCTGCCCATGAAACGAGGTGTTTAGCTGTGGGGAAGACAGACATATCACCACCGATTTCTGAAAGGATTTGGATAGCAGTCATAGGATTTTTATCAAATCCGGGAACCGTACGAATCAGATCAAGAGCAGCTTGGTATTTATCAGAGAGACGAAGGATTTCCCGTTCTATCTCTCCAAGATGCTTTTCTAATTCGTCGATATGATCGAGGCACTGTCGGAGTTTAATAGCCTGTTCTGGAGAAATAGCACCATCAACAGCAGCTTGAATTTCTTCAACAGGTGTTTTGCACCGACGGTCCACAAAAGGTGTTACGTCAAACAGTTCCCCGGGGTGAGTAAGCATATATTCCGTGATAGAGCGAGAGGATTTTCCAAATACATCACTGAAAACATCATCCAGTTTGAGATTTGATACGGTAAGACAGTTCTGTGCACGATTCTTTTCACCAGTAATCATACAGGTGAGTTTGAAACGGTATCGGACCAAATCTCGCAGATGACGGATATCGGCAGGTGGTATAAAGGAAGGTTTGACCATATCACACATGTAAAGGTCACAGATCCACTTGGCATCCTTGCGGTCTGTCTTGTTACCTTTTTGAGGTTTTGTGTACTTTGGATGAGCAAGAGTAACGAATAAGTTATTCCTCTCTAAAATGTTAAAAACCGGGATCCAATATTTGCCGGTAGATTCCATGCAAACGTCGCTGCAGTGGTATTTAGCAAGCCAGTCAGACAGCTCCTGAAGACCTTTGGAAAAGGAAGAGAAGCGGGATTGCTTATACTCGGTACGACCATTTGCATCGGTGATTCCGATACAGGCATAGATCCAGGTTTTGTGGATATCAAGTCCACAGCAGTTAAAACGAAAAATTTTAAAAGACAATAAAATACCCTCCTGAGAATTATAGTATAAGTCTGACAGTGACTGGTCATCCGGCAAAATCGAGTCGACTTTGGAAGAGATAAGTTTACGGGCTACGGTATGCGCCATTCATTGATGCCTTAACGGATGACCGACAACATATAATAATGCGAGGTCGCCGCTATACAGCCCCGCCACTCACCTCCACGTGTTCTGTAGTGTGTCAGTCCTATTAATAAAATAATATCAGAAGGAAGATAGATTAGAAAAGCGAAAGTCAGCCAATATGTTTCATGACGCATTGGTACCTTTCGCAGAAAGGCGGATTATAATAATGAAACATTCATTGAGAAAGAAGAAATCTATGAAAATGAATCAAGTAATCCTCTTGGTTGTAGCAGTAGTTCTGTTGCTGGCAAGCACGGTTGGAAGCACCCAGGCTGCACTGACTTATTATAGTGAAAATTATTCGGCAGAGGTAACCGTTTCCAATATTGGCGTTACTTTGATGGAAAACTCTGCTGAAATCAGTAGAAGAAATTATCTGGAAGACGATAAATGGGATGAGACCACCGGTAGATTATTTACAAATATGCTCATAGAAAATGAGGAGCTGGTGCTTGGTAAGTCTTATGCCGAGGAGATCAGTGTGATGAACAGTGGTGCAATTGATTCGTATGTACGCATCATCATCACAAAGAGCTGGAAGGATGCACAGGGAGTGAAGAATACGACTCTTTCTCCTGATTTGATTCAGCTGAATCTTGTAACAGGTGCAAATGGCTGGGTAGTGGACGAAGACGCATCTACTGCAGCGCGTACAGTACTTTACTATACAAAGCCTTTACCGGTTGGAGTGACTGCACCGGCAGTAACAGATGTGCTGAGCATTGATCCTGCAATTGCAACAAAGGTAATCGAAACCGTTGAAACAGAGATCATTAACGGGAAAGAGTACAAAACAATTTCTTACGTACATGAATATGATGGATATACATTCCATGTAGAAGCAGAAGTGGATGCTGTGCAGACTCATAACGCAGAAGCTGCTATCAAGAGTGCATGGGGCGTAGATGTGGATGTATCAGAAGACGGAAGTCTTAGTTTACAGTAGGAGGTGCAGGATATGAATAAGAAGATTTTGTGCCTTGCTATGGCAATGCTTCTTGCGTGGGTGACACCGCTGACAGCATTTGCAGAGGATTATCAGGGCTCTAAAGACTGGGAAGTAAGCTTTGATGGAAGCAAAATGAACAGCAACTTCAAAAGTGCTGAAATGACGGAGGATATTTTGAATATTCAGCCTGGTGACAGTATTACTCTGCAGGTAAATCTGGAGAATAAAGCAGGCAGAAAGACAGACTGGTATATGACCAATGAAGTGCTTCAGACACTGGAAGACAGCAATACTAAAGCTGAGGGCGGTGCATATACATATATTCTCACTTATCATGCTCCGGACAGTACTGAGACTGTTCTTTACAGCAGTGAAATAGTAGGCGGTGAGAAAGAGGCTGAGAAGGACGGCGAGGGTCTTCATCAGGCAACTGCTGGTCTGGAAGATTATTTTTATCTTGACAGACTACTGAATGGTGAAACTGCATATATCAAGCTATATGTCCAGTTGGATGGTGAAACACAGGGCAATGCTTATCAGGATACACTGGCGAGATTGAAGATGAATTTTGCAGTGGAGAAGATATACGATGAAACCATAACTAACCATATTACAAATGAAGTGGTAGAGGAAAAAGTAGTCATTATTACCAATGTTGTGAAGACCGGTGATGAAAGTCTTGTTGTACCCCTCAGTGTTCTGGCACTGATAAGTGGAATCCTATTGTTAGTGCTGGTAGTCATAGCGGCACGTGTACGTCGGCAGGAAAAGGGGGAACAGTAATGAAAATAGGGAATAAACTTTTGACGGCTGTTCTTGCTGTTGTGTTGCTCGTTGGTCTTTTTGCGGGCAAAATACAGGCAGCAGGATTGACACCGGATGGGTATACGTATACAGTTACTTTTTCAGCCGGCAATCAGGGATTGTTTGGGGAAGAGGGCAATATATCTGTTAGCAGCAGTGGTGCTGTGATATCACAGACTGAGGATAAGGTCGTAGTAAGTGGATTGTATGCAGGGGATGAAGTAGGTTTTACTGCCCAGGAAGCTGTAGTGTTAGATGAAACCAGTAAATATTATGTAAAAGGTATTCGTTTGAGCGGGCGTGACAATAGCGATGTGGCAGCTTCTGTATTAGTTGTAGAGGGAGATGCTGATTACGTTGTTGCTTACGGAATAAAAGGAAATCAGGTAAGCTATACTGTAAATTATCAGGATGAAGACGGCAGGGAATTAGCTGAAAGTCAGACTTTCTATGGTAATATCGGTGACAAACCAGTCGTTGCGTATAAGTATATTGTAGGTTATGCACCCGCAGCACTTGGTTTAACCAAGACTCTCAGCGAAAATGCAGCTGAAAATATATTTACCTTTGAGTATACAAGGGTGCCGACGCAGACTGTTGAAAATGTGGTAACCAATGTTGTGACAGAGGTTGTGAAGGAACAGATTGTTGATTCTGTAGTTGTTGTTCCAGGCAGTACAAATGGTGATGGCAGCACCGGAGAGTTGGTTCTCGATCCGGAAGATGGTGAGCACAGTGGCAATAGTACTGACAGAGAAGGCACAGACGAAAGTACCGATGGAGAGGAAATCGAAAGTGGAATCGATAAAAATGATTCTGAGGATGGTGATAGGAGTGACGAAGGAGATATCATCCTGGATTTAGATGATGAAGAATCCCCCCTTGCGTTTATTGATTCAGAAGTTGATGCGAGACCGGGTTTTTCTACGACATTCTATACAGGGATCATTATGATAGCTATTGCTACATTACTGGCATTTGCTCTGGTTGTTTTTGTCGAAAAAAAGCGTGATAAATGATCTGAAGGTGGTGTGATTTGCTTTGAAAAGAAGAAGTAATAGAAGGAGCCCAGTGTGCACGATTTGCAGCGCACTGGGCACTGCCTTGTTAATTGTATTAATATTGTTGTGTCTCCCCCTTACCTTGCCAAGATTCATGGACTGTCAGGCATACACCGTGATCAGTGGGAGCATGGAGCCTGCGATCCCCACAGGAAGTTTGGTCTATATTAAGGTCATGGAGCCGGAGAATGTTAGAATTGGTGATGTCATAGCATACTATGGTGATCGTGACACCAATGCTATCATTACCCATCGTGTGATGGAGAATCGTGTGATCATGGGGGAGTTTATCACCAAGGGAGATGCCAACCGCACGGAGGACATGAATCCGGCATCTTATGACCATTTCATAGGCAGGGTGGAAGTAGCAATTCCCCAATTGGGTGTTTGGGCACAGATTATGACCAGCCGGGAAGGTAAGATAGCTGCTGGATGTATGATAGGATTTGCGGTGGTACTGCATTTGATTGCGACGGTGTTGGAGAGGATCACGGACGTGGTGTGAGAGGACGGCGGTAAATCACCGCCTCCTACTCGATGTATATTAATCTAAATATTTAATCCCTTCAATCCCCTTGATACCTAAGCCGGGTTCATCAGAAACAGTGATTTCACGTTCGTTGAATACAGCACCGCCAAGGATAGGATCTTCGCTGCAAAGGACAGGGCCGTCCAGGTCGATCTTGGTAATGATCTGTTTTGCACATGCCAGATGAACAGCAGCATTCACACTGACTTTTGCTTCCAACATACATCCAATCATACATTCTACACCGTATACCTCGGCAGCAGAAGCAATCTTTAATGCATTGTAGAGACCACCGCATTTCATAAGCTTAATGTTTACAAGGTCAGCAGCACCCATCTGCATAATCTTCATGGCATCTTCTGGAGAAAAGACGCTTTCATCTGCTAAGACAGGTACATAGGAACGTTCGGTAACGTATTTCAGGCCATCAAAGTCATGTGCTTTGACAGGCTGTTCTACGAGTTCGATATCCAGACCGTTTTCCTGCATCTGATTTAAGAGACGTACGGCCTGCTTTGGAGTCCATGCCTGATTGGCATCAATTCGAAGCAGAGGGGCAGTACCAACTGCATCACGGATTGCTTTCAATCTGGCAACATCCAGTTCAGGGCTTATACCAACCTTTACTTTTAAGCAGTCGTAACCGCGTTCAATGGCATTGATGGCATCTTTTGCCATTTCATCAGGATCATTTACGCTGATGGTGATGTCAGTAATGATTTTATTTCGGCTTGCTCCCAGCATTTTATAAACAGGGATATTGTGGAGCTGTCCATAAAGGTCCCAGAGTGCCATATCTACAGCAGCTTTTGCACTGGAGTTCTTGACGATGCACTTCTGCACAGCCTGCAACAGATTTTCGAAATCATCTACATCGCGACCAATGATTGTCTTGATGATGTGATCTTTTAAAGCTCCAATGATTGCTCCGGTAGTGTCGCCTGTGATAGCACCGGTTGGAGGAGCTTCGCCATAGCCGATAGCACCGGAATCAGTATGAATTTCAACAATTACATCTTCTACACTGTTAACAGATCGAAGGGCAGTTTTGAAGGGAACACGTAAGGGTACTGAGATGATTCCCAGCTTTACAGCAGTAATTTTCATGATATATTCCTTTCATAAATCATTTAAAAACGCAAGGCAGAAGATTTCTACCCTGCGTTTTACTAACAGTATTTTGCAGTTAAGATTATCCTAACATTGACATCAGTCTTGCAGTAAGGATACCAAGAGGGGTACCTACTACATAACCCATGAGTGCCATCAGAATACCTACAGGAACAAGCGAACCTGCATAGGAGCCTGCTAATACAGGAGCGGAAGCAGTACCGCCTATGTTTGCAAGGGATGCAACACCACAAGTGAAAAGATCTAATTTGAAGATCTTTGCAACGATGATCATCAATACGCAGTGGATAGCGAGGATGATAAAACCGGTCAGGATCCACATGGGAGCATCGCCAAGTTCCAATAAGCTTGCGCGAGATGCAAGTAATGCGATAACACTGTACAGGAGCAGGTTAGAAACTTCAGCAGAACCTGCAACTTTTCCAAGAGGAGAAACAGCACCAATCAGACCGAGAACTGTAATGAAAAGAACTGTCCAGGTAGCCTTGTCAAGGAACGGAAGAGCACCATTTAATGCTGCACCGATATTCTGTCCTAAAGAAGACACTACAAAAGCAGTACCGATTAATAAAATTAAGCTCTGGAAATTAATGGGTTTTGTGTTGGTCTTTGCTTCATCTGCAAGACGGGAAGAAACTTCATCCAAAAGCTTTGTATCTGCTTTGGTCCACTTATTGAACTGTGGAGCCAGCTGAATCGCCCATAACAGGAACATAACCCAAAGGGAGTAGTCGATAGAGTCAATCACAAGTGCATAACCCATGTCAGCTTCGCTGATATTGAGCGCTGCCTGTACAGCAACCATGTTGCCGGAACCACCGATCCAGCTGCCGCACAGAGCACCCAGCCCCATCCATGCATCAGATCCGATAACACCTTTCATTAACAGGAATGCAACAATGAAACCAATTACAATTGTAATGGATGCAGAGAAAAATCCAATCAGCATCTTAGGTCCCAACTTGATAATCTTGCGAATATCGCAACGAAGAAGCATGGTAAATACCATGGCATATGTAAGGCTGTTTTTCAATGCACTGTATGCAGGCTTGGTTGCGGCCATGTCCCACACCTTTAATGTACAAAGAACCATTGCTACCAGGTAGCAGAGAACAACTGCCGGAACATACTTAAAGAATTTAGCCCAAAATCCTTTAGCAGTTTTTTCCAGCGTAACGAGTACAGCAGCCATAAATAAGAGGACTGCTACATAAGTAAAACCGTTAGTAATCACTTTTATCTCTCCTTTTCTCAAAATATAGTTAAATTTTACAATGGATGGCAAAATGTGTCAATAAAAATGTACAAAATTCTTAGTTTTATCTTTGCTGCAAAATATGCTAAAATAGAATAAAAGTGTGTTTTGCTGGAGGAATCAATATGAAAGAAAAGGTTTATTTTTCAAGAACGATTACACCCGAGAAGGCTTTGGAATTATATAATAAGCTGGGAAAGGAATTGACCGGCAAAGTTGCGGTGAAGCTGCACTCAGGTGAAACAGGCAATCAGAATTTTCTGCGTCCTGAGTTTTGGAAGCCGATGATTGATGCAGTAGGTGGAACTGTTGTAGAGTGTAATACTGCTTATGAAGGAACCAGAAATACAACAGAGAAGCACTTAAAGACTATGGAGGAGCATGGTTGGAGTAAATACTTTGAGGTGGATCTGCTGGACGCGGAAGGCCCCGATCTGGAGCTTCCGATCAAAGGTGGAAAGAGAATTCACAAGAATTATGTAGGCAAGAATCTGGCTAAGTATGACTCCATGCTGGTGTTGTCCCATTTTAAAGGCCATCCAATGGGTGGTTATGGCGGGGCGATCAAGCAACTGTCTATCGGCGTTGCATCTTCTTTCGGGAAGGCATATATTCATGGTGCCGGTGTACCCGAAGAAATCTGGACTGCAGATCATGATTCCTTTTTAGAGTCCATGGCTGATGCCGCGGCAAGTGTCATTGATTTTTTCAAAGGCAATGTGATTTATGTGAACGTCATGAAAAATATGTCTGTTGACTGCGATTGTTGTGCAGTGGCAGAAGATCCATGTATGGCAGATATTGGGATTTTGGCATCTTTGGACCCGATAGCAATCGATCAGGCTTGCCTTGATCTTGTGTATGCATCTGATGATCCGGGCAGAGATCATCTGTTGGAAAGGATTGAGTCCAGAAATGGTGTGCACACCATCGAGGCAGCTGCTGAAGTTGGATATGGTTCAAGAGAGTATGTGCTGGTGGAAGTGGAATAAACGGATTTCAATATTGTGGGATTATACATCTGGTGAATGGGGATGAAAGACTGGCATACCAGAAGGTAGAATGATGATATGATATTTTCAATTATGAAGTATTGGGCATAAATGCTGGTATGTAGCATTATTATGGCCACTATTTTATAAAAGATAGGGCAGAAAGTGCCAAGGGATGCACTTTCTGCCCAAATGTGCTTTATTATGAGTGAATTCGAAGCTTTTTGGGAGTTGATTTGGGCATAAGGGATAAAAAAGGTCATTTCATGCCCAAAATCGCAATCTTCAGGTTATTTTATGCACATGGTAATGATCAGGATACCAAACGTTTAAACTCTGCGATTGCTTCATCGTAGGAATGTAAACTCATAAGCCAGAATTCTTTGCTGGTCAGGTCGATATCACAGATTTTTGCTACGTCTTCAACACTTCTGACAGGCGTTTCTTTCAGCATGTAATTATATTTCTCAAGAAAAGCCTCACCTTCCTGTTGGTATTTTGCATACAGGCCACGTGCGAATAAGCCGCCGAATGCATAGGGGAAGTTGTAGAAACCTAAGTTTGCACTGTAATAATGCCCCTTACATACCCACATGTACGGATGTAAGCAGTCGTGATCCAGGCCATCACCGTAAGCTTCTTTCTGTGCATCCAGCATAATCTGGCAGAGGTCATCTGCAAACATGAACTGTGTACTTCGGTTTTCAACTACCTTGGATTCGAACAGGAATCTGGAATAAATATCACAGATAATTTGTGTCACATCGCTCAATTGTCCTTCGATGAGCGCTAACTTTTCTTCATCAGAAGAAGCGTTTTGGATGGCGTAATTGGTCACAAGGTTCTCGTTGAAGGTAGAAGCGGTCTCGGCCACGGGCATAGAGTAATTCATATTTAACGGTCTGTTATCATAGATCATGAAATCATGATATCCATGGCCTAATTCATGTGCCAAAGTTACTACATCACTAAAAGATCCATCATAATTGGTCAGGATACGGAACTGCTTTGCACTTTCTACACCGGCACAGAAGGCGCCGCCCACTTTGCCTTCTCTTGGGAAGAAGTCAATCCAGTTTTCCTCAAAAGCCTGGTCTGTGATTTCAGCCATACGTGGATTGCAGTTCTTAAAAATATTCATCAAATATGCTTTTGCTTCTTCTACAGTATATGTTTTGCTGTTTTGGGCAACCGGTGCGAACAGATCATACCATGGAAGGCCATTCTTGTGTCCTAAAGCTTCTGCCTTGGTGCGCAGATAGCGCTGGAAATTGGGGAGATATTCTTTCATGGCATTCAGCAGGGCTTCCAGTGTGGAACGCTGCATTTTGGAATGGAAGAGTACCTTATCCAGGGGAGATGCAAATCCTCTCATCTGGCATACACTGATATCCTGCATTTTGATGCTGTTTAAAGAAAATGCAACAGAGTCCTTGATCTTGTCATAACAGGCAAGTTCTGCTTCATAGGCTTCTTTACGGGTGGCAGCATCTGCATTGTATGCCATATTTCTAATAGAAGAAAGGGTGGTGGTCTCACCTCTGAAATTCACTTTGACTGAGGAAGTCAAGAAACTCTGCAGATCACTCCAGGCAGAACCGCCACTGGTATCCATGCGGGAGATGGCTGCTTCCACATCTTCATGAAGCGTATGTTTGTCTGCTTTTTGAATCTCATGGAGATAATAAGAGTATTCGTTCAGCAGAGGATCATCACCGATAACTGCATCCAAATCTTGGATTTTTGAAATATACTTATCAATCAATGTGGAAGGCTTGGTCACATCACTTACCTTCTGCATCAATTGCCCCATGTAGGAGGCACTGTCTGCATTTGAAGTGTCGGTAGACTGCACCAGAGAGCAGTAGCCAAACAGGTCGTTCAGCAGCATGTTAAATTCTTCTGTTAACAATAATGCTTTAGAGAGTGTTGTTCTTGTATCCTCTGAACCTAAATTGTCAGCCATTACTTGATATTGCGAGATTAGCGCATCTGTCTTTTTTAAATTCTTCTGAAATTTTTCATCATCAAATCCGGAATATAATACTTCCAGAGACCATTTATCGTACATATCAATTTGTCCTCAGAATACCCATCTGCGTATTCTGTTTTCCTTTCTATGAATATTGTGTCAGGCATTATGCGAAACACGATACTTGAATCATACCACATCTACAGCAAATATTCCAGATGTAATGCCGAATATAAAATGTCAAGGGCAGAAAGAATAAAAACAAAGTCCAAATTTCTAAAATAATTATTAAATTTGCAGATTGATAAATATAAAGCGAGTGGTATAATTCAAATGTTTTGTAATACTAAAATAGACGAGAGGAGTAATTTGACGTGAGTGAATTATTTATAAGTTTGGCATTTGCCATGATCGGCGGTCTGTTGATGTCCCGTGTGGCAAAGAAAATGAACCTGCCGGCGGTGACGGCATATCTGGTAGCAGGTTTGTTATTAGGACCTTATTGCCTTGGTGCATTACATATTTCCGGTCTTGGATTTAATACATTGGAGCAGGTGGAATCCATCGGAGCCATTTCGCAGGCTGCTATGGGCTTTATTGCTTTCACCATCGGTAATGAATTCAGACTGACCCAGTTAAAGAGTATGGGAAAACAGGCGATTATTGTCGGTATATTCCAGGCAGTGATCACAACCATTGTGGTAGATATTGCATTGATCGCACTCCATTTGTCATTCCCGGCAATGTTGTCCCTACCTTCAGCCATTGTACTTGGTGCCATTGCATCCGCAACTGCACCGGCCGCCACTTTAATGGTAGTAAAGCAGTATAAAGCAGAGGGACCGTTGACCAGTCTGTTAATGTTAGTTGTTGCAATCGATGATGCGGTAGGTCTGGTGCTGTTTGCTGTGTCAATGGGTATTGCAAATGCTATTGAAATGGGAAGTATCAGTGTGACCGGTATGATCTTGGAACCGGTAATTGAGATTGTGTTGTCTCTGGGGCTCGGTGCGATCATGGGATTTGTCTTAAATTATCTGGAAATTTTCTTCCATTCCAGAAGTAAACGTATGACACTTTCCGTAGCATTTGTATTCCTCACAGTAGGTCTGTCTATGCTGAAATTTGAGATTGCGGGCGTACATTGTGGATTTTCACTGTTGCTGGTATGTATGATGACAGGTACCGTGTTCTGTAATGTCTGCGAGACCTCAGAAGAATTGATGGGGCGTGTGGATGGATGGACAGTTCCTTTGAATCTACTGTTTTTTGTATTGTCCGGTGCAGAGTTAGATCTGAAGATCCTGAGCAATCCTATGGTGCTGGTGATCGGTATTGTATACATCATATTCAGATGTCTCGGTAAATATTATGGTGCATATGGCAGCTGTAAGGCGACCAAATGCAGCGAGAAGATTATTAAGAATTTAGGTATTACTCTGTTCCCCCAGGCAGGTGTTGCGTTGGGCATGTCCATGACAGCAGCTTCATTGTCTGACGGAGCCATCGTAAGAAATGTTGTGTTGTTCAGTGTACTTGTTTATGAATTAATCGGACCTGCATTGACAAAGCGTTCATTGATGGCTGCGGGCGAAATCAAACCGGAAGGAAGAACCAGTGCAAGAAGCAAGAACAAGCCGAAAGCACCGGTGAGTTTGCATGGGTAATAACAAAGTTGATTAATTGAAAGTGGTTGTAATAGTATATTGAACTCAAATTGGTGTTAATGAAAAATTATGCTAATTTGAGTTTTTTATTATATTTTTTTGAAAAATACAATTATATGGTTGACAATCAATAAAATATCTATTATCCTTATAGCATAAGAGCAAATCTTAATTATCTAAATTTCTAATGTCAAATGGCTGTTCTGCCGTTTTACCTGAAATTTATTTACAATCAAAGGCAGAAGCTAAAGAACCATGTGTGATGAATATATTATAGCTTTTTGCCGGAAAAGGAGGATATACATGG